>JBOZRS010000047.1:0-210635 GCA_050789065.1 Microvirga sp.
ACTGGCAGGTCGGCCAGACCGGCAAGGTGGTGGCGCCCGACCTCTACATCGCGGTGGGCATCTCCGGGGCGATCCAGCACCTGGCCGGGATGAAGGACTCCAAGGTGATCGTGGCGATCAACAAGGACGAGGAGGCCCCGATCTTCCAGGTCGCCGATTACGGCCTCGTCGGCGACCTGTTCCAGGTGCTGCCTGAACTCCGGGACGCACTTCAATGAGCGGCAACGAGGAGGTGCGCTATCAGTTTGATCGTGACAGTGGCATCGGCCGGATCACGTTCAATCGCCCGCAGGCCCTCAACGCCATCACCAGAAGTCTTGCTGGAGAGTTCCTGTCCGTCGTCCGAGCCCTGACACAGCAGGAGGGACTCAGATGTGTCGTATTGAAAGGGGAGGGCCGCGCTTTCATGGCGGGCGGAGATGTTGCCGCATTCGCCGGAGAAGCCAAGAGAGCTGAAGCGGCGATCAATGAGCTGCTCGACAGATTGCACCCGGCGATCCTGTGTTTACGAGAACTCGAAGCTCCAATCATCGCTGGAGTCCACGGCGTCGCAGCGGGCGCCGGACTGAGTCTGGCTCTGATGGCTGATATCGTCGTCGCAGCGGATGATGCGCGCTTCATTCTCGCCTATGACCGGCTCGGAACGATACCCGATTGCGGTGGCAGCTGGTTGCTTGCTCACAAGGTTGGGTATGGCCGGGCGAGCGAGCTGATGATGATGGGCCGAACGCTGAACGCCCATGAAGCCAAAAGCTGGGATATCGTGAATGCGATCATACCGGCAGCAAGCTTCGACGCCGAGCTCGACCAGGTTGCGCGAAAGGTCGCCTAGGGTCCCAGCCGCGCCTATGGGACTTTCCGACAACTCTTGGAGAGCGCTGCTTCCAGATCGTTGGCCGCACAGCTGGAAGCGGAGCGGGCAGCGTTTGTCGCCATGACCAAGACCCAAGACTTCGCGGAGGGTGTTGCGGCCTTTCTTGAGAAGCGGTCGCCCGTTTTCCAAGGTATCTGACCTGACGCAACCGCGCATGAACCTTCGTGCTTTGAGCGTACGCGTGGATCTCGACCCCTAGGCGACGCTTCAGTTCAGCCTGGCTCAACTGGGACTTCGTAAGGAGCTTGAACTCGCAGACGGAATCGACGTCGTACTCATCCTCGTCTTCGCGCGGCCGAATGGCAGTGCCGAGGCGGAAGGACCCTTGGACGTAGATGTGCGGATCGAATTGACGGACGGTCGCCTCGTCCCGCTTCAGCCAGTTGCCGAGGAGCTCTTAGCTGGTCTTTGCGTCGTCGTAGCGGTGCTCAGGGATATCGAGTTCCTCGGCTAGGTCCTCAAGGAACTGCTCTGCCTGCGGGGTGATGGGACTCATCATCATATTCATTTCGGATTTCCCGATGGCGCTGGCCTGCTGCCTGGGGGGGGGGGCTGATCCTGGTTTGTTCTGCTCAAGATTGCCGGGCAGCCATGGAGGCCGCCCGGACTGGATCTGGGGGCTTGAAAGCTAGGTGAGAGCGTCCGCCACAGGGGTGCGGCGGACTTTGTCTTCGTTTGAGGCGCGGTTAGCGAGATTCTCGCCAACCTTTGTGAGCGTCCTCAACTCATGTGCCGGGTTTTCGTTTTACGAGCACCCGGTTGTGGATCCGCAGGTATCACACTTCAAGCATGTTCCGTTCCGCACCAGCGTGAAGTTGGCGCATTCGGGGCAGGCTTCACCGACATAGCCCTTCATCTTGGCCTCGGCGCGCTTGTCGGCCATCGACGGCGCGGCGGGGGCAGCGAAGGGGAGCTTGGACATCTCGGCTTCGCCGACGGTCTGCTCCTGCGCGGCGGGCTGGGCGAGTTCGCTCTTGAGAGCGTTCGCACCCATGGTCACGGCGCCTGTGCGCTGGACAACGCCTGCGCCGCCGCCGGGGATCAGCATGAGGCGGTCGGCATTGCCGCGGGTGAAGCCGCGGGAGATGACGGCCGTGGCGGGGGCGGGCTCCGGCGCCTTCGACTGGGCTTCGCCCTGGCCGATGGTGGTGGGGCCGAGCTCCGACGGATCCACATGGGCGAGGTCGTTGCGTCCGAGATACGAGATGGCGAGCTCGCGGAACACGTAGTCGAGGATCGACGTCGCACTCTTGATGCGCTCGTTGCCCTGGACGAAGCCGGCCGGCTCGAAGCGCGTGAAGGTGAAGGCCTCCACGTATTCCTCGAGCGGCACGCCGTATTGCAGGCCGAGCGAGATCGCGATGGCGAAGTTGTTCATCATGGCCCGGAAGGCAGCGCCTTCCTTGTGCATGTCGATGAAGATCTCGCCCAGGCGTCCGTCGTCGTATTCGCCGGTGCGGAGATACACCTTGTGGCCGCCGACCACGGCCTTCTGGGTGTAGCCCTTGCGGCGATCGGGCATCTTCTCGCGCTCGCGGATCGCGACCACGCGCTCGATGACCTTCTCGACGACCTTCTCCGACAGATGCGCGGCCTTGGCGGCGGCCGGCATCGCGGCGATGGCCTCGGCCGCTTCCTCCGCCTCGTCCTCCTCATCGGCGATGAGAGCGGAGTTCAGCGGCTGCGAGAGCTTGGAGCCGTCGCGGTAGAGGGCGTTCGCCTTCAGGGCCAGCTTCCAGGAGAGCATGTAGGCGTTCTTGCAATCCTCGACGGTGGCGTCGTTCGGCATGTTGATGGTCTTGGAGATCGCGCCCGAGATGAAGGGCTGCGCCGCCGCCATCATGCGGATGTGGCTCTCGACCGAGAGATAACGCTTGCCGATCTTGCCGCACGGATTGGCGCAATCGAACACTGCGTAGTGCTCTTTCTTCAGGTGCGGAGCGCCTTCCAGGGTCATCGCGCCGCAGATGTGGATGTTCGCGGCCTCGATGTCGGCCTTCGAGAAGCCGAGGAACTGGAGCAGGTCGAAGGACGGGTCGTTGAGCTTCTCGGCCGGGACCTTGAGCGTGCCGGTGAGGAAGTCCTCGCCGAGCGTCCAGCGGTTGAAGACGAACTTGATGTCGAAGGCCGACTTCAGGCCTTTCTCGACCGCCTCGATCTTCTCATTGGTGAAGCCGCGGGCCGCCAGCGAGCCGGGGTTGATCGCAGGTGCCTGACGCATGGAGCCATGGCCGACCGCATAGGCTTCGATCTCGGCGATCTCCGACTCGCGGTATCCGAGCGCGCGGAGCGCATCGGGCACTGCCCGGTTGATGATCTTGAAGTAGCCGCCGCCGGCGAGCTTCTTGAACTTCACGAGGGCGAAGTCGGGCTCGATGCCGGTGGTGTCGCAATCCATCACGAGGCCGATCGTGCCGGTGGGTGCGATGACAGTGGCCTGCGCGTTGCGGTAGCCGTTCTTCTCGCCGAGCTCCAGCGCCCGGTCCCAGGCCTGCCTCGCATGGGCGATCAGGCTCTGGTCGGGGCAGGAGGCGTGGTCGAGCGGGACCGGGTTAATGGACAGGCCCTCGTACCCGGCCGCCTCGCCATGCGCCGCGCGGCGATGGTTGCGGATGACGCGCAGCATGTGCTTCGCGTTGGCCTTGTAGTTCGGGAACGGGCCGAGCTCACCCGCCATCTCGGCGGAGGTGGCATAGGACACGCCGGTCATGATCGCCGTGAGGGCGCCGCCGAGGGCGCGGCCCGCCTCCGAGTCGTAAGGAAGGCCCATGGTCATGAGCAGGCCGCCGATATTGGCGTAGCCGAGGCCGAGCGTCCGGTACTCGTAGGAGAGCTGCGCGATCTCCTTCGAGGGGAACTGCGCCATCATGACCGAGATCTCGAGCACCACCGTCCAGAGGCGGCAGGCATGCTCGAAGGATTCCGCGTCGAAGGTCTTGGTCTCACGGTCGTAGAACTGCAGCAGGTTGGCGGACGCCAGATTGCAGGCCGTGTCGTCCAGGAACATGTATTCCGAGCAGGGGTTCGACGCCCGGATGCGGCCACCGGCGGGGCTGGTGTGCCAATCGTTCATGGTGGTGTTGAAGTGCAGGCCCGGATCGGCCGAGGCCCAGGCCGCATGGCCGATATGCTCCCACAGCTCGCGGGCTTTCAAGGTCTTCACGACCTTGCCGTCCTTGCGGGCGGTGAGATTCCAGTCGCCGTCGTTCTCGACCGCGCGCAGAAAGTCGTCCGTGATCGAGACGGAGTTGTTGGAGTTCTGGCCCGAGACCGTGAGATAGGCCTCCGAATCCCAGTCGGTGTCGTAAACCGGGAACTCGATGTCCGTGTAGCCCTGCTTGGCGAACTGGATGACGCGCTTGATGTAGTTGTCCGGGATCATGACCCGGCGCGCCATCTTGATCTCCTTCTTCAGAGCCGGGTTCTTCTCCGGATCGAAGCAGGCGTCACCTTCGGCCTCGCAGTTCACGCAGGCCTTCATGATGGCCTTCAGGTGCTTGTTGGCGAGCTTGGAGCCGGCGACGAGCGCCGCGACCTTCTGCTCCTCCTTCACCTTCCAGTCGATATAGGCCTCGATGTCCGGGTGATCGACGTCGACCACCACCATCTTGGCCGCGCGGCGCGTGGTGCCGCCCGACTTGATCGCGCCGGCCGCCCGGTCACCGATCTTCAGGAAGGACATGAGGCCCGACGAGCGTCCGCCGCCGGAGAGCTTCTCGCCCTCGCCGCGCAGCTTCGAGAAGTTGGAACCGGTTCCGGAGCCGTACTTGAACAGGCGCGCCTCGCGGACCCACAGGTCCATGATGCCGCCCTCGTTTACCAGATCGTCCTCGACGCTCTGAATGAAGCAGGCATGTGGCTGCGGATGCTCATAGGCGGACTTGGACTTGGTCAGCTTGCCGGTCTTGTGATCCACATAGAAGTGGCCCTGGCTCGGTCCGTCGATGCCGTAGGCCCAGTGCAGGCCGGTGTTGAACCATTGCGGCGAGTTCGGCGCGACCATCTGGTTGGCGAGCATGAAGCGCAGTTCGTCGAGGAACGCCTGGGCGTCCTCCTCGGACGAGAAATAGCCGCCCTTCCAGCCCCAGTAGGTCCAGCAGCCGGCGAGCCGGTCGAACACCTGCTTGGCGGAGATCTCGGAGCCGTAGCGCTTGTCTTCCGGAAGCTCGGCGAGGGCCGCCTCGTCGGCCACGGAGCGCCACAGCCAGGAGGGGACGTCGTTCTCCTCCACCTTCTTCAGGCGGGCCGGGACGCCGGCCTTGCGGAAATACTTCTGGGCCAGAACGTCGGAGGCCACCTGGCTCCAGGTCTCCGGCACCTCGATGTTGTCGAGTTTGAAGACGATCGAACCGTCCGGATTGCGGATCTCGCTCGTGGCGAGTCGGAAGGAGAGGGACGAGTATGGTCCCTGTCCCGGTTTGGTGTAGCGCCGCTCGATCCGCATGACACAATTCCTCAAGTTTTCGGGACAAAAAGTCCCCGGCCGCGATTTGCCCCGCAGCTCCCCAGCCCAAATTTTGTTAGACGCCCCACGGCCCGTTGTTCGAACCGTCACATTTGCAACACGCCCGAGTTACGGTCTCCTCGAAACGCCATGGGTCGCGCAGCAACGGCGTTGCTGCGGCTCTGACGCTGACTCTTGGGAGCTTTCAACCGGCCCTTTCAGGTCGGCCGCCGGTCTCGGATCGGCACTCCGGCAAGCTAGTCGTGTTGCGCGCCTTACGTCAAGAACTTGTGTCAGCCATCCTGGTTCCAAACTACATCTTGTGTGTGGCTGTGTGAATTGTGGATAACAGGAATCGATTCAGCTAAGCCTCGGAGACTCCTTCGAGATTCAAAATCACATTGTTCGAACGGCCAAGCTTCGCCGGCTCAGATTCACACCTGTTGGGATGCTCAACGGATGGTAAATGTTGTGCCGGCGCATCACTTGCCGAGCGGAGCCCGGACGCCCCTCGAAAATCTCCAATGGTCGCGAAAATCCCGTGAAAGTGGGAGAAACCGCCCCAGAATCGCCCCAATCGGCCGATGCGAGAATCAGTTGCGGGTTCGGGGCACAGAAGGCTGGACTTCGCGGCAGGCTAAAGCCATATTCCGCGCAACTTCACGAACCCCTCTGGCGGCAGCGATGAAACAGTTTTGGACTCAGTTCTTTACCTGGTGGAACGGGCAGACCCTCGGCACGCGATTCTTCACCTGGCGCAAAGGGCAGTTCGTCGGGCAGGACGAGTTCGGCAACAAGTACTATCGCTACGTCCAGCCCGAGGCGATCGACTCGAATGTGGGCGCCGAGCGCCGCTGGGTCGTCTATAACGGCGATGCCGACGCCTCGCGGGTGCCTCCCGGCTGGCGGGCTTGGCTGTGCCACAACGGCGACGTGCCTCCGAGCGAGGAAAGCTATCAGCCGCATTCGTGGGAAAAGTCCTACGTTCCCAATATGACCGGCACACCCTACGCCTATCGTCCCTCCGGCTCCCAGCTCTCCACCGGGCAACGCCCTGCCGCGACCGGCGACTACGTTCCGTGGACGCCGGGAGAGTGAGGCCCTTGGCGCCTCGCTTCATGCGCTGACATGCTGACCCGACCTCCGCCGCGCACCTGCGTCGAGTGTGGCCTGCCTTACGGCCACGCCGATTTCAGCTATGAGGCCGGCAAGATGGACAACGGTCCGGCCTACTGGTCGGACCGGGGCCTCCTGTGCTCCCACGCCTGCTCCTTGGCCCATTTCGTGAAGCGGGAGAAGGAAGGCGACCCGATGCGGGAGCCGGCTCCCAATCCATTCGAGCGGGGCTTCCGGTAAGGATCCCGGGATCAGCCGGTGAGGGCGGTTCGGCTTGCCATCTTTCGCCGGTTGCCCTTTTTCCGGCATGGTTCGCGTGTTATCGCGTTGCCGAAGTAGGAATAAGGCCGCGCTTGGCCGAGTCATTGGGACGTGGACGAACAACATGAATTTCGGATGGACACGGGCTGCCCTGGTGCTTGCAACGGTCGTCGGCAGCGTCGGCGCCGCCCAGGCGGACCGGATCAAGAATCCCACGGCCGTGTTCTCGGGACTCGACAAGATCACCGGGCGGATCGTCTCGTTCGAAGTGGCGGTGGGCGAGACCGTTCAGTTCGGCTCCCTGCAGATGACGCCGCGCGTCTGCTACACCAAGCCTCCGACGGAAACCCCCAACACGACTTCGTTCGTGGAGGTCGACGATACCGGCACGGAAGCCAAGACCGGCCGAATCTTCTCCGGCTGGATGTTCGCTTCGAGTCCCGGCCTGCACGGCATCGAGCATCCGGTCTATGACATCTGGCTCGTCGACTGCAAAGGCGGCACCGAAGTGGTGGCGGAGCCCAAGGAGGTCGTCGAGGAGCCGCCTCCGATCCAGGATGCGGCGCGTCCCGGGAGCCCGGCACGGCCAGGCGACATCATGGCTCCGGCGAGCAATGCCGCCCCCGCGGCGCTCCAGCCGGTTCCGCCTCCGCCTGCGGTCGAGACGGCGCCTCTCCGGCAGCCGGCCCGGCGGGCCGCCCCCTCCAGAGCGGCGCCGCCGATCATCAACACCGATCGCTAAAGCATCGGACGTGAGTATGAATTCACGTCCGATGCTTCAAGTTTTTGGTTGGGCGCATCTTTTCACGCAAAACCGGTTCCCACTTTTGCGTTCGAGGCTCTAAACCTTACGAACTCGCAAGAGCCGCGAGGACTTCCTCTCCGCTGACGATGGTGCCCGGGGGCCAGACGTTCCACTCGGCCTCACGGTCCATGGCGGCGCGCAGCATCTGCTTGTAGGTGTGCCTCGGAACCTCGATGGCGCCGAACTGGGCCAGGTGCGAGGTGACGAACTGGGTATCCAGCAGCGAGAACCCGCCCCGGCGAAGACGGGCCACCAGATGCACGAGCGCGACCTTCGAAGCGTCGCGCTCCGTGTGGAACATGCTCTCCCCGAAGAAGGCCCCTTTGAGCCGCACGCCGTAGAGCCCACCGACCAGCCGGTTCTCCTGGTAGACCTCGACCGTGTGGCAGTAGCCGGCGTCGAACAGGGCTCCATAGAGTTCCCGAATCCGGCGGCTGATCCAGGTTTTCTCCCGGTCGGCGCCGGGCGCGGCGCAGCCCGCGATGACCGCGTCGAAATCCTGGTCGACCCGAACCTCGAACTGGTCGGAGCGGACCGTGCGGACAAGGCGCTTCGGGACGTGAAATCTCTCGAGGGGAATGATCCCTCTCTCGCGGGGTTCGACCCAGAACAGAGACGGGTCGTCCGCATCCTCCGCCATGGGGAAGATGCCTGCCGCATAGGCTTTCAGCAGGATCTCCGGGGTGATCTCGATTAGGTGGTCAGGAGACCGGCTCATTCACCTGTGCATCCGATCATTCGGCCATTCACGATAGATAGAACAGCCGAGACGTAAAGTCAGATTGGCCTGAGGTAGATTTTGCCGAGTTCACCGATTTCTTCGCGGGTCTTGGGAGCTTTCGTGGCAAGCCCCCACAGGTCTCGCTGCTGAGGGCGGCGGAAGCCCATGAAACTGGCGAACCCGGCCTGGTTGCAGGCATTTGCGAGGGATTTGATCGTGAAGCCCGTATGGTGAGCCATGTACAGGTTGCCCTCGCTCATGGCCGGCCTGAACCCGTAAAGCATGTCGATCGGCGAAACCGGTCCCCGCGGGCTTATGTAGAGGGGCGTATCGATATCGCCGGCTGCCAGCCTTTCACCGATGGCCTGCAGATCCGGGCATGTGAGAATCACGAACCCGTCCTGCTTGAGGACGCGGTGCATGGCCCTGAGCGCGAGCGTGACCTCATGGGGATAGAGATGCTCGATGTTGTGAGCGGAATAGACCGCGTCGAAGCTGTCCGACGCGACCTGTGAGAGTTCCGGCAGCCTGTCGACGATATCGGGTTTGACACTCTCGTCGATATCGAGGGTCACTTCGTCCCATTCAGGGCTCGTAAAGGCCTCGACCGTCTGATTCTTGCGCTTGTGACCGCAGCCGACATGAAGAAAACGCGGCATGTTCCAACGGCCGCGTCTTCCATCACGTGGCCCCTCTGTTCCGGGTCAGAATAGAGGGTTACGATGTTTTATTGCAAGACTATTCGGCTTCCCCGAGGCCGCCCGTCTTCAGGAAGTTCTCGAGCCAGTGGATGTCGTACTGCCCGTTCTGGATCTCGGGGTTGCGCACGAGGGTGCGGAAGAGGGGAAGCGTCGTCTCGATCCCGTCCACCACGAACTCGTCGAGGGCCCGGCGCAGGCGCATGAGGCACTCGTTGCGGGTGCGGCCATGCACGATGAGCTTGCCCACGAGGGAATCGTAGTGCGGCGGGATGCGGTAGCCCTGATAGGCCGCCGAATCGACGCGCACGCCGAGGCCGCCGGGCGGATGGAAATAGCTGATCGTGCCGGGCGAGGGGCGGAAGGTCGAGGGATGCTCGGCATTCACGCGGCACTCGATGGCATGACCCTCGATCCTGATGTCGCTCTGCTGGACCGAGAGCGGCGCGCCCGCGGCCACGCGGATCTGCTCGTTCACCAGATCGATGCCGGTGATCATCTCGGTCACCGGATGCTCCACCTGGATGCGGGTGTTCATCTCGATGAAGTAGAACTCGCCGTCCTCGTAGAGGAACTCGATCGTGCCGGCGCCCGCATATTTCAGCTCCTGCATGGCCTTCGCCACGATGCCGCCGATGCGCTCGCGCATCTCGACATTGAGAGCCGGCGAGGGGCCTTCCTCCCAGACCTTCTGGTGGCGGCGCTGCAGGGAGCAGTCGCGCTCGCCGAGGTGGATTGCGTTGCCCTTGCCGTCGCCGAGAACCTGGATCTCGATGTGGCGCGGCTTCTCCAGATACTTCTCGATATAGACGGCGTCGTCGCCGAAGGCGGCCTTGGCCTCGGTCTTGGCGGTCTGGAGCGCGTGGATCAGATCCTCTTCCGTGCGCGCGACCTTCATGCCGCGCCCGCCGCCGCCGGCGGCAGCCTTGATGATGACCGGATAGCCGATGTCCCGGGCGACGCGCTTGGCCTCGTCCTCATCGGTGATGCCGCCCTCGGAGCCCGGCACGCAGGGGATGCCGAGGCGCTTGGCGGTGCGCTTGGCCTCGATCTTGTCACCCATGATGCGGATATGCTCCGCCTTCGGGCCGATGAAGGTGATGCGATGGTGCTCCAGCACCTCCGCGAAGCGCGCGTTCTCGGACAGGAAGCCGTAGCCGGGGTGGATGGCGTCCGCGCCCGTGATCTCGCAGGCAGCGATCAGGGCCGGGATGTTGAGATAGCTGTCGCGGGCCGCGGGCGGGCCGATGCAGACGCTCTCGTCCGCGAGGCGCACATGCATGGCGTCCGCGTCGGCGGTGGAATGCACCGCGACGGTGGCGATGCCGAGCTCCTTCGCCGCACGCAGGATCCGCAGGGCGATCTCGCCTCGGTTTGCAATGAGGATTTTGTCGAACATCAGCCGTTACTCGATAACGAGGAGGGGTTCGCCGTACTCAATAGGGGTTCCGTCTTCGACGTAGATGGCGGTCACGGTGCCGGCGCGGGGCGCGACGATCTCGTTGAAGGTCTTCATGGCCTCGACGAGCAGGACCTTGTCGCCGGCCTGGACCTTGGAGCCGACCTCAACGAAGGGCTTCGCGTCAGGCGACGGCTTGCGATAGACCGTGCCGACCATGGGCGACAGCACGGCTCCCGGATGCGGCGCTCCCGACTTCGCGGGCGCAGCGGCCTCGGCGATGGACGGGGGCGGTGCGACGACCGGGGCGGGGGCGACAGGGGCCGCGACCGGAACGGTCACGGCCGCCGTGACCGTGCGCGCCACGCGGATGCGAAGGTCACCCTTCTCCACTTCGATCTCACTGAGATCCGTATCGGCGATCAGGTTCGCCAGTTCACGGACGAGATCGGGATCGAAAGGGTTATCCTTGGCCATAGGGCTCACCTCTTAATCTTGAGGAACTAGTGTTGGGAGGGCTTGGCGTTCTGCGCCCGCTCGACCATGACCCGGTGAACCGCATCCAGGCCGAGCAGATAGCTGTTGGGCCCGAAGCCGCAGATCACGCCGACGCACACAGGCGAAATGAGCGAGCGATGGCGAAAGCCCTCGCGGGCATGAACATTCGACAGATGAATCTCGACCGTGGGGGCCCCGCTGCCGCTGATGGCGTCGCGGAGCGCAATCGAGGTGTGGGTGTAGGCGGCGGCATTGATGACGATGCCTGCCCCCTGCGCTCCCGCTTCCTGGATCCAGTCGACCAGATGTCCTTCGTGGTTCGACTGGCGGAACGTGACCGCTGCCCCTAGGGCCTCGGCCCTGTCGCGCACGAGCCTCTCGATGTCCGCCAGCGTGGCGCTGCCGTAAATCTGGGGCTCTCTGCGGCCGAGCAGGTTGAGGTTGGGTCCGTTGAGGACGTGGACGGTGATCATCGCGAAAAGGAGCGTTCCTGAAGGCTCCGAAAGGCGGAGCTGAGACGCCCTCTTAGCCAAAAGGCGAGCATGGGGAAAGGGAAAAACCAAGGTTTCCCAAGCTTGGCGAGGCTTCCCCAAGGTGATGCGAGGCTGCATTGACCCGCAAAGGGGCGCAAATGCCGCCGGATACCCGGCATTGGGCCAGGTCTCCGGGGATGCGTACTGCCTGAAGCGGGTTCTCTTTAACCGCAGTTCGCCTTTCCGCACTGGCGGACATTGGCGACGACCTGCTTCAGAGGCTCGAGGCCGACGGCGCCCGGAATGACGGTCTCGCCGATGATGAAGGCCGGCGTGCCCGTCAGGCTGAGCTTGTCGCCGAGCGCCATGTTCTCCTGAAGGGCGTTGCGGACCTCAGGGCTCTCCATGTCCTTCTGCAGGCGGGCCATGTCGAGGCCCATCTCCTTGGCGACCGCCATGGCGCGCTCGCCGTTCACCCGGCCGCGGCTCTCCAGGACCTTGGCATGATAGTCGAAGAGCTTCTGGCCCTGGAGCTGATTCTTCGCCGCGAGCGCAACCCGGCTGGCTTCCACGGAATCGGGCCCGAGCACGGGGAAGTCCTTCAGGACCACGCGCAGCTTGGGATCGTTCTTCATGAGGGTCTGGACGTCGGAGAGCGACTTCTTGCAGTAGCCGCAATTGTAGTCGAAGAACTCCACCAGGGTGACGTCGCCGGAAGGGTTGCCGGCCACATAGGAGTGAGGGGCGTTGAGGAGCGACTGGCGCGTCTCCTTCACGGCGCCCGCCTGGGCGACCTGCTGCGCCTCGTTCTGGCGCTTCTCGAGTTCGGAAATCACCTCGGTCAGAACCTCGGGGTTCTTCAGAAGATAATCCTTCACGATCTCGCCGATGGCCTGGCGCTGCTGCTCGTTGAAGACCGCGGTCTGGGCCATGGCGGAGGACCCGATCGCCAGGGCGCCGATGAAAGCCGCGGCCCGGCCGATGTTGAGGAGCGAGAAGCGCATATCCAATCCTTTGCGGAAACTGCCATACAAATCCGGCCCGTCGCGATTTGTTCGGGCCCTGACGCGCGCGTCATATCTTGCGCCAGTTAGCGGGATTGAGGGCGCAGCGTCAAATCACGCCTTCGTTGCTGCCATGTGGCGTCTTGAGGCCGTTCGCCCGACGGGCTACGACCCTGCCATGACAAAAGCATCCGCCGATCTCCGTTCGCCCCTTATCGCGCGCCGTATGGAGCGCGTCTCGTCCTTTCTCGCCATGGATGTGCTGAGCGCTGCCGCCGCAAAGGAAAGGCGAGGGGACCGCGTCATCCATATGGAGGTGGGGCAGCCTTCCGCGCCCGCTCCCCGCGCGGCCCGCGAGGCCGCCAAGGCCGCGCTCGACCTCGGCCGGATCGGCTATACGGAGGCGCTCGGGATGGCGTCCCTGAGGGAGCGGATCGCCCGGCACTACCGCGATGCCTACGGCGTCGGCATCGCGCCGGAGCGGGTGGTGGTGACCACGGGCTCCTCGGCGGGCTTCGTGCTGGCCTTCCTGAGCCTCTTCGATCCGGGCCAGCGGGTCGCCATCACGGCGCCGGGCTATCCGGCCTACCGCAACATCCTGGAGGCGCTCGGCATCGAGCCGGTGACGATTCCGCTCACCAAGGCGGACGGCTGGATCATGACCGCGAGGGCCATCGAAGAGGCCCATGCGGAGAAGCCCCTGCAGGGCATCCTGGCGATGAGCCCCGCCAATCCCTCCGGCACCATGATCGGACGCCAGGCGCTGGCCGAACTCGGGGAGACCTGCCGTCGCCTTGGGTTATGGTTCGTGTCCGACGAGATCTATCACGGCCTGACCTATGGCGAGCCGGCCTCGACAGCCTTGGCTTCGGACGATGACGCCATCGTCATCAACTCGTTCTCGAAATATTACTGCATGACCGGCTGGCGCATCGGCTGGATCGTGGTGCCGGAGCGTCTGGTCCGGCCCATCGAGCGCCTGGCGCAGAACCTCTACATCTCCCCGCCCTATCTCTCGCAGGTGGCGGCGCTCGCCGCCTTCGACGCGGTCGAGGAACTGGAGGCGGTCAAGGAAGGATACGCCCGCAACCGCGCCTATCTCCTGGAGGAGCTGCCGAAGGTCGGCATCACCGAGATGCATCCGGTGGATGGGGCCTTCTATATCTATGCCGACATCGCCCGCTTCACGAACGATTCCATCGGATTCTCGAAGCGCATGCTCGAGGAGGCGGGCGTCGCAGCGACGCCGGGCCTCGATTTCGATCCGATCGAAGGCTCGCATTACCTGCGCCTCTCCTTCGCCGGCTCGGAAAGCGATTGCCGCGAGACCGTGGCCCGGCTGAAGGAATGGCTGAGGTAATTACACGCATCATTACTCCGGGTCCGCGCAGCGGCGCCCGGAAACCACAAGCACTGACATCTCAGGATGAAGAATGGCCGGCGGTCATGGATCCCCGCCTTCGCGGGGATGACAAAGAAGGTGAAAGGTCAGAAGCGAAAATGCCCGGCTCAAGGCCGGGCATTTCATCTTGATCTTACGATCCGCTGAGAACCGACTTGGCTTTCGACCACCAGCCGGCGCGCTTGGGGCGATCCGGATCGGGCGGGGTCAGCACGACGGCGACGGGCTCGGGCTCCGGCGCGACGGGTTCCGGCGGTGTGGGCTCCGGAGCGGCCTCGGGGGCCTCCATGACGGGCTCGGGGACCGGTGCTGCCGCGATGGGTTCCTCCGGCGGGGCGGCAGGCCCGGACGCCGGCGACTCGGCGGGAGCCGTTTCGGGGGCAGCCATCACGGCTTCGACCACCGCCTGAGCGGGAGTAACGAAACCTTCATCGGCGGCGAATTCCTCCGCAGCCTCGTCGCGGCCGCGACCGCGTCCACCACGGCGACCCCGGCGACGGCGGCGCCCATTGCGGGATTCGCCTTCCGCCTCCTCGGTCTCGGAAGCCTCGATTCCGGTCTCGGCTTCCTCGCCTTCGTCCTGCTCCTCGCCCTCGGACTCCTCGGACACGGGGCCGGCCTCGCCCTGGGCTTCGCCTGCGATGCCCTCCCGGTCGCGACCCCGGCGACGACGACGGCGGCGGCGACGGCGGCCTTCGCCTTCCTCGGTCCGCTCCTCGCCCGCGCGGGCTTCCTCGGCGGTCTCCTCCTCCGTCTCGGTCTCGACCTCCTCGAATGTCTCATCCACAGGGGCGATGGCGTCGATCTGAATGCCGGTGGCGGCAGCCTTGTGCTCCAGCCGCAGGGCGGGCTCACCCCGGTCGATGGCGTAGGTCGTTGTGCCGGTCAGCGTGTCGTCGGCAACGACCGAGATGGCGACGCCGAAGCGGGTCTCCAGGTCGCGCAGATGGATGCGCTTCTGGTTCAGGATGTAGAACGCCGCCTCCGTCCGGGTGCGGACGACGAGATTGTAGCCGGAATTCTTAATGAGGGTCTCCTCGATCGAGCGCAGCACATGGAGCGCGACCGACGGCGTCGAGCGGACGAAGCCGGTGCCGGCGCAGTGCGGGCAGGGGACGGAGGAGGATTCGAGCACGCCCGTGCGGATGCGCTGACGCGACATCTCCAGGAGCCCGAAGGGCGAGATGCGGCCCACCTGGATGCGGGCGCGGTCGTTCTTCAGGCACTCGTTCAGCTTCTTCTCGACGGCGCGGTTGTTCCGCTTCTCCTCCATGTCGATGAAGTCGATGACGATGAGGCCGGCGAGATCCCTCAGGCGAAGCTGGCGGGCGATTTCCTCCGCGGCTTCGAGGTTCGTGCGCAGCGCCGTGTCCTCGATGTTGTGCTCGCGCGTCGAGCGGCCCGAGTTCACGTCGATCGAGACGAGGGCTTCCGTCGGGTTGATGACCAGATAACCGCCGGACTTGAGCGTCACGACGTTCGAGAACATCGCATCGAGCTGGGCCTCGACTCCGTATTTCGCGAAGAGTGGCTGCGGTTCGCGGTAGGGCTGGACGATCTTGGCATGGCTCGGCATGAGCATGCGCATGAAGTCCTTTGCCTCGCGGTAGCCGTCCTCTCCGGAGACGAGCACGTCGTCGATGTCCTTGTTGTAGAGGTCGCGGATGGCGCGCTTGATGAGAGAGCCTTCCTCATAGACGAGGGCGGGAGCCGAGGAGCTGAGGGTCAGCTCGCGCACGCTCTCCCAGAGGCGCATCAGGTATTCATAGTCGCGCTTGATTTCGGGCTTCGTGCGGGAGGCGCCGGCCGTGCGCAGGATGATGCCCATTCCCTGGGGGACATCCAGCTCCTGGGCGATTTCCTTCAGGCGCTTGCGGTCCGCCGCGTTGGTGATCTTGCGGGAGATCCCGCCGCCCCGGCCCGTGTTGGGCATGAGCACCGAATAGCGGCCGGCGAGCGACAGGTAGGTGGTCAGGGCCGCGCCCTTGTTGCCGCGCTCCTCCTTGACGACCTGGACCAGAAGGATCTGGCGGCGCTTGATGACTTCCTGGATCTTGTACTGCTTGCGCGGCAGGCGCGGGCGCTGGGGCACGTCCTCCATGGCGTCGCCGCCGCCGAGCTGCTCGACGATCTCGTGCTCGTCCTCGTGGTCTTCCTCGGCGTGATCCTCGTCACCATGGTCGTCCTCGCCATGGTCCTCTTCCTCGTCGCCTTCCTCGGACGCTTCGGGGGAGGTGACCGCATCCTGGGCGGCTTCGGTCGCCTGCGGCGGCTCGGAAGCTTCGCCGTCGGTCTCCGCGCGGGCCTCTCCCCGCGTCTCCTCGCCGGCTTCCGCTATCTCGGCGGTCTCATAGCCTTCTTCGGCCGGAGCGGCTGCGCTGTCCTCGCCGCTAACCTCGACCTCGGCGGACACGACGGTCTCGTCCGCTGGCGCGCGCTTCTGGGCGGAGCGGCGACGGCGGCTGCGGCGGCGCTCCTCCTCGCGCTCTTCCTCGGCCTGAGCCTCGGCCTCGGCTTCCAGCAGGGCCTGACGGTCGGCGACCGGGATCTGGTAATAGTCCGGGTGGATTTCGCTGAAGGCCAGGAAACCGTGGCGGTTGCCGCCATATTCGACGAAGGCCGCCTGAAGCGACGGCTCCACGCGGGTCACCTTCGCGAGATAGATATTCCCGCGAAGCTGCTTTCTGTTAGCGGACTCGAAGTCGAATTCCTCGACCTTCTGACCACGCACCACCACGACCCGGGTTTCTTCCGGGTGCGAGGCATCGATGAGCATCTTGTTTGCCATGTTGAACTCTCGACATGGCGATCGAGGGCAGGACCTGAGGCAGGGGCCGCGTTGTGGGCGGGTGGCCTCGCCGCAGGAGAAGGCGGCGGGCTGGAATTGCGTTCGGATTGCTGTCGATCGCCATCATGCGCCGCATCGGGGCGCATTCTGGGTTAAAACGGGCCGGCGCCATGCCGGATGAAGGGGAGCATGGGCGTGCGCGCTGGAAAACGCGCGACTCGAACGGTGCATCGACGACAGTCAGAGCTGACTTCGTTTGCGCAACCATCCAACAACGGCCCTTTCGTAGAGACGGTAAGCCGGACAAAGCCGGCCACCGGAATAGAGGCGATAAGCATCGCCGTATGAGCCTGCCCGCGAGCCTGTCGAGGGTGACGGGAGCGCAGTGGATCGGTCAACACAACCGTCTCCACGCCTCCGCCGTCAGATTCGGCCATGCCGGACGGGATCAAGATCAATCATTACAGATTGATTGGGGCATTTGGCAAGATGCCGGGATACTGTGCTTTGATTGCAACAGAGTCTCAGGAATGAAGCTCCGTGGAGGAAGCTTCATTAACCAAGTGCCGCGTATGAGGTAGGAGGGGGCGCGCGAAACTTCCAGCGGCCGGGATGAAAACGACTTCCTTCATACGCCTTTTATGCACAGGTCTTCTGGCGACGCTCATCGCCTCAGGGGCGGAGCGCGCGTGGGCTGCGGGCGACCAGGGCAGGGGAGACGGGCCAGCCATCGCGGCGGCCGTCGCCGTCGAGACCGCCGGGAACAAGACCCGCTTCAAGATTACCCTTTCCAAGGCCGTGGCCGCGCAGGCTCACCTGATGGAGCGTCCCGACCGGGTGATCGTCGATCTGCCCGAGGTCGCCTTCCATCTGCCGGCCGATCTCGGGCGCAAGCGGGAAGGGCTGATCGCCTCCTACCGTTACGGCCTCTTCGCCCCGGGACGGTCCCGCGTGGTGATGGATCTGGCCCAGCCGGCGGTCGTTTCCGCCATCACCACGGAGCCTAACGCCCCGGGCGGAGCCGCGATTCTGACCATCGAGCTGTCCCGGGCCGACCGCGACGAGTTCCGGAGGGCGGCGGAGAGCGCCGCCGCGGCCGCCAAAGGGACGCCCGAGCCCTCCGTCGCCAAGGCGGCGGACGATGCCCGGCCCACGATCGTGATCGATCCCGGCCATGGCGGCGTCGATCCCGGCGCTTCGTCCGCGTCGGGGGAGATCGAGAAAGATATCGTTCTGGGCTTCGCCCAGCGGCTGAAGAAGAAGCTCGAGGCGGAGGGCCGCTACCGCGTCCTCATGACCCGCGACCAGGACGTGTTCATCGCCCTGGGGGACCGGGTGCGGGCCGCCCGGTCGGCGAAAGCCGACCTGTTCATCTCGATTCACGCGGATTCCATTTCCGGAGGGCAGGACGTCAGGGGGCTGACGGTCTATACCGGGGCGGAGCGGGCGTCCGACGCCGACTCCGCCCGGCTCGCCGACCGGGAAAACAAGGCGGATGCGGCCGCCGGCGCCGAAACGGCCGAGGTCTCGGACGACGTTCTGGACATCCTCCAGGACCTGACGCTCCGGGAGACCCGCAGCTTCTCCCACGGCTTCGCTGGTCGCCTCGTGGGCGAGTTCGATTCGATCGCCCGACTCAACAAGAACCCCCACCGGGAGGCGCGCTTCCGGGTGCTGCTGGCCCACGACGTGCCCTCCGTCCTGGTCGAGCTGGGATATCTGTCGAGCCGGAAGGATCTCGACATGCTCATGTCCGACGAATGGCGGGGCAAGATGGTCGCAGCCATGTCCGTTGCCGTGGACCGCTTCTTCGCGGCCAGGCTCGCCCGGCAGGGGGCTGCCGCAGTTTTACCATAGATACAGTGTGGATACCGGTAGCGGGGGCGCGATTCCTCAGTTAACAGAGCGGGGCAGGCTCGGCCTTGCCTGAGACGGGTATCGGCGTTTCATAACTGGCATGCATAACCGGGCGCTTCGGCGCCGCTGACGGAACACCTTCGAATGCGCTTTGTCCTACGATTTTTCGGCTTTCTCTTCAGCATCGGGGCGATCCTGTTCCTGATCGGCGCTGTCGGGCTGGCCTATGGATACTGGGTCTACTCGAAGGATCTGCCCGATCACGCCCAGCTTGCCAATTACGAGCCTCCGGTGATGACCCGCGTCCATGCGTCGGACGGCAGCGTGATCGCCGAATACGCCCGCGAGCGCCGCCTGTACGTGCCGATCCAGGCCGTGCCGAAGCTGGTGACCTCGGCCTTCCTGTCCGCCGAGGACAAGAACTTCTACAAGCACGCGGGCATCGACCCCGAAGGCATTCTCCGCGCCGTTCTGTCCAACGTCCGTTCCGGCGGAAAGCGCGAGCAGGGCGCCTCCACCATCACGCAGCAGGTCGCCAAGAACTTCCTGCTCACCAACGAGCGCACCTACGAGCGCAAGATCCGCGAGGCCCTGATCGCCCTGAGGATCGAATCAACCTTTTCGAAGGACAAGATTCTTGAGCTCTACCTCAACGAGATCTATCTCGGCCTCGGCAATTACGGCGTTGCGGCCGCGGCCCTGAACTATTTCGGCAAGTCCCTGCACGAGTTGGGCATCGCCGAGGTGGCCTACCTGGCAGCCCTGCCGAAGGCCCCGAACAACTATCACCCGTTCCGCCAGCGCCAGGCCGCCATCGACCGCCGCAACTGGGTGATCGACCGCATGGCCGATAACGGCTACATCTCCCGCACCGATGCGGATGCGGCCAAGAAGGAGCCGCTCAGCGTCAATCCCCGCGTCGTGTCGCCGAATAGTGTGGCCTCGGGCTACTTCGCCGAGGGCGTCCGCCGCGAGATCGCCGAGCGCTACGGCGAGGAGAAGCTCTACGAGGGCGGCCTTTCCATTCGCGCCACGCTGGATCCGAAGATGCAGGCCATGGCCCGGAAGGCCCTGGTGGACGGACTGGTCCGCTACGACGAGGCCCGCGGATGGCGCGGCGCGCAGCAGAAGATCGAGCTGTCCGGCCGTGAATGGGGCATCGCCCTGGCCGACGCCCTGGCCCTCGGGGACATTCAGCCCTGGCGGATGGCCGTGGTGCTGGAGGTTTCCGGTGGACGCGCCCGGATAGGCCTTCAGCCCAAGCGCGATGCGGCCGGCCAGGTCGCGCGCGATCGCGAAACGGGCTTCATCACGGCCGATGGCGTGAAATGGACCCGGAAGTCGGTGGACAAGGTGCTGAACGTGGGCGACGTCGTCTACGTGGAGCCGGCCAGTGGCAAGCCGGACCAATACCGCCTGCGCCAGATCCCGGAAATCTCCGGCGCCATCGTAGCCATGGATCCTTACACAGGCCGTGTCCACGCCATGGTGGGAGGCTTCTCCTTCGACCAGAGCGAGTTCAACCGTGCCACCCAGGCGCTGCGCCAGCCGGGCTCGGCCTTCAAGCCGCTCGTCTATGCGACTGCCCTCGACAACGGCTATACGCCCTCGACCCTGATTTCCGACGATCCCCTGACCATCAATATGGGGCCGGGGCAGGAGGCCTGGTCGCCGTCGAACTTCGAATCCGGAGGCGGCGGTCCCCATACCCTCCGCTACGGCGTGGAGCACTCCAAGAACATCATGACGGTGCGCCTCGCGCGGGACATCGGAATGCCCGCCGTGACCGAATATGCCCGCCGCTTCGGGATCTATGACGACATGCTGCCCTTGCTGTCCATGTCGCTGGGCGCGGGCGAGACGACGGTCATGCGCATGACCGCGGCCTATTCCATGTTCGTGAATGGCGGCCGCCGGATCAAGCCGACCCTGATCGACCGGATCCAGGACCGTACGGGCAAGACGATCTACCGGCACGACAGCCGCCAGTGCAACGGCTGCGATTCCGCCAAGTTCGACGGCGGGGCCGCGCCGAAGCTCGAGGACAACAGCGAGCAGGTGATCGATCCGCTCACCGCCTATCAGGTCACGTCGATCCTCGAGGGTGTCGTCCAGCGCGGCACCGGGCAGTCGATCAAGGCCGTCGGTAAGCCTCTGGCCGGCAAGACGGGGACGACGAACGACGCGAAAGACGTGTGGTTCGTCGGCTTCTCGCCCGATCTCGCGGTCGGCGTGTTCCTCGGCTACGACAAGCCCAAGTCCCTGGGCGCGACGGCTCAGGCGGCCCACTACGCGGCGCCGGTCTTCCGCGACTTCATGACGATGGCCCTGAAGGACAAGCCCGCGACGCCGTTCCGCGTCCCCGCCGGCATCAAGCTGATCCGCGTGAATGCCTCGACCGGCATGCGCGCCGGCGCCGGCGACGGTGGCGGCACGCTCCTCGAGTCCTTCAAGCCCGGCACTGCGCCGCCCGACACCTATTACGCCCCTGCCGACCCGGCGGATGTCCCTCAGGCGCAGGCTTTGCCGGAGGGGCAGCGGTCGGTCGGAGCGGGAACCGGCGGATTGTATTGAACGGCTCTCCCTCCCATATGAAGGGGACCTCCCAAAGATCCTGCCAAAGATCCTGAACGGGTGAACATCGCGGCCGATTCGGTGGCCGCGATGGCGACCGGCGGACCTTTGCGGAAGGCTCCTTTACACCACGCGGCGCTCCCCTTAAGACGCCGCAACACCCCAAGGCACGGACACCAAAACGACGATGCGCGCCGAAATCGAACACCTCGTAGATGAGACCAAGCAGTCAGTCGGGCTGCTGAGGAGGCATCTTTGACTGGGATAATGCCCAGCGACGCCTCGCAGAACTGAACGCCCACGCCGAAGACCCGAACCTCTGGAACGACGCGGAGGCCGCGCAGAAGATCATGCGCGAGCGCACCTCCCTGGAGGAGCAGATTTCCGCCATCAAGCGCATCGAGCAGGAGCTTGACGATGCCGTCACGCTGATCGAGCTCGGCGAGATGGAGGGCGACGAGGGCACGATCAAGGAAGGCGAGGAGGCGATTCGCGCCCTGCAGGCCGATGCCGCCCGCCGTCAGGTCGAGACCCTGCTTTCGGGCGAGGCCGATACCAACGATACCTATCTGGAAGTGCATTCGGGTGCCGGCGGCACGGAGAGCCAGGATTGGGCCAACATGCTCCAGCGCATGTATGCCCGCTGGGCCGAGCGCCGGAAGTTCAAGGTCGAGCTTCTCGAAATCACGGACGGCGAAGAAGCCGGCATCAAGAGCGCCACGCTCCTCATCAAGGGCCACAATGCCTATGGCTGGCTCAAGACCGAGTCGGGCGTGCACCGGCTGGTGCGGATCTCGCCCTATGACTCGAACGCCCGCCGCCATACGAGCTTCGCGTCGGTGTGGGTCTACCCGGTGGTGGACGACCGCATCAACATCGAGATCAAGGAATCGGACTGCCGCATCGATACGTTCCGGTCCTCGGGCGCGGGCGGCCAGCACGTGAACACCACCGACTCGGCGGTCCGCATCACGCACATCCCGAGCGGCATCGTCGTGGCGTGTCAGCAGGAGCGTTCCCAGCACAAGAACCGGGCCACCGCCTGGAACATGCTTCGGGCCCGTCTCTATGAGGCGGAGCTGAAGAAGCGTGAGGAGAAGGCCAATGCCGAAGCCGCCGCCAAGACGGATATCGGCTGGGGCCATCAGATCCGCTCCTACGTGCTGCAGCCCTACCAGCTCGTGAAGGACCTGCGCACGGGCGCCCAGTCGACAAGCCCGCAGGAGGTGCTCGACGGCGACCTCGATCCCTTCATCGAAGCCTCGCTCGCCCAGCGCGTCTATGGCGGAGGCGAAGAGGTCGAGGATATCGACTAAATATCGCGAGCCGCTCCGGCCGGAGCGGCTCTTTTTTAGCCAGATCGCTAGAGGCTTCGGGCAGCCTCCAGCACTTCCTCTGCATGGCCTGGCACCTTCACCTTGGGCCAGACCCTGGCGATGACGCCGTCGCGGTCGATCAGGACGGTCGTCCGCTCGACGCCCATGTACTTGCGTCCGTACATGCTCTTTTCCACCCAGACCCCGTAGGCCTCCAGCATGGTCTTGCCCTCGTCAGAGGCGAGGGGAAACTGAAGATCATACTTGGCGCGGAACTTGTCATGGCTCTTCAGGGAGTCGGGCGAGACGCCGATGATTTCCGTGTCGGCTGCGGCGAAGTCCTGCTTGAGCGACTGGAAATCCTGCGCCTCCCGGGTGCACCCGCTGGTGTCGTCCTTCGGGTAGAAATAGAGCACGACCTTCCGGCCCTTGAGGCTCTCCAAGGAGATCTCCCGCCCATCTGTGGCCGGCAAGGAGAAGTGAGGAGCTTTGCTACCTAGAGTAATGGGCATGGGTTCGCCTTCCTTTTGGCGGATTGTGCTGATTGGAAGCCTCTTCATGTGCACGACTGAAAGAGGCGGTCGCAGGGGGCAACCGAGAGGGTTAAGGTCTCCCCTTCTGATTCACGCATCATCGCCAGAGTGCAAGAACCGGGTTTCCGAACGTCACAAGAATGAAGCGATCATTGCGGACCATGTTGCACCGGAGACGTCCGGCCAAGCGGAGCGCCTTCCGGCGCCTGCTTCGTGGTGCCCTCTATGTGAAGCTCGGCCTTCTGATCTTCCTCGCCGTCGCCTTCGGGGTTCTCTACGTACGCATCGCCGCCGGACCGCTCAGCTTCGGTCGGCTGCCCGAGCGCGTCGCCGAGGCGCTCGCTGCCCGGATCGGACCGGGCTGGTCCGTGAACCTGCGGAACACCGCTCTCGAATTGCATGACGGAGCGCCGGCCCTCCGGGCGAACGGCCTCGATATCCTGGGTCCCAACGGGGAGCTCGTCCTGCGGGCGCCCTATGCGGTCGTCAGCGTGGACGGCATGGCTCTGATGACCGGCAGCCTCCAGCCGAAATCGATCGAGTTCCGCGACTTGCAGCTGCGGATCCTGGTCAACCGGGACGGGTCCCTGGCTTTCTCCCCGGTGCAGGGTGGCGAAGAGGGAGATGGCACGCCGGTGGCGCCTGCGCCCCTCAGCCCCTCCATGGAAGCGGCCGCCTCGATGACCCGCAGCCGCGAGGGACCGTCGACCGTATCGGCGGCCGTGGGGTCGCTGTTCGACCTCATCGTCGGCCGCAACAGCATTCTCGGTTCTCTCGGCCGGGCCGACCTGATCAATGCGCGTCTCGTCTTCGTCGATGCGGATTACCGTGAACGTGCCAGGTTCAAGCGGGTCGATGCGACCTTCGATTGGGCGCAGGACGGAGGACGTCAGTTCGCGGCGACCATCGAAGGAGACCAGGGCACATGGCGGCTGAACGGGCAGGCCAGCGTGACCGGTGAGGCCGCCTATCGGGCCGGCGTGGTGGCCGATGGTGTGCCTGCCCAGGACATCCTTCTGCTGAGCGGATTGTCGGCGCTCCCGGCAACGACGGATCTCGCGTTCTCGGGCCACTTCGACATCGCCCACGCCAATGGGCGCGTCACCGAACTCAAGGCGCGGCTCGAAAGCAATGCAGGCGTCATCCAGATCGAGGACAAGGACACCTCGCCCTTCCATGTCGATCGTGCCGGCGTTGAGGCCGACTGGAACGAGGCCGAGAAGGCGCTCGACTTCCATAAACTCGAACTGATCGGCGGCGATACCCAGGTTCGTCTTCAAGGGAGGGTCTCGGCCCCGTCTTCAACCAGTCCCTGGCGGGCGACACTGAGCGGCAGGGATATCGTGTGGACGGGAGCCACCGCGGCCGACCGTCCCCTCCGGGTCAGCGAGGTCGCGGCCGATCTGTCGGGCCCGGACGGCGTGGCGATCAACGCCCTCAAGCTCAGAGGCCCCGATCTCTCCGTCGATATTACCGGACTCCTCGGGGCTTCGGCCGACCCCAAGGGGCTTAAGCTCGATGGCAGGGCCACGAAGACCGACCTGCGCTCCGCCCTGCGAATCTGGCCGGAGGCCGTGGCGCCGCCGGTGCGCAGGTTCCTGGTGGCCAATCTCAGGGCCGGAATGCTGGAATCCATCGACCTCAAGGTAGGCATAACCGGAGCCGACATCGCCAAGGCCATCGACGGCGGACCCATTCCGGACGAATCCCTGAAGATCGCGTTCGCGATCTCCCAAGGTGCTTTGGCAGCGGCGGACGGCCTTCCGCCGATCTCGCACATGGACGCCACCGGTCTCGTGACCGGCACGAAGGTCTCCGTCCGGGCACCGGCCGGACAGGTGGAAATGGCGGGTCCTCGTGTCCTGAGCGCCTCGGAGGGCACATTCATCCTGAACAATTACTGGAAGGACGATGCCGTTGCGCGCATCGACTTTCGCCTGACGGGCGGCGCGGACGGCCTTGGCGCCCTGCTCATGGAGCCGCTCATCCGGGACATCACCGGATTCGAGGTCGATCCCGCCACGATGAAGGGCAGGACGGACCTGCGTGTCGGCATCGGCCTTGCAGTCAGCAACATTCCGGCCTTCGCCGACCTTCCGCTGACGGTTCGGGGCACGGTGAGCGATCTCGGCGTCGACAGGTTCTTCAGCAAAGACCGCCTGGAAAGCGCCAATCTTGCCATCAACTACGACAAGGGCGACCTCTCGATCAAAGGCGACGGCAAGATCGCCGGGGGGCCCGCTTCCATTGATGTCCAGCAGAACCGGGAAGGCGGCCAGGCCAGCGTTTCCTTCGTGCTCGACGAGACCGCCAGGAACCGGAGGGGCCTGTCGTTCGGATCGCAATTGACCGGAGCGGTTGCTCTTAAGGCCGGCAAAGCCGTGGGCAAGTTCGCAAAGCCCGGCATTCTCGTCGAGGTCGATCTGGCGAAGGCGGGGGTGGACCAGCTCATTCCGGGCTGGGTCAAGCCGGTTGGAAAGCCGGGGAAGCTGACCTTCACCCTGTTCGAGGGGGAGAGCAGCGAAATCCGCGACCTGCAGCTCGACAGCGGCACGGTCCAGCTGCGCGGCTCGGCGGTGCTGTTGAGCGACGGCGGTCTCGAAAAAGCGGATCTCACGACCTTCCGGCTTTCGCCCGGCGACGACATGCGCGCCCAGATCGAACGGGCCAACGGCGCCTACAAGGTGACGGTCCGCGGCAATGTGGGCGATGCGCGCCCCTTCGTGAAAGGCGCCTCCTCGCCGTCGCCCGCTCCCTCGGGCCGGAACGGCGCTAAGCGGGAGAGCAGGGATTTCGACCTCGATCTCGTGCTCAATATCCTGACCGGATACAACGAGGAGGCGATCACCAACGCGTCCGTCAAGGCCTCGATGCGCAAGGACAACCTGCGGCAGCTCGACATGAAGGGACGCCTCGGGGCGACCAACATCATCGGACGGACCGTGCCGCAGAACGACGGTGGGCCGCTGATCGTCCTGCAGGCCGACGATGCCGGTGCGCTCCTGCGGTTCGTGGATGTCTACAGGCGCATGAGCGGCGGCGATCTCATCCTCCAGATGGCGACCGGCGACGGCCCGCAATCCGGGGTCGTTCTGCTGCGATCGTTCTCCCTGGTCAACGAGCCTGCCCTGCGCCGGATCATCCCGACCCAGACCCAGGTCATCCCCGGGCAGGATCGCGCCGGCAACCCGCAGAACATCCGCGTTGACGTCAACGAGGTCGCCTTCTCCAAAGCCCGGGTTGACTTCACGCGCACGGCCGGGCGCGTCGATTTCAAGAATGCCGCGATCTTCGGCGCGCAGGTCGGCTTCACGCTCGGAGGCTATATCGACTACGCCCGCGACCGGATGGACATCACGGGAACTTATGTTCCGGCTTATGGCCTCAACAACGTCTTCGCCCAGGTGCCGCTGTTCGGGCCGCTTCTCGGAGGGGGGCAGTACGAGGGTCTGTTCGCGGTGAACTTCCGCGTGGCGGGCCTGGCGAACTCTCCGACCCTGACCGTGAACCCGCTGTCGGCCGTCGCCCCGGGCTTCCTACGCAAGCTTTTCGGCGTCGGAGGAGACACGCAGACCGAGGTTATCCCGGACCTGCCCGAACGATAATGGCCGGAGCGGGACTGCTCCGGCCATGCGGTTCTTGACGATTTCACCCGCTCCAGGCTGCCGCGACCGTACCCTGAACGGCCGCGCGGTGAGGCCTTTCTATACGGCCCGCAACAGGACGTGCTTCTTCTTGCCGAAGGAGAGCTTGATCACCCCGTTGGCGGTCAGGTCCGACAGGCTCAGCACGCCGCGCGCGTCGGCGACGGTCTCATCGTTGACCTTGAGGCCGCCGCTCTTCACCTGACGCCGTGCCTCGCTCGTGGAGGGAACGAGCTTCGCATAGTCCGGCCCGAAGGCGGCAAGCACCCCGATTCCGGCCTGCAGAGCATCGGAGGGGATCTCGATGGTCGGCAGGCTTTCGGCCAGAGCGCCCTGCTCGAAGGTCTTGCGGGCGGTCTCCGCCGCCAGCTCGGCGGCCTCGCGGCCGTGGAGCAGGGCGGTCGCTTCTGTCGCCAGGACCTTCTTGGCTTCGTTAACCTCGGCCCCCTGGAGGGCCGCCAGCCGGGCGATCTCGTCCATCGGCAGGATGGTGAACAGCTTGAGGAAGCGGGCCACGTCCGCGTCCTCGGTGTTGCGCCAGAACTGCCAGTAGTCGTAGGGGCTCAGCATGTCGGCATTGAGCCAGACCGCGCCCGAGGCCGTCTTGCCCATCTTGGCGCCGGAGGCCGTGGTCAGCAGGGGGCAGGTGACGGCATAGAGCTGGGACGTCCCGAGCCGGCGGCCGAGATCGATGCCGTTGACGATATTCCCCCACTGGTCCGAGCCGCCCATCTGGAGAATGCAGCCATAGCGCTTGTTGAGCTCCACGAAGTCGTAGGCCTGGAGGATCATGTAGTTGAATTCCAGGAACGACAGCTCGTGTTCGCGGTCGAGCCGCAGCTTCACGCTGTCGAAGGACAGCATGCGGTTCACGGAGAAGTGCCGGCCGACATCGCGCAGGAACTCGATGTAGTTGAGCTTGGTCAGCCACTCGGCGTTATCGACCATCATGGCGTCGGTCTTGCCGTCACCGAAGCTGATGAAGCGCGAAAAGGCGGTCTTGATGCTTTCCTTGTTGGCTTCGATCTGTTCGACGGTCAGGAGCTTGCGGCTCTCGTCCTTGCCCGAAGGATCGCCGACGCGGGTCGTGCCGCCGCCCATCAGGGTGATCGGCTTGCCGGCCCCGGTCTTCTGCAGCCAGTGCAGCATCATGATGGAGAGCAGGTGCCCCACGTGGAGGGAGGGGCCGGTGCAGTCATACCCGACATAGGTCGTGAGCCGCTTTTCCAGTGCCGCCTCATCAACGCCCCCGAAATCGGAGGTCTGGTGAATGAAGCCGCGCTCGGTGAGCACCTTCAGGAATTCGGAACGGGGCGCGTTCATCGCTGCTGTCTCATAGCCTTATCGGAAGGAAGAAGGGGGACCTCTACCAGCTTCGACGGGAGATTTCACGGGGTTTTGCTTGACCTTACGACAGGATCCCTATTTCGCGGGCTCCTTGAAGGGATACGACTGAAGAACGTCGTGGGAAACGCGTTTAAGTCTCGATCGCAGCTGCTTTCTTTAGAAGCACCAACCAAAAATTGTCTCTTCAGGTTACCTAATTGTAAATGTATAAAGTGACCAAAGTCTGTTAGGAAGCTATTGACATAGGTCGACTCTACTCCACAATATGAAACGTTATTAAATATTGGAGGGCCCTATGTCCTGGTTTTCGAGCGCCATTAACTGGATCGGGGACCAAGTAAGTTCCGCGTGGAAATGGGTTTCGGATCCATCCGGAATACCCCTGAATTACTTCGCCACTATGGCGACGGTTTATCAATCTCCAACCATAGGGAATGCGCGATATTTCATTCCGAGGAACCCTGACAGGGATGTGAATGCTGTCATGTCAGGATCGAAATGGGCTAGCTTGACCGTAAGCTATTCAATGCCCGATTCGCGATCCGACTATGAGTGGATCAACCCCAGCGCGTCTGGCTATAACCGCCTCTCATTTGAGACGGAGCAAGCCTTCCACTTCATCCTGAAGGGCTATAGCCCCAACGGTGGAGCGGGAATGCGCATGACCTCGGTCGAGAGCGTTGCCAATCTTTCTCTTACCTATGCCGGTCGTAACAATGCCGACATAAAGCTCGCAGGATTCAATCCCGGCAACATCATCAATCGCAGCCATGGCTACTATCCTGGCGTACCGGTTTATGGCGGAGATCTCTGGCTCGAGAACGGGGACCGTGTACCGCTGGTCGGCTCTTATCGTTATTATCAATTGCTGCACGAGTTGGGGCATGTGCTCGGGTTGAAGCATACTCATGATCAGGGGGCGAATGTCCCCAGGATGAGTGCGGCTCACGACAGTGTTGAATACTCCGTGATGTCGTATAATTATCAAGACTTCCCGCAAACGTACATGATGTATGACATAGCCGCTTTGCAGGACATGTATGGCGCGAATTTCGGGACGAACAGCGGCAATACGGTTTATAAGTGGAAGCCCTCAACGGGCGAGACCTTTGTTAATGGCGAAGGCCAAGGCAAGACTGGGCTCTATAACAGGATCTTTCTGACTATATGGGATGGAGGCGGCATCGATACATATGATTTGAGTGAATACGGCTCAAATCTTGTGATTGATTTGAATCCCGGCGGATATTCCTTGTTTTCCTCAACACAGCAGGCGCGCGGTGCGAAAGGCAATGTCTACAACGCTCTCCAATACAAGGGCGATCCCCGCTCGTTGATCGAGAACGCCACGACCGGAACCGGCAACGACACGATTACCGGTAATAAAGCCAACAACGTCCTGATTGGAAATGCCGGGAACGATACCATTTCGGGCCATGATGGAAATGATACGCTCTATGGCGGCGTGGGCAACGACAAGCTGTGGGGTGGTTTAAACAACGATGTCCTCAAGGGTGAGGCCGGGAACGATTTCCTGGGCGGCGAGGCCGGCGATGACCTTCTCTCAGGTGGTGCTGGCCAGGACTCTCTGTGGGGAGGCTGGGGCGCTGACGTGCTCTACGGCGATGACGGCAACGACTTCCTGGCCGGTGAAGGCGATCATGACCTTCTTGTGGGTGGGGCAGGTGAAGACAGCGTCTATGGCGGGGCCGGCAACGACCGACTGCTCGGGGATGATGGCAATGACCTCCTCTACGGTGAGACGGGCAATGATGAATTGAACGGCGGCGCGGGCATTGACAGTCTCTATGGCGGCGACGGCGACGACCAGCTCCTCGGCGGCGCCGGCTTCGACCTGCTCGACGGCTGCGGCGGCACCGACACCGCCAATTACGGCTTCGACACCGGCCCGAGCGGCGTCATCGTCGACCTGGCGGCGGGCCGGACCTGGAACGACGGCTACGGCAGCCAGGACACCCTGGTCGGGATCGAGAACGTGGTCGGCAGCAGCCGGGACGACAGCCTCACCGGGGATGCCAACGCCAACGCCATGGACGGCCAGGCCGGCAACGACCAGATGCGCGGCGGCTTCGGCAACGACTGGCTTTACGGCAATGCCGGCAACGACTGGATCGCCGGCGAGGGCGGTGACGACATCGTCACCGGCGGCGACGGCGACGACGTGGTCGGCGGCCAGGACGGCAACGACCGGGTGCTGGGCGATGCCGGCAACGATCAGGTCTATGGCGGCACCGGTAACGACACGCTCGAGGGCGGCGAGGGCCAGGACTGGCTCAATGGCGACGAGGACTGGAGCGCTACGGGCGGCGCAGACAGCATCTATGGTGGCCTCGGCAATGACGTGGCGCTCGGAGGAGCGGGCAACGACACCATCGATGGCGGTCTTGGAAACGATGAACTCTGGGGCGGAGTGGGCGCGGACAGATTCAGGTTCAGCACAGATCTGCACGGCCTGTACAACGTCGACCGCATCCAGGATTTCGATGTCGCTGAGGACAAGATCGAGCTGGATGGTCGCATCTTCAAGAGCCTCTATACCAATTACGACCGCACCCTCATGAACTCCTGCTTCAAGGTGGGAGCCAGCGCCACGAGCGTCTATGATCGTATTATCTACAACAGCACCACGGGCGAGCTGTTCTATGATGCCGACGGTTCAGGAGTGGGAGTGCAGGTCAAGTTCGCCGAGCTCTCGAAGGGGCTGGCTCTGACAGCCTCAAACTTCGTCCTGGCGTAAGAGATGCGAGAGACGCAGGGCTGATAGCCTTGGCGTCCAACAAAAAAGCGCCGGCCCGCGATGGGCCGGCGCTTTTTTGTTGATCATGCAGTTTCCACTAACTCTCGGCTGGCCGAGGTCGCGTCTATTACCTCGCGTACCTTAGGACGGTGCGATGGTACCCTGCGCTGCGAGTCCCCATGGAAGGCGAAACTGGCCTTCGGCTGCGCTAAAGCATCGTGCGCCGCCTTCGGGCGGCGTGCCCAAAAGTGGACTCGCACTCTTGGGATCAGCTCCGATGCGGCTTCTCTTGGCTGGCGCATCGTTCGGTCGACCCGAAGGGCCACGCCCGTGAAAACCGGATCCGCTTTTCACGGGCGTGGCCCTTCGGGTCGCTGACGCGGACCTCCGGTTCCAAACGATGCGCTATGCGGCCTCCTCGGTCGTGCCCAGACGCTTGTCGAGGTATTCGTCGACCGCCACCATGAGCTCGTCGATCTTGCCGTCGAAGAAGTGATTGGCGCCTTCGACCACCGCGTGCTCGAGCTTCACGCCCTTCTGGGTCTTCACCTTCTCGATGACGCTGACCACGTCCTTGACCGGGGCCACGCGGTCCTCCGAGCCGTGAACGAACAGGCCGGACGAGGGGCAGGGGGCGAGGAACGAGAAATCGTAGCGGTTCGCCATGGCGGCGATCGAGATGAAGCCTTCGATCTCCGGACGGCGCATGAGGAGCTGCATGCCGATCCAGGCGCCGAAGGATACGCCGGCGATCCAGCAGGCGCGGGCGTCCGGGTTCATGGCCTGGGCCCAATCGAGGGCGGCGGCGGCATCCGACAATTCGCCCTGGCCGTGATCGAAGGCGCCCTGGCTGCGGCCGACGCCGCGGAAATTGAAGCGCAGGACCGAGAAGCCCCGGTTCACGAAGTCATAGTACAGGTTGTAGACGATCTGGTTGTTCATCGTGCCGCCGAACTGCGGGTGCGGATGCAGGATGATGGCGATCGGCGCCCCTTTCTGCTTGGCAGGCTGGTAACGCCCCTCGATGCGACCGGCGGGACCCGTAAAGATGACTTCAGGCATGAACGCGAACCTCTTGATCACCTCTCTATCGGGAGAGGGAAAACCCCGGGCCGCCTTGACTTCCGGGCCCGAATTCTTCAAAAAGAACCCTTAGAATTATTCTAAAGTGTTCTAGTGTTTCAGGAAATCCCCCGCGGCTTCGGCTTTCGGGGTGATGTCCGGCAGATGTGGTTGCGGTGCTTTAGCATGGCAACCGGGGGCAATTGCAAGAATTTCGTGAGGCTTTGACAGTCTTATGGCCTTGAGCCGGCGTGCATATCTTGACCACAATGCAACTTCGCCCTTGCGGCCCGAAGTGGCGGACGTGATCGCGAGCGCTCTCCAGCTTCCCGGAAATCCGTCCTCGGTTCATTCCGAAGGACGCGCAGCCCGGGCGGAAATCGAAAGAGCCCGCGAGAAGGTGGCGCGGCTCGTCGGAGCCAAGACAAAGAACGTGGTGTTCACGAGCGGTGGGACCGAGGCTGCAAATCTCGTCCTGACACCCTCCTTCCGCCGCCTCGGGCAGGAGGGGGCGGTGCGGCTCCTCATCGGGGCGGCCGAGCATCCCTGCGTGCTCAACGGCCATCGTTTCCCGGCCGAGTCTGTCACGATCATCCCCGTGGATGCCAACGGAATCCTTGATCTGGCGTGGCTCAGGGACCACCTGGAACAGAAGGGCGGAGAGCGGGTTCTGGTCTCCGCGCAGGCGGCCAACAACGAGACCGGCGTCCTGCAGCCCATACCCGAGATTGCCCGTCTGGTTCACGACCATGGCGGCCTCGTTCACACCGACGCGGTTCAGGCCGCCGGCAGGATCCCGCTGGATATCGCGGAACTCGGCGTCGATGCGCTGACGCTGTCGGCCCACAAGATCGGCGGGCCCAAGGGCGTCGGCGCCCTTATCCTGGCCTCGGACCAGTTTGAAATTGCCGAGCGGCTGGTGCGGGGCGGCGGTCAGGAGAAGGGGTTCAGGGCCGGCACCGAGAACGTGGCGGCCATCGCGGGGTTCGGGGCTGCGGCCGAGATGGCCTTGGCCGGGCTGGATGAAGAGGCTAGGCGGCTCCGGTCCCTGCGGGACGAGGCCGAGGCGGAGCTGCGCCGGATTGCTCCCAAGGCCGTGATCGTGGCCGAACGGGGGGAACGGTTGCCTAATACCTTTGCCTTTGCCATACCGGGCCTGAAGGCGGAAACGGCGCTGATCGCCTTCGATCTGGAGGGGGTTGCCCTGTCGTCCGGGTCGGCCTGCTCGTCCGGCAAGGTCAAGCGTTCGCATGTGCTCGATGCCATGGGGATCGAGCACGCCCTCGCGGAGGGCGTCTTGCGTGTGAGTTTGGGGTGGATGACCACAAAAGAGGACGTGATCCGCTTCGCGGAGGCGTGCGAAAAGGTGGCCGGCACCCTATATAAGCGGAAGGCAAGTGCGGCCTGACCGGTCACGCTTGCATTTCCATGTCATCAACCCGCGGTCCTTGAAACCGTGAGCGGTGGGAGAGACAGATGCCTGCAGTGCAGGAGACGATCGACCAGGTCCGGTCGATCGACGTCGATCAGTACAAGTACGGCTTCGAGACCGAAGTCGAGATGGAGAAGGCCCCGAAAGGCCTCTCCGAGGATGTGATCCGCTTCATCTCGGCCAAGAAGGGCGAGCCCGAGTGGATGCTCCAGTGGCGCCTCGACGCCTACAAACGCTGGCTCACCATGAAGGAGCCGAACTGGGCGCGGGTGTCGTACGACAAGATCGACTACAACGACATCTATTACTATGCCGCGCCGAAGAAGAACCCGGCGCCGAAGTCCCTCGACGAGGTGGACCCCGAGATTCTCAAGACCTATGAGAAGCTCGGTATTCCGCTGCGTGAGCAGGAGATCCTGGCCGGTGTCGAGCCCGCCCGCCGGGTGGCTGTCGACGCGGTCTTCGATTCCGTCTCGGTCGCCACGACCTTCAAGGAAGAGCTGAAGAAAGCCGGCGTGATCTTCATGCCGATCTCTGAGGCGATCCGGGAATATCCGGACCTCGTGCGCCAGTATCTCGGCTCGGTCGTGCCGGTCACGGACAACTTCTTCGCGACCCTCAATTCGGCCGTCTTCACCGACGGCTCCTTCGTCTACGTGCCGCTGGGCGTGCGCTGCCCGATGGAGCTGTCCACGTACTTCCGCATCAACGAGAAGAACACGGGCCAGTTCGAGCGCACCCTCATCATCGCCGACAAGGGGTCTTACGTCTCGTATCTCGAGGGCTGCACGGCCCCGAAGCGCGACGAGAACCAACTGCACGCGGCCGTGGTGGAGCTGATCGCCCTCGACGATGCCGAGATCAAGTACTCGACCGTCCAGAACTGGTATCCGGGCGACGCCGAAGGCCGGGGCGGCATCTACAACTTCGTGACCAAGCGCGGCGATTGCCGGGGCAGGAACTCGGTCATCACCTGGACGCAGGTGGAAACCGGCTCGGCCATCACCTGGAAATATCCATCCTGCATCCTGCGTGGCGACAACTCCCGCGGCGAGTTCTACTCGATCGCGGTGTCGAACGGAAAGCAGCAGGTGGATTCCGGCACCAAGATGATCCACCTCGGCAAGAACACCACGAGCCGGATCATCTCGAAGGGCATCGCGGCGGGCAAGTCCGAGAACACCTATCGTGGTCTCGTCTCGGCACACCGCAAGGCGTCCGGCGCGCGCAACTTCACGAACTGCGACTCGCTCCTCATCGGCAACCAGTGCGGCGCCCATACGGTGCCCTACATCGAGTCGAAGAACGCCACCGCCGTGTTCGAGCACGAGGCGACGACATCCAAGATCTCCGAGGATCAGATGTTCTACTGCCAGCAGCGCGGCCTCTCGGAAGAGGAGGCGACGGCGCTCATCGTGAACGGCTTCGTGAAGGACGTTCTGCAGCAGCTCCCGATGGAGTTCGCGGTGGAGGCCCAGAAGCTGATCTCGATCTCGCTGGAAGGCTCGGTCGGTTAACGGACAGGCGACATCCCGGCCTCGCGGAGCGCGGCGCCGGGAACCGCGAAAACCAGTTCAATTCGGATGACGATCCCGGAGCGGCCCTCAGCCGTCCTGGATGACGTGAATGGAATACTCAGATGCTCGAAATCAAGAACCTCGTGGTCCAGATCGAGGACAAGCGCATTCTCAACGGCCTCAACCTCACCGTGAACAAGGGCGAGGTGGCGGCCATCATGGGGCCGAACGGGTCGGGCAAGTCGACCCTGTCCTACGTGATCGCCGGCAAGGAGGATTATGAAATCCTCGATGGCGAGATCCTGCTCGACGGCCAGAACCTGCTCGAAATGGAGCCGGACCAGCGCGCAGCGGCAGGCGTGTTCCTCGCCTTCCAGTATCCGCTGGAGATCCCCGGCGTCGCCTCCATGACCTTCCTCAAGGCCACTCTCAACGCCCAGCGCAAGGCGCGCGGCGAGGACGAGCTGACGACGCCAGACTTCATCAAGCGCGTGAACGCGGCGGCCGCCCAGCTCGAAATTCCGAAGGACATGCTCAAGCGCGCCCTCAATGTCGGCTTCTCCGGCGGCGAGAAGAAGCGCATGGAGATCCTGCAGATGGCGCTGCTCCAGCCGTCCTTCTGCATCCTGGACGAGACGGATTCCGGCCTCGACATCGACGCATTGCGCATCGTGTCGGAAGGCGTGAACGCGCTCCGCTCGCCGGATCGCTCGTTCCTCGTCATCACCCACTACCAGCGCCTCCTGAATCACATCGTGCCGGATACGGTGCACGTGATGTCCGCCGGGCGCATCGTGAAGTCGGGCGGCAAGGAGCTGGCGCTCGAACTCGAGGCGAACGGCTACGCCGATTACCGGGAAAACGAGGCCGCGTGACATGGCTGACGTCACCCTCATGAAGACGCCGGCGGAAACCGCGCTGGTGCAGGCCTTCGAGAGCGCCAAGGCGACGCTCCCGGGCGTGGCGGAATCGCGCGCCCAGGCCTTCGAGCAGTTCACCCAGGCCGGCCTGCCGCATCGCCGGGTCGAGGAGTTCAAGTACACGGACCTGCGGGCTCTCCTGCGTGAGGTCGCGCCCTTCGCGGGCGTGCCCTCGGCCGGGGAGGCGAAGGCCGCGCTGGAGAACGCGAAGGCGCTTGCCGGCGTCGAGGCCCTTCAGGTGCCCTTCGTGAACGGCCATTTTGTGCGCGAGGCGGTGGACTTCCACAATCTGCCGGAAGGGGTCGAGATCGTGCCGCTCCGGGAGGCCCTTGCGAACGGCCACGACTGGCTTGCCAAGCTCAGCCCGATTTCCTGGGCAAGCGAGAACCCGGTCTACCAGCTCAACACCTCGTTCATGGCCGACGGGGTCATGATCCGGATCGAGGGCTCGGTCGCGACGCCGGTGCATCTGCGCTTCGTCACGTCCAGCGCCTCCGCGGTCGCGACTGCGACCCGCGTGCTCGTGCTGGTGGAGAAGGGAGCCTCCGTCACGCTGCTCGAAACCCACGAGAGCACGAACGGCGTGAACCATCAGCCGAACGACGTGGTGGAACTCGTCGCGGGCGACCGGACGAACGTTCAGCATGTTCGCGTCAACGCCGAGGGCGACAAGGCTCTGGCTCTCTCGACGCTGGCTGCCAGGGTCGGCGGGGAGTCGGTCTTCAACAGCATCAACGTGGTGACGGGCGCCGCTACCTCGCGGCATCAGGTTTATGCTCTGCTCAACGGACAGAACACGAACCTGCGGGTCAACGGCGCGACGATGCTGAAAGGCACACAGCACGGGGACTCGACGCTCGTCGTCGAGCATGGAGCGCCCCATTGCGAGAGCCGCGAGCTGTTCAAGACGGTCATCGACGGCGAGGCTACGGGCGTGTTCCAGGGCAAGATCATCGTTCCGCACCACGCGCAGAAGACCGATGGCCGCATGATGTCGGCTGCGATCCTTCTGACCGAGGGCGGCGCCATGAACAACAAGCCGGAGCTCGAAATCTTCGCCGACGACGTGCAGTGCGCCCACGGCGCGACCTGCGGTCAGCTCGACGAGGATCTCCTGTTCTACCTCATGGCGCGCGGCCTGCCGAAGAAGGAGGCCGAAAGCCTTCTGGTCCAGGCCTTCCTGGGCGAGGCAATCGAGTTCGTGGAGAACGAGACCGTCCGCGAGGCGCTGGTCGGCGCTGTCGAGGAATGGCTGCGGGCGAGAGCCTGATACTCGCCTCCCCGCGAGGGGGAGGCTGACGCTTAAGGCGTCGGGTGGGGATGTGTGCGCGGCTGGAACTCCAGCCCAGCGCCAACGCCCCCGCCCTGGCCCTCCCAATGAACGGGAGGGAAGGAGCGAAGCGACATGAACGCACCCTTTGCGGCACCCTACGACGTTCAGGCGGTCCGGGCAGAGTTCCCGATCCTGACCCAGCAGGTCTATGGCAAGCCGCTCGTCTATCTCGACAACGCCGCCTCGGCGCAGAAGCCCCGCGCGGTCATCGACGCCATGGTGAACACCATGGAGACCGGCTACGCGAACGTCCATCGCGGCCTGCACTACATGGCGAACGTGGCGACCGAGGGCTTCGAGCGCGCCCGCGAGACCGTGCGGGCGTTCCTCAATGCCGGGTCCGTGGACGAGATCGTCTTCACGAAATCCGCGACCGAAGCCTACAATCTGGTGGCGGATTCCTTCGGGCGCATCGGGATCGGGGAGGGAGACGAGATCATCCTCTCCATCATGGAGCACCACTCCAACATCGTGCCCTGGCATTTCCTGCGCGAGCGCAAGGGAGCCGTCATCAAATGGGCGCCGGTGGATGATGAGGGCAACTTCCTCATCGAGGAGTTCGAGAAGCTGTTCTCGCCGCGCACCAAAATCGTCGCCATCACGCACATGTCCAACGTGCTGGGCACGGTGACGCCGATCAAGGAAATCATCCGCATCGCCCATGCCCATGGTGTGCCGGTGCTGGTGGATGGTGCTCAGGGAGCCGTTCACCTCGACGTGGACGTGCGCGACCTCGACGCCGATTTCTACGTGCTCACCGGCCACAAGGTCTATGGGCCGACGGGGATCGGGGTGCTCTACGGCAAGCGCGAGTGGCTCGAGAGGATGCCGCCCTATCAGGGCGGCGGTGAGATGATCCGCGAGGTGCGCCAGGATGCGATCACCTACAACGACCCGCCGCACCGCTTCGAAGCTGGCACGCCCGCCATCATCGAGGCCATCGGCCTGGACGCGGCGCTGCGGTTCATGATGCAGCTCGGCCGGGAGAACATCCGGGCCCATGAGGAAGCTCTGTCGAAATATGCCCATGAGCGCCTGGGAGCCATGAACTCGCTGCGCATCATCGGCCGCGCCAAGGGCAAGGGAGCGATTCTCTCCTTCGAGATGAAGGGGGCGCATGCCCACGATGTTGCGACCATCATCGACCGGCAGGGCGTGGCGGTTCGGGCCGGGACCCATTGCGCGATGCCGCTTCTGGAGCGTTTCGGCGCGACGTCCACCTGCCGCGCGTCGTTCGGTCTCTACAACACCATGGAAGAAGTCGATAAGCTGGCGGACGCCTTGCAGAAGGCGGAAGCTCTGTTTGCGTGAGGATTGACCTGTGAACGATGTGACCCCAACCCAGGATGCGCCCAACGCGCCGCAGGTATCCCCCGGCTCCGCCGTTCCGCCGGAAGAACTCGACCGGATGACGGACGACATCATCGCGGCCCTGAAGACCGTCTACGATCCGGAGATCCCGGCCGATATCTACGAGCTCGGCCTGATCTACCGGGTCGACATCGACGACGACCGCAACGTGGCCATCGACATGACCCTCACGGCTCCGGGCTGCCCCGTCGCCGGCGAGATGCCGGGCTGGGTGGAGAACGCCGTCTCGACGGTCCAGGGCGTCCAGAGCGTCAAGGTGACCATGGTCTTCGATCCGCCGTGGGATCAGAGCCGCATGTCCGATGAGGCGCGGGTCGCCCTCGACATGTGGTGAGAGTTCTGGCCGACAGCCCGGATCGCGAGAGCTGGTTCCAAGCCCGTGGAATCAGCTCTTTTCCTTTGGGGACCATACTCCCCGTGACGGAGAGCGGGATCCCTAAGGGGGCAGGAAGCTCGCATGCGCGAGGTAAGCCGGCAGTCGAACGATCTCGACGTTCGGCGATCCATCTCCTATCTATGGAAGATCGAACTCGTTCTGCCCGGGCCTTGAACCCGGCTGCCAGGAGAGAAGCCTATGGCTCTACCCCGACTCAAGGTCGTGACCTTGACCGACGCGGCCGCGAACCGCGTCAAAGACATTATCGGCAAGGCGGATCGGCCGATCGTCGGCGTGCGCGTCGGCGTGAAGAACGGCGGCTGCGCCGGCATGTCCTACACCATGGAATACGCGGAAAGCATCTCGCCCCTCGATGAGGTGGTCGAGGACAAGGGCGTGACCGTCCTGATCGACCCGAAGGCGGTGCTGTTCCTGCTGGGTACGGAAATGGATTTCCAGACGACCAAGCTCTCGTCCCAGTTCGTCTTCAACAATCCGAACCAGACTTCGGCCTGCGGCTGCGGCGAATCGGTCGCGATCACACCCGCGACCCCGGCCTCGCTTCAGGCGGCGGATTGATCCATGGACGCCGAGGCCATTCGCGACGTGTTCAGCGGCCTCAGGCCCATCCATATCCGCAGGATGTTCGGCGGCCACGGTATCTACCAAGGCGAGCTGATGTTCGCTCTGGAGGTGGGCGGCGAGCTCTACCTGAAGATCGACGAGGAGACGGTTGAAATCTTCCGTGGTCTCGGCTCGCGCCCCTTCACCTACGAGAGACGCGATGGGCGGGCGGCGACGATGAGCTATTGGCTCATGCCGGAATCGGCCCTCGACGATCCGGACGAAGCCGCTCCGCTGGCGCGCCTCGCCCTGGAGGCCGCCCGGCGGGCGAGGGCTGCCCGCGCGCGCAGGGGAGGCGGGACTGTGCCGCGCCGCAGGGCCCGGAACGCGGTGTCCGAGCCCGTTACTTGACCTTCTTAACCGGAACCGGCCGCAGCAGGAAGGCCGGGACGTGATCGCCTAGGCCAACCACCGGGGCCTCGCCATCGTGATCGTGGCGCTGCCGGCGCTGGTTGCCCCTGTCCGATGACCGCTCGCGCTCGGGCTGACGCTCCCGCTCAGGCTGACGCTCACGCTCCTGAGGCGGCCTGCGGGTCTTCTGCTCCTCACGCGGAGCCGGGGCTTCTTCCCGCGCCTCCCCGGAGCGCTGCCGCACCTTGACCTTCCGGCTGCGCGAGCGCTCCTCGCCTCGGCCGCGACGGCGGGAGGAGCCCTCCGAGGCCGGGCGTTCGGCCAGAGTCGGGCCCTCCCATTCGACGGGCTTCCCGATGAGCTTCTCGATGGCCGAGAGAGACTTCTCGTCGCCCGGGCCCACGAGCGTATAGGCATGGCCGGTCCGTCCGGCGCGGCCCGTTCGGCCGATGCGGTGGACATAGTCCTCGGCGTGATGCGGCACGTCATAGTTGAAGACATGGCTCACCGCAGGGATGTCCAGGCCTCGCGCGGCCACGTCACTCGCCACCAGCAGCGGCATCTCGCCGGAGCGGAAGCTGTCGAGCGCCGCCATGCGGGCGTGCTGGTCCATGTCGCCGTGCAGGGCGACGGCGTCGAAGCCATGCTTCTGCAGGGAGCGGTGGAGGACGGCGACGTCGCGCTTGCGGTTGCAGAAGACGATCGCGTTCTTCAGATCCTCGGCGCCTCGAATCAGCTGACGCAGGGTCTCGCGCTTCTCGTAATCCTGCGAGCCCGTCGCGACGAGCCGCTGGGTGATCGTCGATGCCGTCGATGCGGGCCGGGCGACCTCGACCTTGATCGGGTTATGGAGAAACGCATCCGCCAGACGCTGGATTTCCGGCGGCATGGTCGCCGAGAAGAAGAGGGTCTGGCGGGTGAAGGGCACGAGCTTCGCGATCCGCTCGATGTCCGGGATGAAGCCCATGTCGAGCATCCGATCCGCCTCGTCGATGACGAGCAGCTCGACGCCGGTGAGCAGCAGCTTGCCGCGTTCGAAGTGATCGAGCAGGCGGCCCGGGGTCGCGATCAGCACGTCGACGCCGCGCGTGATCTTGGCGTCCTGGTCACCGAAGGACACGCCGCCGATCAGAAGCGCGACCGAGAGCTTGTGGTTGATGCCGTACTTGTCGAAGTTCTCCTCGACCTGGGCGGCGAGTTCGCGGGTCGGCTCGAGAATCAGGGTGCGCGGCATGCGCGCCCGGGCCCGGCCGGTCTCCAGGAGAGTCAGCATTGGAAGCGTGAAGGCTGCCGTCTTGCCGGTGCCGGTCTGGGCAATGCCCAGCACGTCACGGCGCGCGAGCACGTGGGGAATGGCCTGAGCCTGGATCGGCGTCGGCTCCGTATAGCCTGCGGCAGCGACAGCCTGTTGAACTTTATCGCTAAGTCCGAGTTCAGCGAACGACATGGATACAATAACCATAGAGGGCTGGGCGCGCTCTCAGTGCCGGCCGCTCTCTACGGCAACAAACAGGCGCGAGACTGGTTTCACACGCGGCTTTTATTCAAGCCAGGGTGCAGCGGGACCATAGGACAAGCCATGCGCTTGTCAATCAAAAGGAAAAGGCGTGATGGCCGAGACACTTGTTTTGATTCCCGGACTGGCCTGCACGGAGCGTCTTTTCGGGCCGCAGATCGAGGCCCTGATGGGCGATCGAGACATCGTCGTGGCCGACCACACGCAGGATGATTCGATCAGCCGCATCGCCGCGAGGCTCCTGGCGGAAGCGCCAGAGCGCTTTTCCCTCGCCGGGTTGTCGATGGGAGGCTACGTCGCCCTGGAGGTGATGCGCCAGGCCCCGGGGCGCGTGGCACGCCTTGCGCTCCTCGACACCAGCGCCCGGCCCGACACCCCGGAGGCCAGCCAGGATCGGAAGCGGATGATCGCCCTCGCGGAGGCGGGCCGTTTCGAGGATATCCATTCCAGGCTCTGGCCCCGCCTCGTGCATCCGGACCATCAATCCGACGGGCCTCTGAACGATGAGGTTTTCGGCATGATGCGTCAGACAGGGGCGGAGGCCTACATCCGCCAGCAGCGCGCCATCATGGGCCGCCCCGATTCCCGCCCAACGCTGCCGGGAATCGAAATCCCGACGCTGGTGCTCGTGGGCGAGGGCGATGCCATCACGCCGCCCGATATGGCCCGTGAAATGGCCGAGATGATCGAATGGGCTTCGCTGGTCGTCGTGCCGGAGGCCGGGCATCTCTCGACGCTTGAGCAGCCTGGGCGGGTCACGGAGGCGCTGCGCCTCTGGCTCGATCTGGGTTAACCATGCAGCCAACTCCTCCTTGCGGAGCCTTCGGAATATATGGTCAATGAATGGTTAGCAGCCTTGCGGGGGTTGTGGATTTCCGGGCAAGTCATTGAAATGACTTGATGAACAGATCCCGCGCGCCTTTGCATCCCGGCAGGTGCTCCGGCTTGCGGCTCGGCGACGAAGCCGGTGTCCTCTGGAGGCAGAGGACAGTTCTCCTTTGGGGATCATCTGTTGCATGAAAGTGACAGACGTTGGGGCAGGTCTGAGCTATCAGCTTAGCCGGACTTCTTCCAATAACGGATTCCACAAATGAAAAAGATTCTCCTCTCCTCGGTCGCTCTCCTGAGCCTCACCGCCGGCGCCATGGCTGCCGACCTTCCGTCCCGCCGCGCTGCTCCGGCTCCGATCATCGCCGCCGTTCCGGTCTTCACCTGGACGGGCTTCTACGTCGGCGTGAACGCTGGCTACGGCTGGAACACCAACAACGATAACGTGTTCGTTCCGGGCGTCGGCTTCGTCAGCTCCAACGACGACGGCGGCTTCGTCGGCGGCGCTCAGGCTGGCTTCAACTACCAGATGGGTGCTTTCGTCGTCGGTCTCGAAGGCGACATCCAGTGGGCTGACCTCGGCGGCAACAACGTGTTCGTTCCGGGCGTCGGCTTCGTCGACACCTCTTCGAACAACGATTGGTTCGGCACCGTGCGCGCTCGCGCTGGTGTGGCCTTCGATCGCGCTCTGATCTACGCCACCGGCGGCTTCGCCTTCACGGACGGCGACAGCGGCTGGACCGTGGGCGGCGGCGTCGAGTACGCCTTCACCAACAACCTGTCGGCGAAGGTCGAAGGCCTGTACGTCAACCTCGACCGCAACAACGACCGCTTCGGCGTTGTTGGCGTCAACGGCAACGACGAGTTCGGCGTTGTCCGCGCTGGCCTGAACTTCCGCTTCGGCACCTACTAAGATCCGTCGCTTCCGCGACAGAGAAGGCCCGGGGAAACCCGGGCCTTTTTTCGTTGCGCGGCCCGTCGATCTGACGATGCCGCCCGGCAGTGCCGGGGCGGCATGTCCGAATCCGGGCGTCGTTACTCGACGATGGTCACGACCTTGCGGGTCTTCGGGTCGACGAGGACGACGTCGTTGTCATAGACGAAGTAGCTGTAGCCCTTCACGGACGGGATGTCGGACACGATGGTGTCCGGAACCGTCTGAAGCTCGACGCTCTCCGGCACTGTCCAGCCCACGCTCACCTTCTCCTTGACGGTGACCGGCTTCGCGGTGCCGAGTTTCTCATGAATGACGGTCCGCTTCTCGGGAGCGATCGTGATCGAGCCCGTCGTCGCGGGCGAGGTCGTCGTGGTGGTCGTCACCGAGGTCTGGGCGCCAGCGGGGGCGGCAGCCAGCAGGCCGAGGGCGGCGGCCGCGATCACAGCGATCTTCATGATTCTGTCTCCTCTGTATGCTCTGAATGCTCTTGGGCTCGCGTCCCAATCGCGTGAACGTCGTGTCCGTTCACGTCTTGGCATCCAACGCAGGAGGAGACTGGCCCGTTCCGCCCGGTTTGGGCGTTTTGTCCCTGCCTAGGTTTAGGTTCTTGAAAGACGGGCACAAAAAAGCCGGGGCTCGAAGGCCCCGGCGAAGGATGGCTGCAGCCTGTGCAGCCGGGAGGAAAATCCTCGGTTCCCGCTCAGCAGGAATAGTACATCTGGAACTCGACCGGATGCGGGGTCATCTCGAACCGGGCGACCTCGGTCATCTTCAGCTCGATATAGCTGTCGATGAAGTCGTCGTTGAAGACGCCGCCGGCCTTGAGGAACGCGCGGTCCTTGTCCAGGCTCGCGAGAGCCTCGCGGAGCGAGCCGCACACCGTCGGGATCTTCTTCAGCTCCTTCGGGGGCAGGTCGTAGAGGTCCTTGTCCATGGCCGGGCCGGGATCGATCTTGTTCAGGATGCCGTCGAGGCCGGCCATCATGATCGCCGTGAAGGCCAGATAGGGGTTGGCCGTCGGGTCGGGGAAGCGGATCTCGACGCGCTTGGCCTTCGGCGAGGTCGTCCACGGAATGCGGCAGGAGGCGGAGCGGTTGCGGGCCGAGTAGGCCAGAAGGACCGGAGCCTCGTAGCCCGGGACGAGACGCTTGTAGGAGTTCGTCGACGGGTTGGTGAAGGCGTTGAGCGCCTTGGCATGCTTGATGATGCCGCCGATGTACCACAGGCATTCCTGGCTCAGGTCGGCATATTTGTTGCCGGCGAACAGGGGCTTGCCGTCCTTCCAGAGCGACTGGTGCACGTGCATGCCCGAGCCGTTGTCGCCATAGACCGGCTTCGGCATGAAGGTCGCCGTCTTGCCGTAGGACTGGGCGACGTTGTGGATGCAGTACTTGTAGATCTGCATGTCGTCGGCGGTCCGGACGAGGGTGTTGAACTTCGTGCCGAGCTCATGCTGGGCGGAAGCCACTTCGTGGTGGTGCTTCTCGACCGTCACGCCCATGGCTGCCATGGCGGCGAGCATTTCGCTGCGCATGTCCTGGGCCGAATCGAGCGGCGGGACCGGGAAGTAGCCGCCCTTCATGGGGATGCGGTGGCCGAGGTTGCCGCCCTCGTAGTCGCGGTCGCCGTTGGTCGGCAGCTCGGAGGCATCGAGCTTGAAGCCGGTGTTGTAGGGATCGGCCATGAACTTCACGTCGTCGAACACGAAGAACTCGGCCTCGGGACCGACATAGACCGTGTCGGCGATGCCCGTGGACCTGAGGAAGGCCTCGGCCTTCTTGGCCATGCCGCGCGGGTCGCGGTCGTAGGGCTCGCCCGTGGCGGGCTCGAGGATGTCGCAGACGATGGACATGGTGGAGGCCGAGAAGAACGGATCCATCTGGGCCGTCGTCGGATCCGGCATGAGGGTCATGTCGGACTCGTTGATCGCCTTCCAGCCGGCGATGGACGAGCCGTCGAACATGATGCCGTCGGCGAACATGTCCTCATCGACCATCGAGACGTCGAAGGTCACATGCTGCCACTTGCCGCGCGGATCCGTGAAACGGAAGTCGACGTACTTCACGTCGTTTTCCTTGATCGCCTTGAGCACATCCTTGGCGGTCTGCATGGTCTCTGGTCCTCTTCTGCCCTTGAGAAACTAATTTAGATTGCGTCTGATCCGGTCTCGCCGGTGCGGATGCGAACGGCCTCTTCGATCGTCGAGACGAAAATCTTGCCGTCTCCGATCCGGCCGGTTTGGGCCGCTTTGCGGATGGCCTCGATCGCGCTCTCGACCATGTCGTCGTTCAGCACGATCTCGAGCTTCACCTTGGGCAGAAAGTCCACGACGTATTCTGCCCCGCGATAGAGTTCGGTATGGCCCTTCTGGCGGCCGAAGCCCTTGGCCTCGATGACCGTGATGCCCTGGAGGCCGACCTCCTGGAGAGCTTCTTTGACTTCATCCAGCTTGAAGGGCTTGATGATGGCTTCGATCTTCTTCATCCGGATCAACCGCTTCGGTTCGAGGTTTGCCGCTTTTAGCACCAGCACAGGGGTGCCTTCCATGCCCTCAGCGTTTCAAGCGAGGCAGATTTGCCATCTTAGAGAGCATAAGATGGTCAAAGTTTGTGCAGTTGCAGCTTTTGGCGTCAATCCGCTCTTTTGGGGGCCTTTTTTCCAGCCATGACAGACCCTGAACTCATCCTGGCACCGCTCGAAATGAAGCAGGCCGATGCCGCTGCGATCGCGGGTGGGACTCCCGGCATCGAGCTCATGCGGAGGGCCGGGCGTGCCGTTGCGGAGGCCGCGCGGAAGCTGGCTCCGAAAGGGGGGCGGATCGTCGTGGCGGCCGGGCCCGGCCAGAACGGCGGTGACGGGTTCATCGCTGCGGCTCTCCTCAAGGAGCAGGGTTATCGCGTATCCCTGGGGCTTCTCGGGCGGCTGGACAGGCTGACCGGGGACGCCGTCCAGGCGGCACGAGGCTGGACCGGAGACGTAGGACCGGCTGAGGACGCCCCCTTCCGCGAGGCGGACCTCATCATCGACGCCCTGTTCGGCACCGGGCTCGCCCGGAATCTCGAAGGCGCGGCCTACCTCACGGTCGAGCGCATGAACGCAGCCGGCAGGCCGACCCTGGCGGTCGATCTCCCGTCGGGCATCAATGGCGATACGGGCGCCGTGATGGGCATTGCAGTGAAAGCCGTTCATACCGTGACGTTCGCGGCCCGCAAGCCGTGCCATCTCCTGATGCCGGGTCTCGCCTGCAATGGTTCGGTGGAGGTGGCGGATATCGGCATCACCCGGGAGATCCTCGCCGCGACAGGCAGCGATCTTTTCGCCAACGGACCGGGCCTATGGCTGAACCGCCTGCCGCGGCCCGGACTGGCCTCTCATAAATATGATAGGGGCCACACCCTCGTGGCATCGGGGGGCGCGACGCGAACGGGAGCGGCGCGGCTGGCGGCGCGGGCCGCTCTTCGGATCGGGTCGGGGCTCGTCACCGTCGCGTCGCCGCCGGAGGCGCTCGGGGTGAACGCGGCGCATCTCACGGCTGTCATGCTGCGAGGTTGCGACGGTCCGGAAGGGCTTCACAACATCCTCAAGGACGACCGCTTCAATTCCCTGGTGCTCGGACCGGCGCTCGGCGTGCATGCCGGTACCCGCGCCATGGTGGCGGTCGCCATCCAGGCCCGGCGGAGCCTCGTGCTCGACGCGGACGCCCTGACGTCGTTCGAGGGCCTCGCCTCCGAGATCCACCAGGCCTTCCACCACTCGCCAGCGGTCCTGACGCCCCATGGGGGCGAGTTCAGCCGCCTGTTCCGGGATCATCCGGACATCCTCGATCCGCCCTCCAAGGTCGAGAGGACCCGCCGTGCCGCCCTCTACACCGGAGCGGTGATCGTCCTGAAAGGGGCCGACACGGTGATCGCGGCGCCTGACGGCCGGGCGGCGATCAACGGGAACGGGACGCCCTATCTCGCGACGGCGGGCTCCGGCGACACCCTCTGCGGCATCGTTGCGGGGCTCATGGCGCAGGGCGTGCCTGCCTTCGAGGCGGCCTGTGCCGGGGTCTGGATCCATGCCGAGGCGGGGGCGAGCTTCGGCCCCGGCCTCATCGCCGAGGATCTGGCCGATCAGCTGCCCGGAGTGCTTCGCCGCCTGCTCACGTGACCTCGATCCAGGTCCAGAGGCCCGCATCGAACCGCTCCATGACGGTGGAGGCCAGGAGCCATCTGCCAGGATTGTCGGCCACGAAGGCGATGCGGATGGTGCGGTTCTCCGGGACCTGCACCGTATCGAGAAAATAAGGCTCCCAGCCGTCGTCGAGCGCATGCAGGAGCCGGAACGCATGGCCATGCAGGTGCATCGGCTGGACGAAGGCGGTCTGGTTGGTCAGGGCCAGCACCACCGGGCTGCCCCGCTTGACCTTGAGCAGAGGAGCCCGGGACGCGCTGCCCGCCGCCCCGTTGATCGTCCAGGGAGCGTCGGGAGCCTTCGGATCGCCCTTGATGAGAACATCCTTGCGCGAGGCGTTCTGGAGCTTGATGGCGTCCGGCAGCCTCGCGTTCGGCGGGAGCGGGGCGACGGCCGGGAGAGGCGGGCCTTTTTCGCCGGCTGTGACGATTTCGAAAAGGGGAAGCCCGTCGCCGATCAGGGCCGTCACGGTGCCGCCTGCTCCGGCCTCCGGCGGGAGATCGACCAGGAGGTCGTAGCGGGTGCCGGGCGCGAAGGGCAGGGCGGCCTTCAGCGGCTCGAAAGTGCTGGTCGGCTGCCCGTCCACGGCGATCACATGGGCCTTCAGATTGTCGAAGCGCAGGCGCATGGCGCGGGCGTTGCAGGCATTGGCGATCCGGAGGCGCAGGCGTCCGCCGGGCCGCGCCTCGACGCGCTGCGGCGCCGCCTTTCCGTTGACGCTGAGCCAGCTTCCCAGGCGCCCTGCCGGGGCTGCTGCCGCAGGTTTCTCGAAGGGCGCGAGAGAGCCGTCCTCGTTGAGGCGCCAATCGTCCACCAGAAGGGCGATGTCCTGATCGACCTGGGGAGGATTGGCCTCCTCCACGATGAGGAGGCCCGACAGGCCCCGCTCCATGGGCTCCGCGCTTGCGCCCAGGACACAGGGGCGGATCAGGAAGGTGCCTGCGTCAGGAGGAGTGAACCGGTATTCGTATTTCCGGTCATGAGCGACGGGATCCTGGGTGAGGCCCCCGACGCCGTCCATGGCATTCGGCCCGCGAACGCCGTGGAAATGAAGGGAAAGGGGCAGGGCGGTCTCGTTCTTGAGGGTGAGGCGCAGTTCCTCCCCATGCTTGATCCGCAAGGCCGGGCTCAACGTCCCGTTGAAGGTCCAGATGTCGGCGTCGGCGGAGGCATCCGGACGGAGTCGCTGCGGCGTCGCGCGCGCCGTCAGGACCAGCGGGCCTCCTGCGAGGCTTCCGGGGGCGGTCGGAGCCTGGGCCCAGCCTTTCCGGGAGAGGCCGGCAAGGCTCGTGGCGAGGCCGGCAAGCGCGGCGCGGCGGGTGATCATGGGGAGCGATGGTCCTGGGCTGGAGGTCGTGGCGTGGGATTTCCATCATGAACGTGAACGGCCAAGTTTGGTTGCCTTTTGGCCTCGCACGAACTTTTTTGGTGCACAACCTGTCAGCCGTGCTATAGAGCCGCGTCCCGGACGAGGGGCGCGCGTTGCGTGCCGCTCCCGCGCGGGCGTGGCGGAATTGGTAGACGCACTGGATTTAGGTTCCAGCGACGAAAGTTGTGGGGGTTCGAGTCCCTCCGCCCGCACCAATCCCGTCAGGATTGGGATCCGGAGGCTCATGGCGGCCTGGTTGACGGCATGGTGCCGCATCGGCCGGAGCCTGGGACAAAGAATCTTTTAGAGTGGATGAAGGCGAATAGTACCATGCAGGTGACGGAAACACTGTCCCAAGGCTTGAAGCGAGAGTTCAAGGTCGTGCTCCCGGCCACCGAGTTGGAGCAGCGCCTGAACGACGAGCTGGTGAACATCAAGGATCGCGTGCAGATCAAAGGCTTCCGGCCGGGCAAGGTGCCGGTCGGCCATCTGCGCAAGGTCTATGGCCGCTCCGTGATGTCCGACGTCGTTCAGAACGCCGTCAACGAGGCGAACCGCAAGATCGTCGAGGACAACGGCCTGAAGCTCGCCTACGAGCCGCAGATCCAGTTCCCGGAAGACAAGGACGAGATCGAGAAGGCCATGGACGCGAAGGGCGACCTCGCCTTCACCGTGGCGCTCGAGGTCCTGCCGAACTTCGACCTGGTGGACCTGTCCGACGTGACGGTCAAGAAGCCGCTGGCCGAGATCACCGACGCCGACATCAACGAGTCGCTTGAGCGCATGGCGAAGCAGAACCGCTCCTTCGAGACGAAGGAAGGCGCTTCCGCCGAGGGCGACCGCGTCGTCGTGGACTTCGTGGGCCGCATCGACGGCGCCGAGTTCGAGGGCGGCAAGGGCGAGGATGTCCGGGTCGAGCTGGGCTCGAACACCTTCATCCCGGGCTTCGAGGAGCAGCTCATCGGCCTCAAGGCCGGCGACACCAAGCTCGTGAAGGTCAAGTTCCCGGAGAACTATCTGGCGGCTCACCTCGCCGGCAAGGATGCCGAGTTCGACGTGACCATCAAGGAGGTCGAGGCTCCGGGCGAGCTGAAGATCGACGACGAGCTGGCCAAGGGCTTCGGCATGGAATCCCTGGACAAGCTCAAGGACGCGATCCGCGACGCCATCAAGCGCGACTTCGACGCTCAGTCCCGCCGCAAGGTCAAGAAGGAGCTCCTGGACGCTCTCGACGCCAAGTACAGCTTCGAGCTGCCTCCGAGCCTCGTCGAGCAGGAATTCTCGGCCGTGTGGTCGCAGGTCCAGACCGACATGAAGTCGAACAACCGCACCTTCGAGGATGAGGACACGACTGAGGACGAGGCCAAGGCGGAGTACCGCAAGATCGCCGAACGTCGCGTTCGTCTCGGGTTGGTCCTTGCGCAGATCGGCGAGAAGTCCGATATCAAGATTTCCGACGATGAGGTGACTCAGGCCCTCATCGAGCGGGTCCGCCAGTATCCCGGCCAGGAAAGGCAGGTCTGGGAGTTCTACCAAAAGAACCCGCAGGCCCTAGCTGAGATCCGGGCTCCTCTGTTCGAGGAAAAGGTCGTCGACCAGATCCTGTCCCAGGTGAAGGTCGCCGAGGAAACCGTTTCCAAGGAGGCCCTCTTCGGTGACGACGACGGCGAGGAAGCCGGCGCGGAGTCGAAGGCGAAGGGTGACAAGAAAGCCAGCAAGGGCGAGTAACGCCATCTTAAGCGTCTCGTTGCTTGCATTATTCAGACGGCCGCGCATCGGCGCGGCCGCCTTTGGAGCAGTGAGACAATGAGAGATCCGGTAGCGCTCTTTAACAATACGCTCGTCCCGATGGTGGTTGAGCAGTCGAATCGCGGCGAGCGCGCTTTCGACATCTATTCGCGCCTCCTGCGCGAACGGATTATCTTCCTCACGGGTCCGGTTGAAGATTACTCGGCTTCGCTGATCGTGGCGCAGCTTCTCTTCCTCGAGGCCGAGAACCCCAAGAAGGAAATCTCCTTCTACATCAATTCGCCCGGCGGCGTCGTGACCTCGGGTCTGTCGATCTACGACACGATGCAGTTCATCCGCTGCCCCGTCTCGACCCTCTGCGTCGGCCAGGCGGCCTCCATGGGCTCCCTCCTGCTGACGGCTGGCGAGAAGGGCATGCGCTTCGCCCTCCCGAACGCCCGAATCATGGTTCACCAGCCCTCGGGCGGTTATCAGGGTCAGGTGACGGACATCATGATCCACGCTCGCGAGAGCGAGGCCCTCAAGCGCCGCCTCAACGAGATCTATGTCGGCCATACCGGCCGGAACTACGAAGAGATCGAGCGGGCGCTGGAGCGCGACAACTTCATGACGGCCGAGGCCGCCAGGGAGTTCGGGCTGATCGACCAGGTGCTCTCGAAGCGTCCCGAGCCGGCGGCCACTCCGACCTAACCCTTAAAACCTGGGGACAAATTCCTTACAGGTGCGTCTTTTTGGCGTGTAATCCCGTTTCTATTGATCATGCGGCGTTGGCGTGATTGCATGAGGATTCGGGAGGCGAGACGATTTGATCGTTCAAATTCTTGGCGCCGGAACCTTTCGTTCATTCCGGCGCTCATAAGTTAAAGAGTGCAGGGTCGGCAGGGGCCGTCCCGGCACGGATTGGAGATGTGATAATGACCAAGGCTGGCGGCAACGACTCCAAGAGCACGCTGTACTGCTCCTTCTGCGGCAAGAGCCAGCATGAGGTTCGCAAGCTGATCGCTGGCCCGACGGTGTTCATCTGCGATGAATGCGTCGAGCTCTGCATGGACATCATCCGCGAGGAGTCGAAATCGTCTCTCGTGAAGTCCCGCGACGGGGTCCCGACCCCGAAGGAAATCAGCCGCGTTCTGGACGATTACGTGATCGGCCAGGAGCACGCCAAAAAGGTGCTCTCGGTCGCGGTCCACAACCATTACAAGCGCCTTGCCCATGCGACGAAGCACAACGACGTCGAGCTGGCCAAGTCCAACATCCTGCTGATCGGGCCCACCGGCTCGGGCAAGACCCTGCTCGCGCAGACCCTCGCCCGGATCCTGGACGTGCCCTTCACCATGGCGGATGCCACGACCCTGACCGAGGCCGGCTATGTCGGCGAGGACGTGGAGAACATCATTCTCAAGCTGCTCCAGGCTTCCGACTACAACGTCGAGCGGGCGCAGCGCGGCATCGTCTATATCGACGAGATCGACAAGATCTCGCGCAAGTCGGACAACCCCTCCATCACCCGCGACGTGTCGGGCGAGGGCGTTCAGCAGGCGCTCCTGAAGATCATGGAGGGCACCGTCGCGTCGGTGCCTCCGCAGGGTGGCCGCAAGCACCCGCAGCAGGAGTTCCTGCAGGTCGACACCACCAACATCCTGTTCATCTGTGGTGGCGCCTTCGCGGGGCTCGAGCGGATCATCGCGAGCCGCGGCAAGGGCACCTCCATCGGCTTCGGGGCGACCGTGCAGTCCCCGGACGACCGCCGCACGGGCGAGATCTTCCGTGAGGTGGAGCCCGAGGACCTCCTGAAGTTCGGCCTCATTCCCGAGTTCGTCGGCCGTCTGCCGGTCCTGGCGACCCTCGAGGATTTGGACGAAGAGGCCCTGAAGAAGATCCTGCAGGAGCCCAAGAACGCCCTGGTGAAGCAGTACCAGCGTCTCTTCGAGATGGAGAACGTGACCCTGACCTTCCAGGAGGAGGCCCTGTCCCTGATCGCCCGCAAGGCGATCGAGCGGAAGACGGGCGCCCGCGGCCTGCGGTCCATCATGGAAGGCATCCTGCTGGAGACCATGTACGACCTGCCGGGCCTCGATTCCGTCGAGCAGGTGGTCATCGGTCCCGAGGTCGTCGAAGGGAAGGCGAAGCCGCTCTTCATCCATGGCGACCGCGGCGATCAGACCGCCAGCGCCAGCGCCTGACGGGCTCCGGGGAAGCCATCGAATGCAAAGGCGGCTTGCGGGCGGAAAGCTTGAAACCCATCGCCCGCAACGCCACATCATCTCTTGCGTGAACGTCGTCAGCTCATATCGCGAGGGATGGCGCCACGTACCGGGTGCAGCTCCCAAAAAAAGCCTGAGCACCCCGGTATTCCGTCCGAGAGCCAGCTCATTCGAGGGGTCCTCCGGACGCAGTCAAAAGGATGTCGTTCATGACACAATCGAAGCCACGTCAGCCTGTCGTTCCAGGCTCGACCGGAACCTATGCGGTTCTGCCTCTGCGCGACATTGTCGTCTTCCCGCATATGATCGTGCCGCTGTTCGTCGGCCGCGAGAAGTCGATCCGCGCGCTTGAGGAGGTGGTCAAGGGGGACCGTCACATCCTCCTGGCAACCCAGATCGATGCGACGGATGACGATCCGGCCACGGATGCGATCTACAAGGTCGGCACCCTGGCGAACGTCCTCCAGTTGCTGAAGCTGCCCGACGGCACCGTGAAGGTGCTCGTGGAGGGCGCGAGCCGGGCCCAGGTGAGGACCTACACCCGGACGGATGAATATTACGAGGCGGAAGCCGAAGTGCTCCCGGATTCCCTCGGCGATCAGATCGAGGCCGAGGCTCTCGCCCGCTCGGTGGTGTCCGAGTTCGAGAACTATGTGAAGCTGAACAAGAAGGTCTCGCCGGAGGTCGTCTCCGCCGTGACCCAGATCGACGAGCCCGCGAAGCTCGCCGACACGATCGCTTCGCACCTCGCCATCAAGATCGCGGACAAGCAGGCGATCCTGGAAACCCCGACCGTGGCGCAGCGCCTCGAAAAGGTGCTCGGCATGATGGAGAGCGAGATCTCCGTCCTCCAGGTCGAAAAGCGGATCCGTACCCGCGTGAAGCGTCAGATGGAGAAGACGCAGCGCGAGTACTATCTCAACGAGCAGATGAAGGCGATCCAGAAGGAGCTCGGCGACGACGAAGGTCGCGACGAGCTGGCCGAGCTCGAGGAGAAGATCGAGAAGACCAAGTTCACGAAGGAAGCCCGCGAGAAGGCGCTGGGCGAGCTGAAGAAGCTCCGCCAGATGTCGCCCATGTCGGCCGAGGCGACCGTCGTGCGCAACTATCTCGATTGGCTGCTCGGGATTCCGTGGAACCGCCGCTCGAAGATGAAAAAGGATCTCAAGGCGGCCCAGGACGTGCTCGATGCCGATCATTACGGCCTCGACAAGGTCAAGGAGCGCATCGTCGAGTACCTGGCCGTTCAGCAGCGCGCCAACAAGCTCACCGGTCCGATCCTCTGCCTCGTCGGTCCTCCCGGCGTGGGCAAGACCTCGCTCGGCAAGTCGATCGCCAAGGCCACGGGCCGCGAGTTCGTGCGCATGTCGCTCGGCGGCGTCCGTGACGAGTCGGAGATCCGCGGTCACCGGCGGACCTATATCGGCTCGATGCCCGGCAAGATCATCCAGTCGATGCGAAAGGCCAAGACTTCCAACCCGCTCATCCTGCTCGACGAGATCGACAAGATGGGCATGGATTTCCGCGGCGATCCGTCGGCGGCCCTGCTCGAGGTCCTCGACCCTGAGCAGAACAACACCTTCAACGACCATTACCTGGAGGTCGACTACGATCTCTCCAACGTGATGTTCGTGACGACGGCGAACACGCTCAACATTCCCGGTCCGCTTCTCGACCGCATGGAAGTGATCCGCATCGCGGGTTACACCGAGGAGGAGAAGGCCGAGATTGCCCGCACGCACCTGATCCCGTCGTCCATGCAGAAGCACGGTCTGCAGGAGAAGGAGTGGAAGATCGGCGACGACGCTCTGCTCATGCTGATCCGCCGCTACACCCGCGAGGCGGGCGTGCGTAACCTGGAGCGCGAGATCGCGAACCTCATCCGCAAGGCCGTCAAGGAGATCCTCATCTCCAAGGTCAAGGCGGTCGAGGTTACGACCGACAACCTGCCGGACTTCCTCGGGCCCCCGCGCTATCGCTACGGCGAGGCGGAGACGGAGGACATGGTCGGCGCGGTCACGGGTCTGGCCTGGACAGAGGTCGGCGGCGAGCTGCTCACCATCGAAGGCATCATGATGCCGGGCAAGGGCAAGATGACCGTCACGGGCAACCTGCGTGACGTCATGAAGGAGTCGATCTCGGCTGCGGCGTCCTATGTCCGCTCCCGGGCCGTCGATTTCGGCGTCGAGCCACCCCTGTTCGACCGCAGGGACATCCACGTGCACGTGCCGGAAGGTGCGACGCCCAAGGACGGTCCCTCGGCCGGTATCGCGATGGCGACCGCCATCGTGTCCGTCATCACGGGTATCCCGGTTCGCCGCGATATCGCCATGACGGGCGAGGTGACGCTCCGCGGCCGGGTCCTGCCCATCGGCGGTCTGAAGGAGAAGCTCCTGGCGGCGCTTCGCGGCGGCATCAAGAAAGTCCTGATCCCCGAGGAGAACGCCAAGGATCTGGTGGACATCCCGGCGAGCGTGAAGAACGGGCTCGAAATCGTCCCCGTCTCCATGATGGATCAGGTTCTGCAGCATGCCCTCGTGCGCATGCCCGAGCCGATCGAGTGGGACGAGGCTTCGGAGCTCAAGACCCCGAAGCCCGCCACGGTGGAGGACGATTCGGTTGGAGTCGTCGCCCACTAAATCTGCCGTAACGGAATGTGCGAAGAGGCCCCCGAATTCTCGTTCGGGGGCCTCTTTTTTGCTGAGAATCGATAAAAAACGGCTCATTTCAGCCAGTTAAGGGCTTGCCTAAGGACAAGCTTTAGGCCACACGAGTGCTCCCTGAAACGGTGATACATAAGTCTGACGTCACCGTGATCACTGGAGGATAAAAAGATGAACAAAGGCGAGCTCGTTGCGGCCGTCGCCGACAAGGTGGGTCTTTCGCGGGGCCAGGCTGGTGAGGCGATCGACGCCGCCATCGAGGCGATCACCGGCGCTCTGAAGAAGGGCGATGAGGTGAAGATCGTGGGTTTCGGCACTTTCGTGGTGACCGACCGCGCCGCTGGTGAGGCGCGCAATCCGCGCACCGGCGAGAAGGTCAAGGTTCCGGCTTCCAAGACTCCGAAGTTCCGCGCCGGCGCGGGCCTGAAGGAAGCCGTCAACGCGAAGTAACCGCTTTTTCAGCGACGTTTGCTTCCAAAAAGGCCGACCGCGCTTGCGTTGTCGGCCTTCTCTTTTTATGTCAGGCCTGACGGGCGGTTAGCTCAGTTGGTAGAGCATCGGTTTTACACACCGCAGGTCGGGGGTTCGAGCCCCTCACCGCCCACCATGCCCGCGACAGGGCAGGGGCCTAAGGGGCTCCTTCATCCTCATCTTCCTCGGCCAGCCTGTCGAGCACCTTCTCGGGTGCGACGTGCCTCTCCAGCTCGCGCAGGCTCGGATCCCGGGCCTCCTCGATGCCGAGCCGCTGGGCGATGGCGATCGTCAGGGACAGAAGCCGCGTGATCTCGTGCTCCGAGAGCAGGTTGGTCTGAAGGTCGAGTTCCGCCCTTCGGTCGGCTTCCGCCGCGGCCCGGTTCTGGCTGATCAGCACGAAGGTGGACAGGAAGATCGCCTCGACCGATGCCCACGTGGCGAGGATCACGAAGGTCGGGTCGAAAGCCGGGACACCGGGAACAACACCGATATTGATGACGACCCATCCGGCGACCAGCACCAGATGGACGTAGACGAAGATCATGCTGCCGGAGAACCGGGTGATCGCGTCGGCGATCCGGTCCTGCAGGCTCGCCTTCTTGTCCTCCTCATGCCGCTTCTGCCGCAGCACGGCGATGTTGCGCTCGAGAACGGACGCGAAATCGCCCGGATTGAGCGCACCCGTGCTGGGGCCTCTCCGCATGCTGCTTTCGGAGGATTTCAGGCTGCTCTTCGTCACGACCGGGTCCTCTGGGTGCCGCCTTGGCAGAGAGGATGAACGTCCCTGATCGTGAAGAGTTCAGGGGCACGTTCGAGGGCGGATGTCCGAAAGGATCCGGGCTGCGGCGGATGGAGCGGAACGCCGCACCGCCGAACCGACAGCCTGTGTCGAATGTTGGGAAGGATCGCTCCTGAGACTCGCCCGCTCCGGTCCCTGACTGGGGCGGGCATTTTCGGTGCCGATGTCGCCTACCGGTCCGTTTACTGGATCTGCTTCTGCATGGTCTCGAGCAGGGCGATGTGCTCGAGGATCCGGCCCCGGGCCAGTTTGCTGACGTTCACAAGCTCGCGGCTCTGCGGGTTCGATTGCAGATAGCGCTCCTGGGCCTGCAGAAGGCTGCGGTGCCCCTGCAGCTGACCTTGCAGGTAGGCGCGGTCGAAGTCGGCTCCGGGCTGCTGGCTCTGGAGCGCCTGAAGCATGTCGCTGCCGCCCGCATCCATCTGCATGGCCATGTTCTGCGGGCTCGACTGGCCCCCGGTCGCTGCGGTCGCCGCAGGCTCCATCATGGATCGGAGGGCTTCGGACAGGGTCGTCTGCTCCTCGACCTCGAAGTTGGCAAACCTCTTCAGGTCCTCGTTGCGGGCCTTGTTCATGGCGACGCGGCTGGTCTCCAGAGCCACCATGCCGAGCTGCATGGTTTGCTGTATGTGCTGCATCTCGGCTTGGCCCATCTGCCCGCCCATCGGGCCCATGGCCGCGCCGGAGCTTGACGCTCCGCTGGCGGAGCCGGACGGCATCCTCGACGAGGACCCGCTCGTCTGTGCGAGCGCCGGAGCTGCGACGAGCACGGCCGCTAGGCCTCCCAAGACTGTGCGACGATCCATGGGTGTCTCCTGGTGATGATCACGGCTCGGCCGCGACGCGCCACGTCCGGCGCTCGACTCTGGGCCGCCGCTGTTGCCGAACGCGGGCGGCTTGGCTTTGTTTCAGCTTGGCCAGACCCGAGGGGGAGGGCTCCTCGTCGCCGAGCCGCCTTGCTCGGCAGGGTCTTTCCTGCCCGTCCCCGGCTGCCGCTCTCCGCACCGGCGGGGTTGCCCATGTGCATTTCGCCGCTGTTTCGCAGGAATTTGAATTTCAGGGGTTGCGAACCGGCGGCTCCAAAGCTAATTGGACACGAGCCGTCAAGGCGTCGGAGCGTAGCGCAGCCCGGTTAGCGCACTAGTCTGGGGACTAGGGGTCGCAGGTTCATTATACGCGGTCGAATTATTCAGAGCGGTGCATGACGGGCAGTAGCGCAGCCCGGTTAGCGCACTAGTCTGGGGGACTAGGGGTCGGAGGTTCAAATCCTCTCTGCCCGACCAGTCAAAAAGCAAATGATTTCAAGTACTTAGCTTGAAATCTCCGCTCTGAAGAAAGAGCCGGGACGGAACACCGTCCCGGCTCTTTCCCATTCTGGGCCAGCAGATTGGCCGCGACCTCAACGGAGGAGACGATCACTGTCACTTCCATTATTTGAATATCGTTTTAACTGTTCATTTCGGCATAAGTGCTTGCAGTTTGAGCGTTTATCGAGAAATGGTTATGTTCATCCTTGAACCGTCCATTCGCCCGTCTGAACAGTCAAAATGGCTCCAGAAGCCTGGCAGGGAAGTGGATTGGCTTCTTCCGCAACCTCGTGGGAGGCGCTCCCACTGGTTCGACCCCGATAGGCCGCTTTCGACCATCCCTCGCAGGTTTGAGGGGGAAATTCTTGCAGAGCCAGAATCTTCGATTCGAGTTCGGACCGTTAGCTTGACAGTCAGCCGGCCAGCCTGAAATCTCGGGCTCGGGGTATTTAGAAATGGCTAGACTGCTTGGCGGGTTTGTCGGCGCTCTATTGGCGACGGCGCTTTTGACCCAATTGTTCCTATGGCTCCTTCGCTCATGGAAAGCTGAATATCCCCGGTTGATCACCGCCAACGGTTTATCCCTGTTCCTTGCAACCGTTCTGGCCGGATTCGGGAATGCGGACGGTGGCGCTCCTGATTTCCAGAAAAGCTTCGCGACCTATGTGTTACCCCAGATTGTATGCCTTTTGGCGGGTCTATACTGGGCCAATAAGAAGTCTGTTTCATCCTCGGAAAACGCGGGGACTTCTCAGGCCGGTCCTGGAGGATGGAAGCATCAGGACCGGATCAAACCAAGGTTTGAAGATCCCGAATCTGTCCCAACAGAGATCGCTCGGCAACTCGACCAAGACATCAAAGCCGCTGTAACTCCTGCGGCTCCAGCAACCCGACCCCCAACATTCAAACCCGGTCGTCGGAATTTCATCGCTCGCCATTGGCGTGGCGAGTTCCCGCTCTGGATCGCCTACTGGATCTTTGGCTTCTTCGCTAACGTGGCACTCCTGGTCTTTTCTGGAGTGGTCAGTGCCACATTGACACCGGCAGGTGGATACGACCCTTCCCAAGATCCTGCTCATGCTGATTGCGATCTGGGCAGCCGTCGGCCTGGTTGCTGTGTGGCAAATGATGGGTATCTGGCGATCGGCGAACCGCTACATTGATCAGAAACACAAAACCCTCTGGCCCACACTGGCAAAGACCGCCGTTATCCTTGGGGTTCTAAGAGTCATTATCGACTTCACACAGAGCGGTTACCCACAACTCCAAGAAACCTACCAGATCGCCTTCCACGATGATCCAACGATCCCGGCCTATTCCATTCGCGTCATGCGCAATGGAACAGAGGTCGAGGTCGCGGGGGGCTTCAAATTCGGCTTGGACGACGACTTCAACCGGGTGATCAAAGCTCTTCCGAGCCTGAGGGTGGTTCACCTCAACAGCGACGGTGGCCGTATTGGAGAAGCTAAAAAACTCTACCGGACAATCCAGAAGCTGGGGCTCACCACCTATACGTCTGATCGGTGTCAGTCCGCCTGCACGATTGCCTTCGCGGCGGGGCGTGAGAGATGGATCCTCCGGAATGCAAAACTCGGCTACCACGCCTCAAGCTTCCCCGGCATGACTGCCCAGGAAATTCGCGATGCGGATCAGGAGAGTCGCGACTTCTATATCGCATCCGGCATCACGCCTGACTTCGTCAGAAAAGCTCTCTCCACACCCAACGAGTCCATGTGGACGCCAAACCCAGACGAGTTGCTGGCCGGAAGGGTCATTAGCGGCGTTGCGGACAACTCGCGCTACGCAGCCTCTGGATTTGGAGCCAATCTCACTCGTGAGGCAATATCCGACAAGCTCACCAAAGTCGGACTGTTCTCTGCGATCAGAGATGCTGAGCCTAGGGTATTCTCGAATATCGTTGACGATGTCAGCCAAGCCTACTTCGCTGGCGAGACGGAGCAGGTCATTTTCCAGAAGGCTCGGGCCAAGATCTTCCCCATTATCCAAGCCCGGCGTGGCACGGCTGATGATCGGACCGTTCTGGATCTTGGGCGCCTTCTAATCGAGCAGCTCCAGGCTCTTTCAGTCAAAGACAAAGCATTGTGTTACCAGTACGCATCGGGGGTTGGGGGGAGCACCAATTACACCCAATACCTTCCGCCGGCGCTCGTTTCCAAGGAGCTCGAGATCTCCGAGAGGCTTATCCGCTCTCCCAAGACGGTGATTTCGGTGAGCCTCAGCACATTGGAACAGTACTGGAGCAGGGTAGGTGTTCGTCTGGCCTCACGCTTCAACAGCGATACGATCGCTCTCCTGACGGCACAAGGCATCCGACCTGCCCAGTACGGTGCCTATTGCGATCTAGCAATTGCAATGTATCAGGAGATTCTAGCCTTAGGAGATGCGCCTGCGGCGAACGTCCTCCGGCAGAATTTCACAGAGGCCAGCGGAGCTCAAAATTAGTCATTCGCCATTGCTGGGCTGATCATCGCTCAGAGTACATAGAACCCCTGGAGCAAACAGAGAAAATCTTCGTTTCGCGAGAAGGTCTGCTTAGGTCCGGTGAGCAGACCAAGACGTTCCTTCCGAAAAGTGCTGTTAGCAGTCCTTGCAAGGAGCCGTCCTGATCGGGCCTGCTCTTGCATTTCTGATGATAATTCCATAAGTCTCGACATATGGAATCAGAGAGCGTCATCCTCGCCCTTGCGGCGCTTGCCCAGCCGACCCGCCTCGACGTGTTCCGCCTCCTGGTGAGGCATGAACCCGATGGCCTGCCCGCAGGCGACGTGGCACGGGAACTTGCCGTCCCGCACAACACCATGTCGAGCCATCTCGGCATCCTGTCCCGGGCAGGTCTAATCCGATCCGAGCGCCGCAGCCGCTCGATCATCTACCGAGCCGACCTCGACTGCCTGCGCGACGTGGTGACCTTCCTGCTCAAGGACTGCTGCGGCGGCCATCCGGATGTGTGCGCCCCGCTGATCGACGCGCTGACGCCCTGCTGCCCTCCCAAGGAGAAAGCCCATGGCTGACCGTCCCTACAACGTCCTGTTCCTGTGCACGGGCAACACCGCCCGCTCCATCCTGGCCGAGGGCATCCTGCGCAAGGACGGCGCCGGGCGCTTCAACGCCTTCTCGGCGGGAAGCCAACCCAAGGGCAGGGTCAACCCGTTCGCCTTGAAGGTGCTGGAGAGTTTCGATTGCCCGGCCTTCGGCTACCGTTCCAAGAGCTGGGACGAGTTCGCGACGCCCGACGCGCCCGTCATGGATTTCGTGTTCACCGTCTGCGACAACGCCGCCGGCGAGGCCTGCCCCGTGTGGCCGGGCCAGCCCGTGACCGCCCACTGGGGCATCGAGGATCCTGCCGCCGTCGAGGGCTCCGACATCGATAAGGAACGGGCGTTCGTGCAGGCCTTCAAGTACCTGAAGAACCGGATTTCCACCTTCTTGGCGCTGCCGATGCAGAGCCTCGACGAGGTGTCCCTGACCCACCGCATCCGCGAGATTGGCGAACTGCCGGGGGCCTCCTCCGGCGCCGTCGTCCCGCTCGACCGCCGTTCCGCCTGAGGTCATCGCGATGGACGTCATCATGTATCACAACCCCGACTGCGGCACGTCCCGCAACACGCTGGCCATGATCCGCAACGCTGGGATCGAGCCGCACGTGATCGAATACCTCAAGACGCCGCCGACGCGGCTCCTGCTGCGGCAGCTCATCGAGCGGATGGGCGTCCCGGTTCGCGAGGTCATCCGCGAGAAGGGCACGCCCTACAAGGAACTCGGTCTCGACGATCCGTCCCTGACCGCCGATCAGCTTCTCGATGCAATGATGACGCACCCGATCCTGATCAACCGCCCCATCGTCGTGGGCCCCAAGGGCGTGCGCCTGTGCCGCCCGTCCGAGGCCGTCCTCGACCTCCTGCCCCCACAGCAGGGCGAGTTCGTCAAGGAAGACGGCGAGCGCGTGGTGGATGAGCGCGGACGTCGCGTGGTCACCGCCTGAAGGAAATGCCAATGTCCATCTTCGAACGCTACCTGACCCTCTGGGTTGCCCTGTGCATTGTCGCTGGGATTGCTCTGGGCCATGCCTTCCCCGGATTCTTCCAGGCTGTCGGCGCGCTGGAGATCGCCAAGGTCAACCTGCCCGTTGCGGCCCTGATCTGGCTCATGATCATTCCGATGCTGATCAAGATCGACTTCGCCTCGCTCGGGCGGGTGCGCGAGCACTGGCGCGGCATTGCCGTGACGCTATTCATCAACTGGGCCGTGAAGCCGTTCTCGATGGCAGCGCTCGGCTGGTTCTTCATCGGCTACCTTTTCAAACCCTACCTGCCTGCCGACCAGATCAACTCCTACATCGCCGGCCTGATTATCCTGGCGGCCGCACCGTGCACGGCGATGGTGTTCGTGTGGAGCCACCTGACGAAGGGCGAGCCGCACTTCACCCTGAGCCAAGTCGCCCTTAACGACGTCATCATGGTGGTCGCCTTTGCGCCCATCGTCGGCCTGCTGCTCGGCCTGTCCGCGATCACGGTGCCATGGGACACGCTCCTGCTCTCCGTCGTGCTCTACATCGTCATCCCGGTGATCCTCGCCCAGGTCCTGCGCAGCCGCCTGCTCGCACAGGGCGGCGAGGCATCATTGACGGGTCTCCTTCGCGTCTTGCAGCCGCTGTCGCTGGTGTCCCTGCTCGCCACCCTCGTGCTGCTGTTCGGCTTCCAGGGCGAGCAGATCCTGGCGCAGCCGCTGGTCATCGCCATGCTGGCGGTGCCAATCCTGATCCAGGTCTACCTCAACTCGGGGCTGGCCTACCTGCTGAATCGGATCGCGGGCGAGCAGCATTGCGTCGCCGGCCCCTCCGCTCTGATCGGCGCCAGCAATTTCTTCGAGCTCGCGGTGGCCGCCGCCATCAGCCTGTTCGGGTTCAACTCCGGAGCGGCGCTGGCGACCGTGGTCGGCGTCTTGATTGAGGTGCCCGTGATGCTGTCCGTTGTTTGGATCGTGAACCGCAGCCAAGGCTGGTACGAGCGCGGTACGAGACACCCGGCGTCGGCCCCGGGCCGACGGGCGAGTGCCACGAATTAGCGGCAGGGCAGCGTGGCCGCCCGGGCAACCGGGTCCGGTTCCCGACGTTGTCCCGTCGAGGCGTTGCAGGAGCGAAGCCATGAGCGACCAGAAGCCAAGTAACGATCATTCCCACAAGCCGAAGCTCAACCCTGGCGACGAGGCCGATCTGGATACGCCAGGGGCCGGCGAGAACGTCTGCCGGGAGTGCAAGGGCACCGGAAAGCTCGGGGACAGGGAGTGCCCGATCTGCGGCGGGACGGGTGTCGTGATCGAGGAGATCGGCGGCGCCTAGGGCAAGACAGGGAGCCCGCCGTTCCCGGCAGGGTTGGCACTCCCAGGATCGGTCCGGCCCCTTCCGGAAGTCAGGGGTGGCCCCGGTGGTCAAAACGGGTCGTGAGGGAGCCTTGGCGGTCCAGCGTTCGCTCGAAGAGAAGATCCTCACCGCCTTCAGGCAAGCCTGCGCGGAGGGCCGCCTCGACGTGGCCGAGCATCTCCTCCAGGCACCTGAAAGCCTGGAGGGCAAGCCGCAGCCGGGTTCGCCCTTGGCCAAGGCCTATGCGGAGATCGCGGGACGCACGAGGAACCGTCCAAGGCGATCACACTGACAGCCTTTTCTTCGGTAATTCTAGAAATAGCGCTTGACGGCTAGTCCGAGCAGGCTCACGCTATTTCCATGAAAGTCGAACAAGCAGCCAAACAGCTCGAAGCGCTCGGGAACGTCACCCGGCTCGAAGTCTATCGCATGCTGGTCAGGGCCGGTGAGGCGGGCCTGCCCGTCGGGCAGATCCAGGAGCGCCTCGGCATTCCGGGCTCGACACTGTCGCACCACCTCCAGCGGCTCCTGCTGACGGGACTGGTGACGCAGGAGCGCCAGGCCACAACCCTGATCTGCCGCGCCAGCTATCCGGCGATGAACGGCCTCATCGGCTTCCTGTCCGACGAGTGCTGCGCCGATGCCGGATGCTCGACTGAGGCGGAGAACGCCGCCTGAATTTTTTGTCCCTTATTTCCATACTACCGGAAATACGAAAAGGAGAGACAGATGCCTGGCTTCATCCCGACCATTCTCCACCTCGTCCGTGCCGCCCGGAACCGTCGGCAGGTCGTCGCTCTCGGTGAGTTGGACGACCATCTCCTGCGCGACATTGGCATTGATCGGGCGGACGTCCTCGCCGTCTTGGCTCAGCCCCGCCACCGCGATCCCTCGCGGATGCTTAAGATCCTTTGCTGCCAAGGGCGTGTCTTCGTCGAGCGCGTACGCGACGGCTTCGCTCCCCGACCCGCCTCCTGCTGCTGACCGACAAGGAATCCTCCCATGACCACGCTCGATAACCTTCCCATTGCCGTCATCGGCGCAGGCCCGGTCGGCTTGGCCGCCGCCGCCCACCTGATCCAGCGCGGCCTACCCGTGAAAGTCTACGAAGCGGGAGCGACGGCTGCCGCCAACGTCCGCGACTGGGGCCACGTCCGCCTGTTCTCGCCGTGGGAGTACAACACCGACACGGTCGCCCGTGCCTTGCTTGGGGCGCACGGCTGGCAGGAGCCGCCGGGCAAGGCGATTCCGACGGGATCGGACCTATACGAGGCCTACCTCAAGCCGCTCGCAGCGACGCCAGAAATGGTGGCGGTGATCGAGACCAACGCGAAGGTGACGGCCATCACCCGATTGGGCGCCGACAAGGTGCTCAGCAAGGGCCGCGAGACCAAGCCGTTCGTGCTGGCCATCTCCAACGGCAACGGATCAATCCGGCGCGACCTAGCACGGGCGGTGATTGACGCGTCCGGCACTTGGACGGCTCCGAATCCATTGGGTGCAGGTGGCATCCTCGCTGAGGGCGAGGCCGAGAACGCCGGGCGCATCGCCTACGGTATCCCGGACGTGCTCGGCCGCGATCGCGCTACCTACGAGGGCAGGACGACGCTTGTGGTGGGTGCCGGGCACTCGGCGGCCAACGTCCTCCTCGACCTCGCCCGACTGGCCGAGCGCAACCCTGCGACCTCCATTGTGTGGGCGACCCGCGGCGAGAACCTGATGCGGGTCTATGGTGGCGGTCAGGCCGACCAGCTCCCGGCCCGCGGTGAGCTCGGCTCCAGCCTCAAGGCCCTCGTCGACAGCGGACGGGTCACCCTGGTCGCCGGTTTCTCCGCCACCCGCGTGAAGGCGGCCGGCGATCAGGTGATGGTCGAAGGCGAGACCGCAGGCGGCATTCGCGAGCTCGGCCCGGTCGACCGGATCGTCGTGTCGACCGGACAGCGCCCGGACCTGAACCTGACCCGCGAACTCCGGCTCGACCTCGATCCATGGCTGGAGAGCTCGAAGGCGCTCGGGCCGCTGATCGACCCGAACCTGCATTCCTGCGGGTCCGTGCCGCCGCACGGTCACCGCGAGCTCGCCCATCCCGAGCCGGGCTTCTACACCGTCGGCATCAAGAGCTACGGCCGGGCACCAACCTTCCTGATGCTGACCGGCTATGAGCAGGTCCGCTCGGTCGTGGCGGCGATTGCCGGAGACCTCGCGGCGGCGGACGACGTCCACCTCGTCCTGCCGGAGACGGGCGTCTGCTCGACGAGCCTTCCCGTCGACGGTGCGCCTGGCTGCTGCGGCGGTCCCGCGAAGACGCCGGACACGGTTGCGGAACCTGCCGGCTGCTGCTGAGATCCGTAGGTGTCACGGTCATTGAGCGAACCCGTCGCGGGAGGCCCCACGACATCGAAGCCGAGTCCGAGGGTGGTCATCACCGCCCTCGGTATCACGCAGATCCTCGCCTGGGGATCGTCCTACTACCTGCCCGCCGTGCTCGCCAAGCCGATCGCCGCCGACACCGGATGGTCTCTCGGATGGGTCGTGGGCGGGCTGTCCGCGGGCCTTCTCGCGGCCGGGCTGGTCGCGCCCCGGGTCGGGCGCACCATCGACGCGAAGGGCGGCCGTCCGGTCCTCATCGCGAGCTCCATCCTCCTGGGAGCGGGGCACGTCACGCTGGCGCTTACCCACAGTCTCCCCGTCTACCTGCTGGCTTGGCTCCTGATGGGAATCGGCATGGGGGGCGGCCTCTACGATGCGGCCTTCGCCACCCTCGGCCGGCTTTACGGCAAGCAGGCCCGGAGCGCGATCACCACCCTGACCCTGTGGGGCGGTTTCGCCAGCACGGTGTGCTGGCCCTTGAGCGCTTGGCTCGTCGAGCATCTCGGCTGGCGCGGCGCCTGCGGAGTCTACGCCGCGATCCAGATCCTCGTCTCGCTTCCGCTGCACGCGTTCGTCCTGCCGGGCATTGGCGCGGCCCCGCGCGAACCCAAGCCGTCCGGCGCGGATGCGCCCGCTGCCCTGGCCACGCTGACCGGGGGCCGGCGAACGCGGGCCTTCCTGCTGCTTGCCACCGTTCTCACTCTCGGAGCAGTAACCGCATCCATGATCGGTGTGCACCTGCTGACCTTCCTGCAGGCCCGCGGACTGGAGCTTGCGGCAGCTGTTGGCTTGGGGGCGCTCGTCGGGCCGTCGCAAGTAGGCGCCCGGATCGTGGAGATGGCGTTTGGCCGTCACTATCACCCGATCTGGACCATGGTGGCTTCCGTTATTTTGGTCGCGACCGGAGTGATCCTGCTGGCTGCTGGCTTCCCGATCCTGGCCCTCGCACTGGCGCTGTACGGCGCCGGAAACGGGATCGGCTCCATCGCTAAGGGAACGCTACCGCTCGCCCTGTTCGGCCCCTTCGGCTATGCGTCGCTGATGGGCAAGCTGGCGATGCCGAGCCAGCTTGCCCAGGCGCTCTCGCCGTTCGTCGGAGCAGTCCTGATCGAGTGGGGCGGCCCGGACGCGGCGCTTGGCGCCCTCGCGGCATTGACGTGCCTGAACATCGGCCTTGTGGGGCTGCTGTGGCTGACGGCCCGTCCGGCCGCCCATTCCCCTCGGGAGTGACCACGACTGTCGTTTTCTGCTGACCCATGCCGAGAAGGCCTTTCGGTGCAAGTCCAACAAATCGTATAATCGCTTTCCTTCCATAAAGGAGGGAACCATGGGTGAGGCTCACTACAGCGCAAGGCTCGTGTGGAGCGGCAGTGCGCTCGGTCCGACCCGATCCGTGGAGAGCTATTCCCGCGAGTTCCAGGCCGAATTCGAGGGCAAGCCGCCGCTGCGCGGCTCGGCCGATCCGGCCTTTCACGGCGATCCCGCGCTCTACAATCCCGAAGACATGCTCGTGACCGCGCTTTCCGCGTGTCACATGCTGAGCTACCTGGCGGTTTGTGCCCATGCGGGCATCGCCGTATGAGGCCTAGGTCGCATTCGCCAGCGACAGCCTGGCCAGCGTCTAGGCGCGGGGCCCTGCCGCCGGCTCGCGCATTCAGCGCCGCGCTCCCGCACCGAAGCCGTCGCCGCCGATTTCGAACGGGCTCCACGGAGTCCCTGAAAGCAAGGAGGATTCCATGACATTGATCGCACTGCCCCGCGCCGCCTTCGCCGCCCTTGTCATCGCCGGCCTGCCGGCGGCAGCCACCGCGCAGACGACGGCCGCCGATCCGCACCATCCCGATACGACGGTCGCACAGGCGGCGCCGTCCGGCACGATGGGGCCGGGTATGATGGGCCAGATCCCGGGAGCCCAGCCCGCCCAAGCCGGCATGATGCGACCCGGGATGATGGGCCAAGGCGCAATGGGCATGCCTGCGCACATGATGAAGATCTTCTTTGCCATTGCCGACGCGAATGGCGATGGCGCGCTCTCCTTCGACGAGGTGACGGCCATTCACAAGCGGATCTTCGACACGGTTGACGCCAACAAGGACGGCAAGGTGACGCCCGAGGAACTTCAGGCCTTCATGCGGGAGTAGCCGCGCTCGCCTCCTCGGATTCCGTGGCGCAGCCATGCCGATCCACAATGGAGTGAGCCAATGCAAAAGATCCTGACCTCGCTTCCCGCCGCGGCGAGCGCCGCCCTGACCCTGGTGCCTGCATCGGTATGGGCCCAGGCACCATCGGATGCCGCCCGGTATCCCTACGGGCCCCACATGATGGGATGGGGTGGAGGCTACCCCATGATGATCTTCGGTCCGCTGTTCATGGTCCTCTTCCTCGCGGTGCTGATCGCGGCCGTGATCCTCATCGTCCGCTGGGCCGGCGGCACATGGCCGGGTTTGGCCGGGCCGCACCACGCGCCGCCCGGCCGCACCCCGCTCGACATCCTCAAGGAGCGCTTCGCGCGCGGCGAGATCGACAAGGAGGAGTTCGAGGACCGACGCCGCGTGCTCGGCGAATAGATGGCCCATGTCTCCGGTTCGGGATCGATGTGCGGTCAGTCGGCGCGATGGGGACGTCGCGGGATTCCAGCGAATTGCTCCCTGGCCCGCCCCACGACAATCGGGGAGGCATGGTGTCCTGTCCTGAGCGGAGGTCCGCGTTGATCGACGTCAATGTGAACCCGACCCCGAACGACGATGCTGCCCCTGATGCCCTCAGCCCTATCAGTCGGGAGACCATGACCATGGCCCAGCGCGAAGTCGTCCTCTGCAACCCAGTGCGTACCGCCGTCGGCACCTACAACGGCTCGCTGAAGACAACGCCCGCCACGGACCTCGGGGCCGCCGTCGTGCGCGAGACCCTGAAGCGCTCCGGCCTCGGCGCAGAAAAGCTCGGCGCGGTGGTCATGGGTAACGTCGTCCAGGCCGGCAACAAGATGAACCCGGCCCGGCAGGCGGCTATCCATGGCGGCGTTCCGGTCGAGGTGCCCGCCATGACGGTGAACCGCGTCTGCGGCTCCGGGGCGCAGGCCATCGCCTCGGCCGCGCAGGAGATCTGGCTCGGGCACCATGGTGCCGCCGTCGCTGGCGGGATGGAGAACATGGACATGGCCCCCTACCTGATGACCGGAGGGCGGTGGGGTTACCGCATGGGCAATGCCCAGATCTACGACAGCATGCTCCACGACGGCCTGAACGATGCCTTTTCGGGCGAGCATTCGGGCTGGCACACCGAGGACCTCGTCTCGCAGCACCAGATCTCCCGTGCAGACCAGGACCGCTGGGCCGCGCGGTCGCAGCAGCGGTTCTCGAAGGCCCAGGCGGAGGGTAAGTTCGAGGAGGAGATCGTCCCAATCGAGATCAAGGGCCGCAAGGGGCCGGAGCCGTTCGCCCGCGACGAGCACAATCGCCCGGACACGACGCTCGAGAGCCTGTCGAAGCTGAAGCCCGCCTTCCGCAAGGATGGCACGATCACCGCCGGTAACGCTCCCGGCCTCAACACGGGCGCGGCCGCGATGATCGTCGCCGAGCGCGGCTTCGCCGAGATGAACAATCTCAAGCCGAGCGTGCGCCTCGTTTCCTACGGCGTCGGCGCCGTGGAGCCGGGCATGTTCGGCATCGGGCCGGTGCCGGCCGTGCGCCAGGCCCTGGAGCGGGCCGGGTGGTCCGTGAAGGATGTCGACCGCGTCGAGATCAACGAGGCCTTCGCCGCCATCGCGCTCGCCGTGACCCGCGAGCTGGGCTTCGCCGAGGACATCGTCAACGTGGAGGGCGGCGCCATCGCCCATGGCCATCCCATCGGGGCCACGGGAGCGATCCTGACCACGCGGCTCGCCCACTCCATGCGGAGGGACGGCCTGAAGCGCGGGATCGTCACCCTGTGCATCGGCGGCGGTCAGGGGATCGCCCTGGCGATCGAGACACTCTCCTGAAGTCGAACAAGCACAAGGCTCCAAGGATCATGGCGAACACGCATCCTCTCCGTCTGCTCGCGCACCCGCCGCGCCACCTCTTCTTCACGGGCAAGGGCGGGGTCGGCAAGACCTCGGTCGCGTGCGCGGTGTCGCTGGCCCTGGCCGAGGCGGGCAAGTCGGTCCTGCTCGTCAGCACCGACCCTGCCTCGAACCTCGACGAGATGCTCGGCGTCGCCCTCGGCGACAGGCCGACACCCGTGCCGGGCGCTCCCGGGCTTCGGGCGATGAACATCGACCCGGACGCGGCCGCGGACGCCTACCGCGGCCGGGTGATGGCCCAGATGAGCGGCGCGACCCAACGGGAGCGGGACACGGTGCGGGAGCAGCTCTCGGGCGCCTGCACCACGGAGGTCGCCTCCTTCGACGAATTCGCGGGCCTGCTCACCAGGGATGGGGCCGACTACGACCACGTCGTGTTCGACACGGCGCCCACAGGCCATACCCTGCGGCTCCTGAGCCTGCCCAAGGCCTGGACCGGCTTCCTCGCCGAGAACGACCAGGGCGCGTCCTGCCTCGGCCCGCATTCGGGCCTCAAGATGCGGGAGGAGCGCTTCAACGCGGCCCTGGCCACGCTCTCCGATGCCGGCAAGACGGAGATCGTCCTCGTGACGCGCCCGGAAAAGAGCGCCCTGGCGGAGGCCGCCAGAACCTCGTCCGAGCTTCGGGCCCTCGGGCTTGTCAATCAGCGCCTCGTCGTCAACGGCGTGTTTCACGCCACCCGTCCTGACGATCCCATCGCGAAGTCCCTCGAGGACAACGGGCGCGAAGCCCTGGAGGCGATGCCCGAGGTCCTGCGCCAGTTGCCCGCCGACACGCTCCCGCTCCAGCCCTTCGACATGGTCGGCCTGGCCGCGCTGCGGAACCTGCTCGCCCCGAAGGCACACGGAGGCGACCGGCGCGGGGCCGGCCGCGAAGGTTCCCCTCTCGCCTCACTGCCGGTCGATCTGCGCGGCCTCGACCGGTTGAGCGATGAGCTGGCGGCCAAAGGCCAAGGCTTGATCATGGTGATGGGCAAGGGCGGCGTGGGCAAGACCACGGTTGCCGCTGCCGTGGCAGTCGGGCTGGTCCGGCGCGGGCACGAGGTCCACCTGAGTACGACGGATCCTGCGGCTCATGTCTCGATGACGGTGGCCGGGGATCTGCCGGGCCTGCGCGTCGACCGCATCGATCCCAAGGCGGAGACGGATCGGTACGTCGAGAAAATCATGGCCGCACGCGGCGCCCACCTGGACGAGGAGGGCCGTGCCCTGCTGCGCGAGGACCTGCGCTCGCCCTGTACGGAGGAGGTCGCCGTGTTCCACGCCTTCTCGCGCATCGTCGCGGAGGCCCGCAGCGCCTTCGTCGTCCTGGATACCGCCCCGACCGGCCATACGCTGCTTCTGCTGGACGCGACCGGAGCCTATCACCGGCAGATGACGCAGGATCTGGCCGCCCCGCATGAAAGCCACGTAGCCGGCAGGGTCATCACGCCGCTCATGCGGCTCCAGGATCCTGCCTACACCCAGGTCATCCTTGTGACCTTGCCCGAGACGACGCCGATCTCGGAGGCGGCCGCGCTCCAGGAGGATCTTCGGCGGGCGAAGATCGAGCCGTACGCGTGGGTGGTAAACCGCAGCCTCCTGGCGGCCGGCACGGAGGATCCGCTGCTGCGCATGCGCTTGGCTGGCGAGGTGAAGCAGGTCGCCCGGATCCGGAGGGGATTGTCCTCGAACGTTTTCGTGATCCCCTGGCTTATCGTCCCGCCAATCGGCATCGGGGCGCTGACGGCGCTTGCGGAGGGCGAGAGCCTTCCTCAGGTCGTCGAGCCCACCGCATGAGGGCGACGCCGGATTCCCGCCTCATCCGCTCCGGCTCGGTTTCAGGTTGGATGATCCGCGTCCGGATGCCAGGTTTGGAGAAGATCCGGATCGGGCTCGGGCGGCTCTCCCCGACTCTTCCCGGCCGTGCCGATGCCGACGAAGCAGAGAAGCTCCTCGTTGTCCGCGAGGTGGAAGGCGCTCCGAATCGCCCGAGTCGCGAGCTTGCGACCGCTCACGGCCATGGCGCCATAGCCGAGGAGGCTCGCCCCGAGTAGGACATAGCCGAGAGCCGCGCCAGCAGAGGCGCGCTGCTCGATCTCCGGCACGTCGTCGTTCTCCTGCACGCGCGAGACTACCGCCAGGAGGACGGGCGCGTGGTGAGCCTTTTCGCGGGCGCGCTCGAGCTTCTCGCCTGCGATGTCTGGATCGAGTTCGCGCTCGGCGGCCTCGAACCCATCCGCCAGGGCATCGCGTCGGTCGGGTGGGATGACCATAAAGCGGAATGGCTTCAGGCGCATGTGATCCGGCGCTCGGGAGGCCGCCCGCACGATCATGCGGATCTCGTCCTCGGACGGACCAGGTACCACCAGATGCCGGGGTGGCGTCGATCGCCTCGCGCAGATGCGACGCAACAACCTCAGTCCGTCCGCCTTTGCATCAGGGAATTCCGACGGGGCCGATCCGGTGCTTGCCATGGTGCATGATCTCCTGCGTCACGTGAAAGCCGGGAACCGACATGTCACCGGCGCCCCCGATGGATGAAGGCCCAGGATGCCACATCTCATGCCGACGTTCGAATGCTACGGCGCGGGGTCGTCACGGGGTCGCGACCGGATTATGATTGCTCCGACACGTCACCGTGCATCAATCCACCGGGAGGAGGCCGACGTTGTCCCGCCGCAAGCACCAAAGACGCGTGGAAGAGCACTACGGGACCCAGCTCGCGCCATGGATGATCGGCGTCCTGGGAGCCTGCATCCTGCTGGTCCTGGCAATCTACGTCGCCACCATGCCCCTGTGAATCGAAGCCCGATTGCGGGTTGAGTCAAAGGGGATCAAGGAGCTGCGGCTCAGCCGCCTGTCAGATGTGTCCTCGCGGGTCACTGACGGGGTCCATGACCATCCCTCGGTGGAACCCGGTTCGATCGTCGGGCCTCAAAGGCCTGGCAGCCCGGTCTGCCAGGCCCGCATCTGAGGATCGCTATACGGGGGGCGTGTACTCCTTTTCCTTGAAGGACAAGCCCTTCACGGCTTCGGGTGCATCCGCGAGCTTGCGGATGTTGCCCCAGGTCTGCTTGTAGTTCGGGATGATGAACTCGTTCACCCCGGCCGAGACCACGTTGCCGACGACGCCCATTGGATAGGCGAACAGCATGAAGGTCTGCTTCGGCTTTGCCCGCTCGGTGGGATAGGCCATCGCTTGCGTCGAGCCGTTGTCGTTGTAGACCTCGACGAGGTCGCCGGGGTTGAGCTTGAGCTCCGCCATGTCCTGCGGGTTCATCTCGATGAACGGGTACGGCCAGCGATCCATCACCAGGTCGTTCTCCTGGTCGAGATAGGCGCTCTGCCAGACATGGTTCGTGCGCCCGTTGTTGATCAGGAACGGGAACTTGTCCTTCTCGGCCTGCTTGCCGGGGGCCTGCAAGCCGCGCCACTGCGTCTCCATGAAGGAGGCCTTGCCGTCCTTCGTGTTGAACTTCCCGTCCGCGTACAGGCGCTTCGTCCCAATGATGCGCTCGGCCCCGGCCGGGATGGCCTGGGTCGTGGGTGTCGCGACCGGCGTCCCCGGCTGGACGGGCTCCTTCCCGCGGGCGCCCTCGATCGCGGGACCCTGGACGATCATCCCGGGCGTCTGGCCCGTGGTCGTGCCGGTGGCGACCGCACCCATGCCCTCGACGCCGGTCGCCGGCTCCTGGAAGCCGTTCGTGCCCATGGCCCGGAGCCGGGCGTAGGTCACGAACTCGCCCCCCTTCTCGTGCTGGTGGTAGCCGTCCATGAAGGCGTCTTCCTCGGTCTTCCAGTCGAAGCCCTTGAAGCGGTCGGCGATGTCGCTCTTGCCCATCTCGCGGAAGACCCGCTCCAGGTTGTTGGCGATCCGCGCCGTGATCAGGCAGTCGGGCATCGCCTGCCCGGGCGGATCCATGTAGCGCTCGGTGAGGCGCATGCGCCGCTCGCCGTTCATCGAGGTCAGGTTCATCTCGCCCGAGGTTGCGGCCGGCAGCCAGATATGGGCCGCCTGCCCGATCTGGGTCGGGATGATGTCGACGTCGACCGAGAACAGCCCGCCCTTGCGGATGGCGTCCATGATCGCCGCCACCATCGCCGAACGGTCGCCCCACGGCACGGCCGACATGGCGTCCTTCACCAGGTCAGTCCGCTTCTTGTAGGCCTGCTTGAACTGGAGCGCGTTGAGCGTCGTCTTGTAGTGGTCGCAGCCCCAGACGTGATGGACGCCGCCCTTGCCGCTGATGAGGAGCTGGTCGACGTAGGCCGCGGGACGGCCGACATGCGCGTCGGACGGACGGGAATACCCCTCCTGATGCCCGCCGAGGCGAACGCACCCGCCGCCGGGCCGCCCGATGTTGCCGGTGGCGAGCGCCACGTTCACCAGCGCCCCGTTGGTGCGGTAGTTGTCGTTGCCCCAGATCAGTCCTTTCTCGTAGGCGATCATCGCGCGGCGGCGTGCTCCGCCCGCCTTCGGCTGGGCGATCCACTCCGCCGACTGGCGGATCTGGTCGACGGTCAGGCCCGTGATGCGGGCGGCATCCTCCAGGCTCGTCCTGTTGCCGGCGAGCGCCTTGTCGAAGTCCTTCGTCGAGGCGTCGACGAACGGCTTGTCGACCCAGCCCTTGTCCGCGATGTAGGTCAGCCACGCGTTGAACAGCGCGAGATCGGTCCCCGGGTTGAGGGCGAGGTGCATGACCCGGTCCTTGCCGGCCTCCACCTCGCAGGCGTTGATCGTCACGGTCCGCCGGGGGTCGACCACGATGACGCGGGCGGGCTCGTGCGGCTCGTTCGGCAACTGATCCTTCTTCTTGTCCATGGAGGTCCCGCGCAGGTTCGGGACCCAGTGGTTGAGGAAGTAGTTAGTCTGCGTCTCGAGCGAATTCGCCCCGACCATCACGAGGGTGTCGGCGAGTTCCGCGTCCTCGTAGCAATTGTTGAGCTCGCCCACGCCCATGTCGCGGGTGGCGTGGACCTCGGAGTTGTAGGCCGGGCGGTTGTGGATGCGGATGTTCTTGACCTTCATGGCGCCGAAGTAGAGCTTGCCGGTGCCCCAGGTGTTCTCGTAGCCGCCGCCGGCGCCGCCGTGGTCATAGGCGGAGACGAACAGCCCGTCCTCGCCCTGCTCATCGATCACCGCCGCGGTGACGCGCGCCACGAGGTCTAGGGCGTCCCCCCAGCTCGTCGGTTGCATCTGGCCGTAGCGCCAGACCATCGGGTCCGTCAGGCGCTGATGCTCGGTGTTGCGGACGGGCGAGTAGGACATCTCCGCCATGCGGGCGCCGCGGATCGAGCCGAGGCCCGAGTTCACGACGCAGCCCTTGTCCGGCTTGATGACGATGTGGACGTCCTTCCCGTTCTGCCGGACGACGTTGTACATCGACGGGGAATACCACGCCTCGGTCTCGGCGCCCTGCTGGCGGGTGAGGTCGACGCCGAACTTGTTGCCGGACGGGTCGGTGGTGCCCTGCCGGTCGATGTCCCAGGTATAGGCCTTGTACCCGCACCCGACGATGCAGTAGTGGCACACCACGTTGTGTTCCTTGGCGTCCGCCGGGATGATCGGAAGGCGGTCGATCTGTCGCTTGTAGGCCATCGCAACCTCCCTCAGAGCACGTTGGACAGGCGGCCGTAGAGGAGCTCGTCGAGTCCCTCGGCGTAGATGTCGCCCTTGTCGTCGATCCGCAGCGAGTACTGCGGCAGGTTCTGGGTCGCGTGGCCCCAGGTCTCCTGGCCGCCGGCCTCGCAATCGAAGACCGAGTAATGTCCGGAGCAGTTCAGGGTGCGGGTCTGGGGGTTGTAGGCGAGCGGGAATCCCTTGTGCGGGCAGATCGTGGTGAAGCCGACGATGTCGCCATCAGGGCCTGCGCCGCCCTGGACCCGCTTGCCGAGCTTGAGCAGGACGCCCGGCGCGTCCTTGTCCGGGTAGGCGACGTCCATCGGCTCGTTGACCTTGAGGTCCTTGACGTTGCCGAGCCGGTTGGAGGGATAGGTCACCCGAGCGGTCGGGATGGCGGCCTTGGCCTCCGGCGGCAGGACCGTGCTGGCGGCGGCGCCCGCCGCGACCATGCCGGCACCGGACAGGAACCGGCGGCGTCCGACATCGACCAGTAGATCGCATCGCTTCATGACCGTTGTCTCCCTCTGCTCGTGGGCGAGGATCCCGGTCAAGGGCCCTCGTTCGGTGCCCCACGTGTCAGGCGCCCTATCGGCGCCGTTGCGATAGTCTTCTGTTGGGAAGTGGGCCCTTCTTGGTCATTCGTCCGGCGGCTGTCGTTGCCGGGGAGCCGTCCTGCGGCGCCAGGACACGCGGACCGATGGTGATGAGTGCGCTTGCTGCGAAGACCGGTGGCCTGTGCGGACCTGCGCGCACGTCGAAGCCTTCCTCCCGGAGCCATTCTCGTGGCTTTTCGGGATGCTACACCCCGCCGGAGTGGGGCAGCAACGATTCATACGGGGTAGCTGAGCTCGTGAGGCGAGGCATGCCGAGCGCATCGAGCAGCTCCTTGCGTACTGCAAGGTCCGCCTTCCGTGGAGTGCCTCCAAGGTCACGGGAGTTTGTCATGGCTACAGCTCAGGCCAGCATTGGCGCTCGCCAGTGCCTCCGCGCCTGCTGATCTGGCCCTGGTCACCCACTAGGCGCACTGTCCCGAAGGGTATTCCCCGATACGCGGACAGCTTGCCAGGGCTGAGCACATTGAGCGTCGACTGCGGCGCTCCGTCGCTCGATCACGATGATTTTCGAACCCATCAAGCTAAAATCGATCAAGGGCCATAAAGGCTCTTCGAAACATTTCGCTTCCATCAGGATTACAGGAGATCATTCCATCGAAGGTCTGGTGTTCCTGACGAGGGATCGTCCTGCAATCGCCGCGAGGGCCCAAGGCTCGGGTTCCGTAAATGAGCTGCTCGGCATTGATGGCCCATGGCGAGGGACCGCAGGTCGCCCCGGGGTCGGCTGTGAACTGCATCACAGCGAGTTCTTCTCCCTTCGGGCATATGGCGTGCCGAGCATCACCGCGCTCGCAACCACAGGAGAGCCCCATGCCGCTCGGCAACCGCTTTGCCCACCCCCTGTCCCACGATCTGAGCACCGCCCACCCCGAGAGCAGCGCACTCAACTCGGACACCAGTCACTTTGCCAAGCCTTATTCCCATGACCTTGGCAGCGCCCGTCCCGAGATCAGCGAACTCACCCCGCGCACCATCAACGGCACGGCAGCCGACGAAACCCTGTCGGGCCGGTCGGGGGATGACACGATCAACGGCGGCGACGACAGCGACACCCTGTTCGGCCGGGGAGGCTCTGACCATCTCGACGGCGGCCCGGGAGCGGACCATCTCTATGGCGGCGACAACCCCGACTATCTCTGGGGCGGCACCGGCAACGACCAGCTCTACGGGGACAATGGAGACGACACCCTGGGCGGGGAGGACGGCAATGACCTCCTGATGGGCGGTCCGGGGGCGGACCAGATGATCGGCGGCGCGGGTCAGGACAAGTTCTACTACAACGACGCGATCAACGAGAGCCCGGCCACCTCCTCGAGCGCCGACCGGATCCTGGATTTCCACTACAACGGCGACAACGACAAGATCGACCTGCCGGTCGCCGGGACGGCCGACAATTTCCTCTGGACGCGAAGCACCGCGACCTCGATGGACGAGGCGCGGGTTGAGGCGAACCAGAGCCACAGCAACCACGGCCTGACCTACCTCTACCTTGCCAATGAGAAGGACGACACGGGCTATCTGCTGGCGGACATGAACGGGAACGGCCACTTCGAGACCGGCATCACCTTAGTGGGCGCTGGCCAGCCGGGCGAGTTCAACTACGACGCCATCGTCTGAGCGACAGATTGCCCAACGCGGATGGGGACCGCTCGTCAGGGCAGCGGTCCCCTTTCTGCTTTTGGCCACGGATCTGCCGAGTGTCTCGCCACAGCCGTTCTCAGGCAGTTCCGCATACGGTTCGCTGCGGGATATGTGGGGTAGCGGGCCCATAGTGTTGCCCCTTCGTCCCGCCGAAGAGTTTGATTTGGACTACGGCCTCGTCGCACGCACAGGCCGCCATCCACCTACTCGGGGCTTGTCGAATGTCCCAGATCAGTTCGACGTTTGCGTCAGGGAGTTGGAGTTCAAACACCGCGCCGAGATGGCCGCCGAGGCTCATGAAGAGTTTTTGGGCTCCAAGGAGCAAAGCCAGCCTCACTCAAAAGCGAGGTTCGACCACTCCTAGAGGTACCGGCGGCAACCTAGGCAGGCTTCAGCTTAAGATCCAAACGCGAAACAGAGATTGGCGACATAGGTCGATCTGAATAATAAGCTGCACGCCTGATCTGCGCGTTCCACCTAGAGCATTTTTCGGCGAAGTGGATCCTGTTCGCCGTCAAAGAAATGCGGCGCAGCGAAGAAGAGAGCTGATTCCACGGGAGTGGAAGCAGCTCTAGGTCAGCGGGTTCTTTTCGGGCGCCCACGCAAGGCTGAGAAATGGCAGTCGCCACAAGTGTTCGCCCATCTCTCACGACCCTGTGGCCAAAGCGTCAGCGCGCGGCAAGAGAGAGACGATGTAGCGGTATTTGCCCGATGCGGATGGTGGGATGGCGTCCACGAACTCAAACTCCACCCGGCAATCTGCCCCCATGACGCGCCTGATAGACTGCCGGATCGCATCCAAGGTCGCGGGTGGTGGAGTTTGCGTGGTGACCATCTTGATCCCGATCCGGTCGTAATCCTCTTGCACCACCTGCGTCTTCTTCAGCCAGCCGCCGTTGTGGACCACCTGGAGAAAGTGCATGAAGAAGCTGCTCGGGACCGTCGTGCCATCCCGTCTGACAAAGGTATCGACAATGCGCCCAGTCACGGTTTGCAGCCGCTCGACCGATGGAGTGGGGCTGGACACGGTGGTGCCAGCTACAGCCCGATCTCCCAGCCGATAGCGGATCAGCGGCATCGCGTAATTCGTCAGGCACGTGACCAGCACGTCGCCTTCCTCACCGGGCTCGCACGGCCGACCGTGCGCGTCCACCACCTCGACCAGATGAGTGTAGGTGAAGACCTCGAGACCGGCATGGGGAACCCTTTCGGCCGCGAAGCTGCCTACCTCGCGCGATCCGTAGCGGTTGAATACCGGGCAGTCGAAGGCCCGCTCGACCTCCTCGCGGATGAAGGGATAGAGCGTGCCGGCACTGGTGATCACGCCGCGCACCCCCGGAACCCGGACCTGCGCCTCATTCAGATAGCGCGCCAACTCGTACGCGCTCTCGGCGTATGCCTCGATTATAACCGGCCGCACGCGCAGCAGCATCGCCGTGTAACGCTGCAGGTCTGCCCTGCTCATGCTCCAGGAGTTGAGGAATGTGCGGTTGCGGATGAAGTTCGAGAGATTGTTGCGCCAGCCCTCCGTTCCGAGGAGGATCTCGCGTTCCGAGCCCCAGAGCGTGACGAACGGCTCGCCGGGGTTCCGCCCTGCCCAGCCGTAGTGCATCTCGATTGCAGCGCGCCCGATGTCGTTGTACTCGCGGTCCTGCAGAACCACGACAGGCTCACCGGTGCTTCCGCCGGTTGCGTTCGTGTACCAGGCGCGTCCATCCAGATCGTCACTCTTGAGGCGATTGAAGTCCTTGCGCAGGATCTCACGGGTCAGCTCCGGCAGAGCCGAAAAGCGGGTGAGGTCCACATCATCGCCGTGAACGACACCGGTTTGGTCCAGAAGGTCGCGATAATAGGGCACGTGGCGTGAGGCATGCTGCAGCAGCTGCGACAGTTTCTCTGCCTGGGCCTGCCGACGCCATGCGACGGGCCAAGTCTGAGCCGCATCCAGGAATGCGACGTAGCCTGGAATGGGGTTGTGAGTGATATGCGCGTCATAGTACTGCAGGATGGGCCGGCGCCAGTTGAGCATTGGCTGATCCTCCACGGTGATCGCTCCATGGGCCTCAGGGCCGGAGCAACCTGATGTTCGGCATGTGCCTTCGCGGGTTTGTTGGATCGTGCTGCGCGGAGCAGGGTTAGCCGAAACCGAAGATCGCGTACGGAGTAGCAGAGCCAATAGGCATGCCCATCGCGCCTCACTCATGCACCAAGGATTATTCGAGTATTCACTCGATATATTCCAGGATTTAATCTGCTTTAACGTCACTCTAAATCAAGGCAAAACCGGGACAATACTTCTTCGTGATTAGGCGCTAATCAATTTGTATATTTAGAATAAAAATCTATAAACAAAACTTATTCTCAATTAATATACGTTGCTACAATTTTATCTTCTGTCGCTGCTTGCTCTGGAAACTCACAGTAAACTCTGCCGTATGCTCAAGAGCCGACAGCATCTTTGCGGTCTAACCACGAGGTCGCCGGACATGACTTGGCAACGCTCATTTGCAAGGCTCTCTGGAACGGCGACGGGCCTCTCAGTGGATTACCAAATGGAGCGGCTTCGTTTCCGCGCCCAGAGGCCCTTGGGTTCACAGGTCCGTGAAGGCCGATGTCCGGTGACGACGGGCAAGTTGCCTTCACTCAGATTGGTATGGTCCGCAGGGATCCTCAGAGCGGACGAAGCGCCTGTGCTGGCCTGCACAGGCATAGCCGGTCAATATGACCTGCCCCTCTTTGCCCCCGCCTTATGGCCGAGGTTCTCGGAGAGCTATGCGGATGATCATCTCACTCGTTCGAGGGAGCAGCCTCTTCCCTTGGGGCGTGTTATCGTTTTGCTTCTCTCAATGAGGAGTGCGGCATGAGAAGCCTCGTTCTCGTATTTGCCGGAATGTGTCTGGCGCTCCCAGCCCAGGCACAACAGCAGGGTCAGCCGGTCCGGCTCAAGGAGGTCCCATCTCCTACCCTCCTCAAGGGAGTTCTGCCCGACTTCCCGAAGGGAGATCAACTTGAGGCCCGGGTGCGCCCCTTCACCGTTCGACCGGGCATGGTCGACGCCGTGTGGCACAGCCATCCCACGCCGATTGTCGGCTACGTCATCGACGGAGTCGTTGCGATCGAGATCAAGGACCAAGGGGTGTCTCAGTTCAAGGCCGGGGAGGCTTTTCTGGAGCCCGCCAATAAAGTGATGCGTGTGAGCAACCCTGGCCAAGATCTGGCGAAGGTGGTGGTGTTCCAGATGTCTCCGCCGGAGGCTCCTTATTCCGAGATGGCGCCGTCTCAGTAGTGGAACGACCACTTGATGGAAGCGGAGATTGCTCGTCCTGTCCTCGTCTCAGATGGACAGAGGACGCCCAGCTCTTGCTTCGCGCGGCATGACCAAGGCGCTTCCCTTCGTCTACACAGATGAATTGGGTGATGCGTTCGCGATCCTCGTGAAAGGAGGTGTGCTGCGCTGGCACAAGGGTAAAAAGAGCGCCCAAAGAGGGGCGCTCAGTTCCCGGCGTTTAAGGGGCAATCGGGCCGGAGAACTTTCCCAACCTACTTACGTGAAGTGGGTTCCTCAGATCACCGAAACGTTATCAGGTGCGCCGCCTCACTCGCGTCAGGTAGGCTCCAAAGTCGGCTCGTCCCGTCGGGGCGATACGGGTTGGCGTCGCGCCAAGATCATCAAAAGGTTCAGGCGCGGCCTTTTCTGTTCTGGGTTCTGCACTTGCCTGGAACGGTCGGTTCCAATCAGCCGAACCCCTGCCTGCGAGCCTTCCATTGTCGTGGTCTTGGAAAGCGAGAAAGCCCTCTCCAGCCCGAACCGCTTAAGAGGCTTTTTGTATGGTCGCGCTGAAACGAAGGCTTGGCCAGATCATTCTTCTCCCGGAGGTTGCTTCCCGTAAGGACCTTCAGGACTAGGAGGCCTCCTCACTGACTAACGAGAGCAGTGAGGAGGCCCTTCTTGTGCTGCTCGGCTTAGTCCCGCTTCAGCCGGGCGCGGATCTCGGCACTCAGACCGAACACCAGCGCACCCCCTCCACCAAAAATGACAAACTCACTGAGGACGTGGACGAATGGGTCACCGTTGTGGAAGGCTTTCGGATGAAGGGGCAGATGGCAGTCCGGAAGGATCTGGAAGACGTCCAACGCCACATGGCCGATCACCAGCAGCACGCCAAGGATGCCGCCCCAGAGGGCTGGAATAATCAGGTACTGGGATGACTCCAGAGACTCCTGCCTCGTTATCCGGTATTGCCGCATGCCAACCTCTTCCTGCCACGGAGGAAGTTCCTCACGCAGGGGCTTTCGAGGGTATCTCCCGCCGGCCGACCTTCATCGACACAGCCACGCTCAGTACCTGTTGACGGCACTCGTCCCGGACGTCAACCCGAACGTCTTGGGGTGTGCCTTTGCACAACAGCTCGCGTGCAAGCTCACCGGCGGAAGCCATGGCATCGGCCGCGGCATTCTCCAGACCATCGAGCTCATGGCCAGTATCATCGCAGAAGGAGGCGACCCGGAAGGTCACGCCGAAGTAGAAGTGCAGCATGGTTCCTCCGACTTCTGGCGCTTCAGCCGCCGGGTCCCCTCGTGCACGCATTGCAGGCTCTTCGCCGCTGTTCAGGGTGAGACAACAGCCAGCACCTCACCCATGGTCATTTCAGGCTCTCCATCGATGACATCGACGAGGCTTCCTCTGATCCAGGCGAGAGCCTTCTCGTTTGCCTCAAGCGCAGCCTCTCTGCTGTCAAACAAGGTGACAGACCCACCGACCCCATTGCCAGCGTCAAACACGTAGTAGCCCCGAAATCCTGGAGACTGCTTGAGCAGGTGGCCAAGGCCGCTTTCAGCGCGGCGGGCGGCTTCAGCCACCGAGCGCATGCGGTTGAACTTGCGGATGACCAGGTACATGACCGCCTCCAGCTGTTCAAAGGATCTGCAACCCCATACTAATCTAACATACCTGGGAGATGAGCGTGAACGAGCGCAACCTCACCTCCGCTAGCGTCCGCGGAAGGTAGGAATGAGGTGGAACGGTTCGCCATTGTATGAAGCTTCAGACCCAATCAACGGGTTGGAGGCCACAGGTTCCTTAGCCAGGGATTTCCCAGTGTTGATGTCAGGGCAAGTGCGGATTATCCCCTCCCGAAATTTGGCCAAGGCTTCCCAGGTTCTGGCCATCTCCAGACGTTGCAGTCGCTGCTCCCCTGCGGGCAACGGCTAAGCAGCGGAGCCTTCAGCCAGGGCATTTTCCATGTCATGATGGACATGGTTGGGCCAGGCTGATCCGCAACGCGCCTGCTTTACACATCCTGTTCCGGTAACAGGAAAGAATTGGTGGGACATCACAGAGCAATGTCGCAACTCAGGTGAGGCCAATCCGTTTCTCCACGAGAAAACATCGCCCCTTACCGGTAGTCCGGACGGCCTAGAGCTTCCAGCCGGATAGGAACGATTAACGGTTTGGGGTTGAATATTGTCTTGGAGACATCGCCACAGGTGCCAGGATGAGCCAGAACCAGCAGATTGAGAACGTCGCCCGTGCTCTCTACCGTGCAGAGGGCGAGGGGCGGGCCTGGGATCGCGAGCCGGAGATCCTGAAGAGCGAGTTTCGCAGCATTGCCCGCGCTGCCCTCACGATGCTCCAAGAGCACCGGGAGGCGGGGCAGGCCTCATCCCCTAAGGCAATTTGACCCGGCAGGACGCCTTCTGCGCTGTTTTTCGAATAGCGCGCCTATGCCGAGGCGGTCTCGCGCGGGGTGGTTGATCCATCACCGATGGGGCGGGGTCGGGCGCGAGCAGCCGCGCTGCACTGGTCCAGGGAGCGGGTGAGCTCTTGAATGACCCAACGGCGGGCCCGGTGCTCAGCGGATCGCTTCATCACGGCCTCCTAACGGCGAGTAGCCGGAGCCTCAGGGACCGAGAGGGTGACCTGCTGGCCGGGGCGGGGATCGAGAATGGTGAGGGTCATGGAAACCTCCTGCACTGGATCCACCATCGCTCACAGCCGGGCCGCCTTCCGTGATCTCGATCACGCGAGCCTCTGTGACCGGGCCCACGGTGATCAGGAGGTGACGCGGCTAGCGCATCGTGCGGAAAAGTGGATCCGGTTTTCCGCACTGAACGATGCGCCAGCCTAGAGAAGGAGCATCGGAATTGATCCCAAAAGTGGGTCCACTTTTGGGTCCGATGCTTTAGATTGAAAGTGTCCTCCCTGCCACCTCAAGCGCCTCGGTTCGATGCCGAGGCGCTTCTTCGTGTTCCGCATAAGGCTTTAGTGAAATCACAGATCCGGAATAGCCCCGCCAGACCAGCCCATGGTCAGAAGATTATCCTACTGCCGCGATTGCGCATGGACACAGGAGAGGCAACCGAGATGGATTGGTTTTGTCTGCGCCCGACGAAGGAGATAATGATTGCCGCCTGATCCTACCGGACAGGCTCGACCCGATCACTCTCTGACGCCAACTGTCCGATCAAATACCGACTACTACATGAAATTTGATTGCAGCCCGGCTCTACTGTCCGGTAGCGCGATTTGCTGTCTCCGCACGTCACCGATCAGGCCGGAGTTAGGACATAGGCCCCAGGACATGGGCCCCAGACAACGGGCCCCAGGACACGGGCCCCAAGATATCGGCGAAGCCGAAAGGCGATGCGCGTTCTAGCCAAGTCGATTGAAGGAGCTAGAATAAGCCGCAGCACAGCCGCTTGACCAGGAGTGAGCCCGCGCATGCGAGCCGGATCCAGGAGGTTTGTCCTTTCCCTCGCTCCGGCTCTCGTGCTGGCGCTCGGCATCATGCTGTTCGGTGCTCTCGACCTCTGGCGAAGCTACGGCGAGGCAAGGCGACGCGGCGAGGAGAATGTCCAGAACCTTGTCCGTGTCCTTGCCGAGCAGACCGAAAGAACGTTCCAGGCCATCGATTTCACGCTCATGGGGGTCATTGATCCCCTGACAGCGCATCCCGACATGGTCGCCCATGATGCCGGGTTTCGCGACAAATTGGCGAAGCGGCTCAATGCTCTGCCCTATGTGCGGGCACTCTTTGTCGTTGGACCGGACGGGTCTGTGGTGCACGACACCGGCTATCCTTCCACGCCGAATGTCAGTGCTGCGGACCGCCCCTATTTCAAGGCGCATCAGGAGGACCCGAACCTCGGCCTCCACATCAGCCATCCGCTTCGAAGCAAATCGGTCAGCACTTGGTTCGTGAGCTTCTCGCGGAGGATCAACCGTCCTGACGGCAGCTTCGGCGGCATTGCCGTGGCGGCGGTCGAGCCGCGATACTTCGAATCCTTCTACCGGAGCCTCTCGGTTGGCGAAGGAGGATTTATCGCTCTCCTGCTTCGGGACGGGACGCTTCTGGCCCGCAGCCCTGCGGCCGAGGACGCAATCGGCAAGTCCTTCGCGGCTATCGAGCCAGTCCGCAGCCTTCTGTCGGAACGCCCGCAAGGTGTCTATTGGGCCACAAGCCCGTTCGACGGTACACCTCGTGTCGCGGGGTACCAGGCGATCCCCGGCTCTCCCGTCGTCGTACTGGTGGGGCTGGCGCAGCAAACCGTGTTTCACTCTTGGCGCGAGCATGCCACCGTCGTGCTCGTCACTGCGGCCATCCTTCTCGGGCTGACGACGGCTCTGGTGTTTCTCCGGCTCAGGGACCGCAGGCGCGAGCAGGCCGAGAGGGCCAGGCTCGACCGCATCCAGCGGCTCGAAGCACTGGGGCGCATTGCCGGCGGGGTCGCGCATGATTTCGGCAACACGATCCGGATCGTTCAATCGACTTGCATGCTCCTGAGACCCGCCCTGGCAGGCGACCCCGATGCCCGATCCCTGATCGGCGATACGGAGCGTTTCCTCTGCAATGCAAAAGCCATGACGGAGCGCCTGCTGGCGTTCGCCAGACGGCAGGAGCTTCGCCCCCAGCTCACCGTAATCGACGACAGGATTTCCGGGTTCGCCACGATCCTGAAGCAGGCGGCCGGCCCCCGTGTCGAGGTTGAGCTGAAGCTGGCCGGCGGCGATGCCGCATGCATCCTGGACCCGGTTCAGTTCGAAGCGACATTGCTGAACCTTGTTCTCAACGCGCGAGATGCCATGCCGTACGGAGGCACGGTCACGGTCGAGACCGGAGCCGCCGATCCGCCCCGCCGGAAGGCCGCCCCCCGCCGCTCCCGCGAAGCGGAGCAGCCATGGGTGGTCGTCACCGTGGCCGATACCGGCGTCGGCATGTCGCCGACGGTGCTGGAGCAGGCCTTCGATCCATTCTTCACCACGAAAGGGCCGGGGCATGGAAGCGGGCTCGGCCTCAGCCAGGTTCTGGGCTTCGTCCAGCAAAGCGCCGGGGAGGTGAGACTGGAAAGCGAAGAGGGCCGCGGGACGACGATTTGCCTCATGTTCCCCACGGTACCTTACAAAGATCAGGAGACGGGGGGCTCTGATACCCACCAGGTTCCGGTCACGGAAGCACAAGAGATGGCGACCGACGGACGCCTGAACCAAGGCTCAGGGAAAACCTGAGCCCGCCCTCGGGTCAACGCCGGATCGGCCACAGGGTCCAGGAGGATTATCATTGCGGGTAAACGGGTGATCGCCATGACCGTGAAACTGCTCGTTGCCGACGACCATGCCATCGTGCGCAGAGGCTTGCAGACCCTCTTGCAGACTCAGACCGGCTGGGAGGTCTGCGCCGGTGCCGAAAACGGCCAGATGGCGGTGGAGCTGGCTGCCCGGCACCGGCCGGACGTGGCGATCCTCGACTATTCCCTGCCCGTGCTCAACGGCATCGAGGCTACCCGCCAGATCCGCCTCACGAGCCCGAAAACCGAGGTGCTGATCTACACGATGCACAACAATGAGGACGTGATCCGTGACGTGCTGCGGGCCGGCGCGCGCGGGTATCTCCTCAAGACCGAAGACGACAACGAGGTCGTTAGGGGCGTTCAGGCGCTGTTGCGGCGCAAGCCGTACTTCTCGCCTCAGGTCGCCGAAACGTTGCTCGATACCTTCATCAGCGGCGGCAAGATGGTGGCCTCGCAAACCCTGACGTCCCGCGAACGGGAGGTGATCCAGCTGGTGGCCGAAGGTCAGACCAACAGGGCCATCGCCGAACGCTGGGCGGTCAGCGTCAAGACCGTCGAGAGCCACCGGACGGCCGCGATGAGAAAGCTGAACCTGCGATCCGGCGTCGAACTCGCTCTGTACGCAGTGCGGAACAAGCTGATCGAGCCGTAGCCCTCCCGCTTGGCCTCAGGGCAATCCTGACCACAGCCTCCGGTCATCACCGGATTTCAAAGCGATCATCCATATCGTTTGCTTGATGCACACGCCGAGCCCGGAACGGAGGGGGGCGGGAGCATCTCTCCCCCTGCATCGGTCTTCGGGTCAAGGACGGGCCGCTCCAAACGCATGAGGGCGACGTCCAGGCGCGGCAGATGAGGAGAAGGCCATGGTTGCATGGATTCTCGAATGCCTGGGCCATATTGGGCCAGCGCCACGCATCTGCTGCGAAACGGCATTCGCGATGGCTGCAGTCGCGAACACGAATGAAAGGGCAGGGGGCAGCTTAAGGTCGTCTCATGTTTCGGAGTGCATCGTGCCTCATTCGCATGCCGCCCCCTTGAACGTCACCTTGGCCCCGATGGACGCCGACGAGATCGAACAGCGGATCATCCGCGCCTATCTTCGTCTCGCCTTCACGCCTCCGGAGCGGAACGGCTCCCGGGCCGTCACGATAGTCCGGTTCGGAGGGCTGGAGGCACGGTTGACCGAAGTGCCGGCCGACGAACTGCCTCCAGGCATGCCGTCATTCTGGCTGGAAGTCTACTCGTCCGTGACCCGCTCCATTGTCGACAGTTGTGGATGCACCGAATTCGACGATCAGGAATTGGCAGCGGCCGTGGAGATGATCACGAACGCAAGGCAACGAGCTCAATCCCTTCAATAACTCATCGCAGGAGGAATGTTTGAAGCTGCAAGAGATCGACAGGGCCATCGCTGTCAAAGGCGCCAATATCCACCTCGGCGACGGCCTTCCCGGCCATGCGCGCGAGAGCATTGCGCGGGTCGCGGGGAAGTATTTCGGTCGCCTCAACAACGCCTCCGCCATTTTCAGCAAGGAGGGCATCACCTACCGCTGCAGCGTCAATATCCAGATGGGCGGACTTCCCACGAAGAGCGCGGAGGCTCGGGACTGGGACATCTATGTGGCCTTCAACACCGCCCTCGCCAAAGTCGCCAAGCAGCTTCGACGCACCAAGCGGGAGCTCAGGGAGGATCAGCCGGTCCGGGCCGACAAGGACATGGCCATCCGGGCGGGCCTCGGGCTGCCGCCGAACTTTTGAAAGGTCCGGCCTGCTCCCGCGTCGGCTGAGATTGGCGCACCTTACGGGAGGCAGTCCGCCGCGTTGCATAGCGTTCATTGAAGCAATGTTCATAGGACGATCACGATGCTGAAATTTCCGATTCATGGCTTTGCCAAGCGCGTTGACGACACCGTTGTGCGGGCGATGGCCTTTCTCCGGGACAGGGATGGAGAAGGCTTCAAGGGCCAGCCGCCCGCTTCTGCTCCGAAGATCGGGAAGAAGAGCCTCGACGACAGGCGGGGATAAGAGTCGGACACACGAGCGGTGCTCTTCTTCGTAAAGGCGGAATTGTCGTCGGACGGAAGGTGCCATGCCACGCTACTTCTTCCACCATCGCATCGGCGACCGGATGATGTGGGACGGGATCGGGATCGAACTGCCCGAACTCGGTCTGACGCCCGATCCCGACCGCGCCGCAGCTGTCTGGACCGATATCCTGGAAGGACGGCTCGCACAGGCCCGTATTCTGGTGGTCACGAATGAGGCAGGGCAGGTGTTGTTCGTGACGGCGAGGTGATGTCGGGAATCGATGAGTTGCCCTCAGGATCCGCTTCCCCGAACCCATGGATCCTGGAGGCAGCAGCGCCGGCCGGCCACGTGGGATCCTTTGCGAACGCCCCTCGGTCGCAAAGGTTTGGCCGGCCGGCGCTCGGTCTTTCGCCTTTCCGGACATGAGAAGGCATCTTTCCCTATTCCGAGTCCCGGCGGCTGCCGAGGAACACCTGTCCGGCCGTTGGCGTCAATGCGGGGCGGCGCGTGCCCGGAAAGCCTTCGGCACACGGGCGCCTGATCCTTGCCGGTCGTCCAGACGGAGCATGGATGAATTTCCGAAGCGGGTCCTGTACTCAGCCGGGCATATACCCGTGTGACGCTTGAACAGGTCGCGGAAGAAGATCACGTCTCCGTAGCCGACGGCCTGGCTCACCTCCTGGACCGTCCGCTGCCCATCCTCCAGGAATCGCTTCGCCACGGTCATCCGGATGGTATGAATGTAATTCAGCGGAGTGTGTCCGGTCGCGGCCTTGAAACGGCGGATGAAGTTGCGCGGGCTCATGCCGACCCGCGCCGCGATGGCGTCCAGGCTGATCGGGTTCTGGAAGTGGGTGTGCATCCAGTCCTGGGCGCGTCGTATGCTGTTGTCGTTGTGATCCTTCCGGATCGTGACGTCCGCAAAGGCGACCTGCCAGGTGCGCGGCATCTCGATCAGCAGGGCCTTCGCGCATTCGAGCGCGAGGTCGCGGCTGCCGAAGCGCTCGACCAGATAGAGGCTCAGGTCGGCAGCGGAGTTGACGCCGCCCCCGCAGAAGATGTCGCCCGTATCCGTGATAAGATATTCAGGCTGCCAGTCCACGTTGGGGAACCGCTCCCGGTAGAGATCGGCCAATCCCCAATGGGTCGTCGCACGCTTTCCGTCGAGCAGGCCCGCCTCGGCCATCAGGGCCACGCCCGAGCAGACGCCCGCGATCTTCGTCCCTTCCGCGGCCCATCGCCGGAGCCACGGAACCACGGGGGCGTTGCGCTCGACCAGGGCGTCGATGACATAGCCGGTGCGCATCAGCGTATCGAGCGGAAGGCCGCCTGCCGGAACGAAGACGATGTCGGGGTGCTCGACCTGCTCGATGGCGCATGACGGTATGAGCGAGACCAAGTGATCCGTTACGGCAGGGCCGCCGCCAATGGATGCCGTCGTGACGCGAAAGCGCGGATCCGGCGCCCGGCCGCCGAGGAGATTCCACAGCACGCCGGCATTGCGAAAGATCTCCATGGGGAGCAGCGCCGTCGAAGCGCATCCGCCATTGAGAAACAGAACAGCCACATGGAGCATCGGTCGCTCTCCCTGGCAGTCTTACCCCTCCAGTTTGTCATGATCGCCCGCTCCAGGACAAGTCCGGTCCGGTGCAACATGAGGCCAATTCGTTCGCAGACACGATGCCGGCTGCGACGGACCGCGCTGGCGTCCTCCTCGGCATGGGAGATGGCAATGAATACGAGCATGGCTCCGCTGCGTGACCCATCTGCAACGTTCCGCCGTAACGCAATTTGCAAGGCGCTGTTCCTGGGCGTGGCCGCGGCCGCCCTCTGCGTCGGCTCGACCGGACGGCCCGCCCGGGCGGACGAAACCTGCCAGTCCCCGTACATGGCGAAGATCACGGGCGAGGAGGAATTCGTCTATGTCTGGACGCTCGGCGTCGAAGGTGTCGGCGACGGACAGGACAAGGTCGTGACCATCGATGTCCGCAAGGACTCGCCCACCTTCGGCAAGGTGATCGACACGGACTCGGTCGGCGGACGCGGCGAAGCCCACCACGGCGGCTTCACGGACGACCGGCGCTTCTTCTGGGTCGCAGGGCTCTCGGACAGCAAGATCCATATCTTCGACGTGGCGACGAACCCGGCCAATCCGAAGCTCGTCAAGACCATCGACGATTTCGTCGAGAAGAGCGGGGGAGTGGCGGGGCCGCACGGCGCCTATGCCCTGCCGGGCCGGATGCTGATCTCGGGCCTGTCCAACAAGAACCGCGACGGGCGCACAGGCATGGTCGAGTACTCCAACGACGGGCAGTACATCGCCACGCACTGGATGCCGACCGCGGACAACACGCAAGGAGCGGCCGTGGAGAAGACCGCGGACGGGTACGGCTACGACGCCCGCGTCCTCCCCCGCAAGAATGTCATGCTCACGTCGTCGTTCACGGGCCTCAACAATTACATGCGTCCCTTCGGTGACGTGGCGAAGGATCCGGAGGCGATGAAGCATTTCGGCCAGACCATGGTCCTGTGGGATTTCCATGCGCGCAGGCCGAAGAAAGTATTCGACGTTCCGGGCGTTCCGCTGGAGATCCGCTGGGCCTGGGGGCCTTACAATAACTACGCCTTCACCTCGACGGCCCTGACCTCGAAGATCTGGCTCGTCTACGAGGATGCCGGCGGCGAGTGGAAGGCCGAGGCGGTGGCGGATATCGGCGATCCGTCGAAGTTGCCGGTTCCCGTCGATATCAGCCTGAGCGCCGATGACAGGACGCTCTTTGTCGACACCTTCATGGATGGGATGACGCGCGTCTTCGATGTCTCCGATCCGCACAAGCCGAAGCAGGTCTACGAGAAGAAGATCGGCAGCCAGGTCAACATGGTCTCGCAGAGCTGGGACGGGAGGCGGCTCTACTATACCAGCTCGCTTCTGGCGAACTGGGACAAGACAGGAGCCGACAACGAGCAGTTTCTGAAGGCCTATACGTGGGACGGGAAGGATCTGACGCCGCGGTTCGAGATCGACTTCATGCGCGAGGGCCTGGGACGTCCGCACATGATGTCGTTCGGCTCCACGAGCCTCTATTCCGGCTGATGTCTCGGAGCGGGAGGATGCGTTCTCCCGCTCGGGCCCATGAAGGGGAGGGATCAATGCCGAACCTTGCCTTCGCCCGTCTGATCGCGGCGGTCGCGCTCTGCGGTGCGCCGCTGCTCGCGGCGGCTCATGAGCAGCACGAGGGCAAGGCCGCAGGCAGCCAAGCGGCAAGCCCGAGCGCCGGTTACGCATTCTCGCTGCCGGAGCCCGGAAGTTACCGTCTGCCGTCGATCAGGCCCGCCGCCGGAGGCGACGTGCTCGACGAGAGCGGGGGCAGGCGGGAGCTGACGGACCTGTTCAAGGGACGGATCACGGTTCTGGCCTTCATGTACACGCGGTGCGGCGACGCCTGCCCGACCGCGACGCTGCAGATGTCGCTGCTGCAGGATCTGGCCGCCAGGGACCGGCAACTTGCCGGGCGGATCCAGCTCGTTTCGATGAGCTTCGATCCCGAGCATGACACGCCGGCCGTCATGGCCGAATACGCAACCCACTGGCGCTCGGACGAGGCGGGCGCTCCCGACTGGCTTTTCCTGACGGCCCCCGACCGCACCGCGCTCGCGCCGGTGCTCGCCGCATACGATCAGTCCGTCGCGTCGAAACCGAACCCGTCCGAGGCCGGCGGGCCGCTGTACCATATCTTTCGCGCCTTCCTGATCGACCCGTCCGGGCGGATCCGCAACATCTACAGCCTGGACTTCCTCGATCCGGAACTGGTGCTCAACGACATCAGGACCCTGCTCATCGGCATGGAGGCCGACGAGCGGCGCGCGCCCGCCACGGGGCCGGCGCCTCATCCCACCCAATGAAAGGAAGCTCAGATGACGACGCTTTCGATGACCACGATCAGGGGACAGTCGGTCGCCATTCCGCCTGAGGTGCTTCTCAGCCTGAAGGGCGGGCTGCGCGGCAAGGCCCTGGTCAAGGATGAGGACGGCTACGACATGGCGCGCAGCATCTGGAACGGAATGATCGACCGCTCTCCGGGCCTGATCGTTCGCTGCCACGGAGCCTCCGACGTCATGCGCGCCGTCGATTTCGCGCGCGAGAATGATCTGGTCGTTGCCGTGCGCGGAGGCGGGCACAACATCGCCGGCAATGCGGTGTGCGAGGGCGGGCTGATGATCGATCTCTCGCCCATGAACTTCGTCCGCGTCGATCCGGTCGCCAAGAAGGCGTGGGTCGGCCCCGGCGCAAATCTCGGGGATGTGGACCGGGAGACGCAGGCTTTCGGGCTGGCCGTCCCGACTGGGATCAACTCGACCACCGGAATCGCAGGCCTGACGCTGGGCGGCGGCTTCGGGTGGACGACCCGGAAATACGGCCTCACCATCGACAGCCTTCTGTCGGCGGATGTGGTCACGGCCGACGGAAGGCTCGTGCGAACGAGCGCAGACGAGAACCCGGACCTGTTCTGGGCGATCCGGGGCGGGGGAGGGAACTTCGGAATCGTCACCGCCTTCGAATTCCGTCTGCATCAGGTGGGGCCGGAGGTGCTGTCCGGCCTCGTGGTCCATCCCTTCGACGATGCGGGCGAGCTGCTCCGGTCCTACCGCGAGGCCGTCGCGAGCGCTCCCGAGGAGCTCACGTGCTGGGTGGTGATGCGCAAGGCGCCGCCGCTCCCGTTCCTGCCGGCCGAGTGGCACGGGCGGGAGGTGATGATCCTCGCCATGTGCTACGTGGGCGATCCGGCCGAGGGCGAGAAGGCCACGAAGCCCATCCGTTCGCTCGGGCATCCCATCGCCGACGTGGTGGGGCCGCACCGGTTCGTCGACTGGCAGGCGGCCTTCGATCCGCTTCTGACGAACGGCGCCCGAAACTATTGGAAGAGCCATGATTTCGAGACGCTCCAGGATGGCGCCCTGGAGGCGATCACCCAGGCCGTCCGGAACCTGCCGAGTGCCGAATGCGAGGTCTTCATCGCCCATCTCGGCGGCGCGATGAGCCGGGTCGCTCCCGACGCGACCGCCTATCCGCAGCGGACCGCCCACTTCGCCATGAACGTCCATACCCGCTGGCGCGAGAACAAGGACGACAACGCCTGCATCGCGTGGGCGAGGGGCCTGTTCCGGGCGACGGAGCCCTTCGCCACGGGAAGCGCCTACGTCAACTTCATGCCGGAGGACGAGGCGGACCGGGTCGAGAAGATCTATGGCGGGAACTACCGCCGCCTCGCCGAGATCAAGGGCCGCTACGACCCGCACAACATGTTCCGGATGAACCAGAACATCCGGCCTCCGCAGTAAGGGCCGCGGAGGTCCCGCCTTCGCCGGCCTGGGTTGCCCTCCCGGGCCGGCATGCCGCAACCTTTCTCGCTCCGGCGGCATTGAGAAGGCGGAGGACCTGCCGTGTTCGACGACTCGGGCGCCATCATTCTGCCCGGCCCGCTCCAGCGCTGGATCGACGATCTGGCACAAGCCTTCCTTCAGCCGGAGCGGAGCATCGACTTCTCGTTGCCGCGCGGAGAGCCGGCGCTCGTCTCGCCGGACTCCGTGTCCTGGCGCCTCTTCAAGAATCCCGTCGCCGTGTTCATCGGCGGGGTCACGGCCGTTCTGCTCGAGTTCGGGGAGCCGCGCGTCCGCGACGGCGTGTGGCAGCACAGCCGCTTCCGCGCCGATCCGCTCACCCGCCTGCGGCGGACCGGCCTCGCCGCGATGATGACCGTCTATGGGCCGCGCCATAAGGCGGAAGCAATGATCGCAGGCGTGGTCAGGCGGCATGAGCGCGTGTCCGGCCTGACGAGCGAGGGTGAGCCTTACCACGCGAACGACCCGGCGCTGCTGGATTGGGTGCAGGCGACAGCGGGCTTCGGCTTCACGGAGGCCTATCATGCCTATGTGCGCTGGCTGGGAGCCGACGAGCGCATGGCGCTCCTCGCCGAGGCCCTTCCGTCCGCGCGCCTCTACGGAGCGACCGGCGCGCCCGCCTCGCAGGACGAACTCGACGCCTTGTTCGACGGGATGAGGCCGAGGCTCGTCGCTTCGCCGATCATCTTCGAGTTCCTGGACATCATGGGGCGGGTTCCGATCCTGCCGCTCCCGGCGCGTCCGGTCCAACGGCTGTTCATTAAGGCCGCGGTCGACATCCTGCCCGTCTGGGTGCGGGAGCGCGTGAGGCTGGACTCCCGCTGGTCCCTCGCTCCGTCGGAGCGTGCCGCCGTGCGCGCCTTGGGCCTGGTGGCCGACAGGCTCGTTCTCCGGTCGGCCCCCGCCATTCAGTCCTGCCGCCGTCTCGGCCTCTCCGACACCTATCTCTACCGGGGAAAGAAGCAGGTTCCCCTAGGCTCATTCCTGCCCTGAACGCATGCGAGGCATACATTGTCTGGAAACGGCTTCTGGCCTAGAGATTTGAGCGGTTCTCCGTCGCAAGCGCCTCGATGCGGCCCTTCGCAGGCTTGCGAGAACCGCGCCAATCTGGATGCCCCATGAGCCCGCCACGGGATTCCGTTCCTCTTCCGTCGATATTCCTCGTCTTCTTTCGCATCGGGATCTTCAGCTTCGGCGGGGGATTGTCGGGCTGGATCTATCGCGACGTGGTGACACTGAGGCGCTGGATGAGCGACGACGATTTTCTGTCCGGGTTGGCGCTGGGCCAGATCCTGCCCGGAGCGAATGTCGCCAATCTTTCGGTCTATGTCGGGCAGCGCCTGAGAGGGGCTCCCGGCGCCTTGTGCGCCCTCACGGGCCTTCTGGCGGGGCCGTTCTTCGCCGTGATCGGGCTGGCGGTCGTCTACGACCGGATCGCCGGCATGCCCTGGATCCAGGATGCCATGAGCGGAGCCGCGGCCGCCGCGATCGGGCTGCTGCTGATCGTCGCCATCAAGGGCGCGCATCGCACGAGCCGCAATCCCGCGCCGTTCCTCATCCTGGTCATGACCTTCGTGGCGGTCGGGCTTCTCCAGTGGCCCCTCGTCCCGGTCGTCCTCTGCCTCGCGCCCGTCTCGATCGTCCTCGCCTGGTTGAGGACGCGTTCAGATGCGTGACAATCCCATCTGGGCCCTCATTGCGGTGTTCGTGCCGTTTTCGCTCGTCTCGATCGGAGGTGGGCCGAGCATCTTCGCAGGCATTCAGCACCAATCCGTCGAGGTCTATCACTGGGTCAGCGCGCGGGAATTCGTCGAGCTGTTCGCCATCGCGAGGGCCGCGCCCGGTCCGGGCTCGATGCTCGTGACCCTCCTGGGCTGGAAGGTCGCAGGCTGGACGGGAGCCGTCGTGGCCACGCTCGCGCTGTTCGTCCCGTCATCCCTGCTCTGCTACGGCGTCTCGCGAATGTGGAGCCACTATCGGGGCCGCGACTGGCACACGGCGCTCGAGAACGGGCTCGCGCCGATCGGGGCTGGCCTGATCCTCGCGGGCGTGTTCGCCATCTTCCGCATTGCGGGTTCGGGCATCCTGTCCTGGTCCGTGGCGGGAATCTCTGCTCTCGTCCTCGCATGGCGGCCGAAGCTCAATCCCCTGCTGGTGCTGATCGGCGGGGCTATCGCCTTTGCGGCTTTCCGTGCTGGAATTGCGGGGCTTTGACTCTCCACCGAAAGGACATCCGCCATGCCGGTGAGGCGACATTCAGGATCCCTGGCCGAGACCGCGCCTGACCCTAGCTAGCTGCATCGACCGAAACTTCTTTCGACCCGGATCCGCTAGATCGAGCTGCCTGCGCCGACAAAGGACACCAGGACATTGGACGCCAAACTCTCCCCCTTGTCGCCGTTCCGGCATCGAATCTTTCTCGCCGTGTGGATCGCAAGCCTCGCCTCCAACTTCGGGGGATTGATCCAGTCGGTCGGCGCAGCCTGGCTGATGACCTCCATCGGGGCGTCGGCCGATCTCGTGGCTCTGGTGCAGGCCTCGACCACGCTTCCGATCATGCTGTTCTCGCTCATGGCGGGAGCCATCGCGGACAATTTCGACCGGCGCAAACTGATGCTCGTGTCGCAGATCTTCCTGCTGGCCGTGTCGGTGGCGCTTACGCTCTGCACCTATTTCGGCCTGGTGACGCCCTGGCTTCTGCTCGGCTTCACGTTCCTGGTCGGCTGCGGGACGGCGTTCAACGGCCCGGCCTGGCAATCCCTGGTCGGCGAGATGGTGCCGCGTTCGGATCTGGCCTCCGCCATCGCCCTCAACAGCATGGGCTTCAACATTGCGCGGAGCGTCGGACCGGCCATCGGCGGAGTGATCGTGGCGGCCGTTGGTGCCGCCGCGGCCTTTGCGGTCAACGCCGTCAGCTATGTCGGGCTGATCGGCGTTCTGTCGCGCTGGCAGCCCGCGACGCCGCCCCGGGTCCTGCCACCGGAATCGCTCGGCACCGCCATGGCGGCGGGGATCCGCTATGTCGCGATGTCGCCGAATATCGGGGTCGTGCTGCTGCGTGGCGCGGTCTTCGGCCTCGCGGCCATTGCCATCCAGGCGCTGATGCCGCTCATCGCCCGCGACCTGATCCACGGCGGTCCCCTGACCTACGGTTTTCTGCTCGGCTCGTTCGGCATCGGGGCCGTCGGCGGCGCCTTTCTCAGCACCCGCCTCAGGCAGGCGCTGTCGCTCGAGGCCCTCGTGCGCGTGGCCTTCATCAGCTTCGCGGTTTGCGCGACGGTCGCGGGGTTGAGCACCGTTCCGCTGCTGACCATCGTCATCATGGCGCTCGGCGGAGCGAGCTGGGTCCTGGCGCTCTCGAGCTTCAACGCGACCGTGCAGCTTCTGTCGCCGCGCTGGGTCGTCGGCCGGGCGCTGGCGCTCTACCAGATGGCGACCTTCGGCGGCATGGCGATCGGGAGCTGGATCTGGGGCGCGGCCGCCGAGAGCCTCGGGACAGGAGACGCCCTGCTGATCTCCGCCGTCGTCCTGGTCGCCGGTGCGGCCCTTGGCCTCGTCTTCGCCCTTCCGGAGCTGAAGACCCTGAATCTCGACCCTCTCAACCGCTGGCGGGAACCTGACGTGGCCATCGATATCCGGCCGCGCAGCGGACCGGTCGTGATCACCATCGAATACGTCATCCGCGAGGAGGACGTCGTTGCGTTTCTCACGATCATGGCGGAGCGCAGGCGCATCCGGCGCCGGGACGGGGCGCGGCACTGGACCCTGCTGCGCGACCTGGAGGATCCCCGCATCTGGATCGAGCGCTACCACAGTCCAACATGGCTCGAATATGTCCGGCACAATCAGCGCATAACGCAGGCCGACGCCTCCGTCGGCGACAGGATCCGGGCGCTCCACCAGGGGCCCGACCGGCCGCGGGTGCGCCGCATGATCGAGCGGCAAACCGGATGGGTGCCTTCGGACTCAGCGCCACGGGCCCGCGCCATGGCCGACCCGCTCACGGATCCTGCCCGCTCGTCGTGAGCCATGCCATGACGCGCGGGGCTTCTCGACAGGACGATGCCGCTTGGGGCCGGAGAAGTTGACCTTACTCCGGTGGCGTATTCCTCAGCGCGGCCTGTTCCCTGAACTCGGCGAGCGTACGCTCGTTCGGGCAGTACTGCCGGTAGGTCGCCGGCGAAACTCCGTTGTCGAGGTCCTGGCGGCACCTCTGGGCGTCCATGCAGAGCGTGCAGGTCACCTCCATGTCGCGCATCACGCCCGGATAAGCCTTCCTGATGGCCTCCCGCCTAAGCTCGAGTGCCTGCAGCAGGCGCGGCAGTTCCTCGCCGCCCTGCGAGCCGCGAGCGACCACCCGGTCCAGGATATCCTGGTTGATGCCGATGTCGCGCACCAGCGCTTCCCGGCCTTCCTCGCCGAGATCGGAAAGCTCCCACGCGGTTGCCCAGTCCGAACTCCATTTCTTGATCGTTGCGGCGATGCTCATGATGACCTCCCAGTTTCTGCTTTTCTCAGCATGGCAGGCGGCACGGCCAGTGGCTTTGATCCAGAGCAAATTCAGACACGAAGGCGCGACGCGGCCTTCCGGGCTCAAGGCACTCGCTCAATGCAATAGGGGATGTACCTCTCCGACTTCTGCGATGTTCATGGAGAAATCCAACCGTAGAGATGTGTGCATCGGATAGTAAAAGGCGGAATGCCAAGCTTAGGAACGTTACGAGAAAAGACATTAGCGAGTCTCTTGCAATCTTTGCTGTTCCTGTTTCGCCGTTCACAACCACGTGCGCCGAAATAAATATGGGAAAACATTGCCGCCTCGTGCGTTTAGGAGAAAGGTCTAGGATTAACGTGGCCTTTATTTCCCATCAAACATTGGAGGCATCTATGAAGAGGCTTGGAATCCTTGTCGGCGCCGGCGTTCTGGCGCTCGGAGGCATCGGTATCGCTCAGGCGCAGCCGAGCTCCGTTTCCGGAACACCCGGCTCCGCTTTCCCCAATGCGGCGCCTCATGAGGTACAGATCATCAATGGCATCCCGTGCCGCACGGTTCTGGCCCCGAACGGCAACCAGCGCATCCCGGTGGAATGCGCCGAGCCGGTCACGACCGGCAGCATCGCCGTCGCCCCCGGAGCGGTCGCCGGACCAGGCGTCGCCGTGTCGCCCGCTCCCGTCGGCTCACCGTTCCCTTACGCCGCTCCTCACGAGATGAGGACCGTGAACGGCGTGCCGTGCCGGACCATTCTTGAGCAGAGCTCCGACCAGCGCATCCCCGTCGAATGCGCGCAGTAATGCGGCAAGCCGGATTGACGGACGAGGCGCGGGCCATGGAGCCCGCGCCTTCTTGCTTCTACTCGGCGGCCTGTCGGGCCGGCAGGAACCCGATGGGCTGACGCTGCGGCCCTTCCTGCTTCAGGGTGCGGAGCATGTCCTCGTATTCGCGCTCCATCTCCGGCGTCACCGAGGGGCGCGTCTCCCGCATCGCCTGCTCGAAATGCGCCATGGTCACCTGCTGCGTGTCGAGGGATTCCCGCAGGGCGAGAAGTCCGGCCCGGCGGGTGAGATCCTCGAGATCGGCTCCTGTGAAGCGGTTCGTCCGCTCGGCAATCGCGTCGAGATCCACGTCCGGAGCCAGCGGCATGGCCTTGGTGTGGATGCCGAGAATGTGCCGCCGTCCTTGAGCGTCCGGCACCGGCACGTAGATCAGCTCGTCGAAGCGGCCCGGACGGAGCAGGGCCGGGTCGATCAGATTGGGCCGGTTGGTGGCTGCCATGACGACGACACCCTGCAACTCTTCCAAACCGTCCATCTCGGCCAGGATCGTGTTGACCACCCGCTCCGTCACAGCAGGTTCGCCGAGCCCGCCGCCCCGAATGGGCGCGAGGGAGTCGATCTCGTCGATGAAGATCACGGTCGGGGCAACCTGACGGGCGCGGGCGAAGAGCCGGGAAACCTGCTGCTCCGACTCGCCGTACCATTTCGACAGGAGGTCCGAGGATTTCGTCGCCACGAAATTGGCTTGGGCCTCGCGAGCGACCGCCTTCGCCAGAAGGGTCTTGCCCGTGCCGGGCGGTCCGAAGAGCAGAAAGCCCTTCGCGGGGCGGATGCCGATGCGGCGGAACGATTCCGGGCTCTTGAGCGGGAGCTCCACGCCTTCGCGCAGGCGGGTCCGCGCCTCCTCGACGCCGCCGATATCGTCCCAGGTCACGTTCGGGACCTGGATCATGATTTCGCGCAATGCCGAGGGCTGGACGCGCTTCAGAGCGTCCAGGAAATCCTGCCGCGTCACCCGCAGGTTCTGCAGCACGTCCGCAGGAATGCCTTCCTTGAGGTTGATGTTGGGCAGAATGCGGCGCAGCGAATCCATTGCCGCCTCGCGGGCCAGGGCCGAAAGATCGGCGCCGACGAAGCCATAGGTCGTGCGGGCGATCTCATCCAGGTTCACGTCCTCGGAGAGCGGCATGCCGCGGGTGTGGATCGCCAGGACCTCGCGGCGGCCGGCCTCGTCCGGGACGCCGATGACGATCTCCCGGTCGAAGCGGCCCGGTCGGCGCAGGGCTTCGTCGATCGCTTCGCGCCGGTTCGTTGCGCCGATCACGACGATGTTCTGGCGCGGCTCCAGCCCATCCATGAGGGTGAGCAGCTGCGCCACGATGCGCCGCTCGACCTCGCCGGTGACCTCCTCGCGCTTCGGCGCGATGCTGTCGATCTCGTCGATGAAGATGATGGCGGGCGCGTTCTGTTGGGCTTCCTGAAAGACCTGCCGCAGCCGCTGCTCGGACTCGCCGTAGTGCCGGCCCATGATCTCGGGGCCCGCAATATGGAAGAACTGCGCCTCCGTCTCGTTGGCGACGGCACGGGCCAGCAGCGTCTTGCCGGTGCCGGGCGGGCCGTAGAGCAGAACGCCCTTGGGAGGGTCGATACCGAGACGCTGGAACAGCTCCGGATGGCGTAGCGGCAACTCCACCATCTCGCGCACCTGATCGACCGTGTTCCCGAGGCCACCGATGTCGTCGTAGGTGACATCGGCGCGGCGGGCCTCCGTCGGCTCCTCGAATTGCGGCCGAAGATCGACCTCCGTCTCGGCCGTTACCTGCACGATGCCTCTCGGCTGGGTCGAGACCACGACGAGGCGGATTTCCTGCAGGCCGTAGGCGGGAATGTTCAGGAGACCGCGCAACTCCTCGGGAAGCCTCGGGTCTCCCGCATTGGGTGAATACACCGAGGTGGAGATCACGTCGCCTGCGGTGAGCGGGCGCTGATAGAAGGTGCGGCGCAAGGCGTCGCCCGAGCCCTGCAGGCGCAAACCCTTCTGGGCTGGGGCCAGGACCACGCGGGTCGCGGGGCGGACTTCGGCTCGCTTGACCTCAACGTGGTCGCCGCTCCCGACGCCCGCATTGACGCGCTGCAGGCCATCGAGGCGGATGATGTTCAGGCCCTCATCCTCCGGATACGGCGTGACCGCGATGGCCGTGGTATGGCGCTTGCCGATGATCTCGACGGCCTGGCCTTCCTGCAGGCTGATTTCGTTGAGCGTCTGGCGGCTCATGCGGGCTATGCCGCGACCCGCATCTCCCGGCCGGGCATTCGCGACCTGCAGGCGAGTGACCTGTCCATCATCTGCCATTGTGCTCTCTCCATCGTTGATGCTGTCGGCTGTGCGGTGGCAGGCGCAAAGAAGCTGCGCGAAAGTCGGGGTCCTCCGGGCGCCGCAGGTTCGGAGCCACGGAGGCGGGCTTCGGCGGCGAAACTGCAGGGGCAAACGTCATATGGGGGGATTTGTTGCAGGTCTCTCGGCGGCCTGCCGTGCAGCCGAAGTCGATGGCGGCAGACCTAGGACATGGTTTTGTCCGGAAGCGTCGAGAGGTCGCTGAGGAGAAGCTCGATCTCGTCCGCGAGCTGTTCGTCCGGATGAGGCTTCGTCTGCCAGTCGAAATCAGCCGTGGACGGAAGCTTGAGCGAGGTCCCCGCTGCCGGGCGAGGTTCCTCGTCTTCCGTGGGCGGGTCGATCAGCTCCCAGCTGTCGTAGAGGTCCATGGTCCTGTGCCCCGGGTAGTCCCGGGTCAGGTACGGAACGATCTCGACCCAGGGGCGGCCGTGGGGCCGGGGGACGACCCTCGTCACCCTGCCGAAGAAATTGGTCAGAGGGCAGCGGACAAAATCGCCGATTTCGGGCGTGCGCGCCCTCTCGCGCCGCAGAGCGGCCTCCGCATCCTCGAGCGCGGCGCGAAGACCGGCAACGATGGCCTCGAGTTCCTCGATCCGTTTCGTGCAGGCGGTCCCGTGCAACTGCTGCAGCTTCGGGGCTAAAGCCAGTTCCTCATCCTTCCTGACCTGTGGACCGAGCAACGCACTCATCTTCCGGACTTCCTCATCCAATCGGGCGGACACCTCCATGATCCTCGAGACATGATGTGGAGCGCGCGTCATCGCGGACAAGCCGGGTGAGGGGGGATCGGCCGCCACTGCGTCGCTCCGTTCGCCAGGGCGATCTCCTTTGCGCTCAACGCGGCGGGCTCGTCGGGATCGGGCCTGACCCCGTGAAGGTCGTAGACGACGGGACGGGCCTCGCGCCCGGACGGCGCATAGCCGTAGACAACCATGAGCACATAACCGCCTTGACCGTCCGGATAGGCGAACAGCCCCTCGGCCAGATCGTCCGGGGCGCCCTCGATGGGCCTCCAGCATCCCTCGGCCTCGTCGCGCCGGACCTTGGCGAGGAGCCGGGCAAGGTCCTCCTCGGCCCGCGCACGAAACCCCTTGTCGATGCAGTAGGCCAGGCCGAACGGAGCGTAGAGCGCGTCCCGCGCCTGAATCAGTTCCTCGTCGCTTGCCTCGTGCCTGACGGCCAGGAGTTCATGCAGGAAGGAACGGCTCGCCAACGGCACACCTCTTTTCCGGCCGCCGATTCCCCGAGACCCGTCCGGGCAGCCCCAGTACCAGCAGACACCGTGTCGGGCCTGGGAAGAAGCTCTCATCACGGGGTAGTCCGGGTGGTTGAGGCGAACGCGATATCCGGCATCAGGGAGGCCAGGCCGGAACGTAGCCGTATGCGAGGCGGTTGATGGATAGGAGCGGCGCCGTATCCGCGCCGGATAGCTGGAGGCGACATGCAGTTGGGGCGAAACCGTTCGGCGAAGCGTGAGGGAAGCATTGCCGCCCTGATGGCGCTGATCCTCGCCTCCGGCAGTGTCGCTCAGGAGACGTCTCCACCTTTGCCGCCGCCGCGCCCGGACCGGCCGCCTGCTCAGGCGCCCGAACCTCCCAAAAGAGAGGCGCCCTCCGACGACACCGCCAAGAACAAGGAAGCACTGCCGCCGGGGCCCAGCGAAGCCGATGCGGCCTGTCTCGATCGCCTCACTCAACTCGGACTGCGCTTCGAATCCCGCCCGGCCGTGCAGGAGAATTCCTGCAGCGTGGAGAATCCCGTTCTGGTGTCGGGTCTTCCCAAGGGCGTCGAGGTTTCTCCAGCCTCCCTGATGCGGTGTTCGTTCGCGGAGAATCTCGCGCGGTGGACGACGGAGGTCGTTCTCCCAGAGGCGGAGCGCCATCTTCAGAAGACCCCCGTGAAAGTCCTCATCGGAACGTCCTATCAGTGCCGCAATCAGCGCTCGGGGGCGAAGCTCTCCGAACATGCATTCGGCAATGGGGTCGACGTCATGGGGTTCGAGTTCGCGAAGCGGGAGTCATTCGCGATCAACTCGCATCCCGAGGGCTCCCCGGAGGCCGCGTTCCAATCCGCGGTTCACAAAGAGGCCTGCCCGATCTTCACGACGGTGCTCGGCCCTGGCGCCGACGCCGATCACGGCAACCATCTCCATCTCGATATGCGGGCCCGCAAGGCCGATTATCGCATCTGTCAATGAAGCCGCGGGAACACAGAGCGGGCCTCGGCCTTTTGCTGATGGGGCACGCGATGGAGTTTGGAATGAAAGTACTGGCGTATGCAGTCCTGTGTATCTTCGGATTTGTGAGCATCGCCTCGGCGGCTCCCTCATCCCCCAAGCCTCTGGACATGGAGACCGTGAACGGTGCCGATCTGTCCGCGAAGGCCGAGAAGGGAGTGGGCCCCGCCTTCATCAAGGCGCAGGTCCTGCTCGACCGTGCGCGGTTCTCTCCGGGCGTGATCGACGGGCGTAACGGAGAGAATATGCAGAACGCCCTGAAGGCCTTCGAGAAGGCGCGCGACCTGAGTGTCGACGGGAAGCTGAATCCGGACGTGTGGGCGAAGTTGAACGAAACGACCTCCGACCCGGTCCTGGTCGAGTACAAGATCGCCGAGGAGGATGTGAAAGGTCCGTTCGTGACCATTCCGGAAAAGATGGAGGACGAGGCCAAGCTCGACCGTCTCGGCTATTCCAGCCCGGAGGAACTCCTGGCCGAAAAATTCCACATGGACGAAGACCTGCTGAAAGCCCTGAACCCCGGCAGGCGCTTCGATCAGGCGGGAACATCCATCGTGGTGGCCAATGTCGCTCCCCGTGCCAAGGAGGAGATCAAGAAGGCCGGGAAGGTCGAGGTGGTCAAGAGCGAGCACGTCGTGAGAGTGCTGGCGGAGGACGGATCCCTGATCGCGGTCTATCCCGCTTCCATCGGCAGCGAAGAGAAGCCGGCTCCGAGCGGAACCCACACGGTGCGCGCCATCGCGCACAATCCGACATACACCTACAATCCTGATTATGCCTTCAAGGGCGTGAAGGCGAAGGAGAAGTTCGAGATCAAGCCGGGACCGAACAATCCGGTCGGCTCGATGTGGATCGATCTCTCCGTCGAGTCCTACGGAATCCACGGCACTCCCGATCCCGAGAAGGTCGGCAAGGCTTATTCGCACGGCTGCGTGCGGCTGACAAACTGGGACGTGGAGGAGCTGGCCAAGATGGTCAAGAAGGGCACGCCGGTCTCGTTCCTCGACTAGCGCCTTGAACGCAAGAGTGGGAACCGGTTTTGCGTGAAAAGATGCGCTGAAGCGGAAGTTGACCGCATCGGACGTGAATGCAAAGTCACGTCCGATGCTTGAACACTGCCGGGCTCGGAGGCGTCTTCTTGCGAACCCCCTTGCCGGAACCGTATCGCGCAGCCACCCGTTCGGGCCGATTCAGTCGTCGTTGGCGGAGTTCAGTTCCTCGGGCCTCTTGCCTTCGTCGACTTCGGTGTCGTGCATCCTGACGAGCCATTCCAGCTGCTCCTGGACGAAGGCGGGGTCGCTGTGAAAGCGCATGGCGCAGGCCACGAGGAAGATGGCGATTTCGGGCAGGTCCTCGTCTCCCAAATCAGGAAGAACCAATTCCAGCTCGGTCATGTTGCTGGCCGTCACGAGAGCGGCTTCGTTCGGAGGAACGAATGATCCTTTGCTGTCGGGCGTCTGAGCCATGGGATAGGTCCTTGTTCTTGCAGGGAGGAGAAGGGGGTGTCGATCCGGAAGCCGGGCAGGGCGCCGCGCCTCTTGCGTGGAAGTCTGCATCGGGCCGGTCCGTGTCTGCCCCATTCTAAGGTGCAGCCTTCGGAGGTAAAGGTCCGGAGGCGCCGGTTGGTCCGCCTTCAGACAAAAGAAATGCCCTGCCGCGCGGCCGGCGGCAGGGCAGCCTTCAGGCAGATCCGGGAAGAGCCGGGCTTACGGATAGGTGCAGACGTAGCGCACACCGTTCGTGGCCAGGAACGTGCCCGTAACCGGGTCGTAGGAGCGATACTTGCGGGCGCAGTAGGCCGCCACCGAGGGGCTGACCGTGCCGGGAGGTGGCGGAGGCGCCGCCTGGGCCTGATTGGCGATGGCTCCCGCGATGAGAGCCCCGGCGGCGAGACCCGCGACGCCCGCCGCGACAGCCGCGCCGTTATCCCGGCGATAGTAATAGCGGGGACCGGAATGATAGTGATAACCGCGGCGATAATAGTATTGCGCGTAGCTCTCGGACGGATACGGCTTGTGAATGTCCGGCAGAGGACGGATCGGTCGGGGGTCGGCGCTGGCGGGGGCTGCCGCGGCGAGCGTTGCGACGCTTCCCAGAACCGCGATGAACTTGCGCATTTCAAACTCCTTTGACGGGGAGGCAAACTCTGGTCCTATCGGCCGGCGCGCAATATAGCTCTGACGGTCAAGCTTGCAAAAGAATTTTGACGAGAAGGAAGAATAATATTCCTAATGGCCGGAATTCTTCTGCAGGGGCAAGATTCAATATAACCGGACATCGCTTCGACCGGCGGCTCTCTGCTTGTTGTGGCGAAATACTGTCAGCTTCATTTAAAACACCGTATCGGCGACCACTCCCTTGGAGGAAATTCTAGTGAGGATTGCAGAGGAGGAATGGGTCTCAACGGCATCGCAGTGCCGAACTCACGTCATCAGCACTGGATTTTTGGCAAAAAATCATCCAGAGCATATATGTGTTTCATTATAATCTCTCCTGGGCAGACAATTGATGCGTTTCGTCGGCTTGCTGATGTGTGCGATCGCCTTGCTGAGCTCGGGCGCTGCTTCCTATGCGGCCGATCCGCTGCCGCTCCCGACCGGAGCGGTGGTGCTGACGATCTCGGGCAAGATCGAGCGGACGAACGTCGCGGGCCAGGCGCAGTTCGACATGGCCATGCTGGAAGCCCTCGGCCGACAGTCCATCAAGACGCGATCCGCCTTGTCCAATCAGCCCCAGCTTTTCGAGGGCGTACCCCTTCGGGCCGTTCTCGACCGGGTCGGCGCCAAGGGGACGGTACTGACTGCCTCGGCGCTGAACGCCTATGAGGCCAAGATTCCCCTGAGCGATCTTCAATACGAGCCGATTCTGGCGACCCATGTCGATGGAAAGGTCCTGAAGATGCGCGACAAGGGGCCCCTGTGGATCGTCTATCCGCGCGACGCGCACGAAGCTCTCCAGGACCGGCAATACGATGCGCGCTGGGTCTGGCAGCTCAAGCGCCTCCATGTCGAGTAGCCATGACGTTCAGTCCCCGCAACCATAAGGCCTCCCTGGTCACGCTCCTGGCGATCGCAAGCCTTGCTGCGTGTCTCATCTTCACGGTCTCCCGGCTGTTCGATGTCGAGCGGGAACTCAGGAGCGAGGACACCTATACCAACCTGTGGCAGTTCTCCCAGGCACAGTTCGAAGCGGCGCTCCTGAGCGAGAGCTTGGCCCGCGTCGCTGCCCGGGAGGAATTTTCCGCTCCGGAGGAGGAGCCTGCCTTCCGGGTCGCGATGCTGATCAGCCGAATGGCCATCCTCATGGAGGGAGGTCAGGGCGAGGCCGTCGAAAAGCTCGGCCTCATGCCCGACGTCAAGGAGTCCTACCTTCAGCTGACCATGGCCGAAGGGCTGCTGCAGGACAGGATCGAGCCGGAAAGCGCCTCCTTGCTGCGGGCGCAGATGCAGGACTTGTCCATGCGTCTCAGGGACCTTGCCAACAGGGTCCTGCTGCTCAACCGGGAGCAGGGGGGCGCGAAGCGCGCCATGTATCTGCGGGTGGTGTTCGAAAGCCTTGCCTTCACGGCCGGCATCGTGCTCAGCGCGATCTTTCTGCTGGTCCGCCTGTTCAAGGGTATGCAGGAGGCCAATCAGACAAGGCAGCTGCTGCGCCAGGAGCAGGAGCTGTCCGATCTGGTGATCAACAACATCAGCAATCAGGGGATCGTCATGTTCGACGGGTCCCTCCGGTGTCTGCTCTGGAATCCGGGCATGGAAGGCCTGCTGAACATCAAGGCGGATCAGGCCGTCGGGCAGCCGATGCGGGACCTCAATTCGCTTTTCGGCATGCCGGAGGTCATCCGGGCGCTGGCCCAGGCGGTCGACGGGACGAGCTCGATTGTCGAGAGCGAGACCAAGACCCTGAACGGCCAGGGGCGCTGCCTCGAGTTCAACTGCTTCCCTGTCAACATGGCGGGCCGCATGCTCGGCATCGCCTTCATCCGCGACGTGACGGAGCAGTGGCTGGCCCGCAAGGAGGCGGAGCGCCAGAACTTCGACCTGGAGATCAAAGTTCTGCAAAGGACGGCGGCCCTGCGCCAGGCCGAACGCCGCCTGATCGCCGCCATCGAGAGCGCACCCGACGGCTTCGCCGCCTTCGACTGGACGGGCAAGCTCCTGTTCGCCAACGAGCAGATCTGGGCAGCCGATCCGGTGGCTCTCTGGTGCGTCGGAGACATGACGCTTCCCGTGTTTCTGCGCTGTTTCTCCATGTGCGAGGGGGCGGACACGCGCCTTCTCGGGGCCGAACCGCCCTTCGAGGAAATCGAGCTCGACCTGCTGATCCGGAAGGACGTCTGGGCTCGCCTCTCCGTGACCAAAGCCGACGGCGCCACGATCTTCGTGCGTCTGACGGACATCACCGGCTACAAGCAGGCCGCGAAAGCCCTCCAGTCGGCCCTCGACCGGGAACGCGAGACAACGAACGCCTACCGCAGTTTCGTATCCATGGTGTCCCATCAGTTCCGGACGCCGCTGGCGATCCTGGATTCGAGCGCCCAGCGCATCCTGCGGCGCGGGCCAGGCATCACCCAGGATGAGCTCGTGGCGCGTGTCCACAAGATCCGGAATGCGGCAAACAGGCTGACCCGCCTCGTCGAGGGCGTTCTCAGCGCGGCCAAGCTCGACGCGGGCAGGATCGAGCTCAATCCCGCGTCGTACAATCTCGCCCACCTGGTCCTGGAAATCTGCGAAAGGCAGCGTGAGCTGAGCCCGCATGCCGACATCCGCTTCGAGGCGCCGGAAGCAGCCGTCCAGGTTTATTGCGACAGCATGCTGATCGAGCAGGTCGTCATCAATCTCTTGTCGAATGCCGTCAAGTATTCGGGCGAGGCGCCCGTTGTCGAGGTCAAGATCTGGATCGACGGCTCCCGTGCCTTCTGCTCGGTCCGTGACTGGGGCGTGGGTATTCCACAGGAAGAACTGCCGAAGATCTTCGACCGGTTCTACCGTGCCCGGACAGCATCGGGTATTGCGGGCACCGGCATTGGCTTGAACGTTGCCCAAAAGATCATGCACCTGCATGGGGGAGGGATACATGTGGAAAGTTACGAGGCGGCAGGGTCGGTGTTCATGTTCGACCTGCCGATTTCGAATGCCGATCAGACCCAACAAGCTGCATAAGTGATCCAGTGCCATGAATGCTCAAAAGACGATCCTTTGCGTTGAAGACGAAGATGACCTGAGGACCGATATCGCCGAGGAACTGGAGGCGGCCGATTATCACGTGCTCCAGGCGGCCAACGGAAGCGAGGCTCTTGCGCTCCTCGAGAAGCACCGGCCGGACCTCGTCCTGTGCGACATCACGATGCCGGGCCTCGGCGGCTACGACGTTCTCAACGCCATGCGCGGCCGCGAGCATATGGCGGACGTTCCGTTCATCTTCCTGACCGCGCTCACCGACAGGAACGACGTGCTGACCGGCAAACAGGCCGGGGCCGACGATTATCTCGTGAAGCCGATCGACTATGAGATCCTGCTCGCGACCGTCGCGGCCCGGCTGGCGCAGGTCGCCCGCGTTCAGTCCGGCGCCGTCCAACGGGCCGAGGAGGCGTGGCAGGAGATCCTGAAATCATCCCGCGGACGCACCGTGGACGCCCTCTACAAGGCCACCTTCGCGTTCGACCGCTTCCTGGTCGGGGTCGTGATCGTCGACGAGAAGGGTTCGGTCAAGGTCATGAACAAGGAGGCCGAACGCATCTTCGCCGAAAATGACGGGATCGCCGTCTCCCAGGGCATCCTGAAGGGGAGCGCGCCGAAGCAGAACGCCAAGCTCTACGAGAGCATCCGGAGGGCCTTCGAGGAGGAGGCCCTGGACGAGATCGTCTCCTTCCCGCGCAACTCGGGAGGGCGGCCCTATCTGGTTCTCATTCCCGGGCAGCGCTTCTCGGTGGAGGAACGGCCCGAGGCGGTCGTGCTGCTCGTGATCGACACGGAACAGCGCGCCAAGGTGTCGGGAGACACGCTGGTCAGGCTTTACAACCTGACCCCCTCCGAGACCCGCGTGGCCCTCATGCTGATCGACGGCAAACGCCTCGATCAGATCGCCGAGGAGCTCGACGTGGCCCAGACGACGGTCGTCTTCCATCTGAAGAACCTGTTCAGGAAGACGGATACGAATCGCCAGGCGGACCTGATCCGCGTGCTTCTGTCCGTTCCGCTGCGGTCGGCCGGGGAATGATGCCTGGCAGCCGCGTTCGGAGCCGGGACGGCGGGGATCGTCCGTTAAGGTTTTGGTGACCGTCATCCCAAAATGGGGCTCTGTCGAAGCTTTGCCATAATTTGTTCAGCTTCCGGAGAGATTTGCAGGGGTATATCTCTCAACCCGAAAGGGAGAATCGATATCTCCCTCATGACGTTAGGTGATGATCATGAAGATCTTCCGTTGCGTATCCGGTACGGCTGCCGCCCTGGCGCTCGTTGCCGGCTTGGCTGCCGCCCAACCGGCTGCGGCGCGTGATCGCCTCTCCCCCGGCGCCGCTGCGGCCCTCGGCGTGCTGGGAGGTCTTGCAGTCGGGGGAGCCATCGCGGCTTCCCAGGCTCCCGCCTATGCGGCTCCGGCTCCCGTCTATGTGGCGCCTCCGCCGCCCCCGCCGCCGGCTCCAGCCTATGTCGAGTCCGAGACGGTTTATTACCGGCCCGCGCCTCCGCCGCCCCCGGTCTATGTGGAGCAGTGCACGACGGAGCGATATCGCGAGTGGGTTCCGGGCTGGGGCTGGGAGCATCGCACCCGCCGCACCTGCCGCTAAGTCATTCAGGAAGGCCCGCTTCGAGCGGGCCTTTTCTTTTGCCGACAAGAAACCCTGATTCCGCTGCCGCGTTGACCGGGAACAGCTCAGCGGGAGTTCAGCCATGACGGACATACCACGAGACCGAGCCGCCTCCGACGAGCCGAAGCTGAATCCCGGCGATCAGGGCGAGCCGGGAACCCCGGGCGTGGGAGAGAACATCTGCCCCGAATGCAAGGGCACCGGGCGGATCGGCGCGGTCGCCTGCCCGATCTGCGGCGGCACCGGCAGGATCATGGAAGGAATTGGCGGAGGTTAGGGCTTATCAGGCTTCGCCATCCACCGGATCAGCGGCATCAGCGGAACGATCCAGATCAGGCCGAGGACGATATAAGCCAGGGTCTGGACGAGTTTCGGCGCCTCCGTGATCCTGCCTTCGGCCACGGCCATGGCGAAGAGAGCATAAAAGCAGATGAAGACCAGCATGACGATCGTGCCGATCAGCTTGCGCGTCCGAATGCCCATCTTCCGATCCCCTTGAAAGCGCCATACCGTGCTGCGTCACAGGCGTTGATTGCCTCGGCAGGGTTCAGCCTCTATGTGACAGGCTGTATCCCGGGTTCAAGCCCAAATCGACCACGAGAGTGACCATGGCTGTCGCAGCCTCCACGGAAGGCATGCCGCTGGCGCGTCTTCCCCAGACACAATCCCTGTCCGCAGTCCGTATATGGCTTTTCTGCCTCGCCGCGCTGATCATCCTCATGGTCGCCGTCGGCGGAGCCACGCGGCTGACCGGATCCGGCCTGTCGATCACCGAATGGAAGCCCGTGACCGGCGCCATTCCGCCCCTGACGGAACAGGCCTGGATGGCGGAATTCGAGAAATACCAGCAGATTTCCCAGTACGAGCTCGTCAACAAGGGCATGACCCTGTCCGAGTTCAAGTTCATCTATGCCTGGGAGTGGGGGCATCGTCAGCTCGGCCGCCTCATCGGCCTCGTCTTCTTCCTTCCCCTGGTCTGGTTCTGGCTGCGTGGAACCATCAAGGGCCGGCTCGCTCTGACCCTCCTGGGCATCGGAGCCATCGGGGGCCTGCAGGGAGCCATCGGGTGGATCATGGTGGCCTCGGGGCTCGAACCCGGCATGACGGCGGTTGCCCCGATCAAGCTCGCCCTGCACCTGACGGTCGCCAGCATCATCCTGGCCTGCCTCGTGTGGGTGGCCTCCGGCCTTAAGGATCGCCCTGACTCAGCCAGGGAGGGAGTGATGACGGGGATGCTGCCCCGGACACTCGTCGCCCTGGTTCTGCTCCAGATCGCCCTGGGCGGCCTCGTCGCCGGTTCGAAAGCGGGCCTGACCTACAATACGTGGCCGCTCATGGACGGGGTCTTCATCCCGCCAGGGTCGGCCCTGTTCGTCGTGAAGCCCTGGATCGAGAATTTCGTCGATAACGTCACTCTGGTGCAGTTCAATCACCGCATGGTGGCCTATGCCATTGTCGGGCTGGCCCTCTGGCACGCGTGGACCGTGCGCCGCAAGGCGCCGGAAACGAGCGCCGCCCGTCGTGCGACGGCCCTGGCTGGCCTGACCGTGGCCCAGATGGCGCTCGGCATCGTGACCCTGCTGCTCGTTGTGCCCCTCTGGGCCGGCCTGGCGCATCAGATCTTCGCCATGATCGTGCTGAGCATGGCCGTCGTCCATGCACGCGTAAGCTTGGCCTGAACGGAAAAGGGCGGCCGTCAGGCCGCCCTCTTGAGTTTCATTCGCTGCCCGTGATTAGCGGACGATCTGGACGATGCGGCGCGTACCGGGGTCGACCAGCACCGGGGTGTCGTTCACGACGGTGTAGCGATAGTTCTTCACACCGTACTGGGCCGGAACCTCGTAATAGGTCACGCCCGAGGACGGCAGAACGGCGCCGACGCGAACGTCTTCCTGGTACTGGTAGGACGGAACGCCCTGCTGGACCACGTACTGGCGGAACTGCGGCTGCTGCTCGGCCGCAAGGCCGCCCACGATAGCGCCCGTCACGCCGCCCACGGCAGCGCCGACAGGGCCGCCCACGATCGCGCCGCCGACGGCGCCGGTCGCCGCACCGGCAGCCGCACCGCCGCTCGACTGGGCGAAAGCGCCGACCGGCGCAAGGGCGAGGAGGGCCGCGCTGGCAAAAAGAATTTTCTTCGACATGGAAGTCTGCTCCTTAGCTTGTGAAGTCCCGGTTTAAACGGCTTGGCCGAAAGGAGGTTCCCAAGGACATGAATCCATGCCTAGGGCTCAATTCATCGCGGTCGGCTCGTCTCACGTCATGGTCGAGCTTCACTCTCCCAAGGCAACCCGAAGCCAGGTCGCAGGAAAATGCGCGCCTTACGATGCGCTAGGCGCGGTTCGGCGCGAGCAGGCCCGGAACCGAGTGGAGCAGGGCGTTGATTGCGAAACCCATGAACATCAGCCCTGAGGCCCGCACAATGATGATTTCATAGCGCCGGTAGGTGCGCCGGACCGCCTTGGCTCCAACGATCGCCACGAGAATGGCATAGGCCAGCACGCCACCCACGCTGCAAGCCAATAGAAGGAGTGGCAGCATGCTCCAGGTAAGGCTGCCCGCCTGGGCTGACAGCAGCGCCGTCAGGGTGGCGACGGCGACCGGATAGGCTTTCGGGTTCGTCATGCCAAAGGTCAGGCCGTGCAGAAGAGGATTGCGGACCGGCGCATCGACCGCGCCGCTTGCCGCGCGGCGCACACGAACCGCCTTCCAGCCGAGCCAGAACAGATAGATGCCGCTGACGATCCCAAGAAGATCGAACACGAAGGTGCCGATGGTCGTCACGCCGATGATGGCGATCAGCGCCAGCGCCGACCACAGGACGTCGCCCGCCAGATGGCCGAACAGGAAGGCGGCTCCGGCGCGGCGCCCGCGATCCGCGCCGATCCCAAGGACCGCCAGGACCCCTGGACCCGGCGTGATGCCGTACACGAAACCGGCGAGGCCCGCCGATGCGAGAAGCGAGAAGGTCATGAGCGATTCCGCCAAGACGACGCAAAGGTGATGTGGGTCTTTAACCGAGCGGGCACGGATGAAGAAGCCCTGCTTTCGAAGAGCAGGCCCTCGAGGGCCGGACGGATCCTGCCCCGGCTGTCGGGCATTCTCTCTGCCGACTCCGATTCTTTCCTTGGAAACAGGGCTTTACCTGCGGTTCGAAGTGAAAATGGGTAAGTCTGAGGCTGAACCCGGCCTGTGAAGAAAAGCACGCCGGTGGAGTGCTGGTGAGCCGGTTGCGCCCCTGCTGCCGCCGAAAACGGCTATGCACAGTGCGATCAAAGGTGGGAAATAGGAAAACAGGGCTTGTTCTGCTACAGGTGAACAGTGTTAGGGTAGCCCTCACCCTCAAGTACCGGGCTATAGGAACAGGTTTATTAGGAGTCAGGCATGAACGTGCTGGTCTTTGCTTCGCGGAAAGGTGGCTCGGGTAAGAGTACGCTTGCCGCTCATCTGGCAAGCTATATTGCCGGGCCGGAGCGTCGGACGCTGCTGATCGACAACGACCCGCAGGGCTCGCTCTCCCTGTGGCACCAGATCCGCAACCAGGAGCATCTGGGCCTCAGGCACAATGTCCGCGACCTGGGCGAGGCTCTCAAGCATGCCAAGCAAGAGGGCTATGAATGGGTGCTGGTCGATACGCCGCCCAACAAGTCCTCCATCGTGGCCGAATCCATCAAGCATGCGACGCTCGTGATCATTCCGACGCGGCCCAGCCTGTTCGACATCGCGGCGCTCCAGGACACGGTCCAGATCGCGCGGGAACTGCGCAAACCCTACGCGGCTGTCATCAACGCGGCTCCGCCGAAGCGTGGAGACGCCGAGGCTCCGGTGGTGGCTGATGCCCGCGGTGCCCTGAATGCCCTCAAGGTTCCGGTCTGGGCGGGGCAGATCACCCACCGGCCCGAGCTGTCGCTTTCTCTGGCGACGGGCGAGGGAGCCATGGAATACGAGCCCCATTCGCATGGCGCCGAAGAGATGCAGCGCCTCTGGACCGCTCTCGACCGCTCCCTCAACGCGATCCACAGCACCTACAAGAAAGCCGGCGCGTCCCGCGCGGCGTGACAACCGCTTTCGCGGTGCATGAAAAAGGGCGGCTCCGGCCGCCCTTTTCTTTTGGCTTTCGCATTCAAGGCTCAGGCCGCATCGAGAGCCTGGTTGAGATCGTCGATCAGATCTTCCGTGTCCTCGAGGCCGATGGACAGACGCACCACCTCGGAACCGGCGCCGGCCTGGGCCCGCTGCTCGTCGGTAAGCTGACGATGTGTCGTCGAGGCCGGGTGGATCACCAGCGAGCGGGTGTCGCCGATATTGGCCAGATGCGAGAAGAGCTTGAGGTTCGAGACCAGCTTCACGCCCGCCTCGTAGCCGCCCTTCAGGCCGAAGGTGAAAACCGCACCCGCGCCCTTCGGGCAGTACTGCTTGGCGAGGTTGTGGTAGCGGTCGGTGCGCAGGCCCGGATAGCTCACCCACGACACCTTGCTGTGACCGGCGAGATGCTCGGCCACGGCCAGGGCATTGTCCGAGTGGCGCTGCATGCGCAGGGGCAGGGTCTCGATGCCGTTCAGGATCAGGAAGGCGTTGAAGGGCGACAGCGCGGGGCCGAGATCGCGCAGGCCCAGCACGCGGGCCGCGATGGCGAAGCCGAAGTTGCCGAAGGTCTCGCCCAGCACCATGCCGCCATATTCCGGGCGCGGCTTCGAGAGCATCGGGTAGCGGTCGTCGCCCGCGAAATTGAACGAGCCGCCATCCACGATCAAGCCGCCGACCGAGTTGCCATGGCCGCCGAGGAACTTGGTGGCCGAGTGCACAATGATGTCCGCGCCGTGCTCGAAGGGGCGGATCAGGTAGGGAGACGCCATCGTGTTGTCGACGATGAACGGGATGCGGTGCCGCTTGGCAATGGCCGAAATCGCCTGGAGATCGACGATCACGCCGCCGGGATTGGCGATGGATTCGACGAAGATCGCCTTGGTCCTCGGTGTGACCGCAGCCTCGAAGGACGAGGGATCGTCGGAATCGGCCCAGACGACGTTCCAGCCGAAGTTCTTGTAGGCGTGGTTGAACTGGTTGATCGAGCCGCCATAGAGCTTCCGGGCGGCGATGAACTCGTCGCCGGGCTGGAGCAGCGTATGGAAGGTCAGAAATTCCGCCGCGTGGCCCGACGCGACGGCCAATGCCGCCGTGCCGCCCTCAAGAGCAGCGACACGCTCTTCCAGCACCGCGTTGGTGGGGTTGCCGATGCGCGAGTAGATGTTGCCGAAGGCTTGTAGGCCGAAGAGGGAGGCCGCGTGGTCCACGTCGTCGAACACGAAGGACGTTGTCTGGTAGATCGGCGTCGCGCGGGCGCCGGTCGCGGCGTCCGGCGCGGCTCCTGCGTGGATGGCAAGCGTGTTGAAACCCGGCAAACGATCAGTCATGGCAGGAGCCTTCTTCCTCATGGGACGATGTGTCGTTCTATTTAAAGAACGGTTTGTTCGTCCGGTCAAGGAGGACTGGCGTCGCCTTTTCGTATCGTTCCTAGGGTCTCGAAGGGCTGGGAAGGGGATTTATGGCGTTGCGCCTGCGGGTGGATCCCCTTCCCCTCCGCTGACGCTTCGGCCGGGAATGACAAGAAAGAGCCTCTCCGTGTCATCCCCGGCGGTCCGCAGGACCGGGAAGGGGATCCACGTTTGGGCTCGGGGTCATGGATTCCCTTCCCCTGCGGTGACTTCGTCACCTCCGGCCGGGAATGACACTGAGAAAACGCACCCTGTCATCCCCGTGAAGCGCACCGTGTCATCCCCGGCGGCTCGAAGAGCCGGGAAGGGGATCCATAGGGCAGCGCTTGCGGGCGGATTCCCTTCCTCTCCCCCGCGCTCCGGCTTGGAACGACGCTGTGCGGCCATTAAGGCCGGTTGAGGCCCAGCTTCTGGAAGCCCTTGCCCGACAGAACTGGCTTTTTGGAGCTCAGCATCCGCGAGTTGACGCCCTGCCAGGAAATCTCGCCGGACAGACGGCCGAACTCGATCTTGGGGCAGCGATCCATGACGACCTTGATGCCCTTGGCTTCCGCCCTAGCTGCGGCCTCGTCGTTGCGCACGGAGAGCTGCATCCAGATGACCTTCGGCAGCGGATCGAGCGCCAGCGCCTCGTCCGTGATCGGGCCTGCGGCTTCCGAGTTGCGGAAGATCTCGACCATGTCGATGGGGCCGGGCACCTCGGCCAGCGAGCCGTACACTTTCTTGCCGAGCAACTCGCTCCCCGCCAGCCCCGGATTGATCGGGATGATGTCGTAGCCCCGCTCGAGCAGATACTTGGTGACGATCCAGCTCGGGCGCGCGGGATTCGAGGAGGCCCCCACGAGCGCGATAGTCTTCACGCTGTTGAGGATGCCGCGGATGTAGTCGTTCGGGTAATTGTCGTGGTTCATGGGCGAAACGTATGGGATAGGGCAGGGCAGTTCAATGAGCATCGCACATTCATGGCATCCCACCAGCCGATCATGACCCGGGACGAACTCGCCGAGTTCCTCGACCGGGAGTTTCCGCAGGTTCATTTCGGGGGACGGACCTATTTCCTGGAGGAGATCGGACCGCTCTCGGCCCGGATGCGGATGGAATACCACGAGCGTCATATCCGACCGGGAGGGACGATCTCTGGTCCGTCCATGATGGCGCTGGCCGACCTTGCGCTCTACGCGGCGATCCTGGCGCATATCGGTCCCGTGGCGCTCGCCGTCACGACCAGCCTCAACTTCAATTTCCTGAGGAAGCCGGAGCAGCGCGCGCTGATCGCGGAGTGCCGTCTCATGAAGCTCGGCAAGCGTCTGGCGGTCGGGGAGGTCGCCATATATTCCGAGGGCAATCCGGACATCGTCTGTCACGCGACGGGTACCTATTCGATCCCGGACCGCCGGTGAGGGCCGTCGGCGGCTTTCCGGGGAAAGCCGCCGACCTGCCGCGTGTCGTCCTTAGAGCTGTGCCGCATTTTTTTGACGGCGAACCGGATCCACTTTTCCGCACGATGCGCTAGCGAATGGCGCAGAGCCTCACGACTGAGCCGCCGCCAGCGCGTCGTCGATCTCTCTCGCCCGAATGGCGGCCGGGCGGGAGCTGATCCGTTGCCAATAGGCCTCGAAGGCCGGGCGCTTTTCCAGAGTTCCGAACATCATGCCCCAGCCGATCTGGGAACCCACATAGACGTCCGCCGCGCTGAAGCGGTCGCCTGCGATGTATTCGGATTGGGTGACGGCATAGTCCAGGGCGTTCACCACGTCCTCGACGCTTCCGTAACCGATCATGCCTCGCCGCTCCGACGGCACTTCGAAACCGAATGCCTTGTTGCTCAAGGAAGCTTCGACCGGCCCGGCCGCGAAGAACATCCAGCGGTAATAGGGTCCCCGGCGGCGGTCGCCGTGGGGTGGCGCCAGTCCTGCCTCCGGAAAGACATCGGCCAGATAGGCACATATCGCCGCCGCTTCGGTCACGACGGTTCCGGCATGGATGATCGTCGGCACCTTCCCCATGGGATTATAGGCCAGATAATCCGGGCTCTTCATGGCGGTGCCAAACTGTAGAATTTCCGTCCTGTAGGGGTGGCCGACCTCCTCCAGCATCCAGCGGACGATCCGCCCACGTGACTGGGGATGGGTGTAGAAGATGAGTTCGTCGGTCATGGAGATCGGTTCCATCGCTGGCGGGATTCGGGGCCGCAAGGGTAGTCGTGCCGTAGAGGGTGTGCAAACTATAGGCGGTATTATGATGCCGTATATGTGGTTATTAGATACCTTGAAGTGAAAAACCTATATTTTTCAGTCGCTTGCAAATATTTCATTCGTCGCGAACGCTGTTGACTTGCGCCGAGAAAGCTTCTAAACACCGCTCACTCGCCGCCGCATCTCGCGGCGGTTTGTCGTTTTCAGAACCTGAGCCCAAGGGCTCCAATGGGAAACAGCGCAATGACTACTACTTCGCTGAAGCCCGCCGAGGTCGAGAAGAAGTGGGTTGTGATCGACGCGAAGGGCCTCGTCGTGGGCCGTCTCGCTTCGATCGTTGCCATGCGGTTGCGTGGCAAGCACAAGGCGAGCTACACGCCCCACGTCGACTGCGGCGACAACGTCATCGTGATCAACGCCGACAAGGTGGTGTTCACCGGCCGCAAGCGCGAGCAGAAGGTGTACTATCACCACACCGGTTATCCGGGCGGCATCAAGGAGCGCACCGCCAAGTTCATTCTTGACGGCCGCTTCCCCGAGCGCGTGGTCGAGAAGGCTGTGGAGCGCATGCTCCCCCGCGGCCCGCTCTTCCGCCAGATCATGGGCAACCTGCGCGTCTACGGCGGCGCTGAGCATCCTCACACCGCTCAGCAGCCGGAAGTGCTCGACGTGGCGGCCCTCAACAGCAAGAACGTGAGAGTCTAATCATGGCGACCCTCCAGTCTCTCGCCGATCTGGGTCAGAACGCCCAGACCGCCGCTCCGGAAGCCCCGAAGCACGTCCAGAAGCTCGACGCCTACGGCCGCGCCTATGCCACCGGCAAGCGCAAGGACGCCGTGGCCCGCGTGTGGATCAAGCCCGGCTCCGGCAAGATCATCGTCAACGACCGCGCGGTCGAGGTGTACTTCGCCCGTCCGGTTCTGCGCATGCTTCTCGCTCAGCCGCTGCAGATTGCTCAGCGCGAAGGCCAGTACGACATCGTCGTGAACGTCAATGGCGGTGGTCTCTCCGGCCAGGCCGGCGCGGTCCGTCACGGACTCGCCAAGGCGCTGACCTACTATGAGCCGGAGCTTCGCGGCCCGCTCAAGAAGGAAGGCTTCCTGACCCGCGACCCGCGCGTCGTCGAGCGTAAGAAGTACGGCAAGAAGAAAGCCCGCCGCAGCTTCCAGTTCTCGAAGCGCTAAGCTTTCCGACATTGCGATTTTCAGGACGGGGCGGCTTTCAGGGCCGCCCTTTCTTATTTGGGATAGGCGATGTGTTTCTCGCCTGTCTCATCCCCGGCGCTCTGCAGGCGCGGGAAGGGGACCCTCGGGCAAGCGCAGCAGATGGATTCCCTTCCCCTCCGCTGACGCTCCAGCCGGGAATGACAGTGACACTGAGGAGGCGCACCTTGTCATCCCCGGCGGCCGAAGGCCGGGAAGGGGATCCATAATCAGGCGCGAAGGCGACCGTTTCCCTCCTGCGCGGCGCATCCTTCCGGGCACGACAATGAAGGCAAGTTTTCTCGCGCCCACTCTTATTGACAGGGCAGGGGCAGCGGCCACATAAAGGCCTCATGAACCACCGTCCGCTCAATCTGCGACGCCGACCGAACGCTCCCCCGGCGCGAGCGCGATGACGGCCGTGTGAGCCTGACCGCAAGCCGCGCCGATGCGCGGCTTTTTTGTTTTCACAGAACCATATCGGCGTTATCGGCTTGCCGGAGAGCGGCGGCCACAGGTGGAATGGATCGACAATGACCACGACGACCCAGAATTCGGCAGATCTCGGCCAGCAGACCAAAACCGTCTTCATCGATGGAGAGGCCGGCACCACGGGCCTCGGCATCCGCGAGCGCCTGAGGGACGTGGCGGGCGTCTCCATCCGGAGCATCGATCCCGAGCGCCGCAAGGATCCGGCCGCCAAGCGCGAGATTCTGGAGCAGGTGGATCTCGTGGTCCTCTGCCTGCACGACGATGCCGCCCGCGAGACCGTCAGCCTGGTCGACCACCTCAGCGGCCGCAAGCCCCGGATCCTCGACGCCAGCACGGCCCACCGGGTCAGCCCGGGCTGGGTCTATGGCTTCGCGGAGCTGGAGCCCGCGCAACGGAAGGCCATTGCGAACGCGGACCGGGTCGCCAATCCCGGCTGCTACCCGACCGGCGCCATTGCCCTTGTCCGTCCTCTCGTGGATGCAGGAATCGTTCCGGCCGATTACCCGATCAGCGTGAACGCGGTCAGCGGCTATAGCGGCGGGGGGCGGTCCATGATCGAAGCCTACGAGGCGGGAACGGCACCGGCCTTCGAGCTCTATGGGCTGGGCTTCGAGCATAAGCACGTGCCCGAGCTTCAGAAATACACCGGGCTGACCCGGCGTCCGATCTTCGTGCCTTCCGTCGGCAATTTCCGCCAGGGCATGCTGGTCAGCGTGCCGCTCCATCTCGACATGCTCCCGGGCAAGCCGAAGGCCGGCGATCTCGAGGCGGCGCTCATGGAGCGCTATGGGAACGGCGGGCTCGTCAGCGTGGTGCCGACCCTCTCGGAGGGCAAGAAGGCTGAGCGCATCGAGCCGGAGGCGCTCAACGACACGGACCGCATGGAGCTCCGCGTCTTCCGGCACGACAATTATCCGCATGCGGTCCTGGTCGCGCGCCTCGACAATCTCGGCAAGGGCGCTTCAGGTGCCGCCGTGCAGAACATCCAGCTCATGCTCGGGCTGGCCTGAGGACGCGACGCGAATCCGGCGACTCTCCTCGGGATGCCCGCCTCAGAGGCTGGGATCCATTTCGGCGCTGAGTCAAAGACAAAAAGGCCCTCCCGGATCTGATCCGGGGAGGGCCATGACGCATCAGAACTTACTTCCTGCGGCGGGGTCGATGAGAGCGCCCTGGTCTCACTGCCCCTTGGGGCCGCGGCTGGTGTCCAGTGCGCTTCCCTCGAAGGCAAGAACCTCTTGGCGCTGCTCGCCCAGGCTCTCGATGCCGAGGGTCACCACATCGCCGGCCTTGAGGTAGCGCGGCGGCTTCATGCCCATGCCGACACCGGGCGGGGTTCCGGTCGTGATCACGTCGCCGGGCTCAAGGAACATGAAATGCGACACGTAGGAGACGATCTTCGCCACGTTGAAGATCATCGTCTTCGTCGAGCCGGTCTGCATGCGCTCGCCGTTCACGTCGAGCCACATGGACAGGTTCTGCGGATCCGCGACCTCGTCCTTCGTGACCAGCCACGGGCCGAGCGGGCCGAAGGTCGGACAGCCCTTGCCCTTGGTCCACGTGCCGCCGCGCTCGATCTGGTACTCGCGCTCGGACACGTCATTGCAGACGCAGTAGCCTGCCACGTAATCCAGGGCCTCGTTGGCGCCGACGTAAGAGGCGCGCCGGCCGATCACGATGGCGAGCTCCACCTCCCAGTCCGTCTTCTGGGAGCCCCGCGGCAGGATCACGTCGTCGTTGGGGCCGACGATGCAGGAAGGGGCCTTGTTGAAGATGATCGGCTCTGCCGGGATCGGGGCGCCTGTCTCGGCGGCGTGGTCGGCGTAGTTCAGGCCGATCGCGATAAAGTTGCGGACCTGGCCGACACAGGGACCGAGGCGCTGCCCGGAGGGAACGGTCGGAAGGGTGTTGGGATCGACTTGCCGGAGGCGAGCCAGGGAATCCGGCGACAGGGTCGATCCGGTAATATCGGGAACGACGCCCGATATATCGCGGATCTGCCCGCTGGAATCGATGAGCCCCGGTTTCTCGTGTCCAGCAGCCCCGTATCTCACCAGTTTCATTAAGCGCTCCTCTCGTTACGGCATGTGCGTGTTCGGCGTGTGCACGCCTTCGTAGAATGCACTTTCTAGACGCAAATATGTTGCTGTTTTGCCACGAGGGCGCACAAAGTGTGAAATTTCCACGCCTGACGGAAGAATGGGTACAAGCCGACCCCGGCGCGTCCAATACATTTGTTTACATATGAACCATATGGGAAGCTGGCTTGTATTGGCAGTAACGCCAAGAAGAGTTTCAGTATATCACTATAAGAACAGGGCTGATCCGGAGCTGCCCCGTACAAAGCTGACGTCTCATTAATCAATTGCGGCCAAAATGAAGCATGGGCAGAGTGGCCAGCAAGGCGAGATTCGCCGTGCAAAAATCTAGAGGGCAGGAAGCTTACATGAGCCGTCTCAACCGTTCTTTGACCCTGGCTGCGGTCTCTCTGGCAGCCGTCATCGCCGCCCAGGGCGGTGCCCAGGCGGGCGCCTTCGGCCTCCGCGAGCAGAGCGCGACGGCACAGGGTTATTCGTTCGCCGGCGCGGCTTCCGGTTCGGGCGGCCTCTCCTCGATGTTCTGGAACCCGGCCACGATCACGATGGCGCCGGGCTGGAATAGCCAGTGGAGCTTCTCCGCGATCATTCCGAGCGTCGACATCAACCCGGTCGCGCCCACACCGACCCTTCCCTTCGGCGGCTCCGGCGATATCGGCCAGGATGCCGTGACGCTGTCCGGCGCTTCGGCCTACCAGATCAACGATAGGTTCTGGGTCGGCCTCTCCAGCTCCACTCCGTTCGGTCTCGTGACCGATCCGCGCGATAACTGGGCCGGTCAGGTCTATTCGCGCTCGTCGAGAATCTTCTCGGTGAACTTCAACCCCATCCTGGGCGTGAAGGTGAACGACTGGCTGTCGCTGGCGGCCGGACCGTCGCTGCAGTACTTCGACATCCGCCTCAAGAGGGCGGTCGGCGTGGCTCCGGGCGCGCCCAACCTGATCCTCGACGGTGACGATACCGACTTCGGCTTCACGGCCGGTGCGACCATCACCCCCTTCGCCGGTACGACGATCGGTATTGGCTACCGCTCGTCGATCTCGCATGAGCTCGATGGAACGCTGTCGGCTCCCGTGGGCGTGCTCGGCCCGTTCGCTCAGCTTCCGATCACCGCGAAGCTGAAGACCCCCGATCAGGTCACCATCGGCCTCTCGCAGGTGATCAACCCGGCCATCACGGTGCATGCCGGCTTCGAGTGGACCAACTGGAGCGTCCTCGGCGCGCCGGCGATCGTCGGACCGACCGGAGCGGCCATCAGCAGCATCCCGCTCAACTACGACGACGGCTTCTTCTACTCGCTGGGTATGGACTACCGGCTGAACAACCAGCTGATCCTGCGCGCCGGTGTCGCCTACGAGCAGTCGCCGATCGATACGCAGATCCGCGCGACCCGCCTGCCGGACAACGATCGTGTCTGGGTGTCCATCGGCGCCGGCTATCAGTGGAGCGAGAATCTCTCGTTCGACGTGGCCTATACCCACATCTTCACGAAGGATACGGACATCCGCATCCTGCCGGGCCATCAGGACTTTGCCGGCCTGCCTTTCGTGGCGAACGTGGATTCGAGCGTGGATATCATCTCGGCCGCCGTGCGCTATCGCTGGGACAACCCGAAGGTTGCAATCCCTGCTGCGCCGATCGTCCGCAAGTACTGAGCGACACTCGCTTACGAAAAAGGCCGGCGTGATGCCGGCCTTTTTTATTGCCACTGAAGCCTTCAAGCCTTCGACAGGACGTAGGTTCCCGGAGCATCGCAAAGCGTCTCGAGCTTGCCGCCTCCCGGTTCCCGGGCCGGCACCATCCGGGGAGCCTGTTCCTTGATCCAGGAGAGCCAATAGGGCCACCATGAGCCCGGATTCTCCGAGGCCTTGGCGACCCACTCCTCCAACTCGCCCTCGACGGGACCACCGGTCCAGAACTGGTATTTCTGCTTGCCGGGCGGATTGACGACTCCCGCGATATGGCCCGACCCGGCCAGCACGTACTGGACCGGCCCGCCGAAGAATGTCGATCCGAGGAACACGGAGCGGGCAGGGGCGATGTGGTCTTCTTTCGTGGCCAGATTGAAGATCGGGATCTTCACCTTCTTCAGATCGAGCTTCCTGCCTGCGATCTCCATTTCGCCCTTGGCGAGCCGGTTCTCGAGATAGCAGTTGCGCAGGTAGAAGGCGTGGTTCGCCGCCGGCATCCGGGTGGAATCGGAGTTCCAGTACAGCAGGTCGAACGGGAAGGGCGACTTCCCCTTTAGGTAGACATTGACCACGTTGGACCAGATCAGGTCGTTGGGCCGCAGCATGTTGAAGGCGTTCGCCATGTGCGATCCTTCGAGATAGCCGCGCCTCTTCATGGCGGATTCGACCGACCTGATCTGCTCCTCGTCGGCGAAGACCTTCAGGTCACCCGCATGGGTGAAGTCGACCTGCGCCGTGAAGAAGGTGGCGCTGTCGATCCGCTTGTCCCGTTTCGCCGCCATGTAGGCCAGGGTCACGGCGAGCAGCGTTCCGCCGACGCAATAGCCGATAGCCGTGACCTTCTTCTCGCCGGTCGCCTGTTCGATGGCGTCCAGCGCCGCGAAGATGCCCTCGCGCATGTAATGCTCGAACCCCTTCTCGGCGTGCTGGGCCTCGGGGTTGACCCACGAGATGCAGAACACGGTCAGCCCCTGGGAGACGGCCCACCGGATGAAGCTCTTCTCCGGGTTGAGGTCGAGGATGTAGTACTTGTTGATCCAGGGTGGCACGATCAGGAGCGGCCGCTTGAAGACCTTTTCCGTTGCGGGAGCGTATTGGATCAGTTCGATCAGCTCGTTGCGGAAGACGACCTTGCCCGGCGTCGTGGCGACGTTCACGCCGATCTTGAAGTTCGAGGGGTCCGTCTGGCGGATCTTCAGTTCGCCGCCGCCGGCCTGAATATCCTCCGCGAGCATCGTCATCCCGCGCACCAGATTGGCGCCGTTCTCCTTGATGGTTTCGCGCAGGACTTCCGGGTTCGTCAGAAGGAAGTTGGACGGCGAGAGCGCGCTGGAAAGCTGCCTGACGTAGAACTGCGCCTTGTGGCGGGTGCGCTCGTCGATCCCTTCCGCGTCCTCCACGAGTTCCTCGGCCCAGCGGGAGGTGATGAGATAGGCCTGCTTGAGGAAGTCGAAGACCGGGTTCTCGGACCATTCCGGGTCCTTGAAGCGGTTGTCCTTGGGGTCCGGCTCGGCCACCGGTTCGGGAGGCTCGCCCTGGGCGCGCTTCAGGGTGGAGCCCCAGAGCTCCATGAACTTTGCTCCAAGGCGCGTCTGGGCCTCGAGACTCTTCTGCGGGTCCGTCATCCAGGCTTCGGCCACGCGTCCCAGGGTCTGGATGGCGCCTGACGTGTCTCCCGGAAGGCCGGGAGGGGCCTGGCTTTCGTTGATGGGCTTGAAATAGGCCGCCGTGGCCCTGCTCGCTCCCTCGAGGAAGCGGGCCACGTTGCGGGACAGCTCCTCGAAGTCCGGAGCCGAGGCCTGGGTTCCTTCTGCACCGTACGGCTTGTCCATAGGGCGATCTCCCTCCGATCCGGTGGCATTGCTCATGAGCCGTATTTCCGACATCTTAGCGCCCGAGCGGCGACCTATGCCAGACTCACGTTGCCATCCTTAGGTATCAAAAATGCGTAGCACGAGTTCGTTTACATCCCGCGCCGCCAGGGCCGCGCTGACCGCGCTGGTCGTTGCCAACGTTGCAGCCTGTGCGAATGGTTCCAATCCCGTCCGGGATATTGCGGGTGCCGTAGGGGCCGGGCCCAAGATGGCCGAAACGCCGGGCTTCGTGGCTGCTTCGAGGCCGGGCGCCCTGGACTACGTGCCTGTCGGCACGGCGCAGGACGACCGTCCGACCAAGGCCAGGACGGCGGACGAGGTCAAGGCCGCCGAGGCCGAGATGGACGCGATCCGCACCCGCAACGAGGCTGCCGGTGCCGCAGCCGCGCGATTGGGCGGGACACCGGAGCCTGAGCCGGTTATTGTGCCGAACAGGAAAACCAATTCCAAGAAGACCCCATAACCTTTGACCGATCGGATTGCTTTGCTCGAGGACCGTCATGACTGATTTCTACCGGATCAAGCGTCTCCCCCCTTACGTCTTCGAGCAGGTCAACCGCATCAAAGCCGCCGCCCGCGCCAAGGGAGCCGACATCATCGATCTCGGGATGGGCAATCCCGATCTCCAGGCGCCCCCGCACGTGATCGAGAAGCTGGTGGAAACGGTCGGCAAGCCCCGCACCGACCGCTATTCGGCCTCCAAGGGCATCTCGGGCCTGCGGCGCGCGCAGGCCGGCTATTACGAGCGCCGCTTCGGCGTGAAGCTCAATCCGGACACCCAGGTCGTGGCGACGCTGGGCTCGAAGGAGGGCTTCGCCAACATGGCCCAGGCGATCACGGAGCCGGGCGATGTCATTCTCGTGCCGAACCCCAGCTACCCGATCCATGCCTTCGGCTTCCTCATGGCGGGCGGCGTGATCCGCTCGGTGCCCGCCGAGCCGACCCCGGACTTCTTCGTGGCCGCCGAGAAGGCCGTGGCCCATTCGATCCCGAAGCCCGTAGCCCTCGTCGTCTGCTACCCGTCGAATCCGACCGCCTATGTGGCCTCCCTCGATTTCTATCGGGACCTCGTGGCCTTCGCGAAGAAGCACGAGCTGATCCTGCTGTCGGACCTCGCCTATGCGGAGGTCTATTTCAACGAGAAGGACCCGCCGCCCTCCATCCTCCAGGTTCCGGGAGCCATCGACGTGGCGGTGGAGTTCACCTCCATGTCGAAGACCTTCTCGATGGCGGGCTGGCGCATCGGCTTCGCGGTCGGCAACGAGCGCCTTCTGGCGGCTCTGGCCCGAGTGAAGTCCTATCTCGATTACGGCGCCTTCACGCCGGTCCAGGTGGCCGCGACCGCCGCCCTGAATGGCCCGGACGACTGTATCCGGGAGATGCGCGCCACCTACAAGCGCCGTCGCGACGTGATGGTGGATGCGTTCGAGAAGGCCGGGTGGTCGGTCCCGGCGCCGACCGCCTCCATGTTCGCCTGGGTTCAGATTCCGGAGAAGTTCAGGGAGTTGGGAAGCCTCGAGTTCTCCAAGCTCCTCGTGGAGAAGGCCGATGTGGCGGTCGCTCCCGGCATCGGCTTCGGCGAGCACGGCGACGATTACGTGCGCATCGCCCTTGTGGAAAACGAGCAGCGGATCCGCCAGGCCGCCCGCAACATCCGCAAGTTCTTCGAAAACGCGGACCAGACGCTCCACAATGTGGTGCCGATGATGCGTGCAGGCGGCGCGCGCTCCGGCGCCTGAACGCCAGGTCCACGGCCATGGCGGCAGGTCTGCATGGACATGAACCCCTGTCAGTCGTAAAGAGCAACGCGATTTCTTCAGGGAGCTATGGTCCGTGACACGTCCTCTTCGGGTCGGCATTGCCGGCCTCGGCACGGTTGGCGCATCGGTCATTCGGATTCTTGACCGACAGAACGAAGCTGTCGCCCAGCGGGGCGGGCGGTCTGTTCAGGTCGTGGCCGTCTCGGCTCGCGACAGGGCCAAGGATCGCGGTTTCGACCTCTCCCGCTTCACGTGGTTCGACAATCCGGTGGATTTGGCCCGTTCGGCCGATGTCGATTGCGTGGTCGAACTCGTGGGCGGTGCGGACGGGCCCGCCCTTGAGACCGTTAAAACCGCCTTGTCGCTCGGCAAGCATGTGGTCACGGCCAACAAGGCCCTGCTGGCCAAGCACGGCCTCGAGCTTGCGAGACTCGCCGAGGACAAGGGCGTGTCCCTGGCATTCGAGGCATCCGTCGCCGGCGGCATCCCGATCATCAAGACCCTGCGGGAGGCCCTGCCCGGCAACACCGTCTCGCGGCTCTACGGCGTTCTCAACGGCACCTGCAATTATATCCTCTCTCGGATGGAGCTCGAAGGGCTCACTTTCGCGGAATGCCTGAAGGATGCGCAGCGCCTCGGCTATGCGGAGGCCGACCCGACCTTCGATGTCGAAGGCTTCGACACGGCCCATAAGCTCGCCATTCTGACGAGCCTCGCGTTCGGGACCGAGATCGACGCGGATGCGATCTACGTGGAGGGCATCTCCTCGATTGCGCCCCTCGACCTCGCCATGGCGAAGGAACTGGGCTTCCGCATCAAGCTTCTGGGCGTCGCCGAGCGCACGAAAACCGGCATCGAGCAGCGGGTCCATCCGACCATGGTGCCCAAGACGTCCGCCATCGCGCAGGTGATGGGCGTGACGAACGCCGTGACCATCGATGCGGATGCCGTGCGGGAGCTGACCCTGATCGGTCCGGGGGCGGGAGGCGACGCCACCGCGTCGGCCGTGGTGGCGGATATCGCCGATGTGGCGTCCGGCAAGGCGCAGCCGCTCTTCGGCCGCTCCGTCTCGCTCCTGGAGAAGGCGCCTCGCGCCCCGATGCAGCGGCACGAAGGCGGCTATTATATCCGCCTGACGGTGCATGACCGTCCCGGCGTCGCCGCAGGCGTGGCGACACGCATGGCGGAGGCGGACATCTCGCTGGAGAGCATTCTCCAGAAGCGGTCGGAGGTTGCGGCGAACCAGGACCGGCATGGGCGCTCCGGCGCACCCGTTCCGCTCGTGCTCATCACCTATGCGGCGACGGAAGCCGCCATTCGCTCGGCGCTCGACAAGATCTCCGGGGATGGCCTTATCGCCGAACCGCCCCAAGTCATTCGTATCGAACGCGAATAGCGTCAATCGGGCGGGGCCGGGCCCCGCCGGTCACTTTCACTAGGGAGACGACACGTCCATGTCGCAAGGCATTACCGTCCAACCGGGCCAACTCATCGAGCGCATCCTGACCCTGGAGCTCGTCCGCGTGACCGAGCGCGCGGCGGTCGCCTCCGCGCGGCTTCGTGGCCGCGGCAATGAGAAGGCCGCCGACCAAGCCGCCGTGGACGCCATGCGCCGCGAACTCAACAGGTTGCCCATCGACGGCACCGTCGTGATCGGCGAGGGCGAGCGTGACGAGGCGCCGATGCTCTTCATCGGCGAGAAGGTCGGCAACAAGCATGGCCCGAAGGTCGACATCGCGGTCGATCCTCTCGAGGGCACCACGCTCTGCGCCAAGGACATGCCGGGCTCCATCGCGGTCATGGCCATGGCGGAGGCCGGGACTCTGCTCGCGGCTCCCGATGTCTACATGCACAAGATCGCCATCGGTCCGGGCTATCCGGCGGGCACGGTCGATCTCGATGCCTCTCCTGAGGAGAACATTCACAATCTCGCCAAGGCGAAGGGCGTGAAGCCCAACGAGCTGACGGCTCTCGTGCTCGACCGCCCGCGCCACGCCGATCTCATCGCGGCGATCCGCAAGACGGGCGCCGGCATCCGTCTCATCACCGATGGCGACGTGGCGGGCGTGATCTTCACGACGAAGCCCGAGGAGACGGGCATCGACATCTATCTCGGCATCGGCGCCGCTCCCGAGGGCGTTCTGGCGGCCGGCGCGCTGCGTTGCATCGGCGGCCAGATGCAGGGTCGTCTCATCCTCGACACGGAAGAGAAGCGCTCCCGCGCGCTGCAGATGGGCGTGACCGATCCCAACAAGAAATACGACATGACCGATCTCGCCCGCGGCGACGTGATCGTGGCGGCCACCGGCGTAACCGACGGCGCTCTCCTCAAGGGCGTGAACTTCGGCAAGGACGTCATCACCACCGAGACGGTGGTCTACCGTTCCGCCACCGGCACGGTCCGCCGCATCTACGGCGAACACCGCGAATTCGCGAAGTTCCACCTCGACTGATCGATTCCATCCAGGGCTCCCCTCGGCACCGCGATGCGGGGCGAGGGGAGCTTTTTATATGGGGCGCCGCTTCGAGCCTCTCGGGAGCAAGGGAAATGACCGTGAATGCCGACCCTGCCGTCCATATCCGTCCCTTCGGCCCCGAGGACCGGGAGGCGTGGGAGCCTCTCTGGCAGGCTTATCTGACTTTCTACAAATCGACATTGCCGGCCGAGGTCACGGACACGACGTGGCGGCGCCTCAACGATCCCTTGGAGCCCATGTACGGACTCGCGGCTATCCTGAACGGCCAAATCGTCGGCATCGTTCACTATCTCTATCACCGCTCCACCTGGAGCGTCGGGAATTACTGCTATCTCCAGGATCTCTTCACGGCGGAAGAGGCGCGGGGGCGCGGCGTCGGGCGCTCCCTCATCGAGGCGGTTTACGAGAAGGCGAAGGCCGATGGGGCGAGCCGCGTCTACTGGCTGACCCATGAAACGAACGTCACGGCCCAGGCGCTCTACGACAAAGTGGCCCAGCGCAGCGGCTTCATCCAATACCGTCGGGTGTTTTGACCGAATTTCAGGTTAATCTCCCCGACGTGACCGAATCATCTCCTCTTTCCCTGCCCAGGCCCTTCCTGGGCGTGACCAATTCCGCCCTCGGGCGGACCTGGGTCGAGCGCTGCGACGCGGCGCAAGGTACCATCGCCCTCGCCATCGCGCAGACCCACGGCCTGCCGGATGTGCTTGCGCGGGTGCTCGCGGGGCGGGGCGTGGGTATTCACGAGACGGAAGGTTTTCTCAACCCCCGCCTGCGCGACCTGATGCCGGACCCCTATTTCATGACCGACATGGAGGCCGCCGCCGCCCGGCTGGCCGACGCCGTCATCCGCAACGAGAAGGTCGCAATCTTCGGCGACTACGACGTGGACGGGGCGTGCAGCGCCTCCCTCCTGGCGGAATATCTGCGCGCCTGCGGCATCGCATATGCCATCCACATTCCGGACCGCATCACGGAAGGGTATGGTCCCAACGTGGATGCCATCCGGGGGCTGAAGCAGCAGGGAGCGGACGTTCTCGTCACGGTCGATTGCGGAACCGCCAGCATCGAGCCATTGGCCGAAGCCAAGCGCCTGGGCCTCGATTCCATCGTTCTCGACCACCACCAGGCTCCGGAGCAGCTGCCTGAGGCCCTCGCCATCGTGAACCCGAACCGGCAGGACGACCTGTCCGGGCTTGGGCATCTCTGCGCGGCGGGCGTGGTGTTCCTGTTTCTGGTCGCCCTCAACCGCGTCCTTCGGTCCCGCGGCTTCTTTCAGAACCGTGCCGAGCCGGACCTGATGGGCAGCCTCGACCTCGTGGCGCTGGCGACCGTGGCGGATGTGGTGCCGCTCGTCGGCCTCAACCGCGCCTTTGTCCGCCAGGGCCTTGCCATCATGCGCAGCCGCCGCCGGGTGGGCCTCGCCGCGCTGCTCGATACGGCGGGGCTAGCCGGTGCTCCGGAAGCGTGGCATCTCGGCTATCTGGTGGGACCGCGCATCAACGCAGGTGGCCGCATCGGCGATGCGGCTCTGGGTTCCAGGCTGCTCCTGACCGAGGACACCGTTCAGGCGGGCCAGCTGGCGGCCGAGCTCGACCGGCTGAACCGGGAGCGTCAGGCCATCGAGGTCGCGGCCGTCGCGGAGGCTGAGGCCCAAGCCCTCTTTGCCTTGGATCGCAATCCGGACCTGCCGGTCCTGGTCACGGCCTCGGCGGATTGGCATCCGGGCGTTGTGGGCCTGATCTCGGCCCGCACGAAGGAGCGTTTCCGCAGGCCGGCCTTCGCCTTCACGCTCAATCCCGACGGGACGGCGACCGGTTCCGGCCGCTCCGTGCCGGGCGTCGACCTTGGCCATGCGGTGCGGGCCGCCGTCGAGACAGGCCTCGCGATCAAGGGGGGCGGCCACACCATGGCCGCAGGCGTCACGATCCAGGCCGCCGATCTGGAGCGCTTCCTCGCCTTCATCACCGAAAAGCTCACCGAGCCGGTCAACAGCGTGCGGCTCAAGGACCATTTCGCCATCGACGCCACCCTCACGGCGGCCGGGGCGCAGCCCGGCGTCGTGACCGCCCTCGACAGGGCAGGGCCGTTCGGCTCGGGCCAGCCGGAGCCGGTCTTCGTCTTTCCGCAGCACCGGGTTGTGGAGACCCGCGAGGTCGGCAGCGGCGGGCACATGCGGGTCAAGCTGCGGGGCGGCGACGGCAGCTTCATCGGGGGAATCGCCTTCCGGGCGGCCGGGCAGCCGCTCGGCAACGCCTTGTCCCAGGCCATCGGCAATCCCCTGCACGTGGCCGGCACCCTGTCGATCGACCGTTGGGGCGGCAACGAAAAGGTCGAGCTGCGGATCATGGACGCCGCAAGGCCGGAATAAATCTCACTCAGGCGCTTGCGATGCGTCACGAACCCATCTATATGTCCGCCCACTTCGGCGGCACCGCCCCGAACCAAGCGCCCTTCGTCTAGCGGTCTAGGACGTTGCCCTTTCACGGCAAAAACACGGGTTCGAGTCCCGTAGGGCGCGCCACTCCACCATCTCCCTTGAAAGTAAAGGTTCGAAGAGGTGGAGAGTGGCGCAGATTTCGATTTGCTCTCGAACCGCCTAAACGCTTCTGCAGGATTCAAAGCTCCGGGTGCCTTGAGAGATTCAAGCCATTCCCGCAGCCACTGCGATCAGGATCCCGAGAGCGCTCAATCCTGCGGCTGTGCCCACCGACAATACGACAGTTCTGAGCTCGTCCTCATCATCGTCATTCATTCGGTATCTCCGGGCGCCGAGAATCCTGTAGGACAAACGCCAATCAGGGCAGGGCGATTCAGCTTGGCAATATAATATTTTGTGACCCATGCGGCCGAAGCAGGGGCGCTGTGCCGGTTGAGAGAAGAATGCGCTGAGCCAGCGACATCCGATCCGCAATTCAGTCCGGAGCATTCACTTCACAGGTTCGATTGCGACAGATCAATGTCTGCAACGGCCAAGCCATGCACCTCATCAGGACCGAGAGGAGCTTCTGATGGATTGTGCAGGCACGGACTGGCAGCAGGCGAACGGGATCGATGGCGGTGACGAGGAGGTCCGTGCGTCGCAGATGACTGCGCTGGCGAATGAGCGTATGAGGCGGCCCGCGATCTTGCTTTCTCATGAGGAGCAAGTGGTTGAGCCGGTGCTCGGATGTTCCGGTTGTGCAGCGGTCGGTTACTGCCGACGCAGCCTCGATCCGGAGCAACTGACCTCAGGATGCACGAGCAACGTCTCGTGACCGCGGCCGCATGGCGGTCGTGAAGGGCGGTTTCCTGCAACCTACCCGAGGCCATCCCATGGTTCAGCCAAGGCCGTAATGTCCAGGTCGAGCAGATCGATGGCCCGCCGCGCGGTGTGATCGACGATTTCCATCACGGATTGAGGTCTGCGGTAATAAGCCGGAACCGGTGGAGCGATGATGGCTCCGATTTCGGTCGCGGCCGCCATCATGCGGATATGTCCCAGGTGCAGCGGAGTCTCGCGGGTCAGCAGTACGAGACGCCGACGCTCCTTCAGGTGAACGTCGGCCGCGCGCACGAGGAGATTGTCTGCCGAACTGTTCGCAATGGCCGACAAGGTCCGCATGGAGCAGGGCGCAACGATCATTCCGGCGGTGCGGAAAGATCCGCTGGCAATTGTCGCGCCAACGTCGTCGACGGGGTGGCAGCGGGACACGATGGCCTTGAGCCGGTCCAGCGCGTCGGAGTCTGCTTCGTGAGCGATCGTCCGCTCCGCGCTCCGCGAGACCACCAGATGCGTTTCACATCCTGACGCGACGAGAAGCTCGACGATCCGGATGCCGAGCATGGCGCCCGATGCGCCGCTGATACCGATCACGACACGGGGCGACATCGTCATGACGCTCTCCTGAGAGGGGGCTGGCCCAGTCCGAGTTGGGGCCAGATCGCGTCGATCCGGGCCGCGACGGCCGGATCCATCGTGAGGACCTCACCCCATTCGCGATCCGTCTCCGGCGCGATCTTGTTCGTGGCGTCGATGCCGAGCTTGCCGCCGAGCCCGGCCTTCGGGGAGGCGAAATCGAGATAGTCGATGGGGGTGTCCCCGATGGTGACGAGATCGCGGGACGGATCCGAGCGCGTCGCCACGGCCCACATCACGTCGTCCCACGAGCGGATGTCGATGTCCTCATCGACCAGGATGAGGAGCTTCGTATAGGTGAATTGCGGGAGAAGAGACCACAGGCCGAGCATCACACGGCGGGCCTGCCCCGCATAGCGCTTCGCGATGGACACGACCGCGATCCGATAGGAGCAGGCCTCCGGCGGTAGCCACACGTCCCGCACTTCCGGGAACTGGCGCCTGAGAATGGGAACGAACACCTCGTTGAGCGCCTCGCCGATGCAGGACGGCTCGTCCGGCGCCCGTCCGGTGAAGGTCGAGAGATAGATGGGGTTGGGGCGCATGGTGATGGCCGTCACCTGCAGGACGGGGAAGGGCTCGACGGCATTGTAATATCCCGTGTGATCGCCGAACGGTCCTTCGGGTGCGGTCTCGTGTGCCGACACGAAGCCTTCGATGACGATTTCCGCTTCGGCCGGGACCTGAAGCGGCACGCTTACGCAGGGCATGAGCCTCTGGCGCTGGCCGCGCAGAAGGCCCGAGATGCGCAGCTCCGACAAGGTCTCCGGAAGGGGCAGAACCGCCGACAGAATGGTGGATGGATCGGCTCCGATCACCACGGCCACCGGCATCGGCTCGCCGAGCGCTCTCCAGCGATGGTGATGGCGGGCTCCGCCACGATGAGCGAGCCAGCGCATGATGGCCTTGTTCCGCCCGAGCACCTGCATGCGATATACGCCGACATTGTAATCGTCCACGCAGGTGCTTTCCGGCGGGCGCGTGACGACGAGAGGCCAGGTAATGAGTGGAGCCGGCTCGCCGGGCCAGCAGATCTGCACCGGCAGTCGCCCGAGATCGACGGCGTCGTCCGTCAGCACGATCCGTTGCGGACTCCTGACCTCCTTGGAGCGCATGGTGAGGGCGGCCTTCGCCAGGGGGAGCTTGCTCCAGGCGTCCGAGAAACTTTGAGGCGGGCGTGGCTCCCGCAATTCGGCCAAGGTTTCTCCGAGGGCCTGCAGGTTGCGCGGTTCGACGCCGAGACCCCAGGCAACCCGCTCGACGGTTCCGAAGAGATTGACCAGGACCGGCATGTCGGCAGGCCGCCCATCCGGCTGGATCGGTTGCTCGAAGAGGAGGGCGGGTCCACGCTCGCGAAGAACGCGCCGGTGGATCTCGGTGATCTCGTGGGCCACGGAGACCGGCTCCCGGATTCGGGCGAGCTGGTTCCTGGCCTCGAGAAAGGCCACGAAGTCTCGGAGATCCGAGAACAGGGGCAGGTCGCGGTTCAACATCGGCATCCTCGGCGCATGGTCCGCTTCGTTGCGGCAGGGAGGCGCCCGTGTCTTTGCTCTGGCTCAAATACAAGCTTGGCCTTTGCCTGTAGAGGAGCCTCAAGGATGCTCATATGACGACATTGCCCACCCCTGTGGCGGCCCTTCCGCCTCTCGTCTCCACCGCTTTGCGGCCCCTTCCTCTGCACCCGCTGCAACTCTTCCTGTCCGCCGTGATGCGCCGGATCGTGCGGAAGCACCCGCGCATGTTCGAGCGCCTTGGGACCTATGCCGGCAAGCGCTACGGCCTGTGCCCATCCGATCTGCCCTTCGCTTTCGTTCTGGATACGGCGCCGCGTGCCCCGGGGATCACGGTCGTGCGCTCTCTTCCTGTCCGGCTCGATGCGCGGATTTCAGGACCTCTTCTGGCTCTCATCGGTATGGTCGACGGGTCCTACGACGGCGATGCGCTGTTCTTCTCGCGGGCCATCGTCGTCGAGGGCGATATCGAGGCGGTGCTCGCGCTCCGCAATGCCGTGGATGATGCGGGAGTCGACGTCCTGCGCGAAGGGGCAGCCTTGCTCGGTCCTCTGGGCCAGTTCGGAGAGGCGTTGCTGCGGCACCAGAAAAAGGCGAATGCGGGCAGCGGACCTGACGGCGCCCGCAGTGCGCAAGGGAGGGCTTCGTCGTGGAACTGATCTGTCCGGCGGGTACGCCGTCCTCCTTGCGCACCGCCGTCGATGCCGGCGCGGATGCGGTCTATTGCGGCTTTCGCAACGAGACCAACGCTCGCAATTTTCCCGGGCTCAACTTCAGTCCCGAAGAGCTTGCCGAGGGCGTGGCCTACGCTCATCGGCGTGGGGCGAAGGTGCTGGTGGCCATCAACACGTTTCCCCGCGCCGGTGCTCTGGACCTGTGGCGGAAGGCCGTGGACGATGCGGTGACGGCCGGAGCGGATGCCCTCATCCTTTGTGACGTCGGCCTCATGGCCTACGCGGCTGAAAGCTACCCGGAGACCCGCCTGCATGTTTCCGTGCAGGCCGCGGCTGCCAATCCCGACGCGATCCGCTTCTATGTCGAGCAGTTCAATGCCAAGCGCGTGGTCCTGCCGCGCGTGCTCAGCGTGCCGGAGATCGCAGCGATCACGCGGGCGACGACATGCGAGGTGGAGGTCTTCGTCTTCGGCGGGCTGTGCGTGATGGCAGAAGGGCGCTGCTCCCTGTCGTCCTTCGCAACGGGTCTTTCCCCGAACATGAACGGTGTGTGCTCGCCCGCAAGTCACGTGGCTTATGAGGACAAGAACGGCACGGTGGTGTCACGCCTCGGCGGCTTCACGATCAACACGTTCGACAAGGACGAGCCGGCGGCATACCCGACCCTGTGCAAGGGGCGTTTCAGAACCGAGATGGCCAGCGGCTACATCTTCGAGGATCCCGTCAGCCTCGATGCGGCGACGCTCCTTCCGGGGTTGCGGAATGCAGGCGTGACGGCGCTCAAGATCGAGGGCAGGCAGCGCAGCCGCGCCTATATCGAGAATGTGGTTCGCTCGTTTCGCGAAGCTCTGGCCGCTCTGGATGCCGGGCGGCCCATCCCGGCCGGCGTGCTTCAGTCGATGAGCGAAGGGCAGAGCAACACGCTCGGCGCCTACCGCAAGACCTGGCGCTGAACCGGAAAGGGAGAATGGCCGTGCAACTCACGCTTGGACCGGTTCTGTACAATTGGGAGCCTACCGTCTGGCGGGACTTCTATTTCCGGATCGCGGACGAGGCGCCAGTGGACATCGTCTGCGTGGGCGAGGTCGTCTGCTCGAAGCGTCTTCCCTTTTTCCAGGACATGATCCCGGAGGTGGTCGAGCGCCTGACCCGGGCCGGGAAGAGCGTGCTTCTCAGCTCGCTTGCTCTCGTGACCCTGGAGAGGGAGCGCAAGCAGCTGGCTTCGCTGGCGCAGGAGGCCGATTGCCTCGTTGAGGTCAACGACATGACCGGCCTTGTGCATCTGGCCGGGCGGCCGCACGCGATCGGGCCTTACGTCAATGTCTACAACGAAGCGACCCTGGCCTGGCTCGCCCGCAATGGGGCGCGGCGGGTTTGCCTGCCTCCCGAACTGCCTTCCTCGTCCATGGCGGTTTTGGCGAAGGCCTGTCCTGATCTCGATCTGGAAGCGTGGTCCTTCGGCCGGGTGCCGCTTGCGATCTCGGCGCGCTGTTATCATGCGCGTCTCCACAAGCTCACGAAGGACAATTGCCAGTTCGTCTGCGGCAAGGATCCGGATGGCCTGCCGACCGACACGCTCGATGGTCAACGCTTTCTCGCCGTGAATGGAGTTCAGACGCTCTCGTCGACCTATGCCAACCTGATCGAAAGCCTGCCGGATCTCGCCGCGCTCGGCATTGCTTCATGCCGGCTCTCGCCGCAGGTCTGCGATATGGTGGCCGTCGCCAAGGTGTTCCGGGACGTCGCGGACGGAAGGCTGGATCCCGCAGAGGGCAAGCATGCCCTGGACCTCCTGTGCGCGGGCATCTCCTTCTCCAATGGGTTCCTGACCGGTGAGGCCGGGTTCCAATACCGGAGCAATATTGCCGCCGGACGGAGACGCGAGGTCTTCGGTCATGACAGGGCGTAGCAGGAGGCTGTCGCGGCAGATCAACAACGTGCATACGGAACGGATTCGCCCGCATGCGGGGGATGCCCGGCCCACGATCTGAGATCGAAGCCAGGTCATTCATGCAAAGCTATCCACAACCCTACATCATCGATAGGGGCTGAATCCGCACGGATTGATCTGGCTCAATGCCGCCGTGCGTGAGCCGGGGTCTCGTCTTGCGCTGACGGAACGTCATCTGCCCCCTGCCCAAGGTGCCGCTGACCCATGTCTTTCCGGTTCAATGCATATTTGATGAGTGAAATGTCTTCCCCCGGACATCTAACGAATGACGAAATAATCCTGAGCCAGATGCAATGTGATCCCGCTTTCCAGCAGACCGCGCTGGACAAGGCGGCGCTCGTCTCGATCACGAACACGCGCGGGACCATCATCTATGCCAACTCGAAGTTCTGCGAGGTGAGCGGCTATTCGCGCGACGAGCTTGTCGGTTCCGATCACCGGATCGTTAAATCAGGCGTTCATGACCGCGAGTTCTTTCGCAATATGTACCGGACAATCGCGCGCGGAGATATCTGGCACGGGGAGGTCTGCAACCAGGCGAAGGACGGTCGCCGATACTGGGTCGACAGCACCATCGTTCCGCACCGGGCCGCTTCCGGCAAGATAACCGGCTACATCTCCATCCGGTTCGATATCTCGCGGCAGAAGCAGGCCGAGGCGACCCTCTGGCAGCACGCCAATATCGATTCCCTCACGGGACTGCCGAACCGTTCGGCCCTGATGCGCCAGCTTGAGCTCGCGGTCTCTCAGGCCAGCACGCGACAAGAGCAGTTCGCGTTCGCGCTTCTGGATATCGACAACTTCAAGGAGATCAACGACTCGTTCGGCCACTCCCTCGGTGACGAGCTCCTGCAGGCCGTAGGCTCGCGTCTCGCGGCGGTGCTTGGGCCCGCCAACACGGTTTCCCGCCTGGGAGGTGACGAGTTCGCGCTGATCCTCCCCGGACAGGTCTGCGACGACAGCTTTCGGATGCTCACCGATCATGTGCTCGAGGCGCTGCGCCAGCCCGTATCGATCGCCGACGTGCCCCGCGCAGCCCATGTGAGCATCGGAGTCGCGTTCTGTCCGCGCGATGGAGCCGATGCCAGCCAGATCATCAAGAATGCCGATATTGCGCTCTATCAGGCCAAGGCCGTCGGCGGCGACCGGATGGTCGCCTTCGAGCCCAGCATGGGGGAGGCCGTCGAACGGAAGATGGAGATGCGCCAGCGCGCGAGCGCGGGTCTCAGGCATGATGAGTTCGAGCTGTTCTACCAGCCCGTGGTGTCTCTGAAGACGGGAAGGCCGAGCGGGCTGGAGGCCCTTCTGCGGTGGCGCCATCCCGTCATCGGCCTGATCGGGCCCGGACGCTTCGAGAGCGTCTTCGAGGATCCGGGTCTTGCCGCGTCGATTGGACGATTGGTGCTGGACCGCGCTCTCGACCAGGCTGCTTCATGGAGAAGCATCGGAGCTTCCTTCGGGAAGATAGCCATCAACGTGTCGGCCTCCGATTTCCGAACGGAAGTTTTTGTCGATCATTTCCTCGAACAATTGACCACCAGGCAACTGAGCCCTGCGACCTTCTGCGTCGAGATCACGGAAAACATCCTGTTGGGGCGGCGTGCCGAGCGGATCAAGCATGGCCTTGTCCGGCTCCATGCGGCCGGCGTCGAGATCGCTCTCGACGATTTCGGGACCGGGTACGCGTCGTTGACCGAGCTCAAGAGCCTGCCGATCAGCCGGCTGAAGATCGACCGGTCCTTCGTTCACGGTCTTTGTGAGCAGCGGCGCGACAGGGCGATCGTCACCCGGCTCGTGCAACTGGCTCATGATCTCGGAATGCGTGTCACGGCCGAAGGGGTGGAGACGTGCCGGCAGCTGGATATTCTGCGCGCGATGGAGTGCGACGAAGTGCAGGGCTACCTTTTCTCCCAACCCGTCCCCTCGAACAGGGTTGTGTCGCTTCTGACGGAAATAGCCGTGGCCGCCTGAGTGGGGAGCAGTGCTTGCCCCCACGCACTGCTCCTAACAAGCGCGAGAGCGTGCCCCGCTGGGCGCTCCACCTGCCGATTGAACGGAGAGCGCGCCCGTCCTGATGCCCGCGGCCATGCTCTTCGCGAGGTCTTCGGTCTGCAACCATTGATGCAGGAAGCCGGCATTGAACGCATCGCCGGCGCCCGTTGTGTCGACGACATCGACGGCAGGCGCTTGAGCGGAATGAAGCGTCGAACCGGTGGATGCCATCGCGCCCTGATCGCCGAGCTTGAGCACGACCAGCGGGAAATGCAGGGTCAGGCGGTCGAGGATCGACTCCGGTGAGCTTTCACCCGTGAGGGCCTCTCCTTCCTCGAGATTCGGGAAGAAGACGTCAACTCCCGCGCATGTCTTGAAGAAACCCGAATCCTGGCGGATCAGGCGATCATCCCAGCTCGGATCGAGCGAAACGGTCAGGCCATGCTGCCGTGCCAAGGCGACGACGTCGGGATTCTCCTTGAGAGTGGCGAATTCCGCGATGTGCAGATGTGCGACATCCCCGGAGGACAGGGCGCGCTCCAGCGTTGCGGGGCGAGACACGCCCGCCCGCCTGGAAACGAAGGCGCGCTCGCCGTCCTTGATCAGAGCGACGGTCGGCTGGGGGCCGGCATCTTGGCTGCGCTCGACGAATGAGAGATCGACGCGGCTCGCTTCGAGCTCCGCGTCCAGCCCTCTTGACAGGCAATCGGTTCCAAGGCGCGTAAGGAGCGCCGATGGACGGCCGAGCGCCGCAAGATGCGCTGCCGTGATATAGGCCCCTCCGCCTGCCGTAATGGTGACATCGTCCGCGAAGCGCTCCCGGCCGAGCGCCGGCATCTCACGCAGGCCTGTGAAGATGATGTCGCAATAGGTCCGCCCGAGGCATAAAACCTTGTTCCGTTCGGTGGACTTGTCGATCATCGGGCTACCAGTGCTTTTTCCGTCGCCTTGTCGAAGTAGTAGAGCCGGTCGGCGGGAGCATGCAGGGTCATCTGATCGCCGACCCGCGGGATCTGCCGTCCGGGGGCCGAGCCGATGATGGTTTCGCCTGCGCTCTCGATGTGGACGAGCGTTTCGGACCCGAGGGTCTCCACGACGGCAACCGTGCCCGACACGGTGAGGCCCGGAGCATTCGCGGCGTTCATCGGCAGGAGATCCTGCGGACGGGCGCCGACCAGGATCTCAGGCGCAGTCGCCGAGGCGGGGGCCTTGACCGATCCGCCACCGGACAGCTCGGCCCGGTCCTCCCGCAGGACGGCAGGCAGCAGGTTCATCGTCGGACTTCCGATGAAACGGGCCGTGAAGACATCGACGGGATTCTCGTAGAGCTCGAGAGGCGAGCCGACCTGCAGAATCCTGCCCTCGCGCATCACCACGATCCTGTCGGCCATCGTCATCGCCTCGACCTGATCGTGGGTCACGAAAACCGACGTGGTGCCGAGCCTGTGGTGAAGCCGCTTGATCTCGATGCGCATCTGCGTCCGAAGTTGCGCGTCGAGATTGGAGAGCGGCTCGTCGAACAGGAATGCCGACGGGTCGCGCACCATGGCGCGTCCGATGGCGACCCGCTGCCGCTGTCCGCCCGAAAGGGCCGAAGGACGGCGATCCAGGAGGTGCGAGAGGCCCAGAGTCTGCGCCACCTGCTCCACGCGGGTCCGCTTCTCGCTCTTCGAGAGCTTCGAGCGATAGAGCCCGAAGGCGATGTTGTCCGCGACGGTGACGTGCGGGTAGATGGCGTAGTTCTGGAACACCATGGCGATGTTCCGGTCCTTGGGCTGAAGGTCGTTCACGACCCGGCCGTCGATCCGGATCTGACCGCCACTGATCTCCTCGAGACCGGCGATCATCCTCAGCGTCGTCGACTTGCCGCAGCCCGAGGGGCCGACCAGCACGACGAACTCGCCATCCTGAATCGACAGATCGATCCCGTGGACTACCGTGGTGCGCCCATAGTTCTTGACGAGGCGATCGATTTCAATGGTCGCCATTAGCGAGCTCCAAGAAGTGCGGTGAAACGGGAGCGGAGATCTTCGGCGGAGGCTTCCGCCCGAACCCTTGCGTCTTCCATCCGGCTCCTGATGGCGGCAATGTCCTGGTCGTATCCGGACAGAGCTTGCGAGAGGGCCGCAGGAGCGGGACCGCCGAACCGGTCGCGAACGGCTACGAAGTTCTCCGGCGAAACGATTTCCGCGAACCGGGCCTTGTCCACTTTCGTGTCGCGACCGGCACAATGCCTGAAAGCCTTCTCGAAGGCATCGTATCCATCGACCGCGATATCCCCTCCGACAGCCACCACGGCGCGCGCGACCTCGGCCGCGATCTCGTGCGCCTCGCGGAAGGACAATCCTTCCAGGCGGACGAGGCTATCCGCGAGCTCCGTGACGGTGATGCAGCTCCGGCGGATGTTCTGGCGCACCCGATCGGGGTTGATGCGCAGAGACGGAACGAGAGCCGTCAGCAGCTCAAGGACACGCGCGCCGCTCTCGAAGGCGCCATAGCCGAAGCCCTGGCTCTCGCCCTCGCTGTCGTTCATGTCGGTGAAGGGGGTGTTGTGCATGATCGTCAGCATGGCGTGCGCCCGTCCGACGGTCTGGGACGACAGATGCCGCATGTGCTCGATCGGAACGGGATTGCGCTTCTGCGGCATGATCGAGCTAATCTGCACGAAGGCGTTCGGGACGTAGACCTGCCCGACCTCGAAGCTCGTCCAGAACTGGAGATCCTGGATGAGGCGGCCGAGATGCAGGAAGATGAGTTCCAGCGCCGCGTAGGTCGACGTGATGTAGTCGACCGATGCGATGCACCCGTAGGAGTTCTGGAGCGGGCGGCTGAAGCCGAGCAGGTGGGCCATCAGGTGCCGGTCGATGGGAAAGCCGCTCGTCGTGATGGCGGCGGCGCCCATCGGGCTCTGGTCGACGATGTCGCGGGCCGCCTCCAGGCGGGCGATGTCTCGCAGCAGCGTTTCGAGGGCTGCCGAAAGGTAATGGCCGAATACGGTCGGCTGCGCCGGCTGGCCATGCGTATAGGCGACGATCAGGGTGTTGCTTTCCCGCTGCGCCACGGACGCGAGGGCCTCGGCCAGACGCACCAGCCGCTCGAGCAGGGGATCGATGCGCTGCTTGAGACCGAGCTTGAACAGGGTGTGGTCGATGTCGTTGCGGGAGCGGGCCGTGTGAAGGCGACCGGCGAGATCGGGACCCAGCCGTGCGCGAAGCTCCTTCTCGATCAGAAAGAAGAAGTCCTCCACCTCGCCCGTATAGGTGAGCTTGCTCACGTCGACATCGCGGTCGATGGCTTCGAGCGCCTGGGCGATGGGGCGGGCCTGCTCGATCGTCAGGATCCCGGTTTCGTGGAGCATGACGAGGTGAGCCCGGTCGATGCGGCGGAAGCCGTCGACGTGATGGTCCTTGGCCCCGTCGAACAGGGGACGCAGAACGGTCTCCTTGTAGACCGGATCGGGAAAGGTGGACGCGTCCTGGAAGGAGCTTGCGGTCATCGGCTCAACCCTTAAGTCCGGCCAGCATCACGCCTCGGACGATGTAGCGTTGGAGGAACAGGAAGATGATCAGGGTGGGAAGCGTGGCGATGCTCGCGCCGGTCATGATCTTCTCCCACTGGATGGACTGCTCCACCGCGAAGCTGGAAAGCCCGACGGGCAGCGTGTAGAGGTCGGCGCTCGTCGTCACGATGAGAGGCCAGAAGAACGCGGTCCAGTTGCCCAGGAACGTGAAGATGGCAAGCGCCGACAGGGCAGGGGTCACGAGCGGCATGGCGATCTTCCACCAGATCGTGAACTCATTCAGGCCGTCGATCCGCGCGGCTTCGAGAAAGTCGTCCGGGACGCCTTCGAAGAACTGCTTCATGAGGAAGGTGCCGAAGGCGGTCATCATGCCCGGGAACATGATCCCCCAATAGCTGTCCAGCCATCCGAACTGGCTCGCCATGAGGTACCAGGGCAGAACCAGCATCTCGGTCGGGATCATCAGGGTGGACAGAATGGCGATGAAGACGACGTAGCGGCCCCGGAACCTGAACTTCGCGAGCGTGTATCCGACGAGGCTGTCGAAGAACACGTTCGATAGGGTGACGATCACTGCCACCACCATCGAGTTGACGAACCAGCGCACGAACCGCCCGTCTCCGAGGATCTCCCAGTAATTGTCGAGCGTCGGTGCCGCCGGCACCAGACGCAGGTCGTAGACCTGGGACGCATCCTTGAGGGAGGTGGACAGCATGAACAGAAGGGGCGTCACCATGATGACGCCGCCGATGAAGAGGAGCGTCCAGGCGATGATCCGGCCCGGCTTCACCCGCGACATGGAAAGACCCCGTGAGGATTCGGCAGCGGTCATCAGCGGTCTCTCATGATGCGCAGTTGGACGAGGGAGATCACGAGCAGGATCAGGAACAGGACGACCGTCTGGGCTGCGGCGTAGCCCATCTCATAGGAGCTGAAGGCCGTCTGATAGATCATCAGCACGAGCGGCTTGGTCGAGTTCAGCGGGCCGCCAGGATCGTTGGTGTTGATGTTGTAGACCTGATCGAAGATCCGCAGGAAGCCGATGGACGAGAAGACGACCAGGAAGACCAGCGTCGGCTTGAGCAGCGGGAGCGTAATCTTCCGCAGGATCGCGCCCTCCGACAGGCCGTCGATCCGGGCGGCTTCGTAATAGGTTGCCGGAATGGCTCTCAACCCCGCCAGGAAAATGATGACCTGGAATCCGAGGCCTGCCCAGATCGCCGGCGCCAGAACGGCCGGCAGGGCCTGCGACGTGGAGCGGAGGAAGGGCTGCTGGGGAATGCCGAAGGCCGCAAGAAGGTCGTTGATCACGCCGATGGGAACGGGCTGATAGAACCAGCGCCACACCCACGCCATCGCGGCGGCTGTGGTGAGGAACGGAAGGAAGTACAATGCGCGGATGAATGTGTGCATGAACCGCACGCGGTCGAGATAATAGGCGACCACGAACGAGATCAGAAGGCTGATCGGCGTTCCCAGGATCAGATACGTGAAGGTGTTGCGGAACACCTGCCAGAAAAGAGGATCCGCCAGGAGCCGCTTGTAGTTGTCCAGCCCGACGAAGACGGCAGGCCGCATGATGCTCCAGTCCATCACGGAGAGATAGAAAGCCTGGAGTGTCGGCCAGAACCGGATCACCGTGTAGAAGAGGAGCGGGACCGCGAGGAAGCCCCACGCCCATATCAGCTGCTTCTGGCCGAGGCTCATCCTTGACCAGAGGCCGCCGGGGGCGGCCTCCTGATTGGCGATGACGGACATGGGTTGTTCCTCGCGGGCTGTGCTTTAGCGCTTGGCGCGGTCGATGATCGCCTGCTCGGCCTCCGCAGCCTTCGCCAGCGAAGCCTTCGGCTCCTCGCCGCCGACCAGGACGCGGTTCGCCATGTCGATGGCGACCTGACGCTGGGCGGCCTCGTCCTTGAACAGCGTGGTGTGGGCGTATTCGAGACCCTTGAGGAACGGCCCGTAGACCGGGTGCGCGATGTTTTCCGGGGTCAGGGCCGCCGCGCGGCGGGCCGGCAGCTCACCCACCACGTCGAGCCAGATCTTCATGGCTTCGGGCGACGAGATGTAGGTCAGGAATTTCTCGGCGGCGGCAAGCTTCTCACCCTGCGCCTTCGTGGTGATCGCATTGGCGAAGTAGCTCGCATAGTTGCTGCGGACGCCCTGCGCGTTCGCCGGAAGCTCGGTGACGCCCCATTCGAAGCCCTTGATCGTGTTGAACGAGCCGAGGCGGAACGTGCCGTCGATGGTCATGGCCGCGAGACCGGCGCGGAAGGCCGCCTGGCCTTCGTCCATGAAGCCGACCTGACCAACCTTATACTTCTTCTGGAGGTCCGTGTAGAAGGTGAGCGCCTTCAGGCCGGCCTCGTCGTTGTAGGCGACCTTGGTGTCGTTATCCGTATAGGGAACGCCACCGAACTGGCGGATGAGCACCTCGCGCCACCACTGGTGATCCTGCCCGGCCATGTCGAGGGTCAGGCCCGCCGAGGTGATGTTGCCCGCGCTGTCGCGCTTCGTGGTCTTCTCGGCGGCCGCGACGAGCTCGTCCAGGGTCTGCGGCGGCTTGTTGGGGTCGAGACCCGCATCCTTGAAGGCCTTCTTGTTGTAGAACAGGGCCAAGGAGCGAACCGCCGTCGGCAGGCCGTAATAATCCTGCCCGCGCTTCATCGCGCTCACGATGGGGAAGAAGTCCCGCTCGATGTCGGCGGACGGGAAGGCTTCCGCGCGAAGCGGGCGAATCATCTTTCCGGTGATGAAATTGTCGACCCAGCCATAAAACAGCTGGAGGACGTCGGGACCCTGGCCGGCCATGATCGAGGCGGCGACTTTGGTCTGATAATCCGCATAGGGGAAGGTCGTCTGCTTGACCTTGATATCGGGGTTGGCCGCCTGGAACTTGGCGATCAGCTGGTCCATGGCCTTGACGCGCGTGTCGAAGACATACTGCCAGTACTCGATCTCAACGGCCCTTGCGCCCGAAGACGCCAAGGTGGCGAAGCCGATAGCAACGCTCGCGAGCAGGTGACGAAAACGCATATCCCTCTCCATTATTGCCGGGCATGGGCGCCGGCGGTTCTCTGGTGGCGGCCGACGGGTGGACCTGTCCACCTTCAAGGCTCCCCTAGAGCAGCCGACCTGTCAATAAGATAATTCACTTGAGTTATTCATTGCGGCGGTTCATCGTTGCAGTGTGGAGTGCTGGAATGGCGAGAAGACCAAAGGCCGGGGCGCGGTCGACAATCGGAAGCAATCCGGAACGGAACCGCTCACACAACCGACGGGTGGTGCTGGACGTCGTGCGCCAGTTGGGGCCCGTGGGCAGGATGGAGATATCGCGCCATGCTCATCTGAGCACCCAGGCCGTCTCCAATATCGTCGACGAGCTGGTGTCGGATGGGCTGCTCATCAAAACCGGGCGGCTCAGGGCAGGGCGCGGCCTGCCGCCGATCCAGTTCGCGGTCAATCCCAACGGAGGCATGACCGCCGGGATCGAAGTCGCGGCAGGCCACATCTCCACACTCCTCGTTGATATCGGTGGGCGCATTCGTGCCCAGCGGACATTACCCCTCAGGAAGAACGATCCCGACACGGTCCTGCCGGCCATCAAGGCCGAGATTGAAGCGGCCCAGGCGGAGCTGAAGGCTCCGGTGCCCCAACTCCTGGGGATCGGAGTCGTGATGCCGGGACCGTTCAATGTCGAGGGCATGACGTCCGTTGGACCGACGACATTGTCGGGATGGCTCGACTTCGACACGGCCGACAGCATCGGACGCATGCTGGGCGCACCCATAGCCGTCGAGAACGACGCCACCGCTGCGGCCGTTGGCGAGCGGCTTCACGGCGCAGCCAAGGATCTGAGAAACTTCTGCCTGATCTATTTCGGGCGCGGCCTCGGCCTCGGGATCATGATCGATGGCCGTCCGTTCCGTGGCGCCAACGGCAACGCGGGCGAGATCGGGCATGTGCCGGTGGAAAAGGGCGGGCGCCTCTGCTCGTGCGGGCAGCACGGCTGCCTCGAGGCCTATGCATCCTTTCATGCGCTGGTCGAAAGGCTGGCAGCTGCCGGAATTCGCGATCCGGACTATGCGGATGTCGAGCGCCTGCACCGGGAGAAGCATCCGGTCGTCCTCGCCTGGATTCAGGAGGCTGCGGGCTATCTGGCTCCTCAAATCGCGATGCTCGAAAACCTTTTCGATCCTGAGGCCATCATCATCGGCGGCGCTCTCCCGCCGGAGCTTCTGGCAGATCTCACCAAGGCCATGCAGCCGCTGCCCCTGTCCGTGGCGAGCCGCAGGAACCGGAACGAGGATCGGCTGATCCATGGACGGACGGGCCGGCTGACCGCCGCCTTGGGAGCCGCCGCCTTGCCGCTTCTCGAAACGATGACGCCCCGGCTCGACACGGCTCAGGCGGATCACCGCGAGCCCCAGAAAGAGGAGATCTCCCGTGCTGGATGATTATAGCCGCTTGGCACGCGCCGTAAATCAGCCAGCGCTTGTCCGCCTGCACCGCCAGTTGAGCCGTCTGCAATCCGTTCTGACCGTCATGAACACCGGCGCGCATCCGGACGACGAAGCCAACGGGATGCTTGCGGCCTTGAGATTCGCGTTCGGGATGCGGACCGTGGTCGCCTGCTCTACCAGAGGAGAGGGGGGGCAGAACGCCCTCGGGCCGGAGCGCGGCGCCGCCTTGGGCGTTCTGCGCACCGCCGAAATGGAGGAGGCCGCCCGCCGTATCGATGCCGACGTGGCGTGGCTCGGTTACGGGCCGCACGATCCGGTTCACGATTTCGGCTTCTCCAAGAACGGCGACGATACGCTCCGGCGCTGGGGCGAGCAGCGGATCGTCGAGCGTCTCGTCCGGGCCTATCGTCAGTATCGGCCCGACATCGTGATTCCGACATTCCTCGACGTGCCCGGTCAGCATGGGCATCATCGTGCCATGACGCGGGCCGCCGAGGCCGCGCTTGAACTGGCGGCCGATCCTTGCGCATTTCCGGACCATGCGGAGTTGGGTCTCCAGCCCTGGCGCGTCTCCAAGTTCTACCTTCCTGCATGGTCGGGGGCGAGCTACGCCTACGATGATGAGACCCCGCCTCCGCCCGCGACGGTGATTGTCGAGACCGGCGCGAGGGACAGGGTAACGGGTCTGGCCTACCGGCAACTCGGCGAGTGGTCGCGCGCGGCCCATGCGTCCCAAGGCATGGGCGTCTGGCGCGACAACGCGGTCGACCGCTGGGAGCTTCACCTCAAGCGGAATGCGGATGGTCCTGCGAACCGCGAGAGCGACATCCGTGACGGGCTTCCCGCGACACTTGCCGATCTGCCCGGGGAGCCGGGCCTGACCGATTCTGCCGCGGCGGCACTGCGGGAGGCGCAGGAGCATATCGATACGGCCATAGCGGCGTTCCCGGACAGCGAGAAGATCGTCCTGTCGCTCAGCAGGGCAGGGCGCCTGATCGAGATGGCGCGGGAAGGGTTGGACCGCGGGGCCGCTGACCGGATCGGGCATCGTCTCGACCGCAAGCTTCGGGAAATCGATGCCGTCCTCTTCGAGGCGAGCGTGAACTCGACGCGGGCGGCCTTCAAGGGCGAATCCCACCCGGGCGGGCGCGCGACGCTGGAGGTGCGCATTGATGCTCCCGGGATCGCAGGACTGACGGTTGTGCCTCGTCTTCCGGAGGGCGTTGAAGCCACACGGACGTCCGATGAGGTCGGCGAGATCGAATACGCGATCGAGATTCCCGCGTCGGCGGCCCATACGAACAACTACCCGAAAGCATTCGATCCGATGGGTGGAAACGGTCCCGCGGGCCTCCGCATCTCGGGGCAGGTCGGCGAGCGATCCATCACGGTCGATCTTGATCCCGAGGAGACGTTCAGGATCGGGCCTCCGCACTCGCTTTCGCTTGATCCTACGCTTGCGATCGTCAGGACCGATGATCGGGCCGCCAGAGTCAGAGTCCATGCGGCGGGAGCGGATCCGACAGGATGGCAGGCTCCTGAGGGCTGGAGCGTCCGCCGCCAGGGCAGCGATTGGATCGTCGAGCCGCCAGAGACCGCCGAACCCGGCGTTGCGGCGCTCGTGCCTCTCGTCGGCGATCGCCCTGCAAGCCTCGTGCGGCCAATTGCATATCCACACATTCACAAGACCGCCTTCGTTGATCCTGCGGAATTGAAGGTGCTGACCCTCGACGTCGCTCTCCCGAGCAAGGCTCGCATCGGATATGTCGGGGCGGGGAGCGACAACATCGGGGCTCACATGCGCCGCCTGGGCCTCGACGTGACGGACCTCGGCGAGGCCGATCTGACGGGAGGCGGGCTTTCGGCGTTCACGACCATCGTGGTCGGCATCTTCGCTTTCGGTCTTCGGCATGACCTGAAGGCCGCAACGGCCCGCCTGCACGAATTCGTCGAGACTGGCGGGCACCTGGTGACCTTCTACCATCGGCCGACCGACGGCTGGGACCCGGACCGTACGCCGCCCCGCCGGCTCGCTATCGGATCCCCGTCCCTCAGGTGGCGCGTCACGGATCCGGCCGCTCCTGTCACAATCCTGAAGCCGGATCACCCACTCCTGAACCATCCGAACCCGATCGACGCATCGGACTGGGCGGGGTGGGACAAGGAGAGGGGCCTTTATTTCGCGGCGGATTACGACCCGGCCTACGAAGAACTGCTTTCCCTGAACGACCCGGGAGAGAAGCCGCTCAAGGGAGCGCTGGTCTCTGCCCGGATCGGCCATGGCCGGCATACCCATGTGGCGCTCGTGCTGCATCATCAGATGGACAAGCTCGTGCCCGGCGCCTTCCGGATGCTGGCCAACCTGGTTCAGCCAGCCTGAGCGAGATGCCGACAGACCCAGGAACAGGCCTGTGCGGCCCAACCGTTTCCCTCTGGAGCAGTACGGGATGGCTGCTGCTCGATATGGCGCTCGTCACGACCATGCAGGCGATCGTCAAGGCCGAAGGTGAGACTTACCCGGCCATCCAACTCGTATTTCTGCGGTCCCTCATCGGTTTCTTATCGGTATCGCCGCTCGTGTGGCGCCATCGCGCCAAGCTGACGAATCTGACGAACCTTCGGGGGCACCTGATCCGGGTTGCATGCAACTCGGCCGCATTGACGTTCAATTTTGCCTCTTTCGCGGCCCTGCCTCTCGCGCTGGTGACGGCCATCGGTTTTACCCGCCCGCTCATGTTGCTGATCATGGCGGCGATCATGCTTGGAGAGCGCGTGAGCGGAACACGCTTCGTTCTCACGGCGCTGGGCTTCGTCGGCGTCATCATCATGGTCAGGCCGGATTCGATCCCGTGGAACATGGGGCTGATCGCAGCCTTCGGGTCGGTCTTCTTCGGCTCGATCGCGGTGGTTCAGACCAGGCGACTGGCCGGGGAGAGCACTGTCGTGCTGATGCTCTTCTACACGGTCGGGTTGACGCTGCTGACATCGGTTCCGGCAGCCATCGTCTGGGTGCCGATCCCGTGGAGCGAGGCGCCGAGCATCGTCTTCATCGGCATATTGGCTCAGCTGGGTCAATATTGCTGGCTGCAGGCCTACCAGAAGCAGGAGGCGCGGCTTCTGGCCCCCATCGGGTATTTGTCGATTGTCTTCTCGGCGTTCGCAGGGTGGATGTTCTTCGGGGAGGTCCCGTCATTGTCGCTCTGCGTCGGCGCGGTCATCGTCATCCTGGCCACGATGCTGGCCTCACCCGTCGAACGCTGGATCGATCGCAGGAGAAGGCGGAAGCGTTCGCCTGACAACAAGCCCCGCCTTTGATCGGGTTTCTGACCCGATCCTTCGTGCCGGTGCCATGAGACAATCGGCGCCCTGTTCGGTATTGACCTTTGCCTGCGGCTTTTGCATCACTGCGCCGCAAGTTCCTGGTTATGGAGATTTCAGATGCTTGGTATTGGCGAGAAGCTGCCTTCGTTCTCGGTGACGGGCGTGAAGCCGAAGTTCAATGAGCATGTCGAGAACGGCGAGAGCGCTTTCGAGACGATCACTGAAGCAAGCTTCCCCGGAAAGTGGAAGATCATCTTCTTCTACCCGAAGGACTTCACGTTCGTTTGCCCCACCGAGATCGCCGAGTTCGCGCGTCTCGCGGGTGAATTCGCGGATCGCGACGCCGTGATCCTCGGGGGATCGACCGACAACGAGTTCGTCAAGCTCGCCTGGCGCCGGGATCACAAGGATCTCAACCGTCTGTCCATCTGGCAGTTCGCCGACACGAACGGCTCGCTGGTCGATGGCCTCGGCGTGCGCTCGCCGGACGGGGTCGCCTACCGCTACACCTTCGTGGTCGATCCGGACAACACGATCCAGCATGTCTATGCGACCAACCTCAATGTCGGCCGCAATCCGAAAGACACGCTGCGCGTCCTCGATGCCCTGCAGACGGACGAGCTCTGCCCGTGCAACCGCGAGGTTGGCGGCGAGACCCTGAAGGCCGCGTAAGGAACGCCCATGTCGATCGAGAGCCTCAAGGAAAAACTCCCGTCCTTCGCGAAGGACGTGCGCCTGAACCTGTCTTCGCTGGCGTCGGACGAAACATTGTCGGACCAGCGGAAATACGGCCTCTTCGTCGCCTGCGGGCTTGCGACCCGCAATCCCGTGGTCGCCGGTGCTCTGGAGGCCGAGGCGAGGGCCCATCTCTCGCCCGAGGCTCTCGATGCGGCCCGCGCGGCCGCCTCGATCATGGCGATGAACAACGTCTACTATCGCTTCGTGCATCTGGCCTCGAACAAGGAATACGGTTCGATGCCGGCGCGGCTTCGCATGAACGTCATCGCCAATCCCGGCGTCGACAAGATCGACTTCGAGCTCTGGTCGCTGGCGGTCTCGGCCATCAACGGCTGCGGCCTGTGCATCGACAGCCACGAGAAGATCCTGCGCGAGGCGGGCGTCAGCGCCGCCGAGATCCACACGGCGGTCCGCTTCGCGGCCGTGATCCAGTCGGCGGCCGTCGCCCTCGAGGCGGCGGGAACGCCGTCCCTGATCGCAGCCGAGTGATCCTGTCCGAACGTTCATGGAGGAGACGGGTCTGTTGGGCCCGTCTCTCCCGCCCCACGCAAAAAGCGCCTTGTTGCTGACCCGGGAGAACCGGAGCGCCTTTCTGCACACCCGCTTCTCGAAGCCGGGGAAGGAATGCCCTAACAAAGAAACCCCGCCCTCGATGGGCAGGGTTCAGTGTTCTCCTCGTCTCGGACGGCAGTCCGAAGACATTCCGAATAGGGCATATGAAACCCGCCTGTCAATTTGACCTCAGAGGCAGTCGTTTTGGGTCGCCGTTCGGGGATTCAGCGGCCTCCAAACGGAACGATTCTGGCGCTCCCTTTTGGGGTAGCGCGGCTGGTCCAGTCTCTGCGCTGAACTTTTAACAGCCGCAGCTTTGCCTCCGGCTGAATTTCTAGACCTCTTCTTGATTGGTGCCGTACTGGGGCAAGGTGGCTCGCGTCAGGTCACTGCGGACTCTATCCCTAAAAATGCGGTCTGGCGGCCGGATTCCCCGAATTATCCTGTCCGATATGCCATTCGAGGCCTATTACTGGCTTGCCCTGGGCTTCGGAGAGCGGTACGCCTATAAGCCCTATGCATTTGAGAGAGTTTAGAAGGCAGTCCTGATGGGCCGGGGAAATGATTACCGTGATCGCCGACGCCAATTCGGCGCTCAACCCGCTGATCCTTGGAGCGACTACGCTCCGTTACCGGCCCAAGATCGGCCGATGCGCCAACCGATGAGCCGTCCGGCCTCGGGTCCCGAGACGGAAGCTCGGGTCAAATGGTTCAATCCAGAGAAGGGATTCGGCTTCGTCGAGCTGACGGACGGTTCCGGTGAGGCCTTCCTTCACATCAGGCAGGTCGAGGCCGCTGGCTATTCGGCGCTCGAGTCGGGGACGACGCTCGTCGTTCAGATCGGCACCGGGCAGAAGGGCCCTCAGGTGAACGAGATCATCAGCGTCGATACCAGCACGGCCGAGCCCGAGCCTCCGCGTGCCAGACCGCAGGGCAGGCAAGGGCAATCCGGCGGATTTGCCCGCCAGGGCGGCAATCGCCCGCAGGCGCCGGCCGGGAATCCCGAGGTGCCCGCCACCGTGAAGTGGTTCGACCCGGTCAAGGGATACGGCTTCGTGTCCGTCGAGGGTGAGAGCAAGGATCTGTTCCTTCACATCTCGGTCCTCGAGCGCTCGGGTCTCAGCGGGGTGGAGCAGGGCCAGTCCGTCCGCGTCGCCATCGTGGAAGGCCGCAAGGGACGCGAGGTCGGGGCCATCGAGGCGGCCTGACCGGACCGAAGCGGATTCCGGTCTCCCTGAGACGAGTTCGACAAGAACATGATGGGCACTCCGCCTCGCGCGGAGTGCCCATCGCTTTAGTAGCGTGCTTCCTCGAAGGCCCGGACCCACATCTCGCAGATGCCCGACCGGACGATGTCGTTGAGGGTGAACTCGATGATCGGGACGGGAAGCATCTTCGACTTGATCAGATGAATGACCGTCCGCAGGCCTGAGGTCTCGCGCAGGTCACACTGGCTCACGTCGCCGTTGATCACGACCGTGCAGTCCTCGCCGATCCGGGTGAGAAAGGTTTTCATCTCGTCGGCAGTCGCATTCTGCGCCTCGTCAAGGAGAATGAAGGCGTCTCTCCACGACCGGCCCCGCATCACCTCGAAGGGCACCATCTCGATATCGCCGTTCTTGAGCGCGATCTCGTAGGCGGCATTGCCGATGCGCTCCTTGACGGCCTCGATCACCGGCGCGGCCCACGGGCCGAACTTCTCCTCCAGGCTCCCCGGAAAGAACCCCAGCGAACGCCCGCATGGCACGTTCGGGCGTGTGAGGATGATCTTTCGGATGCGCCGCTGGCGGAGCAAGTCAGCCGCGTAGGTGGCGGCAATCCAGGTTTTTCCCGTGCCGGCGGGGCCGAGAACGACCACCTGAGGGCTGCTTTTCAGGGCGGAGAGATATTCGTCCTGCGTGACGTTGAGGGGCTTGATCGAGGGTGGATTGCGCTCGCTTTGGAACTTGGAGCCATTCAACTCAAAGACCTCCGCTGTTTCAAGGGAGCGGCGACTCTTGCGCCGTTGCTTCTCATGATTCTTGCTCAACGAAGGACTCCTGGGTTGGAGACTGCGCAGGAACAACCGTCCAGGCGCTGCGCAGAGGCGCCTGGGAAGAAGAGCGTGCGTTGAATGTCTGTTTTCGTGAGCGAGTCGCTCCAGGCGGGGGAGTTCCGCGATCCAAATGCCGAGGATCAGCCTGTCTACCCATCAAAGCCTGTTCGTCTCCACCTGCCGCGGTGAACCATCTTTGATTCTCATGACAGTTTATCGCTGCTACGCCTTACTGCGAGTCCAATATTGAGGCATGCTGCTTTGTTCCAAGGCAGATTGGGCTGATCCGGCCCTGGTGCACAGTTCTTGTGGATTACGCCGAGTCTCTCGCTCTCGGCCGCCCACGCGTCGGCAGCCTTGCTCTGCCGCTGAGTAAGATCTCATTAACCATACGCGATCATCCTCTCCGGGATTCTGAGATTCCCGCTCGGACGTTCCCGAAAGGTATGGCGAATGACGTTCAAGATCCTCGCTGAGGCAGTCGACGAAAAGCTTGCCTTGATCGCCCCTGTCCTGACCCGAATCGAGAATGGCGGCGGGCGCGCGGACCTGCGCGACCTGGGGCGGCATCTGATCGACGCCATGAGCCTGTTTCAACGCAATCCGGGCATAGAAGCAGCCGCCGACGACCTGTATGCGGCCGCCATGGCTCTCGTCGCGGACACGAACGCCAATTGTCAGCCGACCGCAAGGAAACTGCGCTTGGTCAAGGAGGCTCACCTCCGACTCCGGAGCAGGCTCGAGAAAGCGGCGGAGCGGATAGGTCCTTATGAATTCCTGGTCGTTCCCGAGTTCCCGTCCAGGCAGGCGGCCTGAAACCCTCCAATCCAGCTGCCGGAAACCATGGGGTCGCCTTAGTGTCGCCACGTTCGAACGGCCAAGGTTGAGAAACAGGCTGGTTCCCTGACCCTCCCGCTGTCAGGTCATGACCTCCGGGCATTTTTGCCGGATGACCAGCCGGTGCTTTGTGCCGGTGCTTTGTAAAGCTGTGTTCGCGTTCATTTTCACATTGTCATAGGATAGCGAATGGCGACTGATCCTTCAGACCTCGGCGCCCTTTCCTTGAGCATAGGGCTGACGAAACCTCTCGAAAGGCTCCTCACCCGCGCCGCGATGGACCGGGACTTGACCCCGGAAGCTTTGGCCAAGAGGATCCTGAGCGACTGGCTGCTCGTCGAGGGTGGATTCAAGCAGGAGAGATCGCCGCGGCAGAAGGCCCGGCGGGACAGCGCGGATTGCGCGGCTTGATCTGTCCGGGTCGCCACGATGGCGGCCCGATGCCTGTTCTTAAACGGCGGAGCACCGGATGCGGACAACGGGGCTCCTCGCCTCGTCCGTTACGACCGTTCCATGTCACAGAGCCACGTGCGCCGGCTCAGGCCGCTGTTCGTTCGAGCCTGAATCCTCGACGGCAACGACGGGCTCCGAGGCAAGACGTCCCCACAGGCGCTCGACCTCTCCCTGCACTTTCTGGACGGCGGCATCCTTCACCGGCCCATAACCCCGGATGTCCATCGGGGCCTTGGCGATGGCCACGAGATCGGGGAGGCGTCCCGTATCGAGACGGTTGAGGATCCTGTCGACCTGTTCCTCGTACCAGCCGATCAGCGCCCGTTCTGTCCGCCGCTCGGCGGTGTAGCCGAAGACATCGAACGCGGTTCCGCGGAGGAATTTCAGCCGGGCCAAGAGCTTCAGCGGCCTCTGGATCCATGGGCCGAAAGCATGCTTCCTCGGCCGTCCGCGCGCATCGCGCTTTGAGGGCAGGAGAGGTGGAGCGAGATGGTACTTCACCTTGAAGTCGCCCTCGAACTCACGCTGCAGCTCGTCCAGGAAGCCGGTCTCCATGTGGAGGCGGGCGACCTCGTATTCATCCTTGTAGGCCATGAGCCTAAAGAGAGAGCGTGCGACCGCGTCGGTCAGGCTCTCGGATCCGAGCGCCGCTTCCGCCGCACGAACCCGAGCGATCTTCGCCTCGTAGCGGGCCGCGTAGGCGGCATCCTGATAATCGGCCAGGAAAGCGACGCGGCGCGCAATGACGTCATCGAGCGTCTCGACGGCCTGCGGTTTGTCGCCCGCCGCCTCCCGCAGGAAGTGCGGATCGGCGCTTGCGATCCGGCCCCACGCGAAGGCCTGCTTGTTTTTCTCGACCATCACGCCGTTGAGCTCGATGGCGCGGGCGAGGGCCTCCAGGGTAACCGGAACGAGACCCTGCTGCCAGGCGAAACCCAGCATCATCATGTTGGCATAGACGGTGTCGCCGAGAAGCGTTTCGGCAAGGGCGTTGGCGTTGATCGTCGCCAGGTTGCCGGCTCCGATCACCCGCTCGATCGAGCGCAGGCGCAGATGGCTCGCGAGATCCGCGTCCCGGAACCGCACCACGTCGCCGGTCGGCATCTCGGCCGTGTTGATCGCGGCCCGGGTTCCGTTTCGGTAGGTCCCTGACGCTTTCGGCGAGGAGCTGACCACCAGGTCGCAGCCGATCAGGGCATCGGCGGCGCCCTGATCGATCCGCACCTGATTGAGCTGCTCCGGCCTCTCGGCGAGACGGATGTAGCTCAGTACGGGCCCGAACTTCTGCGCGAACCCTGTGAAGTCCAGGACAGAAACGCCGTGCCCTTCGAGATGCGCCGCCATGCTCACGAGAGCCCCAATGGTGACGACGCCCGTCCCGCCGACACCGGTCACCAGCAGGTCGAAAGGGCGGCGGAGATCCGGTCGTGCGGGCTCCGGCAGTGCTGCGGCCCGCGTCTCCGCATCGACGCCCGATGCGGACTTTGTCCGGCGCCTGGCGCCTTCCACGGTGACGAAGCTGGGGCAAAAGCCGCCCAGGCACGAGAAGTCCTTGTTGCAGGTGGAGAGATTGATCTTGCGCTTGCGGCCGAACGGGGTTTCCTTCGGCTCGACGCTGAGGCAGTTCGACTCGACCGAGCAGTCGCCGCAGCCCTCGCAGACGAGATCGTTGATATAGGCGAAACGGGCAGGGTCCTCCATCTGGCCCCGCTTGCGGCGGCGGCGCTTCTCCGTGGCGCAGGTCTGCTCGTAGATCAGGACCGTCACGCCCGGAATTTCCCGAAGCTCTCTCTGCACCGCATCCATGTCCTCGCGCGGGTGGATCGTGACACCCTTGGGCAAGTCGGCGGGGACGAACTTGGACGGATCGTCGGACACCAGAGCGATGCGGGAGACGCCTTCGGCCCGGACGCTGTGGGCAATGGCGTAGACGCTGACCGGCCCGTCCACGGGCTGGCCGCCGGTCATCGCGACCGCATCGTTGAAGAGGATCTTGTAGGTGATGTTGGCGCCTGCCGCGATGGCCTGCCGGATCGCCATCGATCCCGAGTGGTAATACGTGCCCTCGCCGAGGTTCTGGAAGATGTGGCTCTGACCCGTGAACTTGGACGAAGCCGCCCAGTTGACGCCCTCGCCGCCCATCTGGATCAGGGACGAAGTTTCCCGGTCCATCCAGCTTGCCATGAAGTGGCAGCCGATGCCCGCGAGGGCCTTGGAGCCCTCCGGTACCTTCGTGGACGTGTTGTGCGGGCAGCCGGAGCAGAAATACGGAGTGCGGGTCGCGCCCGGCACGGCAATCACGCGCTCGGGGTCCGGGATGAGGGTGGCCGCCCTGTCCGCGAGGCTGAGGTCCGGGAAGATGGGATCGAGGCGCTTTGCCAGCACGCCGGCAAGGAAGCGCGGGGAGAGCTCTCCGGTCCAGGGAATGAGCTTCGCGCCGGTCTCGTCGTGCTTGCCGACCATGCGCTCGGGCTTGGAGCCGGGATAGTCGTAGAAATATTCCTTGAACTGACTTTCGATGATGCCGCGCTTTTCCTCGACCACGAGGATTTCCCGCTTGCCCTTCACGAATTCGAGCGCATCGTGGAGCGCCAGCGGCCAGACCATGCCGACCTTGTAGATGTCGATCCCGTGCCGGCGGCAGGCGGCCTCGTCGAGGCCGAGGAGACGCAGCGCCTCCATCAGGTCGAGATGCGCCTTGCCGGAGGTCACGATTCCGTAGCTGGCTTTCGGGATGTCGTAGATGTGTCGGTCGATCGGGTTGGCCTTCGCGAAGGCGTAGACGGCGTGCTTCTTGGCCTCCATGCGCTCTTCGATCTGGGGGCCCGGAAGATCGGGCCAGCGGTAGTGCAAGCCGCCGGGCGGGGGCGTGAAGTCCGGCTCGCGGAATTGGCGCGGGGGACGCAGGTCGATGGAGGCCCCGGATTCCACGATTTCCGACACCGCCTTGAACCCGACCCACATGCCGGAGAAGCGACTGAGCGCATAGCCGTATTCGCCAAACTCCAGATACTCGCCGACGCCGGCCGGATGCAGCGTCGGCATGAACCAGCTCATGAACGCGACATCGGACTGGTGCGGCATGGACGAGGACACGCAGCCATGGTCGTCGCCCGCGACCACCAGCACGCCGCCATGGGGCGAGGAGCCATAGGCGTTGCCGTGCTTCAGGGCATCGCCCGACCGGTCGACGCCCGGGCCCTTGCCGTACCAGAGGCCGAAGACGCCCTGCACCTGCCGGTCGGGATTGGTCTCGACCTGCTGCGAACCGAGGACCGCCGTGGCGGCGAGATCCTCGTTGACCGCAGGCAGGAACTCGATCCTGTGCGCCTTCAGCTGCTCCTTGATGCGCCAGAGTTCGAGATCGACGCCGCCCAGAGGCGAACCGCGGTAGCCGGAGATGAAGCCGGCCGTGTCCAGGCTGGCCGCCCGGTCGCGCTTCGCCTGGTCGAGCGCGATACGGACGAGCGCCTGCGTGCCGGTCAGGAAGACGCGGCCCTCCTGGCGGTTGTAGCGATCGGAAAGCTGATAGGGGTCGAGCGACGTACCGCGGTCCATGGGTCTGATCCCGAAACGAGGAGCGCCATTACCTGGCTCCAAAAGGATAACCCTGGACGGCCGGTAGGTGTTTCCTATTCATTCCGGGAAAAGCGGCTCTTCCGGCAGGATCTTGCGAAAGCGGCGTTCAGCTGGCAAAACCTACCGAGGTCAAGGAGCGCGCGATGATCGAGAAGCAGGACGAGCACATTCTGGTCCGGCTGCAGAAGGATGGACGTGCGACGAACCAAAATCTGGCCGATGATGTGGGCATGTCCACCTCCGCCTGCTGGCGGCGCGTGCGGGCCCTGGAGCAGTCCGGGGTGATCGTCGGCTATTCGGCCCTGGTGGATCGGGAGAAGGCGGGCTTCGCCACCTCCGCGATCCTGCATGTTTCCCTCGAGCGGCACGATGCGAAGTTCGTGGACGAGTTCGTTTCGCGGGTGACGGCCCGTGCAGAGGTCCTGGAATGTTTCGCCACGACCGGCGACGCGGATTACCATCTGCGCGTCGTCGTGCGCGACATGAAGGCCTATAACGATTTCCTCGACAACTTCATGTTCCGGCTTCCAGGCATCCGGTACGTGCGGACCAACGTGATCCTGAAAGAGATCAAGACCAGCGTGGCCCTGCCGTTCTGAGGGCTGCCCGTTCGCGGACGGCCCCCTTGCTCTACTTCGCCCCGCCGAGCAGCGCATAGGCGATCTGCGCCATCGCGACAGGCCGGTCGTCCCCTTCGGCCGTGAGCGTCACGCTCCCGAAGGCCATCGTCCGGCCGAGGCGGACGACGCGCGCCTCCGCGAGTACGGGCGCGTTGGCTGCCGGGCGCAGGAAATGCATGGTCTGGTCCACCGTGGTCATCGGCACATAGGCGCCTGCCGCTGACGAGACCGCAAAGACCATCGCCGTGTCCGCAAGGCTCATGAGAGCCTGTCCGCAGACGACGCCGTTGTCCCGGCAGAGCCTCTCCGAGAAGGGCATGCGCAGGATGGCTCCGTCGGCGTCCAGGCTCTCGATGGAGAGATCGAGCTCCTGGATCCATCGGGCGAACACGCTTGTCAGCATCTGCTCGGCGGCGGCCTTGTCGAACATGGTCATCGTTGCCCCATTTCCTTGGTCGAGAGTGAAGGTGAATTCGTGTCTGAGGATTAGGCAAGCCGGACGGGCAGGGCGCTGAATCCGCGAAAACGGGCGCGCCGTGCCCGAACGGCCGGCCCCGATGCCTCGAAGGCGGGAAAGCGCGCCAGGAAGCGGCCGATGGCGATCCGGCCTTCCAGGCGGGCAAGGTTCAGGCCCGCGCAGGCGTGAGGTCCCGACGCGAAGGCGAGATGCCGGTTCGGCCACCGGCCGATATCCAGCCGGTCCGGGTCCGTGAACGCCTCGGGATCGCGGTTCGCCGCGCCGATGCAGAGGGTGATCTGCGTGCCCTTCGGCAAGGATACACCGTCGATCTCAGTGTCCTCGGCCACGATCCGGTTGCCCAACTGGTTCGAGCTCTCGAAGCGCAGAAACTCTTCGACGGCCGTCTTGATGAGACCCGGATCCTCGATCAGACGCCGGCGCTCGTCGGGAAAACGCAGCATGAGTTCGAGCCCGTTGCCGATCAGATTGGTCGTCGTCTCGTGCCCGGCATTCAGGATGAAGATGCAGTTCTGGAGCAGTTCCGTTTCGGTCAGCCGCTCTCCGCTCCCGGCTTCGCCCTCGATGAGACGGGTCAGAACGTCCTGGTCCGGATCGCCCGGATTCTCGCGTCTCGCGGCCACGAGGACGCTAAGATAGTCGAGAAATTCGCCGACCGCCGTCTCGCCGCGCTCGAACGCTTCCCGCGAGAGGACGGGCTCCAACGCCCCGAGGATGGCGAGCGACCATTCCCGCAAGGGCCCGCGTTCCGCATGGGGAACGCCGAGCAGGTTGCCGATGATCTCGACCGGAATGGCGGCTGCGAAGTCCTCGATCAAATCGGCCTCTCCTTTTGCCGCCATGGCGTCCAGAAGAGAATCGACGAGGGCCACCAGACCGGGCTCCATCTCGGCGATGGCGCGCGGCGTCAGGGCGCCCGCGATGAGGCGGCGGACCCGCGTGTGCAGCGGTGGATCATTGAAGACGAGGCTCGTCGTGTGGTGCTGGAAGAGAAGCGAGTCGACGCCGTATTTGGGTCCGAACTCGACCTTCTTGTCGGAACTGAAGCGGGTCGTGTCCTTGTAGATCGCCTCGAGGTCCCGATGGCGCGTCAGGAACAGCGACCCATCCGGCATCCGGTGGATCGGAGCGGTTTCGTGCAGGGCCCGATAGGTCGGATAGGGGTCGATGTAGAAGCTGTCGGGAAGCGCCTTGAGGGAAAAGGAGCGCACGAGGGTCTGGGTGCTCTCCTCGTCGCCTGTTCCGAGCAAAGCGCCGGCAGGAGGCAGTCGATCATAGGATGTCATCAACTGCCTCCCTGCCGTTCAGACTAATTGCATTCCGCTCTCAAACCGCTTCCAGGCTCAGGGCGATGCCCTGCCCGACGCCGATGCACATCGTCGCCAGGGCACGCTGGGCGCTACGGTTGCGCATCTCGATGGCCGCCGTGAGGGCGAGCCGCGCACCGGACATGCCGAGCGGATGGCCGAGCGCGATGGCGCCGCCATTCGGGTTGACGTGATCCGCATCGTCGGAAAGCCCGAGCTGGCGCATGCACGCCAGAGCCTGGGCGGCGAAGGCCTCGTTCAGCTCGATCAGATCGAAGGCGGACATCTTGAGACCCTGACGCTCCATAAGCTTGCGCGTCGCCGGAACGGGGCCGATGCCCATGATGCGCGGCTCGACGCCCGCCGTGGCGAGGCCGGTGATCCGGGCCAGGGGACGCAGCCCATAGCGCTCGATGGCCGCCTCGGAGGCGACCAGCACCGCCGCCGCTCCGTCGTTGACGCCGGACGCGTTTCCGGCCGTCACCGATCCGCCTTTGCGGAATGGAGTCGAGAGGCTGGCAAGCTTCTCAAGACTCGTCTCGCGCGGATGCTCGTCCCGCTCCACTACGACCGGATCGCCCTTGCGCTGCGGGATCGTAACCGGCGCGATCTCCTGGGCGAACCGGCCGCTCTTCTGGGCCGCTGCGGCGCGTGACTGGCTGCGGAGGGCGAAGCGGTCCTGATCCTCGCGGGCGATCTGGAAATCCTCGGCCACGTTCTCGGCCGTCTCCGGCATGGAGTCGACGCCGTATTGGGCCTTCATGACCGGATTGATGAACCGCCAGCCGATAGTGGTGTCGTAGATCTCGGCGGAACGCTGGAACGCTTCCGTGGCCTTGCCCATGACGAGCGGCGCCCGCGTCATCGATTCCGTTCCGCCCGCGATGGCGAGGTCGATCTCGCCCGCTCTGATCGCGCGCGCGGCGGTGCCGATCGCATCGAGCCCCGAGCCGCAGAGGCGGTTGAGGGTCGTGCCCGGCACGCTTGTGGGCAGCCCCGCAAGGAGCGCGGACATGCGGGCCACGTTGCGGTTGTCTTCGCCGGCCTGGTTCGCGCAGCCGAAGATCACCTCGTCGATGGCGTCCAGCGCCACGGACGGGGTTTTCTTCAGCAACTCGCGGATGACATGCGCGCCCATGTCGTCCGGACGCACCGAGGCGAGGCTGCCGCCGTAGCGACCGATCGGTGTCCGCACACCATCGACAAGATAGGCATGGCCCATAGTCTCAGCTCCTTCGTTGATCGCTCGGGTCAGGGATAGAAACGCGTGCCCGAGGCCGCGCGGCTCGTGAGTCCGGCCGCAGGCTCCCAGCCCGGCCCATCCTGGTGAGCGCGTTCGTTCACCTGGTCAAGAATGGCTTTCAGGCCCACGCGATCAGCCTCGAAGAGAGGCCCCCCGCGCCACGCCGGATAGCCATAGCCGTGCATCATCACCACGTCGATGTCGAGCGGCCGCTCGACGATGTGTTCGTCGAGGATCTTGCAGGCCTCGTTGACGATCGCGGCGCGGATGCGCGACTGGATCTCCTCTGCGGAAACGGGGCGCCGCGTCAGCCCGCGGCGCTTCGAGGCCTCCTCCACGAGGGACGTGACGAACGGATCGAGCTCGCGTTTCCCGCCTTCGTAGCGGTACCAGCCTGCGCCGGTCTTGCGCCCGAAGCGGCCTGCCTCGCAGAGACGGTCTGCGATATCGACATACCGTTCGCGTGGATCGCGGGTCGGGGCGAGGCGCTTGCGTCGCGCCCAGGCGATATCGAGGCCCGCGAGATCCGAGACGGCGAACGGCCCCATCGGAAAGCCGAACGCCTCCAAGGCGGCGTCAACCTCGTGCGGAAGGGCGCCTTCCTCGAGCAGGTATTCGGCCTGCTGACGGTAGCGCGAAAGAATGCGATTGCCCACGAAACCGTCGCAGACGCGGCAGACGACTGGCACCTTGCGGAGGCGTTTCGCCAGGGCCAGCCCGGTTGCCACGACATCGGCCGCGGTCTTGTCCGCCCGGACGATTTCGAGCAGCTTCATCACATTGGCCGGGCTGAAGAAATGCAGCCCGATCACGTCGGCCGGACGGGATGTGGCCCCGGCAATGAGATTGACGTCGAGATAGCTCGTATTCGTCGCCAGCACCGTTCCGGGCGGCAGGATCGCGTCGAGGTCGCGGAAGAGGGCGCGCTTGATGTCCAGATCCTCGAAGACGGCCTCGATGACGAGGTCCCGATCCGACAGGCCGGCGATGCCGATCTCGAAACGGATCGCCTGCAGGCGCTCGTCCCGCGTCGCGGCCGAGATGCGGCCGCTCGTGACCTGTCCGTCATAGGTGTCCGTGATCCTCGCCTGACCAGCGGCGAGGGCCTGCTCGTTCATCTCGACGATCTTCACGTCGAAGCCCGAATCCGCGAAGGCGATGGCGATGCCCGAGCCCATGGTGCCGGCTCCGATGACGCCGACTTTCTGAACCGGACGGGGCTCGATATTCTCGAGGCCCGGAACGCGCGTCACCTCCCTTTCGGCGAAGAAGGCGTGCCGCAGGGCCGCCGATTGCTCGGAGGAGCGCAACTCCATGAAGACATCCCGCTCGCGGGCCATGCCGTCCGTCAGCGGAAGGCTCGCGGCGAGCAGGATCAGCTCGGCGGCCTTTTCGGGCGCCTCGGCACCCCTGGCCTTCTTCCGGACGCCGGCAATCTTCGCCTGAGCCGCCTGCGTGTCCATGCCGGCTACGGAGAGTTCGCCGGTCCGCCGCAACGGCTTGCCGATCAGCTCTCGCGCCAGATCGGCCGCCTCGGAACGGAGATCGTTCGTCGCAAGGCGATCAACGAGGCCGAGGCTCAGGGCTTCGGCCGCCTTCACCATCCGGCCGCTCGTCGCGATCTCGATGGCGGCTTCCAGTCCGACGAGGCGGGGGAGGCGCTGCGTGCCGCCGGCACCTGGCACCAGTCCGAGCTTGACCTCGGGCAGGCCCAAGGCGGCGCCGCGGTCCATCACACGGGCATGACAGGCAAGCGCGATCTCGCAGCCTCCGCCGAGGGCCGTCCCCTGGATGGCGGCGACGACCGGTTTGGAACACGCTTCGAGGACATTGACGACATCGGGCAGGTGCGGCTCGCGCGGAGGCTGCCCGAATTCACGGATATCCGCGCCGGCCACGAAGGTCCGGCCCGCACAGGCGATCACAGCAGCCTCGATCTGCGGGTTGCGATCGACCTCCTGGATCGCCGCGAGCAATCCGGCCCGGACAGCCTGCGACGTGGCATTGACCGGGGGATTGTCGATCTCGATCAAGGCTACAGGAGAGGTCGGAATGAGCCGGACCGGTTTATCCCCACGGGCGGCGGAGGAAGATGACGGCGAAGAGCTGGTCGTCATGAGCGCACCGCGTTCATCGTGAGGAGTTCATAGGTTGCGACCGTTTCGCCCTTGTCGGTCATGATCTCGACGTCCCATCGCACCTCGCCATACTGCTCATTGCGGGGGGATTTCGATTTGACAGTGAGCCTGACCTTGATGGCTTCACCCGGCTGCACGGGCTTGAGGAAGCGTAGAGAGTCTAGGCCGTAATTGGCAAGCACCGGCCCCTTGTCCGGATCGACGAAAAGACCGGCCGCGAAGGAAATGAGAAGATAGCCGTGCGCCACCCGGCCCGGGAAGAACGGATGGCCCTTGGTGGCTTCCTCGCTCATATGGGCATAGAAGGTGTCGCCCGTGAAATGGGCGAAGTGCTCGATATCCTCCGACGTGATCGTGCGCTCCTTGGACACGAAGGTCTGGCCGATCTCGAGGTCCTCGAACGAGTAGCGGAACGGATGCTGCTCCTTCTCGATCGTCGGCGCGCCCTTGATCCAGTTCTGCGTCACGCGGGAGAGCATGGCGGGCGAACCTTGCAGGGCCGTGCGCTGCATGTAGTGATGCACGCCCCGCATCCCGCCGAGCTCCTCGCCGCCACCGGCCCGGCCTGGACCGCCGTGGACCATGTGAGGCATGGGCGAGCCATGGCCCGTCTGCTCCTTGGCGCAGTCCCGGTCGATCAGCACGAGACGTCCGTGGAAGGCGCCCACACCGAAGACGAGATCGGCAGCGGTGGCGGGATCATAGGTGTAAAGCGAGGCGACGAGGCTGCCGTCGCCGCGATTCGCCAGCATCACGGCCTCGTCGAGGCCGTCATAGCCCATCACCGTGCAGACGGGGCCGAAGGCCTCGACACTGTGGATGCTGGTGGCGCGGATCGGATCCGGGCAATGCAGGAGGAGAGGGGGCAAGAAGGCGCCGCGCTCGCGGTCCGCGCCCTCGACCGTGAAGTTGTCGGGATCGCCGATCACGAGATCCGCCTCCGCCCTCAGCTTTGCCACCTGGGAAAGGACGTCGCGGCGCTGATCGAGGCCGACGACCGGCCCCATGCGGACGCTCTCGAGTTCCGGGTTGCCGACCCGAACCTTCGAGAGCCTTTCACGCAGGGCCTCGATGACGGCGGGCACATGGGCGTTCGGCGCAATCGCGCGCCGGATGGCGGTGCATTTCTGGCCGGCCTTGACCGTCATTTCCTTGGCGACCTCCTTGATGAAGAGGTCGAATTCCGGCGTGCCCGGCCCGGCATCCGGCGCAAGGATCGCGGAGTTGAGAGAATCCCGCTCGGCGATGAAACGCACCGACTCGCGGGCAATGATCGGGTGCCGCTGCAGCTTCTGGGCCGTGTCGGCCGAACCGGTGAACGAAACCACGTCCTGGCAGGTGAGGTGGTCGAAGAGATCTCCGGTGGAGCCGATGATGCACTGGAGGGCGCCTTCGGGAAGGATGCCGGATTCGGCAATCATCCGCACGAGCGCATGGGCTACGTAGGAGGTGATCGTCGCAGGCTTCGTGACGACCGGCACGCCCGCGAGCAGCGCGGGAGCCAGTTTTTCGAGCAGGCCCCAGCACGGGAAATTGAAGGCGTTGATGTGAACCGCAACGCCGTTCAGGGGTGTAATCACATGCTGGCCGACGAAGCTCCCTCCCTTGGAGAGAACCTCGACGCCGCCGTCCAGCAGGAAGGTCGAGTTGGGAAGCTCGCGCCGTCCTTTGGAGGCATAGACGAAGAGTGTCCCGATGCCGCCGTCGACGTCGATGAAGTTGTCCGAGCGCGTGGTGCCCGTCTGGTACGAGAGCCTGTAGAGCTGATCCTTGCGCTCGCTCAGATAGAGCGCGAGCTTCTTCAGAAGCTCGGCCCGCTGGTGGAACGTCAGGCGTCGCAGGTTCGGGCCGCCGACCTTGCGGGCATAGGCGAGCACCTCACCCATATCCAGCCCGCCGCTGAAGACCTGGGCGACGACGTCGCTCGTCACCGCGCTGCGAACTTCGGCCAGGTCCTGACCGGGTGAAATCCAACTTCCACGAACGAAGCTTTCAAGTCTCATCTGGACACCCTGGAAATGCAAGTTTGGTGCAAGAACGGCGACGGGGCGCGTTTTGATGGCATTATTAACCGACCGGTCGGTTAGTCAAGGAGTTTCCATGCTGGGCGACGGGCCGCTATTCGACAGAGATCGACTGGACAGCGATATGGTACCTGCGACACACGGAGAAAGAGACTATGTTCCGCCTCGCGCCGCGAAGGATCTGGAGTAGGCAGTATGACCGCGTTTGTTGAAGCGCTCCTGGACAAGTTCCATGAGCGGACTCCAATCAGGGCCGGATCGCTGATCGTGACTGTATTCGGAGACGCGGTCGTGCCGCGGGGCGGAGTTCTGTCCCTGAGTTCGCTTCACGAGATCATGCGGGCCTTCCGCATCAGCGACACGCTGGTCCGGACCGCCTTGTCCCGCCTCGTCAGCGACGGCTGGTTCGAGCGGTGGAAGGTGGGGCGCAACAGCTATTATCGGCTCACGTCCCATGGGCGCGAGGCCTTCGCCGAGGCAACGCAGCGGATCTACGCGGACCCGCCGCAGACTTGGCAGGGTTCCTTCGATCTCCTGCTACTTGAAAATGCCCAGGACCGGACTGCGCTCCGGGCCGAACTGTCGGAGGCTGGATACGGCGCTTTGGGACCTGACCTGCTCATTGCAGCCAGCCCGTCGTCGGATTCCACTGGCCCGTTCCTGCGCCTGTCCGCGACACCGGCCGATCCTCTGACCGCTCGTCGGCTCGCAGCGCGCGCCTGGCCGCTCGATCAGATCGAGAACCGCTACGGGCGCCTCATCGGCACCTATTCGGGAACGCTCCATGCGCTGGAGGAGGGGGCTGCCTTCGCCGACCTGGATGCCCTTCTGATCCGGATCCTTCTCATCCACGACTACCGCCGGGCCGTGCTGAAGGATCCCCTGCTGCCTCCGCAGCTCCTTCCCAAACCCTGGATCGGAACGGCGGCGCGGGAATTGTCCGGGAAAATCTACAAGACACTTGTTCCCGCAGCAGAGCGGTGGATCGACACTCACGCCCAGAACGACAAGGGTCCCTTGCCGAAGGTCGACAGGACTTTCGCCAAGCGCTTCGCCGCCATTCAGCCCGTTCGGGAATTGGGAGCGGCCTAGAGCTGCTTCCACTCAGGTGGATGCAGCTCTCTTCTTTGCTGCGCCGCATTGTTTTTCGGCGAACCGGATCCCCTTCGCCGAAAAAGGCTCTAGCCAATGCGTTACAAAAAATTATTGCGAACGATAATTTTTGTGACATATTAAACAGGCTTCCGGTTCGTGCGGCTTCCGGGGCTGGCTGCCTGTTGCTTAAGGCCAAGCCGAGCTGAGCAGACGCCATCTGCATGGGAACGGCGATCCGGGCGTTATGGAGTTGCGACCCCGGCAGGCACTCGTCGCGATTGATGCCGGGCATAGCTGAGCCGCCGCTCGGAGAGCGAACCGTGACCGGATTCGCAAAGAGGCAACGAAGTTTAGGAGGAGCGCCGTGTACGCACAGATGGTGAAGACGGGCGTCGATCGCGTCCAGTCCAAGGAGGAGATGTCCCCCGAGGAGCGCGCCTTCCAGGACCGCATCGATGCCGATATCAAGGTCGAGCCCAAGGAGTGGATGCCGGAGGCCTACCGCAAGACCCTGGTCCGGCAGATCTCCCAGCACGCCCACTCCGAGATCATTGGCATGCAGCCGGAGGGCAACTGGATCACCCGTGCGCCGACGCTGGAGCGGAAAGCCATCCTGCTCGCCAAGGTGCAGGACGAGGCGGGGCATGGCCTCTATCTGTATTGCGCAGCCGAAACCCTCGGAGTGGGCCGCGACGAGCTCATGGAGCAGCTCAACAGCGGCAAGGCGAAATATTCCAGCATCTTCAACTACCCGACGCTCACCTGGGCCGATATCGGTGCCATCGGCTGGCTCGTCGACGGCGCGGCGATCATGAATCAGGTCCCGCTGCAGAGGTGCTCCTACGGGCCCTATTCCCGCGCCATGATCCGGATCTGCAAGGAGGAGAGCTTCCACCAACGGCAGGGCTACGACATCATGATGAAGCTCGCGCAAGGAACCCCCGAGCAGAAGCAGATGGCCCAGGACGCGCTGAACCGCTGGTGGTGGCCCTCGCTCATGATGTTCGGGCCGTCGGATGCGGATTCCGTTCACAGCGCCCAGTCCATGCGATGGAAGATCAAGATCAACTCCAACGATGAGCTGCGCCAGAAATTCGTGGATCAAACGGTGCCCCAGGCCGAGTATATCGGCCTGACGGTTCCGGATCCCGATCTCAAGTGGAATGCCGAGCGGGGACATTACGACTTCGGCGAGATCAACTGGGACGAGTTCTATCAGGTGATCAGCGGGAACGGTCCCTGCAACCGCCAGCGGCTGAGGACGCGGGTCAATGCTTACGAGGAAGGCCGCTGGGTCCGCGATGCCGCGGATGCCTACGCGGCCAAGAAAGCCGCCCGCGCCAAGGCGAAGGCTGCGTGACAGGGAGCACAATCATGACGGACAAGAAGGAATGGCCTCTCTGGGAGGTTTTCATCCGCAGCCAGCACGGGCTCGCACACCGGCACGTGGGCAGCCTCCATGCGCCCGATGCCGAGATGGCGATCATGAATGCGCGCGACGTCTATACGCGCCGCAGCGAGGGCGTGAGCATCTGGGTCGTGCGGGCGTCCGACATCGCGGCCAGCTCGCCCAGCGAGAAGGGACCGCTGTTCGATCCCGCCAACAGCAAGGTCTACCGGCACCCGACCTTCTACGAGATCCCTGAAGAGCTGGGGCACATGTGATGACCGAGCAGGACATCCTCTTCGAGTATCTGCTCCGCCTCGGCGACAATGCCCTGATCCTGGGGCACCGCCTGTCCGAATGGTGCGGCCACTCGCCTGCCATCGAGGAAGACCTTGCCCTGTCCAATGTGGCTCTCGATTTGATCGGCCAGACCCAGCTCTGGTTGAACCTCGCCGGACAGGTCGAAGGGAAGGGGCGGGACGCCGACAAGCTCGCCTATCTGCGGGATGCGAGGGACTTTCGCAATCTTCTTCTGGTCGAGCAGCCGAACGGCGACTTCGCCGTCACCATGGCGCGGCAGTTCTATTTCGATGCCTGGCACTACCTGCTCCTGCGGGAGCTGACGAACTCCAAGGACGGACGCATCGCCGAGATCGCCGCGAAGGCGCTGAAGGAGGTGACCTATCACCTCGAGCGCAGCCGCGAATGGGTCCTCCGTCTCGGCGACGGCACGGAGGAGAGCCACCGCCGCATGCAGAACGGCCTGGACGATCTCTGGATGTACACGGGCGAGCTGTTCGAGTCCGACGAGGTCGATCAGGCGATCTTCAGCAGCGGCCTGGGCCCCGATGTCTCGTCGCTGCACGAGCCGTGGCTCGGCCTCGTGCGGGCGACCGCCGAAGAGGCTACGCTGACCCTGCCGCAGCCCGGCTGGGCCCAGCGGGGCGGGAAGCGCGGGCTCCACTCGGAGCATCTCGGCTATATTCTGGCCGATCTCCAGTTCCTGCAGCGGGCCTACCCCAACGCCACGTGGTAGGAGGCGCGACGCCGATGACGACCACCCTGACACGTCCTAGTCCCGATCAGATCAGGAGCTGGCTGGCGGAGGTTCCGGATCCGGAGGTGCCCGCCGTCTCCGTCATGGATCTCGGCATCGTCCGGGATGTCCAGTGGTCAGGCGACCAACTCGTGGTCGCCATCACGCCGACCTATTCCGGATGCCCCGCGACCAGCGTGATCGCCTTCGATATCGAGACGGCCCTGCGGGCGCGCGGGATCGACCGCCTGAGAATAGAGCGCCGCCTTTCGCCGCCCTGGACCACGGACTGGATCACGGAGGAGGGCAGGCGGCGCCTGGAGGCCTACGGCATCGCTCCTCCGGCGGAAAAAGCGCATGAGGGGCCTTCGCCCCTCGACAGGTTCCTCCGCAAGCCGCCGGTGATCGCGTGCCCGCGCTGCGGGTCAAGGAACACCGATCGGATCAGCGAATTCGGGTCGACGCCGTGCAAGGCGCAGTACCGGTGCCGCGATTGCCTCGAACCCTTCGACTACTTCAAGTGCATTTGAAAACGAGCGGATGCCCCATGACGAAGTTCTATCCGGTCACCGTCTCTGACGTTAAGCGCGAGACACGCGACGCCATCATCCTCACGCTCGACGTGCCGGAGGAGCACAGGGACGCATTCCGCTTTTCTCCGGGACAGTACCTGACGCTGCGGACCAATATCGACGGCGACGAGGTCCGGCGCTCCTACTCCATCTGCGCGGCCCCGACAGACGCCCACTTGCGGGTCGGCATCAAGAAGGTCACGGGCGGAGCTTTCTCGAGCTGGGCGAGCGAGCATCTCGCGCCGGGGCAGACCATCGAGGCCATGCCGCCGATGGGCAACTTCTTCGTGCCTCTCGACGAGAAGCGCAAAAGGCACTTCGTCGGGTTCGCAGCAGGCAGCGGTATCACGCCTCTGCTCAGCATCATCAAATCGACGCTCGTGGCCGAGCCGCAATCCTCGTTCACGCTGTTCTACGGCAACCGGGCCTCAAGCTCGATCATGTTCCGCGAGGAACTCGAGGATCTGAAGAACGAGCATCTCGACCGCTTCAGCCTCATCCACGTCCTCAGCCGCGAGCAGCAGGATATCGATCTCTTCAACGGTCGCATCACCAGGGAGAAATGCGACCAGCTCCTCGAACACTGGGTCGACGTGTCCACGATCGACACGGCTTTCATCTGCGGACCGCAGGATATGATGCTGGGAGTTGCCCAGAGCCTCGAAGAGCACGGCCTCGACAAGCGTCAGATCAAGTTTGAGCTCTTCGCCACCTCGACCCCGAGCCGCCGGCAGCGCCGGCCCGAGGAGGCAAAGGCGGAAGACGGCAAGAACCTCTGTGAGGCTACTATCATCATCGATGGCAGGGCACGGTCCTTCTCGTTCGAGAAGGGGACCACGTCCGTGCTCGATGCGGCGACGAGCGAGGGCCTTGAGCTTCCCTATGCGTGCAAGGGCGGCGTCTGTTCCACCTGCCGGGCGATGCTGGTCGAAGGCGAAGTGGACATGGATGCGAACTTCGCGCTCGAGGATTACGAGATTGCCCGAGGCTATATCCTGACCTGCCAGAGCTATCCGGTCACCGACAAGGTGCTGATCGATTTCGACAAATGATGAGGGGGCGACCCATGGTCGATGAAGAGAGTCTCGTCACCTTCGTGTCCGGTGGCGGCCGCTTGAGCGCACCAGACAACGTCACGCCCCGCTATCGCGGCGAGCTCATGCGGCTCATGGCGATCTTCGTCGACTCGGAGATGGCGGGCGCATCGGGCTTTGCGGATTGCATCAATCTGGCGCCTGGGCTCAAGGAGCGGATCACCGCTACCCGCATCGTGCTCGACAAGTTCGAGCATGCGCGGCGGGTCCTGGAGCTGATGGAGCAGTTCGGGGCCAACACGAGCCAGTATGTCGGCGCCCATCCGTGGGCCTCGCGCCTCGACCGGAGCGCCAATCTCGGCACCCGCCGAACCGAAGGCGACATGCGCCTCAACGTCTTCCATTACCCGATCAACGGCTGGGTCGACGCGGTGGTGATGAACTGCCTGATGGGGCAGGCGACGGTGGTGCAGCTCGACGAGCTGACCCGCTGCTCCTACCAGCCGCTGGCCGATACACTTTCGGAAATCCTTCCCGTCGAGACGCGCCATGCGGAACTCGGCGAGCACGGCTTGCGTGCGGCGCTGGAGCGTGGGCACGACAAGGTCGATGCGCAGGCGTCGGTGAACTACTGGTATCCGCGCGTCGCCGACACGTTCGGCCGCAGTTCTTCGGATCACTATGACCTGCACCGGAAATACGGGATGCGCCAGAAGAGCAGGGAGGAGCTTCTGGCCCTCTGGCAGAGCCACGTTCATCCGATCCTCAATGACCTCGGCTTGAGCGTGCCGGCCATCGTCGCGCAGGGCGACGAGCTGTTGGCGCGTCGGCAGAAAACCCTGGCCTGAACCGGCGGGTGCGCCTTCAGAAAGGCGCTGCCCCTATTCGGCGGCTCTGACGGGTTTCGAGCCGCCGAATTGCTGCCCCCTGAGATTGTGGGTGCCGTCGACGATCAGCTGGGCCACGAGTTCGGCATAGTCCGCGCGGGTCACATCTCCCGAACTCTTGAACCAGAGATAGTGCCAGTTGATCATGCCGAAGAGGGACATGGTCACGGGCTTGAGCAGCCTGGTCCCTTTCAGCTGGGGCGCCACGCCCGCCACCGCGTCGGAAAAGATCCGCACCAGCTCACGCTCCATCGCCTTCAAATCCGCCTGGCGCTCGGCGGGCAGCAGGCGCAGGCCGTTGATCTGCACGTTGTGCTGGGCGTCGGCGTCGCGATAGGCTTCCAGCAGAGCTCCCACGAGCTCCCTGAGACGGGTTTCCGGCTCAAGACCAGGACGGTCGGCAGCCTCCACGACCTCCAGGAGTTCCTCGAGGTGGAACCGGATGACGTCGAAGAGCAGTTCTTCCTTGTCCTTGTAGTAGTGATACAGGTTGGCTTTCGAGACGCCGCAGGCTTCCGCGATCTTGCTCATCGATGCGCGGTCATAGCCATGGGCGGCAAAAAGCTCCGCCGAGCGATCGAGGATCGCCCGGCGCTTCTCGTCGTAATCGTTGGCGCGTGTACGGGCCATGTGATCCTTCTATTCCTTCGGCCTACGGTCGATGACGCGCCGTGCCTTGCCGAGCGAACGCTCGATCCCTTCCGGATCGAGGACGGTGACCTTGGCGGAGATGCCGACCGTGTCCTTGATGGCCTTCGCGAGCCGGTCGGCCGAGGCCTTCCGGGTTTCCGGATAGTCGGATTCTGGCCGGATTTCAGTCCGGATCTCCATCTGGTCCATTCGGCCGTCGCGGGTGAGGATGATCTGATAGTGACCCGACAGCGCCGGGATCGTCAGGAGCTTTTCCTCGACTTGGCTTGGAAAGACGTTAACGCCCCGGATGATCATCATGTCGTCGGTGCGGCCAGTGACCTTTTCCATCCGGCGCATGGCGCGCGCGGTGCCGGGCATGAGACGCGTCAGGTCCCGGGTGCGGTAGCGGATGACGGGCATCGCTTCCTTGGTGAGGGACGTGAAGACGAGTTCGCCTTCCTCGCCATCCGGCAGGACCTCGCCCGTGTGCGGGTCGATCACCTCGGGATAGAAGTGATCCTCCCAGATATGGAGACCATCCTTCGTCTCGATGCACTCGCAGGCGACGCCCGGTCCCATGACTTCGGACAGGCCGTAGATGTCCACCGCATGAATGTCGAAGGCGTCCTCGATCTCGGAGCGCATGGCGTTCGTCCAGGGCTCGGCACCGAAAATCCCGATCTTGAGCGAGGATTGGCGCGGGTCGAGGCCCTGCTTCCGGAACTCGTCCAGGATCGCCAGCATGTAGGACGGCGTCACCATGATGATGTCCGGCTGGAAGTCCTGAATGAGGTGAACCTGACGCTCCGTCATGCCGCCCGACATGGGGATGACGGTGCAGCCGAGGCGCTCGGCTCCGTAATGCGCTCCCAGTCCACCAGTGAAGAGTCCATAGCCGTAAGCCACATGCACCTTCATGCCCGGCCGACCGCCGCTCGCCCGGATCGAGCGGGCCACCACGTCCGCCCAGGTATCAATGTCGCGCTTGGTGTAGCCGACGACCGTCGGCTTGCCCGTCGTGCCGGACGAGCCGTGGATGCGCGCGATCTGCGTCTGGGGCACGGCGAACATGCCGAAGGGGTAGTTGTCCCGCAGGTCCGCCTTGGTGGTGAACGGGAACTTGGCGAGATCGCTCAGATCCTTGAAATCGTCCGGGTGGACGCCCGCCGCATCGAACTTGGCCCTGTAGTGAGGCACGTTCTCATAGGCATGCCGCAGCGACCATGCCATGCGCTCGCGCTGCAGGGCGGCGAGTTCGTCCCTCGATCCGAGTTCGAAACGGTCGAGGCTGCTCGGCTGAGGGTTGAGTTCGGAAAGCTTGCGGAGCGGTATCTGGATCAAGGGAACCTCCCATTCGCGGAGAATTATCTATTGGTTTTCATCAATGCCCTGGGTGAGGAGCGTGCCGGCGATGGTTCGCGAGTGCCCGCGAAACTCGGCGACGACTTCGCCGCGGCTGTCCCGGACGGTCACGTCGTAGATCCCGGAGCGGCCGGTTCGGGAGCGCTCCAGCGCATGAGCCGTGAGCGTGTCTCCGCGGCGGCCGGGTTGAACGAAGGTCACGGCGCAGTGCTGCGCGACCGTGCGCTGGTTGTAGGTGTTGCACGCGAACGCGAAGGCCGAATCCGCCAGAGTGAAGATGAAGCCGCCATGGCAGATGCCGTGTCCGTTCGCCATGTCGGCCCGGATCTGCATGGAGATCACGGCCTCTCCCGGCGCGACGCGCTCGATGACCATGCCGAGCCCCTGACTCGCCTGATCCTCCGCCCACATGGTTTTCGCACAGGCTTCGGCGAGCACGTCAGCCTCGCTCTTCGCAATGTCCGCTCGTGCATTCATCAGGCTCTCCCGGTGAATTTGGGCTGCCGCTTCTCGAAGAAGGCCGTGACGCCTTCGATGTAATCGGGCGTGCGCCCGGCCTGTCCCTGGAAGTCCCTCTCCAGATCGAGTTGCTGGTTCAGGTCGTTCGTCTCCGAGGCGTCGAGCGCCCGCTTGATCAGACCCAGCCCAACGGTCGGCTGGGTGGCGAAATGGGCCGCGAGACGGTGTGCCTCGGTCATCAGGGCATCGTCGGCGAGGGCCTTCCAGATCATGCCCCAGGCTTCCGCCTGCTCGGCCGGGACCGGCTCCGCCAGAAGGGTGAGGGCGCGGGCGCGGGCCGGGCCGATGAGACGCGGCAGGAACCACGTCCCGCCGGAATCCGGCACGAGGCCGAGCTTCGCGAAGGCTTGGATGAACTTCGCCGAGCGGGCCGCCAGAACGATGTCGCAGGCGAACGCGATATTGGCGCCGGCGCCCGCCGCGACTCCGTTGACGGCGCAGATGACCGGCATCTGCAGGGCGCGCAGCTTGCGCACGAGAGGGTTGTAGAGCCTCTCGAGCGTCGAGGAGAGATCCGGAACCTGACCTGGGCTGAACACACGGTCCGACAGATCCTGACCAGCACAGAATCCGCGTCCGGCTCCCGTGAGAACCAGGGCGCGGCATTCCTCGTCGGCTTCGGCGTCCAGAACTGCGGCCATGAGCGCGGCGTGCATCGCCTCATTGAAGGAGTTCAGACGGTCGGGACGGTTGAGGGTGATGACGCGATATCCCTCTCGCTTGTCCGTGAGGATGAGATCGTTCTCCAACGTGGTCCTCCCGCCTTCATGGGGCTTGCTGCAAATCAGCTGTGCGGCCTGTTTACTATTGACCAACCGTTCGGTCAATTATATTGATGTTCAATAGAGCGTCAATGAGAGCGTGAAACCTTAGGGAGCAGGACGGGATGGAATTCTTCGAGGCCCATCGGGATACGCTCGCCCAAGCCGTCGAGGCGGCGCGTTCGCGTGGCTACTGGAGCGCCTATCCCGAAATTCCAAGCGGCAAGATCTACGGCGAGACCGCCAGGACCGAAGCCGAGGCCGCTTTCGAGGCTCTCATCGGCAAGCCGTTCGAGCTTGACCAGCCAGCGAGCGGAACGGTTGGGCAGGAGGTGTCTCCCCTGGGGCATCGGCTCGGCATCACCTATCCGAAGTCGGAGCCGGATGCGCTCGTTCAGGCAGCCCTGCAGGCTGGCCGCGGGTGGGCTGCGGCCTCGATCGAGGAGCGGGTCGGCGTCGCACTGGAAATCCTCTCACGGATCAATCGCCAGAGCTTCCTGTTCGCGAATGCCGTCATGCATACGAGCGGGCAGGCATTCCCGATGGCATTCCAGGCTGGCGGGCCGCATGCCCAGGACAGGGGGCTGGAGGCCGTCGCGTACGCCTATGACGAGATGACGCGTGTGCCGGGGCAGGCGCGCTGGGAGAAGCCGCAAGGCAAGAATCCTTCGCTCCTGCTCGACAAGACCTATCGCATCGTCCCGCGCGGCGTGGCGCTCGTGATCGCTTGTGCCACGTTCCCGACCTGGAATTCTTATCCGGGACTGTTCGCCAGCCTAGTCACGGGAAATGCCGTGATCGTCAAGCCGCATCCGCAGGCGATCCTGCCCCTGGCTCTCACCGTCCGGATCGGGCGGGAGGTCCTGCGCGAAGCGGGGTACGATCCCAACGTCCTGCTATTGGCCGCCGACGAGCCGGCTGCGCCGATCACGAAGGAACTCGCGCTCCATCCCGCCATCGGCATCATCGACTTCACCGGCTCGCCGGTCTTCGGGCGCTGGCTTCGGGAGAATGTGCGCCACGCTGTCCTGTTTACGGAAGAGGCCGGCGTGAATTCCGTCGTGATCGACTCGACGGACGATTTTGCCGGGCTCTGCCAGAATCTCGCCTTCTCCCTGTCGCTGTATTCCGGCCAGATGTGCACGGCTCCGCAGAACATCTACGTGCCGAGGAACGGGATCGAGACCGACGACGGGCACAAGAGCTTCGAGGAGGTTGCGGCCGGCATCGCGGCGGCAATCGACCGCCTGTTGAGTGATCCGCAGCGCGCCTTCGGCGTGCTCGGGGCCATTCAGAGCGAGGAGACGCTCAAGCGCATCGCCGCTGCCCGGGGCCTCGGGCGGATCGTGCGGGATTCGGTGCCGCTCGAAGGAGCAGGACCGGCCAGGACGGCGACGCCGCTCGTGGTCGCTGTCGATGCCGCCGACGAGAATGCCTATCTCGAAGAGCGCTTCGGTCCGATCAGCTTCGCCATTGCTGTCCCGAACACGGCGGAGGCCATCGAGCGGGCCGCTCGCTCGGCCAAGGAGAGAGGAGCGATTACGGCTGCTCTGTACTCCACCAGCGAGCCGGTGATCGAAAAAGCTGCGGATGCTTTCGCGGCGGCAGGCGTGGCGCTCTCGATCAACTTGACGGGAGGCGTGTTCGTCAACCAGTCTGCTGCCTTCAGCGACTATCATGTGACGGGGGCGAATCCAGCCGGAACGGCTTGCCTCACCGATGCCGCCTTCGTGTCAAACCGCTTCTACATCGCAACCATGCGCAGGCCATTGGCGGCCTGACCCGTTGCGCAACAACAAAAATAAGCAACACCGGCAATCCAATCAGGAGGAAACAAATGAAAACACCGTCAACCTTCAAGTTCATGCTGGCCGCCAGCGCGTTCGGCCTCGGTCTCTCCCATGCGGCTGTGGCGGCGGATACCGTGAAGATCGGTTCGGTTCTCTCGGTGACGGGCCCTTCGTCGTTTCTGGGCGAGCCCGAGGACAAGACGCTCCGGCTCTATGTCGACAAGATCAACGCAGCAGGCGGCGTGGCGGGCAAAAAGATCGAGCTCGTGATCTATGACGACGGCGGCGATGCCAACAAGGCCCGCACCTTCGCGACGCGTCTCGTCGAGGACGACAAGGTCGTCGCCATGGTCGGCGGGACCTCGACTGGCTCGACGATGGCGATGATCCCCGTCTTCGAGGAAGCGCAGATTCCGTTCATCTCGCTGGCCGGTGCAATCGAGGTCATCGATCCGGTGCGCAAATACGTCTTCAAGACGCCCCACACCGACAAGATGGCGTGCGAGAAGATCTTCGAGGATCTGAAGAAGCGCAACCTGACGACCATCGGGATGATTTCGGGCACGGACGGCTTCGGTGCGTCGATGCGGGCGCAGTGCGTCAAGGTTGCACCGAACTATGGCGTGAAGATCGCGATCGACGAGAACTACGGTCCGCGCGACAGCGACATGACCGCCCAGCTCACGAAGATCAAGAACACTGCCGGCGTGCAGGCCGTGGTCAATCCGGGCTTCGGTCAGGGACCGGCCATCGTGACCCGCAACTATGCCCAGCTCGGCATGAGCGGAACTCCTTTCTACCAGAGCCATGGCGTGGCTTCGAAGAGCTTCATCGAGCTGGCCGGCGCAGCCGCCGAGGGCGTTCGGCTTCCGGCCGCCGCGTTGCTCGTCGCCGACAAGCTGCCGGACAGCGATCCGCAGAAGAAGGTCGTGACCGAGTACAAGCAGACCTATGAGAGCGCGACCAAGCAGCCGGTCTCCACGTTCGGCGGTCACGCCTATGACGGCCTCTTCATCCTCGTCGATGCCATGAAGCGCGCGAACTCGACGGATTCCCAGAAGATCCGCGACGAGATCGAGAAGACCAAGGGCTTCGTGGGCACGGCCGGGATCGTCAACATGTCTCCGACCGACCACCTCGGGCTCGACCTCTCGGCGTTCCGCATGCTCGAAATCAAGGGCGGCGACTGGAACCTGGTCGCCTCGGGAAGCTGACCTCTCGGCTCTGGCTCTCCCGGCCACCAAGGCTCCGGGAGAGCCGTTCCAAGTCGCGTCACGACCTTGTCCGACAACCGAGTCCGCAGGACGGCACATGGCCGAATTTCTTCAGTTCCTCATCTCCGGATTGACGGTGGGAGCCGTGTATGCGCTCGTCGCGCTCGGCTTCACCCTCATCTACAACGCGTCGGGCGTAGTGAACTTCGCGCAGGGCGAGTTCGTCATGCTCGGTGGCATGGTCACGGTGTTCGCCTCGGCCGCCGGAGTGCCGCTGCCGCTTGCAGCCGTGCTCGCCGTCTGCGCGGCGATCGTCGTCGGGCTCCTGCTGCACCGCCTAGCGATCGAGCCCGCTCGTGGCGCATCGGCCGTGACACTCATCATCATCACGATCGGCGCCTCGATCTTTCTGCGAGGCGTAGCTCAGGTCGTCTTCGACAAGCAGTTCCACAAGCTGCCCGCTTTCACGGGGGAGACGCCGGTCAATGTGCTCGGCGCCGCCGTGCAGCCACAGAGCTTCTGGGTTCTCGGCGGCGCGGCCGTCGTAGTCCTCGGGCTCTATGTCTTTCTCGAATGGACTGTTCTCGGCAAGGCCGTGCTCGCGACGGCCGCCAATCGCCTGGCGGCCCGCCTCGTTGGCATCAACACCACGTCGATCATGGCGCTTGCCTTCGGGGGCTCTGCCGCGATCGGCGCCATTGCGGGCATTCTCGTGACGCCGATCACGCTGACGAGCTATGACGTCGGAACGCTGCTCGCCCTGAAAGGGTTCGCCGCGGCGATGCTGGGCGGCATGGGCAATCCGCTCGGAGCCGTCGTCGGCGGTCTCCTGCTCGGCCTCCTCGAGGCTTTCGGCGCGGGTTATCTCAGCTCGACCTACAAGGACGCCTTTGCGTTCCTGGTCATTCTCATCGTCCTGTTCGCGGCCCCGCAGGGTCTGTTCGGGCGTCGGGTCGTGGAGAGGGTCTGAGCGATGCGTGCTCTTCTCAAGAACCAGCGTTTCGCCACATTGGCCCTGCTGGCTGTGCTGATCGCCGTACTGCCGTTCGTCTTTCCGTCGAGCTATTACTTTCGCGTCGCATCACTCGTCTGGGTGTCGGCGCTCGCGGCGATCGGCCTCAACGTTCTGATGGGACAGGCAGGGCAGGTCAGTCTCGGTCATGCGGCGTTCTTCGGCATCGGCGCCTATGCGGTTGCCATCGGGCCCACCCATCTCGGCATTCCTCCTTGGGTCGCGCTCATCATCGGGGCTCTTCTGTCGGCCGTGCTCGCCTATCTGGTGGGGCGCCCGATCCTGCGGCTGAAGGGGCATTATCTGGCCATCGCCACGCTGGGCCTGGGTGTTCTCGTCGCCCTTGTGATCTCTACGGAAAGCGGCTGGACCGGCGGTCCCGACGGTATGCCGGTCTCGCGGCTGACCCTGTTCGGCTGGCGGGTGGCCGGGTCGGATACGTGGTACTGGGTCACGGGCGGCCTTCTCTTCGTCGGTGCATGGATCGCCCTCAATCTCGACGAAACGCCGACCGGCAGGGCGTTCCGGGCCCTTCACGACAGCGAGGTGGCGGCTCAGGTGGTCGGGGTCGATGTGGCCCGCTTCAAACTGCAGGCCTTCGTGATCGCGGCGGTCTATGCCTCGCTGGCCGGATCCGCGCTCGCCTTCATGAACGGCTTCGTCAGCCCCGATCAGGCCGGATTCCTGCATTCGGTCGAACTCGTCACCATCGTGGTGCTCGGCGGCCTGGGCTCGGTGGTCGGCAGCATCGTCGGCGCGGCCGTCCTGGTGACGCTTCCGCAGGCGCTGACCGTCTTCCACGAATACGAGCACCTCCTGCTCGGCCTCATCATCATCGTGTCGATGATCTTCATGCGCAGCGGCATCGTGCCCAGTCTGTCGTCGCTGCTGTTCCAGAGGGCGCGCTCATGACAATCCTCAAGGTCACGGATGTCGGCATCTCCTTCGGGGGCATCAAAGCCGTCGATGGGGTCAGCTTCTCGGTCGAGCCCGGCCGGATCCTGTCGATCATCGGCCCGAACGGCGCCGGAAAGACCACTCTCTTCAACATCGTGTCGGGAGTCTATACGGCCGGCCGCGGCTCGATCCATCTCGCGGGCGAGGACGTGACGGGGCTTCCTCCCCACAGGCTCGCGGCGCGGGGCCTCTCCCGAACCTTCCAGAATCTCCAGATCTTCCAGCGGATGACGGCCTGCGAGAACGTCATGGTCGGGCGCCACCTGAGGGAGAAGTGCAGCCTGCTGCCTGCTCTGTTCAGGACGCCTTCGGTGACGCGGCAGAACCGGGAAACCAGGGCGGCGGCTCTTGATCTCCTGGCCTATGTGGGCCTGAAGGATGCCGCTGACGTCCAGGCGGGGTCTCTGCCTTATGGCGCCTGCAAGCGCCTCGAGATCGCCCGCGCCCTCGCAGCGGAGCCGCGCGTGCTTCTTCTCGACGAACCCGCAGCTGGCTGCAACGCCGTCGAGACCGAGGAGATCGATCATCTCATCCGTCAGGTTGCCGACCGTGGCGTGGCCGTCGTTCTCGTTGAGCATGACATGAAACTCGTGATGAAGATTTCCGACCGGATCCTCGTCCTCGAGCGGGGAAGGCCCCTGTCCGAGGGAACACCGCGGGAGGTGCGCGACGACCCCAAGGTTCTGGAGGCGTATCTCGGGCAACACGGCGCACGGGAGGCGGCCCGTGCTTGAGGTCAAGGAACTTCGGAGCGCCTATGGCCGGATCGAGGTGCTCAAGGGCGTCAGCCTGGAGGTCCGGGCGGGCGAGGTCGTGGCGCTGGTCGGCTCCAACGGGGCGGGAAAGACGACCCTGCTTCGCTCGCTCTCGGGCGTCCAGCCGATCACCGGCGGCGAAATCCGCTTCAATGGCGAGCGCATCGACCGCCTGCCTCCCCATATCCGCGTCGAGCGCGGCATCACCCAGTCACCCGAAGGGCGGCAGGTGTTCGGGCCGCTCACGGTCGAGGACAACCTGCGGCTCGGCGCCTACAGGCGTCGCGACAAGGAGATCAACCACGACCGGGACCGTGTCTTCGCCATGTTCCCCGTCCTGGCCGAGAAGCGACACCTCCTGGCGGGGGGATTGTCCGGCGGGCAGCAGCAGATGCTCGCCATCGGCCGCGCGCTCATGGGGCGTCCCAGACTTCTGCTCCTGGACGAGCCGTCTCTCGGCCTTTCGCCCCTCCTGGTCGATCAGATTCTGGATGCCATCGTGTCGTTGAGGCGGGATGGCATCACGGTGCTGCTGGTCGAGCAGAACGCAAGCGCCGCTCTGGCGATTGCCGACCGCGGCTACGTTCTGGAGACCGGAAAGGTGGCCTATAGCGGTGCAGGGGCGGCGCTCCTCGCCGATCCTCACGTCAAGGCGGCGTATCTCGGCATCGAGTGAGGGCTCCAAGGTCCGACCCTTGGCCCAGCACGTGGCAGGAGCGAAGCGAAAAGGCCTGCGGCCCTCAGTTCGCGGAGCCTTTGTCATGTTCCGTTCAGGAAGGGCGTCGTATGAGTGCCGTCCGGGATATGAGGTAGCCTCCCATGCTCGCCTGGACTTCAGCCGTAACCTTCGTGATCTCGCTCCTGGCCCTCGGGCCGCTCAGGGAGAGCGTGCCGTCCTGGCTGCAATCCGGAGCCGAAGTGATGGCGGTCGTCAGCCTGTTCGTCCTCGTGTGCTTCCTTGAATCCGGCGGGAGCAACACGGACAAGACAAACCCGGCTTCGTAGACGCCGATTCCTGAGAGTAGCGAAGCCCTCGCTTCAGCACGAGAGCGAGGTAGCGGACGTTTGTCTCGCCCGGACTGTATCGTTTCCAGGAGCCTCGATGCCGATCCCGGCGGGCTCCCGCATGTAACTTTATAAATCTTTTTCCCGACACATTCATTCTTTCGGCCTGCCCATGAGGGCCGAAACAATCCCAGCGCTCCTCGAAGCCGCAACGGGAAGAGACGGTTGGATCACAAAAACCCGGCTCTCCACAGACTACTGCGGAATTGAACTTGCGCAGGGCGTGGCTCGTAAGAATGTCTGTGTAGTAAGCATCACCCTACGAATCTCGATACGGAAACCGGTCACATGAGAGTGCTCCTGGGAGCTGGTCTCGCGCTCGCGCTGGCGTCCTCCGGAGCGCTGGCGGACACCATGAATCTTGCCGGGTCCCTGTGGATGTGCACCCGGGCCAAGGATCGCTCGCAATTCATTATCAAGTTCTATCCGGGTGGGGGCGTCGGCGGAGGCGAGTTTCAGAGCGGGGAGGTCAGTCCCTATGTGTTCGATGCCTCGGGCATGAAGGACGACCAGTGGCCTGGGCGCTGGGAGCAGAAGGACCGGCAGTTCACCTGGGATTTCCCCGACCAGCACATGCAGGTCACCGGCACGATCGTTCCCGAAGGGCGCCGGAGGACACGGCTTGCCGGCACCGAGACTTCATCGGGAGCGAGCTCCCCGGTGAATTGCGACATGCGGAGCAAGCTTCCCAGGATCGGGGAGGGGCTCGTCATCCCTAAGGACGGGCATTTCATGGATCTCGAGGATGCAGAGGGAGTGCTGAAGGTGCCGACTGGCATCTCCCTCCAAGGACCTCGCCCCGCGCGGTGAAAGGATCGAGCGGTGGGCCGCTCCCTGAGCGATCCACCGCGCCATGCCGCCGGTTCAGATCCTCTGAAAATCCTTCAGGGGTTCGTCATAGATGGCGGTGAGCAGCACGCCATCGCCTCGCACGATGCCGCGATACATGCCGGAGCAGTTGAAGGGCAGGGACACGGCGCCCGTCCGGTCCACCGCGATCACGCCGCCTGAGCCGCCCACCGGAGCCAGCAGATCCACCACGACGGCCCGTGAGGCCTCCTCCAGCGATTGGCCCGCATGGCGCAGGCGGGAGGCGATCTCGTGGGCCGCCGCATAGCGGATGAAGATCTCCCCATGCCCCGTGGCGGAGACCGCGCAGGTTTCGTTGTCGGCCCAGGTGCCGGCCCCGAACACGGGACTGTCGCCGACGCGGCCCGGCGATTTCCCGGTCATGCCGCCCGTCGAGGTCGCCGCCGCCAGGTTGCCGTTCCGGTCGCGGGCGACCGCCCCCACGGTGCCATGCTTGCGTGACTCGTCCTGGTCGTCCGCGCCGCTCCGGCGCAGGGCCAGGGTCTCCTGCAGCGCCTGCCAGCGCTGCTCGGTGTAGAAGTAGGACGGCTCCTCGAAGGCCAGTCCGCGCTCGCGGCAGAACTGCAGGGCGCTCTCGCCGATGAGCAGGACATGGCCGGAATGCTCCATCACGGCCCGCGCCGCGAGAACCGGGTTGCGGGGGCCGCAGATGCCCGCGACCGCACCGGCCGACCGGTCGCGGCCGTCCATGACGGCGGCGTCCATCTCCTGCTTCCCGGCCGAGGTGTAGACTGCCCCACGCCCGGCATTGAACAGGGGCTCGTCCTCCAGCGCCATGACGGCGGCGGTCACGGCATCGAGGGCCGCTCCGCCCTCGGCCAGGACGGCCCGGCCCGCATCGAGAGCGCGGCGCAGGCCCGCGTGATAGGCGGCCTCCTTGTCCGGGGTCATGCGGCTGCGCAGGATCGTGCCCGCACCGCCATGGACGGCGAGAACGAAGTCGGTGTCGGAGGCTTGCGTCGTGGTCATGGGAGTCAGTCTTTCCGCATTGGAAGATGGTTCAGCGCGTCGGCGAGGCCGGGGCGGTGATGACCCGCCCGGCCCGTCATGGGGCCGGCCGCCACGAGGGCATCGAGAACGGCCTCCTGCGTCGCATCGGCCATGGCTTCGAACAGATGGTCGATGCGGTTCTCGTTGAGGATGCGCAGGTCGATGAGCGCGGCTTCCTCATCGTGGGAGAGCGTGTTGGCCGTAGAGAAGCCGAGCGCAATATCACCACTTCCATGGCCCCAGAAGGAGCCGAGACGTGCAAGGCCGACGCCCGACCGGCGAATGACCCGCCTGAGCTGGCGGTCGCTGAGGGGAATATCCGTGGCTGCGATGATGATGATCGAGCCCTTCTCCGCCGCCTTCGAATCCTGCTGCGCGGCGGGCGGCGCCACGACCGTGCCGTCAGGAAGACGAAGGTCGCCGGGACGGCCGAAATTGGAGAGCACGAGCACGCCGAGATGGAAGGGATTTCCATCGAGATCGAGCCTGCGCGAGGCCGTCCCGATCCCACCCTTGAAGCCGAAGGTGCTCATGCCGCATCCCGCGCCGACAGCCCCGACCTCCACATTGGCGGAAGCCGTGTCGATGGCGGCTCGCGCATCCGCCTCCGTGACGGCCAGAGCCTGGATGTCATTGAGATAGCCGTCATTGCATTCGAACACGAGCGGGTTCACGGTCGCAGTTTCGCGGCCGATATCCGGGTTGTGCTCGACGGCGTGGCGCACCAGCGCCGTGCAGCAGGTTCCGACCGAGAGCGTGTTGGTCAGGAGAATCGGCGTCTCCAGAGTGCCCAGCTCGTCGACCTGGACCAGTCCCGCGCTCTTGCCGAAGCCGTTCAGCACATGGACGGCCGCGACGGGTTTCCGGCGGTAGAGATTGCCATCATGAGGAAGCACGGCCGTGACGCCGGTGCGGATGTCGCCGCTCCCGAGCGTGCGATGACCGACCCGGACGCCCGGAACATCCGCGATGCTGTTGAGAGAGCCGGCCGGCAGGTGCCCGCAGGCCAGACCGGCGTCCCGAGCGCGTAGCGCGGTTCCCATCAGAGACATTCCGCCTTCACGAAGGCCGCGATGTCCGCGTGGGTGGCAATCCACACGTCGGAACGTCTCGTGATCTCCTCCAGGAGCTTCTCCAGGATCCAGATGCGCGAGCGGTAGCCAGTGACGTGCGGATGCATGGTGAGCAGGAAGAGCCCGCCTTCCTCGTAGGCCCGCTCGAACTCGCGGAAGAAGATGTCGTAGACCGCCGTCGGCGGCGTGTGCGGACGCAGCCCGTTGAAGCGGTGCATGTTGAAATACACCGCATCGTCGCGGATCCATTCGACCGGCAGCTCGACGATGCCCGTGGGCTCACCCTTCTCGACGAGCTCGTATGGATCGTCGTCGGCCATGAGGGAGGAGTCGTAAAGCAGGCCGAGTTCGCGCTCAATGAGAAGTGTGCTGGGGCTGAAATCCCAGGACGGAGTACGAAGGCCGACAGGCCGGACACCCGTGATGCGCTCCAGGGTATCGGCCGCCCTGAACATCAGGTCGCGCTCGATTTCATAGGGAAGCTGGCTGTTGAGCTCGTGAATCCAGCCATGAATGCCGATCTCATGACCTTCGGCGACCACCCGCCGCTGCTCGTCCTCGTAGAGGAGCGCGGCGACGGCCGGAACGAAGAAGGTTGCCTTCGCATCGTATTTCGCGAGCGTGTCGAGGATGCGGGGAACACCCTGTCGGTTGCCGTACTGCCCCTGGGACATGCGGCCGATCGACTTGCCGCCGTCGCGCAGTTCGTTCGTCTCGTGGTCGGAGTCGAAGGACAGCGCCACGGCGCAGCGGGCGCCGTTCTTCCAGCGGGAGGGCTTCAGGGAGCGTCCGGCACGCACGTGCTCGACCTTGCTGCGCCAGGTGTCTTCATCCCAGCTCCAGGGCTGGCTGTCGATCTTGTCCATGGTGTTCTGATCCTTGCTCACGAGCGTCCGCTGTCGACTGATATGATCTGTCCGGAAATCCAGGCCGCCGCGTCGGACGCCAAGAACATCACGGTATTGGCGATGTCCTGCGGGTGCCCGAGACGGCGGGTGTGAATGCTGTCCACCAGACGGGCCTGGCCCTCGGGTCCGTAGCTTTCCCATTGCCGCTGGGTGGCCGGATTGGACAGGACGAAGCCGGGAGCCACGCTGTTGACCGTGATGCCGAAGGGGCCGAGCTCGAAGCTCAGCTGCTTCGTCAGGCCGACCAGCGCGTGCTTCGAGGCCGTATAGGCCTGAATGCCGGTGAGGCTCGGGCGCAGGCCAGCGCCGGACGAGATGTTGACGATGCGCCCGAAATTCTGACGCTTCATGTATGGAGCCACGGCCTGCGAGCACCAGAAGGCCCCATGCACGTTGGCTTCAAAGAGCACGAGCCAGTCCTTCTCGCTGACGTCCTCGATAGGCTTCGCGACCTGGCCGCGCACGCCTCCGGCGCAATTGACCAGGACGTCGATTCCCCCGAGGGACTGGCCCATCTCGTCGATGGCGCGACCGACTGCGGCACGGTCGGCGAGGTCGAGAGTGCGGGTCGCGCGAGCGCCCGCCTCAAGGGCGATGCGCAGGCCCGCTTCATCCATGTCGAGAGCCCAGACATCGGCCCCCTCCGCGGCGAGGGACTGGACGATGGTGCGTCCGATGCCCTGGGCCGCTCCGGTCACGATGACCCGGCGGTTGGTAAAATCCAGATTCATGGCTCAAGCAACAGATCGAGAGTGGACCAGGATTGTTCGCGCCGCCCGTCCTCGATGTCGTGGATCAGGCCGACGAGTTTCTTGAGGGCCGGTGTCGCAACGCCGGCCTCGTCGCCGAGGGTCGCAATGATCGCGATCTGCGCATCGACCTCGGTCTTGCGCTTGCGCACCGCGAGATCGCGCCAGATGCCCGAATGGGTCTTGGCGGTATGCCGGTTGAACTCCGCCATGGCCGCGACGGAGGCGCGCGCGGCGGCCTCGTCTGCTCCCGGCATGAAGGCGTCCGGATCGAAGCCGTTGAAGCCCAGCGGCCTGACGCCCCTGGCTTTTGCCACGGCCATCACCTCCTGCCCGAGCCGATGGAAGACCGGGAAGTGGGGTTCCGAGGCCAGGTTCTCCGACATGGAGCCATGGGTGAGCGCAGTCGCGAAGAGCAGGGAGCCGTAACCGAGCTTGCCCCAGAGATAACCCCAGATGTTGTCCGTGAGCACGGCCTGCGGTTCGAAGATCGAGAGCAGGCGATGATACTCGCGCACCGCATCCGTGATCTGTCCGTCGATCCCGCCGACCGCGACAGCGGCCCGGTTCCCGAACAGGATCCGGCCCGGCTCCAGCCAGTCGGCCCCGAAGTTCACGAAGCAGCCGATGGTGCGCTCGGCCCCGACCTCTTCCGCGATGACGAGTTCGTTGAGCCCGTTCTGCGCGGACAAAACGGTGCCGTCCGGAGTAAGATGAGGCTTCAGGGCACGCACGGCATCACGGGTATGATGCGCCTTGACGGCCAGGATGATCCGCTTGAACCGGCCGTCGACGCCAGCGGGCGTCACGGCGCGCACGGACTGGCGGAAGGTCTCGACGGGGCCTTCGATGGAAAGCCCGTCCCGGTTCATGGCTTCCACGTGCGGCTCGACGATGTCGACGAGGAGGACGTCCTCGCCTGCGCGAGCCAGGTAGGCGCCGAGCGTTCCGCCGATGGCGCCGGCGCCCCAGATCAAAATCGTGTTCTCGTTCATCTACCAGGTCTCGATCAGTGCGCGGGTTTCAGCGATGGCGACGGACCAGATCGCATTCATGTCCTCGTCGGAACGCTGATAGCGTCCGCCGAAATTGCCGTCGCCGAGGATCTCGCGAACGCCCTGGGGTCCGAAGGTGCGCATGCGCTCGAGATCGACCATGGGCTTCTGATGGTCGGGCTGAGCGACGCCGGGCAGGCGGGTCCAGGGGAAGTTCTCCATCCAGGAGGCGTGCGACGCGACGGGATCGATCTCCTTCACCTTCTCGAAGGTGCGGGGCGCATTCCACCAGTTGTGGAAGCGCACGCGGCAATCGGGACTCTGGCCCATCCATTCGATTGCGGCCGTCTGCCCGGGGGTGTTGCCACCATGGCCGTTGACGAACAGGATCCGGCGGAACCCGGTGCGGCGCAGGCTGTCCAGGATGTCGGTGACGATGCGCAGATAGGTGTCGGCCTTCAGGGAAACCGTGCCGGGATACGCCATGAAATACGGCGTGATGCCATAGGCCTGGACCGGAAAGACGGGCACGCCGAGAGGCTCCGCAGCTTCCAGAGCGACGCGCTCGGCCAGAATGCTGTCGACCGACAGGCTGAGATAAGCATGCTGCTCCGTGCACCCGAGCGGCACGACGGCGCGGTCATCCTTCTTCAGGTACTCCTCGACCTGAAGCCAGTTCATCTCGCTGATTTTCATGAAGACTTTTCCTCTTTAGAACGTGTTTCCGAACGCAGCCGCTCGATCACCGGCAGGATGGTCTGCCGGAAGATGTGAGGATCGGGCACGTAGCGGAATTCGATAGCCTGTTTTCCCGGAGGCAGTTCTTTGACGAGGTGCTCCGCGCCGCTGGCGTAGACGAGCACATCGATGCTGTTCAGAAAGTCCTTGAGGTCCGGTGCCGTGATGAGGCGAACCTGAATGTTCGAAACATGAGGTGTGAAACGCAGGACCCCGGGTTTCATGAGCGCCATGAATTCGGGAAAGATCGATACGATTCCGATGCGCGCCATCGGGTTGACGACCGCGAGATTCGCGCGCGTCTCCTCGGCTGGAATGAAGCTGAGGCCCATCACCGGAATGCCGCCCGAGATAAGACTCTCGACCTCGCTCCGGCGGTGTGGAAGGGTCAGGCAGAGATCGCAGGGACGCGGCAAGGCCTCTCCTGCCTGCAGGGCGCTGACCGTGGTGACTGCAAGCGAATCGTTCGGGCCGAGAAATTCCCGGATCCGCATGGCGTATTGCCGGGTCGTATCGACGAAATGGCCGACCAAAACGATAGACAGGGGGCGTGACGACGGGCGTCCGCGGGCCGCCCTGGCGTTCACCAGCGAGGCGACCACCGAAGGCGGCAGGCCGAGTTCCTCCGCCTCGTTGAACACGGTCTCGATTCGCCTCTGGATCTTGCGGATGGCCGATATGCGCAACTGATCGCTGTCTTGGCCTTCGCTCACATAGGTGCCGGCGCCGGGCTTCGCCTCGATCATTCCGGACTGCCTCAACTCGCGATAGACGGTCGCGACCGTCATGGGAGCGATGCCTGCGCGCTCGGCGAGTTCGCGTACGGACGGAAGGCGCTGGCCGACCGGCAACTCGCCAAGCGCGATCCCGAATTCGATCAGGCCGCGGAGTTGAATGCCCAGCGGCACCGGCAGCGAGCGGTCGAGCGCGCCGGCGAGATTGCCTAGAACGCGTTCTTCGGGCGTCTGTTCTGCTTCGTTGTAACAGATGCCCTGAGAAGCATCAGATGGTGGTCGTAATTTACGCACAGCTATGTTGACTTTTCGGAACCGTGTGACCTACCGTTCTATTCGATAAGAACACCTTGAACGAAAAGACTGGTCCTTAGCAAGAGGGGAAGTACATTGAAACGAAATTTCAAGCTTGGCGGGGCGCTCGTTGCGGCCTTTCTTCTCAGCACGGCGCTCGGCGGCGCGGTGTCGGCGCAGACTCTGACCATGGGTGTTCGCGCCGGTCCGGATTCCATCGACCCGCATTGGTCGACGCTCGGAAGCCAGGCCGAGGCTCTGCGTCACATCTTCGATACGCTCGTGATGGCCGACGAGAACCTGCAGCTGAAGCCGGGCCTTGCGGTATCCTGGAAGCCGGTCGACGACACGACCTGGGAGTTCAAGATCCGCGAGGGTGTCAAATTCCACGACGGCTCCGAGCTGACGGCCGAGGACGCGAAGTTCTCCATCGACCGGATTCCAGTCGTGACCGGCCCAATGAGCATGACGATCTATACGAAGCAGGTGAAGGAGACGAAGGTCGTCGACAAATACACCCTGCACGTCATCACCAAGGCTCCGGCGCCGACTCTGCCGAACGATTTCATCCGTCTCTTCGTCGTTCCGAAGTCCACCGGCATGGAGGCCCGCAACGAGCAGTTCAATTCCGGCAAGGCCGCCATCGGCACGGGTCCATACAAGTTTGTGGCCTGGGAGCCGAAGGGCGATCTCGTGCTCGAGCGATTCGACGGGTACTGGGGTGAGAAGCCGCATTGGCAGAAGGTGATCCGCAAGGAGATCCCGAACGATCCGGCCCGCATGGCGGCCCTGAAATCCGGTCAGGTCGATCTCGTCAACTACGTGCCGGCCACAGACTACGCGGCGATGCAGAAGGACAAATCGGTCGATACCTTCATCGCCGACACGGTGTACTTCTTCAACCTGACGCCGAACGTGAAGGAGACCCTGCCGAAGAAGGTGAAGGTCGATGGCAAGGAGATCGACGCGAACCCGCTGCGCGACCCCAAGGTGCGTGAGGCCCTCGACCTCGCAATCGACCGCAAGACTCTCGTGCGCGTGGTTCTCGAAGGATTGGGCCGTCCGGCCAACCAGCTGATGCCGACGAACTTCTTCGGCGGCAGCAAGAACCTGCCCGAGCGCCCCTACGACGTCGCCACGGCCAAGAAGCTTCTGGCCGACGCGGGATATCCGAAGGGCTTCGAGATCGACTTCCACTGCACCAACAACCGGCTGCCCGGCGATGGCGCTGTGTGCGAGGCGCTCTCGCAGATGTGGGCTCGCGCCGGCCTCAAGGTGAACGCCAACGCCCTCAATGGCACGGTGTTCTTCCCGGCTCAGCAGAAGGGCGAGTTCTCCCTCTGGATGAGCGGCTGGGGAACCCTGACCGGCGAGGCGAGCTACACCTACGGCTCCCTCGTTCACACGGCTGACCCGACGACGGGCCTCGGCGCGTTCAACAAGCAGGGATATTCCAATCCGGAGGTCGACAAGCTCCTGGAGGAGGGCGCCCGCACCATGGACGATGCGAAGCGTCGCGCCCTGTTCGAGAAGGTGACGGAAGTCTCCATGAACGACCGCGCGCTGATCCCGACGGTTCAGCTGCAGACGGTCTGGGCGGCGAAAAAGGGCATGATGGTCGTTCCGCCGCGCGTCGATCAGGAGACCCTGGCTTACGAGATCAAGCCGAAGAGCTGATCGGATGGAATCGGCCGGAGCCTCCGGCCGATTCTTCCCTGGGGGATCGCAGCGATCCTCCAGGGACTCATTGCTTTCATTCTTTGAAGGGCGGGGCAGGCTCTGCGTCGCCCGACACTGCTTTAACTCCATGCACGAGACAGCATGATCGGTTTTCTCATCCAGCGCATTCTGCAGGCGCTCATGGTCATTGTAGCGATGTCGATCATCGTGTTCCTCGGCGTCTATGCCATCGGGAATCCGATCGACGTCATGATCGATCCTGCATCGGATCAGGCCCTGCGCGAGGCATTGATCCACCGCTACGGCCTCGATCGATCCCTGATCGAGCAGTATTTCGTCTTCATGGGCAACATGCTGCACGGCGATCTGGGCGAGTCCTTTATCTATCGGCTGCCCGTGCTCAGCCTGATCTGGTCGCGCTTTCCCGCGACGCTCGAACTGGCCCTGACGGCGATGCTCATCGCGACCTGCCTCGGAATCCCGCTGGGGCTGTGGGCCGGCTACAAGCCGGACTCGATTTCGGCAAAAGCCATCATGGCTTTCTCCGTCCTCGGCTTCAGCGTGCCGACCTTCTGGGTCGGCCTCCTGCTGATCATGGCGTTCGCGGTTGAACTCGGCTGGCTGCCGTCGGGAGGGCGCGGGCCGACCACGGAAGTGCTGGGCATGCAATTGTCCATCACGTCCCTCGAAGGCTGGAGCTACATCATCCTGCCGGCCTTCAATCTCGCCCTGTTCAAGCTCGGCCTTCTGATCCGCCTGACCCGCGCCGGAACCATCGAGGTGATGAGCTCCGATTACGTGCGCTTTGCCCGGGCGCAGGGACTCTCGGAGGCCAAGGTCGTCGGCTTGCACGTGCTGAAGAACATCTCGATTCCCATCGTCACGGTGTTCGGCCTTGAACTGGGCTCGACGCTGGCCTTCGCAGTCGTGACCGAGACGGTGTTCAACTGGCCCGGCATGGGCAAGCTTATCATCGACTCCATCACGGTGCTCGATCGACCCGTCATGGTGGCTTACCTCATTCTCGTGGTCTTCCTCTTCGTTCTGATCAATCTGGTGGTCGATCTGGTCTACGGTCAGCTCGATCCCCGCATTCGCGTAAAGGCCGCGTCATGAGCACACCTTCCGTCATGACAGCCCCGGTCGAGACCCGCTGGACCCGGCTCGCCAATTTCTGGTCGGATTTCAAGCAGAGCCCGGTCGCCGTCGCGGCCCTGGTGGTCATCGTGTCGATTGTCCTCATGGCGATCCTCGCGCCCTTCGTGACGCCACAGGATCCCTATAACCAGGAGACGCTCGACCTGTTCGACGCGCGGCTCGAACCCGGCGAGATCGGGTCCGGCGGCTATGTCCACTGGCTCGGGACGGATGCCGCCGGGCGGGATGTGTTCTCCGCCATCCTGTACGGTCTGCGCACCAGCCTCATCGTGGGGGTTCTGGCCGGAACCCTCGCGCTCGTTCTCGGCGCGACGGTCGGGCTGATCGCCGCCTATTATGGCGGACGGATCGAGGCGCTGATCATGCGGATCATCGACCTTCAGCTCTCGCTGCCCGCGATCCTGCTCGCGCTGGTTCTCGTGGCTATGCTGGGGCAGGGACTTCCGCAGCTCGTCGCTGCGCTCGTGGCGGCGCAATACGCCTATTTCGCCCGCACGACGCATGGCGCCGCGAGCGCCGAGAGACGCAAGGACTACATCGAGGCGGCGCTCTCCACGCCGCTGCCCGCGCGCAAGGTGCTGTTCCGCCATCTCCTGCCGAATGCGCTGCCGCCGCTGATCGTCGTCGCGACGGTTCAGGTCGCCAACTCCATTGCGCTCGAGGCAACCCTGTCCTTCCTGGGTCTCGGACTGCCGATCACGCAGCCGTCGCTCGGATCGCTCATCTCCAATGGCTTCCAGTTCCTTCTTTCGGGCCGCTACTGGATCTCGATCTATCCCGGCATCGCCCTGATGGTGACCGTCGTCGCCATCAACCTCGTCGGCGACCAGGTCCGCAATGTCCTGAACCCGAGGCGCAGCCGATGAGTGATGCCGTTCTCAAGGTCAAAGATCTCCGGACGCACTTCCGCACGCGGGCGGGCGTTCTCAAGGCCGTCGATGGGGTGAGCTTCGAGGTCGGCCGCGGCCGTATCCTCGGTCTCGTGGGCGAGTCCGGCTCCGGCAAGAGCGTGACCGGCTATTCGATCCTCGGCCTGATCGAACCGCCAGGCGAGATTGCCGGCGGGGAAGTGTTGCTGAACGGTCAGGATCTGACCCGCCTGAAGGGTGAGGCCATCCGCAGGATCCGCGGCGCGCAGATCGCGATGGTGTTCCAGGATCCCATGATGACCCTGAACCCGGTCCTCAAGATCGGGACGCAGATGATCGCGGCGGTGCGCGCGCACGACAGGGTCTCGCGCAAGGTCGCCCGGGCGAGGGCCCGCGACGCGCTGGCGAAGGTCGGCATTCCGAGCCCGGACGAACGCCTCGAAGCCTATCCGCACCAGTTGTCCGGCGGCATGCGCCAGCGTGTGGCGATTGCCATTGCCCTGCTGCACAAGCCTGCGGTCATCATCGCGGACGAGCCGACGACGGCCCTCGACGTCTCGATTCAAGGCCAGATCCTGGCTGAAGTCCGCCGCCTCGCGGACGAGACCGGGACGGCCTTCGTCTGGGTGACGCACGATCTCGCCGTCGTATCGAGCCTCGCCGACGACATCTGCATCATGTATGCGGGCCGCGTGGTCGAGACCGGTCCGGCCGCAGAGGTCATCGCCTCGCCTCGTCATCCCTATACGGCGGGGCTCCTGGCTTCCGTCCCGGCCGAGCACGAGCCCGGAACGAGGCTGCCGCAGGTTCCCGGGTCGACCCCATCGCTGGCCAATCTCCCAACCGGCTGCGCCTTCGCGCCTCGCTGCGCCAAGGCAGGCCCCGCCTGCACCGCCACGCCGCCCGTCCGGAATTTCGAGAACGGACGAACCGCCCTTTGTCATTACCCGATCGAGCCCGTTTCATGTCAGCCGCACTCCTTGACATCGACCACGTATCGAAGCGCTTCGTAAAGCGGCCGAGCCTCGGGGAGCGCATCGCGGGGCTCGTCGGCGCCGGCCGCACGGCCGAAGTCGTGCGCGCCGTGACGGATGTCAGCCTTACGGTGCGCAAGGGCGAGGTCGTGGGCCTCGTGGGCGAATCCGGCTGCGGCAAGTCCACCCTCGGGCGCATGATCGCGGGAATCTACACGCCAAGCCAGGGCAAGGTGCTGTTTGGAAACGCGCCGGTCGCGAAAGAGCAGGGGCGGCGCACGCAGAAGCTGACCACGCGGGTCCAGATGGTTCATCAGGATCCCTTCGCGAGTCTCAACCCGCGCATCCGGGTCGGCGACACGGTGGCCGAAGGGCCGATCACGCACCGCATCGTGAAGGCGCGGGATGCTGACGGCTATGTGGCGGATCTGCTTGAGCGGGTCGGCCTCGACCCGAGCTATCGCAGACGTTTCCCGCATCAATTCTCAGGCGGGCAGCGGCAACGCATCGCCATCGCCCGCGCACTGGCCATGCGGCCCGAGCTTCTGGTGCTCGACGAGCCGGTGGCGTCCCTCGACGTCTCGATCCAGGCGCAGGTGCTCAACCTGTTCATGGATCTGCGCCAGGACCTCGATCTGACGGCGATGTTCATCAGCCACGATCTCGGGGTGGTGCGCCACGTGTCCGACCGCGTCGCCATCATGTATCTGGGCCGCATCGTCGAACTGGCGCCGACCGCCGAACTCTATGCGTCGCCCAATCACCCCTACACCCGAGCCCTCTTCGAGAGCGTCCCGCGTATCGGTGTCGGCCGAAGGGATTTCCACCCGATCGCGGGGGAGATCCCATCGCCGCTCAATCCTCCGAGCGGCTGCCATTTCCACCCGCGCTGCCCCTTCGCGGGTCCCCGCTGCAAGCGGGAGGCGCCGGTCCTGGCCCCCATTGGACCCGGCCGCTCCTCGGCCTGCCATCTCAATACGGGCGGAACCGCCTGAACCGGAAGACCTCACGCCATGACCCAGCAAGCCTCTCTCGCAGCGCTCAACGAGCGCATTGCCGCCGTCAACGACGTGCTGAACGCCACTTCCATCCTGACCTGGGATTCCCGGACCATGATGCCGCCGGGCGGAGCGGAGACGCGCGGTCACCAGATCGCCACCCTGACCCGCTTGGCGCGAGACCTGCTTCTCTCTCCTGAAACGGAGCGCGCTCTCGAGGCGGCCGAGCAGGCGGTCGAGGGGACGCCCGACACGGCCGCCGAACGGCGCATGGTCGCCCAGACCCGTCAGGCGGTCGAGCACCACCGCCGCGTGCCGGCTTCCCTCATTCAGGAACGTGCCGCCCTCCGGACCGTGGCCCAGGCGGCCTGGATCGAGGCGCGCGCGAAGAGCGACTTCTCGATCTTTGCGCCACATCTCACGAGAACGATCGGGCTCTCGCGCTCCTATGCCGACTGCATCGGCTGGACCCGGCATCCCTACGACGCCATGGTGTCGATCTACGAGCCGGGCGAAACGGCCGAGAGCCTCCGGGCGCTGTTTGCGACCCTGCGTGACGGATTGCTGCCGGTCCTTGATGCCGCCCGCTCCCGGCCTGCGCCGCGCTCCGATTTCCTGTTCCGGGATTTTCCCGAGGCGAGACAGCAGGCCTTCTGCCTGGGCCTTGCCGGCAAGCTTGGCTACGACCTGCAGCGGGGACGCCTCGACACGACCGTGCATCCTTTCGAGGTGTCGTTCACGCGCAACGACGTGCGGATCACGACCCGCTACAATCGCAATTATCTCCCGGCCTCCGTCTTCGGCACGGCTCATGAAACGGGGCACGGACTCTACGAGCAGGGCGTCGACCCGGCCTATACGCGCACGACGCTCGCAACCGATCTCGTGGGGCTCTACGCGGTGGGTGGCACGAGCTTCGGGGCGCACGAATCCCAGTCGCGCCTCTGGGAGAACCACGTCGTGCGCAGCTGGACCTTCTGGCAGCTCCACTTCCCGGAACTGCAGCGCCACTTCCCCGACCAGCTCGGCGTCGTCAGCGCAGAGGAGTTCTACCGGGCCGTCACGCGCGTCGAACCCGGCTTCATCCGGGTCGAGGCGGACGAGCTGACCTACGACTTCCACATCATGCTGCGCGTCGATCTCGAATGCGCCCTGATGGACGGCTCGCTGGCGGTTTCCGATCTGCCCGGAGCCTGGAACGCCGCTATCAAGCGTGACCTAGGCCTCGACGTGCCGGACGACTCGCGCGGCGTCCTGCAGGACGTGCACTGGTCCACCGGCTATATCGGCTCGTTCCCGACCTACACCATCGGCAACGTCATGGCGGCCCAGATCATGGATACGCTGCGCCGGGACGATCCGTCGCTCGATGCCGCCATGGATGACGGACACTACGCGGGCCTGGCGGAGGCGCTCCGCGACAAGGTCTGGCAGCACGGCCGCCGGTTCGGGCGGGACGAGCTCCTGGAGCGGGTGACGGGGCGCCGCCTCGATCCCGCGCCTTACCTCGCCTATCTCAAGGCCAAGTATGATCGGTAGGACAGCGCGAAGGCACGAGGCTGATCAAGCTTCTTGCAGAGAGCCGAAGTAGAAGGGACAATGTCGGATCAGGCGCCCAGCGCGCCTGCCTTGAACGGGAGGGTTCAATGACCGTATTCCCAGTTCGCACCGACATGGCGATCAACGTGACCAATGCCGTCCTGGGCATTCTGCTCTTCGTCTCGCCCTGGCTGCTCGGCTTCACGGGCGACCCCCATGCGACATGGAATGCCTGGGCCGGCGGGGCCGTGGTCATCCTGATCGCCATCCTGGCGGTCTCCCATCTCTACGATTGGGAGGAGTGGCTCAATCTGATCGCCGGCCTGTGGATCGGCGTATCTCCGTGGATGCTGGACTTCAACGGCATTACGTCGGCGCTGGCCGTTCACGTGGTGATCGGGTTGTGCATCGTGGCGCTCGCCGCGATGGAGCTGCTCAGGATCTATCAGGGAGGCGAGAACCGCTCGTCGTGACGCCGGGCCGAATGTCCGGCCCTGCCATGGGCTGCGTCACGGCGAGATGGCTCTCGCGAACACGCCCGACACGTCGACGATGTCCAGCCGGTCTCCGAGGGCGGACACAAATTCGGGCGCCTGCGGGACCGTGTTCGCCAGCATGACCCTGTCGATGTCCGGCTGGGTCAGGTTCTCGAGCGAGGCCGTGCCGCCAACTCCGTGCGTCGCGACGACGAAAACCTCTCTCGCGCCATGCATCCGGCAGTGCCGGGCCACACGGGCCATGGTCGCGCCTGTGCTGATGAGATCGTCCAGGATGACCGCGACGCGATCCCTGACGTCCCCGACGAAGAGGTCCCCGGAAACGCGGCCCATGCTGCGTTGCTTGTCGGCAAGGCCCTTCGATACCGGGCGGCCGATGATCGCTTCGAGGGTTTGACGAAACAGCTCGGCCCGCTTGGCGCCGCCGATGTCCGGCGATACCACGGCAACCGGAGACTGGCCCAAGGTTGAGGCGATCTGCTGGCCGAACGCGAAATAGGCGTCGAGGTGGATCGTGTTGCAGCGAAAGGCGTTTTGGAACGCCACGAGGTTATGGACTTCCATCGTGATCAGCCGGTCGGTACCGACGGCCTCGAAGAGCTGCCCGACATATCGGGTCGTGACAGGGTCCCGCGGCTTGGTCTGGCGGTCCTTGCGCGCATAGCAGAGATAGGGAGCCGCCACGGTGACGTGGGCGGCGCCTGACTCCTTCAAGGCGCCGAGGAAGAAGAGCAGCCGGCACAGCCTGTCGTTGACGCTCTGGCCTCCGCCCGCGTACAGGCCGGCAACGACATGGACATGCCTGTCACGCACATCGACAAGCGGCCTCGTCTTGTGTTCCCCATCCTCGAAATCGCGCTCCTCGTGGGGTTGGAGGCGACAGCCGAGATGCCGGGCGATGCGCTCGCCGAAATCCGCCGCAGAGCTCAGGGCGAAGAGGAAGGGCTCCCGTATCCTTCCCGGCAGTTCATGCCCATGCGCGGCGGAGACTCTGACGGCGCCAATGTGGCGGAGCGCCACGCCGCCAAAGAGGCCGTCGACCGTGCGGCCGTCGCTGGACAGCGGAGCGACGAGCATTTCGGCCTGGACATCGACGCCGTCTACCCTGCGCGTCCCGAACTCTGCCAAGACGGGTTCGGCGCGCGACAGAACGAGCTCGGACAGCCGCCTGAGCCTCACGGCGCCGCGTCTTTGCGGCGCATCGACCAGAACGAGAGCCCCGGGATCGCACGAGCCGACCAGGGTCTCGAAAGCCGCGCCTCCGAACATCAGGGTCGGGGCTGTTCCCCGAGGAGGCAACTGAAGGACGAAGGCGCTCGCGGCATCGTCGCCGAGATCGGCAACGACAATGTCCCGGGGCGTTGGGGCGATCCGGTTCCCGAGCCTGCTCTTCCAGTATCCGAGGAGCCGGTCGAGACTCTCATCCTTCGGCTGAGGCGCGAAATCCAATCTCTCGAAAAGTCGCAGAAGAGCCGGATCGGTGGTCGCGAAGGTTGTCATGACATGCCCCGCAGAGCAGAACTGAAGACAGAAATCCGTGGCGAAGCCGAAGGTGTCACGAAGCCTTTTGGCCTTGAGCCTTCTCCTGTTTCTCCGCTTCCTGCAGCAGACGGAGGACTTCCGTATCCGTGAGCTGATGGAAGTCGCGGTAGAACTCTCCGATCCCGAAGAATGTTCTGGGCGTGAGCAGGCACACCATGTCGTCGACAAGGTCGCGGAGCGACTGAATCTCGTCTGCGGGAGCGACCGGAACCGCGAGCACCAGATGGCGCGGGCTTCTCCGGGCAAGGGCCTTCAGGGCAGCCCGGACGGTCGTGCCTGTCGCAATGCCATCATCGACCACGATGGCAGTCCGTCCGGCAATGGACACGGGAGGGCGGCCGGAGAGGTAAACCTTGCGGCGGCGCTCGATTTCCTCAAATTCCCGCTGGGCCAGAACGTCCAGTCCCTGCTGGCTCAGACCTGACCAGGCCATGACCTGTTCGTTGATCACGATATCCGCACGCTCGCCGTCAACGACGGCGGCCAAGGCAAGCTCGGGTTGGGAGGGAAGGCCGACCTTCCGGACCAGGATCAGGTCGAGCGGGGCCGCCAGAGCCTTGGCGATTTCGAATCCGACCGGAACTCCCCCGCGAGGCAGCGCCAGGACCACGGGATCCGCAAACCTCCTCTCGACGAGCTTGGCGGCAAGAAGGCGACCGGCGCTTGTGCGATCCTCGAATTGATCCATGCGCAGGGACCTCCCGATCCGAGCGAGATGAGTTGGGCGTCGTCCTTGAGCCCAGCTCGATATAGCCAGGGCATCACGGCACTTTCGCGGCCCAAAATAGCTCTCCCCTCGACCTTCTAGATTGACGATAATCAACATCGGCTCGCCGACGCGGACCTCTTGTGCGAGCATGTTTTTGGGATAGCCGCAGAGGGCGTTCGCATGCCGGGCCTTCATGCCGAAGGCGTACCTTCCCTTGAAGACAAGGTCCGTTTCCTGAGCAGGGCCTCGTCCTACCCGCACGGGCCGGATCGGGTCGACGCCAAGGAAACCCATATGTCGTGGGTTTTTCTCGCCGGAGACCGGGTGTTCAAGCTGAAAAAGCCTGTCCGGTATCCCTATCTCGACTTCAGCAGCCTGCAGGCCCGCGAGCGCTATTGCGGTGAGGAGAACCGGCTCAACCACCGCCTTGCTCCGGGTATCTACCGAGGGGTCGTGCCGCTGATGCGGTCCTCGTCGGGCGCCCTGTCTCTGGGAGGCGAGGGCGAGGTCGTCGACTGGCTCGTCGAGATGCGGCGACTGCCCGCCGGTTGCATGCTCGACACCCGGCTGAAGGAGGGAGCCGTTAGCGAGCGCGACATAGAGCGCCTGGCGGCGGTTCTGGCCGACTTTTATCGGGGCGCAGAGCATCCCCCAGTCGATCCGGATTGGATCTATCGGCATTACGAGGCCGAGATGGCGGACAACCGAGCCGTGCTGATGCGCCAGGATCTCCTGCCGGAGCAGGCCTCGGTCGTAACTGTCCTCGACCGGGCCGCCGCCGTCCTGCTGAAGTCCCGCAAACGGCTGCGGGAGCGCGTGCAGGGTGGGCACATCGTCGATGGTCACGGTGACCTGCGCCCCGAGCACATTTGCCTCGTGGATCCGCTCGTCATTTTCGACTGCCTGGAATTCAGCCGGGATCTGAGACTGGTCGACCCCTTTGACGAGATGGCGTTCCTCGGCCTGGAATGCGCCCGGCTTGGCGCATCATCGCTGGGATCCTCCCTCATCGGGCGCGTCGCACAGCTCATGGGAGAGGACGTTCCGACAGACCTCATCGGTGTCTACACGGTGCTCCACGCGCTGCTCCGCGCGCGGCTCTCTCTCGCGCACCTCATGGATCCGGTTCCGCGCGAGCCCAGGAAATGGGCGCCGCTCACGAGGCAGTATCTCGGTTTGGCCGAAGAGGCGCTGTCAGCCCTCTATTGAACCTGTAACGCGCGCCAGAACCTCTCGCTCGTGCTCCTGAAGCGCTTCGCTGACGACAACCGGGAACGGCGGATCCGCGGTCTCCAGGGAGCGGAGGTTTTCAGGCAACTGCCCGATCGAGCGCCGTGCATAGTCTCGAATCTCATTGAGGGGAGCGGGGGGCGATATGCGCCGTCCGGCGATCATGACCGGCGACAGGAGAGGGGTGCCCGGCAACGCCTCGTGACCTCGCGCGATCACATCGCCTTCCATGACATCGTCACGACAGGTCCGAAACACCTGTTTGCGTCCGGGCAGGGTGCGCTTGCCCGAGGAGAGCTTCATCCGGCCGAGGCCCGCGTACTCGACCAGCTTGTAGGCAATGTCGAGAGCCGGTGCATCCGCCGATACGCTCATGTCGGTCCCGATCCCAAAGGCGTCGATAGGAGCCCCCCTCGCAAGCAGATCGGCTACCTTGTGCTCATCGAGGCCGCCGCTGGCGAAGATCTTGAGTCTTTGCAGCCCTGCCTCGTCGAGAATGGATCTCGCCCCGAACGCCAGTTCCGTGAGATCGCCGGAATCGAGCCGGATCCCTCTGATCCGGCAGTCCGGCCCGAGATGCCGTGCAAGCTGAACGACCTTTCGGACGCTATCGAGCGTATCGTAGGTATCGACAAGCAGGGTCGTATCGGGGAAGACCCTGGCGAAGCCGCGAAAGGCTTCAGTCTCTGTCGGAAACGCCTCGACGAAGCTGTGGGCCATCGTGCCCGCCACCGGGATGCTCCATCTCTGTCCAGCTGCCAGGACGGAGGTCGCGCCGACTCCGGCGACATAGAAGGCTCTCGCTCCCTTGATGGCCGCATCCAGGCCCTGGGCGCGGCGTGCGCCGAAATCAATCACCTGCCGGCCCTGCGCCGCCTCCACGATGCGGGCGGCTTTCGAGGCCAGAATGGTCTGAAGACCGATCTGATTCAGGACCAGGGTCTCGATGATCTGCGCCTGACCGATAGGGGCGATGACCTCGAGGATCGGCTCGTTCGGAAAGACTAGCGTGCCTTCCGGGACGGCGTAGACATTCCCGGTGAACCGGAACTCTCGGAGACTGTCGAGGAATGCGGGCGGGAACCGGTCGAGCGTCGCCAGATAATCGAGATCATCCTCGCTGAAGGCGAACTCCTCAAGCTCCTGGAGAAAGAGGTCGATTCCACAGGCCAGGAGATAGTTTCTCCAGGGCGGTAGCTTGCGGAAGAACAGGTCGAACACGGCGATGTCGGTCCTGCCCAGTTCTTCATAGGCATGGAGCATCGTCAGTTCGTAGAGATCGGTGAAGAGCGCATTGCCGCCGGTCATCGCTGTGCCTGCATGGGGTCGGACATTCGCTTCGCCTGCAATCAGTACTCGACGGCCGCGAAGAACATGGCAAAGAGACCGTCGAGGACGATCACCATGAAGATCGTCTTGACCACCGATGAAGTCACATGACGGCCGAGGGACTCGGCGGATCCCTGCACCGCAAACCCCTCGATGGATGCAATCAGCCCGATGATGAGGGCCATGAAGGGCGCCTTGATCAGGCCGACCATAAACGTGTTGAGAGCGATGGCCTCCTTGAGGCGCGCCAGGAACATGTCCGGGTTGATGCCCTCATAGAGCCAAGCGACGAGCCCGCCTCCGGAGAGAGCCGCAATGTCCGACAGAAAAGTCAGCATCGGCAGCCCGACGATCAGGGCAAGCAGGCGAGGGATGATGAGAACCTCCATGGGATCGAGCCCCATGACGCGGATTGCATCGATCTCCTCCCGCATCTTCATCGAACCGATCTCCGCCGTGAAGGCCGAGCCCGACCGGCCCGCGACCATGATCGCCGTAAGCAGCACGCCCAGTTCGCGCAAAGTCAGGATGCCGACGAGGTCGACCACGAAGGAGCTTGCACCAAAGCGGCGGAGCTGAAAGATGCCCTGCTGCGCGATGATGCCGCCGACGAGAAACGATATCAGGGCGATGATCGGGACCCCGCGAAGCGCGATCAGGTCGAGCTGATACACCAGCGACGTGCCGCGAAAGAGACGTGGACGGGCGATCACCCGCCCGAGCGTGATCATGAACTCCCCGAGGAAGGCCAGTCCGGTCAGGAAGTCCTTGCCCAGATCGGCGACGACGTGCCCCAGTTCCACGACGGGACCGAAGACCTGTCCATCGGTCGTCCGCTCGTCCGGGGGAATTTCATAGTGATCGACCTCGTCGAGCAGGAGACGGTGCTCGTCTCGGGCGCTCATGAAGACGACATCGTAGCCCTGGGCCTTCAACTCGTGACGGGTGCGGTCCAGAACCCAGGCGCCGGCGGTATCGAGATGGTCGATCCGGGAGAGGTTCAGAACGATCCGCCGATCCTGCCTCACGGCCGCCAGGATGTCCGTCATCGCGGCTTCCATGTCCGAGGCGTATTCGGCAGTCCAGCAGCCCGTGAGCCCGATCTGCGCCTCTTGGCCAGACCGCTCGAGGCTCCACCGCGGCGGCCCTGACGGTGCGCTGGCAGGGCTAGGCGAAGGGGTGGCCGAGGCCTCGGAAACCATGGCGCTCACCTTCCCGCATCCACGGGCTCAATGCGACATCATCACCGGAATCGTCATGGAGCGGAGGATTTCGCGGGTGGCGCCGCCAAGCACGAATTCCCGCAGGCGCGTATGCCCGTAACCGCCCATGACCATCAGGTCGGCTTCGGCATCGGCCGCATGGGACAGGAGCATGTTGGCGACGTCGACGTCCTCACTCGAAATGCGGCGCAGCTCCGCGTTGATCCCGTGCCGGGCGAGGTGGCGCGCCAGATTAGTGCCCGAGAGGGAGAGGGGCTCGTTCTCGCGGGAGCTGACAGTCACGATCTGCACATGGCGGGCCAGCGTGAGCAGCGGCAGCGCATCGGCGACCGCGCGCGCCGCCGGCGCCCCGCCGTCCCATGCCACGAGCACCGTCCCGAGCGCTTTGCGGACAGGGATGTAGGGAACGATGATGAGGGGGCGCCCCGAGCCGAAGAGAACTGCTTCGATGACTTCCGATGCTTCGGCGCCCGAGGACTGCGCTTGCGGCAGGATGGTCGCGTCGAAGCAGCGTGCCAGGTAGCTGACCGTATCGCCAACTCTTCCGGAAACGGCTCTGAAGCTTATCGTTTCAAAGGTCGTGCCCGCCTGCTGCGCGAGCGTCGAGAAGTTCTGAAGCGTCTTTCGGGCCTCGGCTTCGGCTTCCTGCTGAATCCGGGAGAGCAGATCGGTCGGCAGCTCCGTCATCACATAGGCTGGCATCGAAGGCTCGACCACGGGGACGGCGGCCGTCAGAGACGCGCCGCAGACGTTCGAGAGCCATGCGGCATAGCCCTGGGCCGCGTCCGTGCCGGCTCCGGTCAGAACCAGTAAATCCTTCAAAGCCATGTCGATCTCCCTCGGGCAGGCCAGGATACCCGCCGTTCGCGGGCACCCGTTCCGGAGAAGAGTGCCACAGGGAGCAAAGACGACTTTGACTTACCTCAATGAGCCGGCCGTTCTCCGAGCTTCATTTCCTAGTCCCAGTCACGGCACCCAACAGCAGGGCTACGTGCCCGTCCCCCCAGCTCGGGAGGAGGAGCCGCGCGTAGCCGCCGTTCTCTTCCGCGGACCGGAAATAGGTCGGAGAGCGGAGGGAGACGGTCGCGCTGCATTGCTCCGTCAGCTGTTCCAGGGGTGGCCGGCTCTGGATCTCATCGGAGAACTCTCCTTTCAGGGGCGCCTGGTATTGAGTGGCGATCTGGTCTCCCGCCGCCTCAAAGCGGAAGCGCTCCGGATTCTCGAACGCGCTCATCAGGATAGTGCGGCCCGTCAGCTCCGGGACCGCCGAAAGGTTGATATCGTCGGAGAACGGCATCGCGTTCTCTCCACGAAGGAGATCCTTCCAGTAGGCAAGGAGCCGGTTCAGATCAGGATCGAGTTCCTGGGGGAGGGAGTAGGGAGAGGATGCAGCAGTTGCCATCTGGGTGTCTCGCAACGGGGAAGCCAAGCTATTCATCATAGACCAGATAGCCGGTTCCTTTAACTCCGCTATTTGCAGCTCAGGCGGATCTGTCTGGCGACTAGGTCAGCGCTATTTCTTGGAATCTCCCAGCCCAGGAGGCGGCCACGTGCCCGAAATCGTGACGCTTACCATGAATCCCGCCCTCGATATCTCGACGACCGCCGAGGCGGTCATGCCGACGGACAAGGTCCGCTGCGGTCCCCCACGGTACGATCCGGGAGGAGGAGGCATCAACGTTGCCCGGGTCGTTCGGACTCTCGGCGGAGATGCGTTCGCCGTGTTCCCGGCCGGAGGCCCGTCGGGGCTTGCCCTGGAGACGCTGCTCGACAGGGAGCAGGTGCCCCATAGCCGCATCCCGATCAGCGGACCGACACGCGAGAGCTTCACGGTCGATGAGCGCCGGAGCAACCTGCAATATCGCTTCGTGTTGCCGGGCCCGACCCTGGCGGAGGAGGAGCGTCAGGCTTGTCTGGAGCGCTTAGCCGAACTCGGAAAGGGAGCACGCTTCATCATCGCGAGTGGCAGCCTGCCTCCAGGCGTGCCTGTCGATTTCTTCCAGAGCGTGGTCAAAGTGGTGGAGCGCCTTGGCGCCCGGTTCATCCTCGACACGTCCGGGGAGGCTCTGCGCCGCACCAGATCGGGCGCATATCTCCTGAAGCCCAGCATCCGGGAGCTTCGGGAATGCGCGGGGCGGGACCTGAAGACCGAGGCCGATCAGGTGGCGGCCGCCCGTGAGCTGATCGCACGCGGCGTGAGCGAGGTCGTGGTCGTCTCCCTCGGCGGCCAAGGCGCCCTGCTGGTGACCGCGGGTGAGGACGAACACCTGCCGCCCATCGATGTGCCGGTCAGGAGCGCCGTAGGCGCCGGCGACAGCATGGTCGGCGCCATCGCGTTCGGCCTGACGCAAGGTTTGGACCTGCGCCGTGCCGTGCGCCTGGGCATGGCTGCAGGTGCGGCGACCCTCATGACGCCTGGGACTCAGCTCTGCCGGCGCGAGGACGTGGAGCGGCTCTATGCCGCCGGTAGCGGGCGAGACGGCTTCGAAACCCATGCGGATTCTTCCGCCAATTGATCAAACGCAAAGTGTCGAGAGCAGGTCTTGCCAATCTGATCCCAGGCTGGGGACAGATTGGAGATTTCATAATGGCTGAAACGACGAAACTCCCTGTAAACAAGGAGACGGCCCGTCCGGTCGGGACGGGCCTAGGCTCGCTGGAGCGGATGCGGCGGGAAATGGACAGGCGGTTCGACGAGTTCGGACGGGGCTTCGGCTTCCCGACCCGTTGGAGCATGCCGGAATTCGAGCCCTTCTGGCGCGGCGCGGGCCGCGGTCTGGAGCCGGCGGCCGATCTGGTCGAGCGTCCTGATCGTTACGAGGTCACGGCCGAGCTGCCGGGCATGGACGAGAAGAACATCGAGGTGAAGCTGTCCAACGGCAGCCTGATCATCTCGGGCGAGAAGAAGGAGGAGAAGGAGGAGAAGGACGCGAACTATTACATGTCCGAGCGGCGCTATGGTTCGTTCCAGCGCACCTTCCGCGTCCCCGAGGGCGTCAACGCGGATAAGATCGAGGCCAGCTTCAAGAACGGCGTCCTGACCGTGTCCCTGCCGAAGAACGAGGAGGCCAAGAAGGAAACCAAGATCAACGTCAAGGCTGCCTGATCTCCAGGAGAGAGGGTTTCGGCGGAAGCCCTCTCCTTCCGGTGAGGATCATTCCACCCGGGGAGACGGAAGGACACGATCACAGACGGATTCCGCCACCGTCTTGAGAGAGGTTTCAATCATGGACGCTGGTCTTCGACAAGAAATCCTGTCCATTCTTGAGCACGCCAATGACATGACCATCGCGACGATGCGCGAGGATGGCTACCCGCAGGCCACGACGGTCAGTTACGCCAGCGATGGTCTGACCATCTACTTCGGATGCGCGAGCGACTCCCAGAAGGCACGGAACATCGCCCGCAACGAAAAGGTCTCGCTCACTGTCAATCTTCCTTATGAGAATTGGGGCGAGATTCGCGGTCTTTCCATGGGGGCGAGGGCCCGGTCCATCAGCGATCCGCGCGAGCAGGAACTTGCCGGACGCCTCCTGTTGCAGAAATTTCCCGAGGGGGTGGCGGAATACGTGTCCGGCGGATTGCAGGGCGTCACCATCGTCCGCGTGATCCCGCACGTGATCTCCGTCCTCGATTATCGGAAAGGTTTCGGCCACACGGATCTGGTCAGCGACATCGATGCCTCGGACGGTGCTTTCGACCTCGTGGAGGAGGCGGACCTGGAGTCGTTCCCCGCCAGTGACCCGCCCACATGGACCAGGACCACGACGCGGTGACCGGAGCAGGCCCGTGCCGGGAATAGGTGTGAGCGCAGCGTCAAATGGGCGGCAGTGTCTTGGCCGGGTAGTCAAGTGGAACAACAGACATATGTTCTGCCTGTGAAAGATGGGACGCTCAAGATTAACTTATGTCTATTAATCGATAGATCGCGAGTTGGGCTGAAGAAAATTTGGAACAACCGCATGAATAGCTGATTGAGGTGATGGCGAAAGCGCAGAGATCTGCGTCTCCAGCGGTTCGCTCTCTGGTTCTTCCTCCCGACTTGCAGGAGATCGCATTGCGGTCTCCTGTTTTTTATCCGCTGACCCGCGAGCTCGGGTGGGGCTTGGACGTCCTATCGCTTGAGCTCCCGCTCGATTTCGAGAACCCGCATCGTTGTCTTCAGTACGGTATCGGGATTGAGGCTGATCGAATCGATGCCCAGGCGGACGAGGTGCTCGGCGACCTCCGGATAGTCGGACGGCGCCTGGCCGCAGATCCCCGAATGGCGCCCGTTGCGGCGGGCGCCCTCGACCGCAAGCTCGATCAGTCTCATCACGCCGGGGTCGCGTTCGTCGAAATCGAACGCGACGATCTCGGAGTCACGGTCGACCCCGAGGGCGAGCTGCGTCAGATCGTTCGAGCCGATCGAGAAGCCGTCGAAGTGCCGCGCGAAGGCGTCGATCAGGATGACGTTGTTCGGGATCTCGCACATGACATAGATCTCGAGCCCGTCCTGGCCGCGGGTCAGGCCGAATTCGGCCATCTTCGCCACCACTCGCTCGGCTTCCTCCACCCGGCGGCAGAAGGGGACCATCGGGATGATGTTCGTCAGGCCCAATTCCGTGCGGGCCCGCTTCAGAGCGGCGCATTCGAGCGCAAAGCCGGCCTCGTAGGCCGGGTGGGCATAGCGGGATGCGCCGCGGAAGCCGAGCATGGGATTGGCCTCCTCCGGCTCGAACGCCCGGCCTCCGATGAGACGGGCGTATTCGTTGGTCTTGAAGTCCGAGAGGCGCACGATCACGGGCTTCGGATAGAAGGCCGCCGCAAGGGTCGCGATGCCCTCGGACAGGCGTTCGACGAAGAAGTCGGCGGGTTTCGCATAGGACGCCGTCAGACGCTCGATCTCGGCGCGCTCCTTCGGGTCGCTCACCCGGGTCGGGTCCACCAGGGCCATGGGGTGAATCTTGATGGAGTTGGTGATGATGAACTCCATGCGGGCAAGGCCCACTCCGTCGTTCGGAATGAAGCTCAGGGCAAAGGCGCTGTCCGGCTCCCCGACATTCATCATGATCCGCGTGGCGGGCCGGGGCATGGAGGAGAGGTCCATACGGTCTACGGTGAACGGAATGTCGCCCTCATAGACCCGCCCGGTCATGCCCTCCGCGCAGGAGACGGTGACGCGATCCCCGGTCCGGATCGCACGGGTGGCGCTGTCGGTGCCGACGACGGCCGGAATGCCAAGCTCGCGGGCGACGATCGCCGCGTGGCAGGTGCGTCCTCCGCGGTTCGTCACGATGGCGGCCGCGGTCTTCATGACGGTGCCCCAGTCGGGCGACGTAGTATCGGCTACCAGAACCTCGCCAGGCTGGAATCCGGCCAGATCCGTTTGGTTCGCGACGACCCTCGCCGTGCCGGATGCGATCTTGGCTCCGACGGCCCGGCCTTCGACCTTGATCGGACCCGTTCGGGTGAGGCGGTATTCCTCAAGCTTGCTGCGGTCGATTCTGGACGCGGCGGTCTCGGGCCGGGCCTGGATCGTGTAAAGCTTGCCGTCGAGACCGTCCTTCGCCCATTCGATATCCATGGGGCGTTTCTCGCCCGCTTTTGCGCCGTAATGCTCCTCGATCCTGATCGCGTAGTCGGCCAGGGACAGGACCTCCTCGTCGCTGATGCAGTACCGCTCGCGCTCCTTCCTGTCCGTGGGGACGTTGCGGGTCTGCTCGCGGGTGCCGCCCTGGGCATAGACCATCTTGATCTTCTTGGCCCCGAGCGTGCGGCTGAGAACCCCGCGCTTGCCGAGCTTGAAGGTCGGCTTGAAGACGTAGAACTCGTCCGGATCGACCGTGCCCTGCACCACGTTCTCGCCCAGGCCGTAGGCGCCTGTCACGAAGACCACATCGGGAAAGCCGGTTTCGGTATCGATCGTGAAGATCACTCCCGAGGAGGCGAGGTCGGAGCGCACCATCTTCATGATGCCGACCGAATTGAGCACCTTGAAGTGATCGAAGCCGTTATTGATCCGGTACAGGATGGCCCTGTCCGTGAACAGGCTGGCAAAGCAGCGACGCACCGCGTCGAGCACCTGGGCCTCGCCTGCGATGTTGAGATAGCTTTCGTGCTGGCCCGCGAAGCTCGCCGTCGGGAGATCCTCGGCCGTCGCCGAGCTGCGCACGGCGACGGTCAGGCTGGGACCGTACTCGGCCACGAGCTCCCGATAGGCCTGGAGGATCTCATCGGCCAGTTCCTGGGGTAGGGGGGTGCCGTAGACGAGTTCGCGGGCCCGATGGGCCCGGTCCGACAGATCGGCGAGATTGGTCGGATCGATGGAATCGAGGATCGCGTGCAGCCGGGGCCATGAGCCGGCCTGCTGCAGAGCCCACCGATAGGCCTCCGCCGTAACCGCAAAGCCGTTCGGGACGAGGAGCCCTTGCGGCATCAGCTCCCGGTAAAGCTCCCCGAGGGAGGCGTTCTTGCCCCCGACGAGGGGAACGTCGGCGATCCCGATCTCGCGGAAGAAGCGAATGAAGCGGTAGCTGGAGGCCATGGTTCAGTCCTGTTCCTGCGATGGCGCTATCATCGTCGGGAACGGTCTGGGGACTCAAGGCTGAGGCTCAGGAATCCGCCGAGCGTCGGACATACGATGACATCCTCCTCGATAGAGGCAGTCTGAGAACCCGGCGTTGACTTTGATCAACGCCGGGCGCTGGTTGCAGCCCGAAGGTCGGGCTCAACCTTGAGAGGATGCCTCGGGCGGTTCGAAGCCGTCGATTGCCTTGAGGGCAAACGCATAGAACAGGGCGGTCTCCTCCAGGCGGTCGAACCGGCCGGGCGGTCCGCCGTGCCCGATCTCCATGTTGGTCCTGAGCAGGACGGGGCCGCCGCCGGTCATGGTGGCGCGCAGCCGGGCCACCCATTTGGCCGGCTCCCAGTAGGTCACGCGCGGGTCGGTCAGGCCGGC
>JBOZRS010000006.1:0-42517 GCA_050789065.1 Microvirga sp.
CCGAAAACCGGACCGGATCGGGCACCTCATTGGGCAGCTCGTTGATCGCCACCGCCACACCGACATCATTCAGGAGAGCGAGAACCTGATGGTAAAAATCGACGACGCTTTGCGGCTGGAGTGCGAGAGACCGATCATCGCCACGGCTGGTGCGGATGAGAAGGCGATGGGCGATGAAGTCGAACTCGATTTCGACATTCTCGTTCCCGAACGGCATCGGTGAAGTGCCAAGGCCCTGCGCGGTGACGTAGAGCGGAACCTGCCAGCCGTGGTTGAGCCACGGAGTGAGCGCGAGGCGGATCTTGCCGACGATCTGGGTTCGAAGCTGTAGGCTCGCGGCAGTGTCCCGCCACGCCATGTAGGGCAGATCGGGTCAGACAGAAGTCATGGGGGGCCTCCCATGGTGGATCGTGCAGGCAAGTATAGGCGCAGCTTCATGGCGGAAAGAATGCAGTAGGCGAACCATCTTTCGGCGGAGTGGGCCTGATTTTCCGTATGACGCTCTAGAGTCAGCTCCGGGGCAATGCTTCCCGTTCCGGCCGTATCAACGAACGTCAGCACTCAAGTGTCGAAGCGGACCAAACGCTTACGTCGTAGAAGTGCCAGAAGCCGCCATATGCGCTTTGATCCGGCATTCGGCAGCAAAGACCACCAATTTCTCGTCAAGCCATTGACCTGAAAGGCTTATGATCAGCCCGTAGATTTTACAATTTAGGAACTGTTCCGCGCTGGATCATGTCGAATTCGCGGTGCTATCCACTCTTTCAGCATAGGCCATAGAGAGGGTGCAATGGCCCAGGCGGGAGCACATCAGGCACGGGGCGGCATCGCAGCGGGAATCTGGCGGCCTTTGTTGCCTACTGCGCCAGCACCTGAGTATCAGTGACCTTCTCGATAGGAGGCGGAGCCCACCGTCCAGTCAGGACTTCGGTCCTCGGCGCGTAAAGGCGCATAGTCAAATTGAAGCGTTCCTTCGGAGCAGGAAGCCAATTCGCCTCCAGGGGTTTACCTGGGGACTCGCTCTGGATGAAAAGGTCGAGGGAACCATCAGCATTGTATTGGAATGGCATCCAGCTGCTCACTGCAAACCGATCAACCGCGTTCTGAACCTGAAAGCCGTGCTGGTCGTACAAGGTTACCGACCAGAACGCATCCACCGGAGGCAGATTGCTTTTTTCGAAGTGGATCCTGTAGCGGTTCGTCCCATCCAACGGCTGTCCGGTCGCATCGGCAAGGTTGAGAGGATAGACCGCGTCCTCCGGCAGGTTCGCACCGAGACCGAATTGGGCGACAATGGCCCGCTTCAGATAGTAATTGCCGTACACGCCCATGGTGTCGGTGTTCATCGACCAGCCATTGACCACCCGTGCTAGGGTCGGAACCTTCCACGCCATCAGGCGCTGTCCTTCGCTCGCTGCCTGTTCGATCCCTCGACGCACGGCAGCGTCGACCTTCTCGATATCGAAGCTTTTGCCGGACTCGATCCCGATCCGCTTCATCCGCGCGGCGGTCGGCTGATCGGTCAGGTGCGGCGGGTTTACCTTCAACAACTCCGCCGCATAGGCGAAGAACTGTCCGGACGACATGGTATCCACCTGCTCCTTCGGCGGCGTCTTCATGTCGATGCTGGAGTCAAGCTTGAACGTAACGGGTTCAGGGGGCTTTCCCCATTGCGACAGAGGGGTGAGCTTGTATCCGTCCTGGATCTTGTGGACGGCCTCGTAGTCGGCCGGGCCATCTGTCTTGGTGCGACCGATGATCCACACATACGGAGTCGGTGCTTCGATGACCTGAGTGTTCTCCGGCAGCTTGAAATCTGCAACCAGGCGCTCCCGAGCCTCCGGCCGCCATCCTTTCGCCACCAGGACGAAGGTCCCGGCCTGCGTGCCCGTCGTGCGCCAGCCCGGGGAGGCGAACACGTCGGTCCACATATCGAGCATCGGCAGCAGGTAATAGCGCCCGGCAGTATCCGGGACCGACACGACCATGGGTTCGCTCCGCAGGTCGAGGAACGCTGACGAGTACAGGGTATCGAAGTTGGGCCGGACCACAGCCCTATCCGCGGCGGTCGGGTAGGCCCTGACGTTGACCATGGTATTCATGGGGCCGCCGAACCCCTTGCCGGGTTCGATGTTCGTGATCTGGCGTCTGGTCACGTCCATGGTGACGAGCGGATAAAGATACAGATAGGCCTCAACGGCGATGTCGCGCGCCTGTTGCTCGCTGATGGGGGCGGTCGCTTGCATCGGCAGCGATTGGGGTGATGCCGGTCCCATTGCGGCAATGGTGAGCAGCGTTGGAAGAGCAACATTCAGGGCAACCGCAGGAAGAAACCTCATCTGATGCCTCATCGAAATCTCTGTGGGACAGGGCGCTCGGACACGATACGCAGCACAGACGGGTTCCCAAGACGATGCGCAGAGCTGGGACCCTCGCCTTTTGAGACATCCTAAAGTCTCGGTTCACGGGCCAAGTTGACTTTCGTCAACAGCGCCAGTTCTTGTGATTGTTGTTCCCAAACCTCCGGATGTCGAAAAATGCGGGCCAGTCGAGGAGATGGCGGGTTCTATGCTATCGAAGATTCCGATCGATTCCGGCCACGCTTCCTGGCATAAGCGTGGCCATGCAAAGGCTCATATAACAGCATCTACCCGTAATGCTGCGGCCCGACCGTGTCGCCAAGCGTTGCCGCTGTCCTAAATGAGGCCAACCCCTGCCGCCGGAGCCAAAGCATGCACCTCGCCTTCGTCCTCATGGAGTTCACGATCCCGACCTGCGTTGGGGGCTGGGAAATACCGCGCCTGCTCGTCCTCGTCCCGAGGGAGGCGCTGAGCCATGGGGCAGCACTTCCTCCTGTCGCCCCAAGCGCGCGACCTGACCATCACCGAACTCTCCGCCATGCAGGAGAGGACCGCCAAGAAGTGGTTCCGGCAGGCCCGTTGGCCTGAGACGGACGGCGAACCCTACTGCCCGCATTGCGGGAACCTGCGGTGCTATGAGATGTCACGGGAGCGCTACAAGTGCTCCGCCAAGGAGTGCATGGCCGTCTTCACCGTCACGTCCGGCACCGCCTTCGCTTGGCGCAAACTCCCGTTCAAGAAGATGCTCCTGGCGATCTGGTTCGCGGCAAACTCGGCCAAGGGCAAGGCTGCCCTCCAGCTCTCCAGGGAGCTCGGGGTCCAGTACAAGACCGCCTGGGTGCTCCTGATGAAGCTCAGGGAGGTCCGTGGCTGCCCGTCGGGAGGACATGGTCCTCGAGGACGAGGTCGAGATCGACGGCAAGTATGCGGGCGGGCACGTGAGGCCCGAGAACAAGGCCGAGGAACGCGTCGACCGCAGCCTAAAGGAGAACCGCAGCCCGAGCCGCCTCTGCGCCTTGGCGATCCGGCAGCGCGGATTCCTCGGCCGGACCTACACACGGATTATCCGCGAGGAGGGCAGCGATACCGCCTGGTCGGCCGTCAGGGACCATGTGTCCCGTGACGCGAAAGTCTATGCGGACGAGCACGGCAGCTATAACGACCTGATCGGTCTCAATCGGATGGGACGGGTGAACCACTCGAAGGCGTATTCCACCGAGGACGGCACCAACACCAACTTCATTGAGAGCTTCTTCAGCCGGATCCAACGGGCCTATGTCGGTGTCCATCACCGCTTCTCGACCCGATATCTCGACTGGTATGTCGCCGATCTCGCGTGGAAGGAGGACGCCAGGCAGATGAGCAACGGGGCGCAGACCCGATCGATGCTTGCGCAGGCGCTCCGGCGGCCGACGTCACGGTACCTTTGCGGCTACTGGCAGGGCATCAAGCCTCCGGAGATGATCTGAAGGCGACCCAGCGGCGGTGCCTCGCTAGACAGCGATCTCCCAGAGGTTCTTGCGTCCGTCGACCGTGCCGACTTGCCGGACGCGCTTGCGCTTCACCAGCGAGTTCAGGCCAGCCGAGACATGCGTGACGAAACGCGGAAGCGCCGGGTTATCGGCCGCTACCCCGTACTTCGCGGCAATCCGGCTCGTGCAGTCAGACGATGACAACGGCTCCCGCCTCGCGCAGCGCCTCAAGAATTGCCTCGGTTTTGTTGCGCCGCTTCAGCTCGGGCGGGATCGGGATCGCCTGTCTGGATTGCTTGTGCGCCATCCTCGAGATCGGGTTCTGCGCATGCGCCGGGTCGTAGATTGCGATCACCTGATCGATGGTGGAGACCTGCTTCTTGATCGTCTCGATCCTGAGTACGAGTTCCTCGACTTCGCCAAGCAGATCGGCGCGTTTCCGCTTCAGTTCCTCTTCAACGCTCACGTTGTCCCGCTCCAGCAATGGAGTCGGAAGTTACCGGACGGGCTCAATCAAGTCTGGTGGTTTTTGCTACCGAATGCCGCTCTGATCAAAGGCAGAGCAAGCGCGGATGCGCTCCGCTGAGTGCCCGTCAGAGGCTTGGGTCAAGGGTGAAGAGTTCTTGCGGCCGCGCAACGCCGCGCAGCGCGTAGCGTCCGACGGACACGAAGTCGGCGCGTTCCTGCGGGGCGGCCGCCGTACAGAACGCGGTCGAGAGCAGGACCTCCCGCTCAACGGAGCGGCACAGCGCAGCGATCCGGCTCACCTCGTTCACCGCCGGTCCCACGACCGTGAAGTCGAGCCGGTCCCGGCTGCCGACGTTGCCGTAGAAGACCTCGCCGATATGCAGCCCGAGATAAGCCGTGGTGGTCGGGAGCCCGCGCGCCAGTCGCTCCTGGTCAAGGGTCTGAAGCCGAGCGCGGGCGAGGCGGTGGGCCAACAGAGCACAGCGGCAGGCTTGCTGCCGATCCTCGGCCTGGAAGATCGCCAGCGTCCCGTCCCCCATCAGCTTGAGCACGTCGCCGCCGGCTTCGTGGATTGATGTGATGATGGCCTCGGCATAGTCGTTCAGGAACGGGATGAGGAACTCGGGCGCAACCTGGTCGGCAATCTGGGTAAAGTGCCGCAGATCGCTGAACCACAGCACCGCCCCGATCCGATCGGCCACGCCGCGCTCGATGCGGCCGCGCAGTACCCGTCGGCCTGCGTCCCGGCCGAGATAGGTTTCGACGAGCGTCTCGGCAATCCGGGTGAGCGAGATGGACTTGATCGCCAGGGCGAGCGACGGAACCAGTTCGGCCAAGGCCTCGACCTCGCTGTCGGAGAAGCCATCTGGATGGTCCGTCGTCCAACTTGAATAGACGCAGTCCATCTCGCCCAACGCTCCATCTTCGGCGAAGCGGTTGACCAGCACGACATGGTCGGTCTGCCCCTCGGCCCGCAGTTCGTCGAGGATCGGGAAGTCCGCCCGCGGATCGTCGATGAGCCGGCGCCGCAGCAGCGAGCCATTCGTCTGCAACAGGTGATGGAAGGTGCTACGCTGCCAGCTCTCCTGTGACGGGCCGCCCACATTTGTCCGGCCATACTCGACCACGGACGGGAGCTGCCGATCATCGCGCCACCAGCGGAACGCCCGCCCCTCGTGGACGGGATGGAGCGTGTCGACAATGACATTGGCGCGCGAGAGCGGCAGGCCCTTGCGGAGCAGAGTTTGGCAGAAGAGTCGCAGGAGGTCGGTCTCGGAGATGCCCGCCAGACCTGCGCTCGTGATGGCCTTATGAACCGCGAATCTTTGCGCCACATTCATCGGCTGCCACCATGGCTGTTTCTCCTTGTGGAGATCTGTCGACTGGGACGGGATCGTGCTGCAGCCCGGTCATTCCACCAGGACAAAGTCGCAACACTGTTTGAGCATTATACCACAGTAGCCCGCGGGCGGCGACGGTCAAGCAGCAGGCCGTCTTGAGGCTGGCTCATGGCTCCCGAGGGCTCAGCGCCAAGGTCTGCTCGGGGTCAGAGAAGGTCTATAAGCGTGGCTGTGTGAAGGTCAGCTCTTCCCCAGATTGCAGATGGTCGACTATCCGACGCAAAGTGAGGTGAGCCACTCGAGGGCTGCCCGAAGCTCGTCTGCTGTTACCCGTGGTGTTACCCGTAAGAAAAGAAGGAGCGGGGCAGATCGCTCGGACATGGAACCTCTGTGTCGCAACCACTGTAGGCTGGCCCCAGCAGCAACTCATCGTGCCGTCCGACCGGCGCTACAAGGGGCCGCCTTGGAACGACTTTCCTGAGAGCCTCCGGGCCGAATCATCCTGATTGGCTCGATATGTCGTTTCCGTATAGGAACCGGAATCGGCATAGTCGTAGAACATCCTGGGAACCCGGCGCTGGGCCAAGATCCTCAAATCTTCAATGCATGTCGCCTTGGACGGCGCGACTCGAGGCGACATCCAGGATGGGATGACGCGACTGCGGTTCTGTTCCGATGACATGAGATCTACTTCATTGCAGAGCGCGGCTCGGCGATCCCTGATCATAGCCAACCAACTGCTCGAGCGGCCTAAAGCACTTCGTCCTTTTGGACGGAGGGAGGCTGATCGGGATCCTGTCGATCCAATAGGTAGGAATATCCCGTAGGATCCAGGGGGCGCAGATCGTTCGCGATCAGCAAAAGCGACAACGCCGAGACGGCAAGGAGGCAAGGCACAAGCATCTCAGCTTCGAACGTCAAAGCTTGCCAAAAGAAGGTTATCGGGTCGGACAACGAGTTTGCCATTCTGACCGGGTCCTTGGCTTCGGCATAATTCGTTGGTCTCCACTCGAAGAGAGGAAATGGTTCTCCCTTCGAATAATACTGGGAGCGTTCAATGAATGAACGCTCCGCCGTTGACGTCGATGGTAGCCCCAGTGACGTAGGAAGAGAGATCGGATGCCAGGAACAGGCAAACGCCTGCCACCTCGTCCGGGCGTCCCACCCGCCCCAGGGGATAGCTCTGCGCTGTCCGATGCTTGTTCTCATCCGGGTTTTCGCCCCGCGAGAAGTCAGTCAAGATCAGGCCGGGCGCAACCGCATTGACTCGAATGCCCTGAGGACCGAGTTCCTTGGCCATGGCCCGCGATAGTCCCAATACCCCTGCTTTGGCCGCACAGTAATGTGGCCCTCCGAAAACCCCGCCACCCTGCAGGGCTGACAACGATGAGATATTGATAATCGCGCCGGTGCCCTGCTTTTGCATAACGGGAATTACGGCTTGCGACATTTGCAGCGTACCGCGGAGAACCACGTCGGTGACGAGCGTGTAATCGTCGCCCGTTACCTCCATGACCTTACGCCGTTGAGTCACGCCGGCATTGTTGACGAGAATATCGATCTTGCCCCATTCCTTGAGAATCCGTTCAACCGCCGCAGAGCAACTGTCCGCGTTGGTGACGTCACAGCCAACCCCTAAGGCCCGTTCCCCGATATCTCGCGCCGCCTCCTCCGCATCATGGAGGTCAAGGTCGAGAATCGCTACCCGTGCGCTGTGCGCGGCAAACATCGTACCAATCGCCTTGCCGATACCACGCGTTCGCGATGCACCCGTAACAATAGCAACTCGATCCTGCAGCAAATCAGCCTCCCAACTCTTACGTCCCATATAATTTCATAGTCTGCATCGGCATTCGTCCACGTCGAAGACGAACTGTTCGTCACCCGGCCAGAATGCAGGCTCGGGGATGGTTCCCCACCCCCGAGTTCATGAAGCATCACGAGGTCTGACCGTAAATGATGCTTCCAGAGAACTACCCTACGCGGGCTCCTCCTCGCCGGCATTGAACTTGAATCCGATCCCCTTGAGTTTTTCAACGATTTCCGCCCCGTACTCGGCTTCGAGATCCCGGCCCACCTTGGGCGCGTAAGCTACGCGATCTTCCTGCTTTTCCGGCGGCGGCTGGATGATTACCAACAGGCGCGCGACCTCATCCGAGATGTTCTTGAACATGCGGGTCACGCCAGCAGGTACCGAAATGTAGTCAAGGGGCTCAAGGATGAGGCCATGCTCACCTTCGTCACCCCAACGGACCTCAAACCGACCATTGAGGCAGAAAAAATTTTCGACAGTGAGTTCATGACAGTGCAGCCCCGGCGCATTGCCGGGCGGGCATTCAGCGATGGATACGACGGCGCCCGGCAAGCTCTTGATGGGAGCCTTTGAACTGCGACCCTTGTATTCGGTCGGCGCCATAATCGAATAGACGTTACGGGCCGTCAGTTTTTCGAACACTTCCTCAGGAATTCCGCTGTCTGCATGCTGTTGCCCGTAAGGAACGAGATCCTTGAAGCGGGCTACCCGCTTGGTCATTTCTTCGACGGTTGGAGTAAACGTCTTCATTAGCGAATCCTCTCTGTTGATCACCGATTGATGACTTGCTGATTATGATCACGAAGCCCGCGCGAGCGGCACTACCGTTTTTCTATCAACGCTATGCGGATTAGTTATCGAGCTTGCGAATAGCTCTGTCGTTGACAGGCGGGATGCCTCGCGTTCCAAAATCCCAACCACGGTAGCCGCTGCTCGGCTGAGGGGTCGGACAGAACTCGTCGCGAGGTAACGCTCCAATCTGAGCCCAAGAATCCTTGCAACACTAAGCGGCTCCCCTCCCCGTGCGAGCCGCAAGGCCGAACGTGGGAGAACGGCATACCCCTGTCCGGCACAGACCAATGCGATTGAAAGTTGCGGACTTTCGACCCGTAAACGCGCTGAACATTTTAGATCACTGTTCCGGGTCATTTCCTCGAACCAGGAAAATGAACCGATCCCACTTCCAGGGAAAATCAACGGGTACCGGGCCAGCTCATCAACGGAGATCAATCCAGGCAGAGGTTGATCTTGTGTGCCGACAAGGAACACGTCTTCTTTCAAGAGTGGCTTAAGGGCGACAGTAGATAGCGTTGGTGGATTGGCAACGATCGCTGCATCAAGCTGCTCGGAGACGATCATATCCAGCAGATCTGGCATCATTCGCTCATGCATATTGAGCTGAATGCTCGGCCATTTTTCCGACACTTGACAAACTAGGGGCACCATCAAGGAGATGCTTAACGATGGCGGCACTCCGATCGATACCAGGCCACGGGGGTGTTCGGCCACGGCGGCCACAGCGTCCCTCGCTGCCTCGGCTTGGCTCAGAAGGCCGTGGGCATGGTCCAGTAAGATTCGGCCTTCTTCAGTCAGCGTCACGCCTCGGGCGTGCCGTGTAAACAGCTTGGCCTGAAGGTCGGCCTCAAGATCCTGAATGGCTCGTGTGAGAGCCGGTTGCGAGAGATTAAGCTTCTCTGTCGCCCGATGGAGACTTCCTTCAGTTGCAACAGCGCAAAAGTAGCGAAGTTTGCGATAATCCATCGGAACCTCCTGCGAACTGGTTAAATTTTTGCCGGACACTATTCTAACGAATAGTCTCTATGCGCTTCGCAACTCTCACCGCAGCGCTACACCGTCTTGCGCCCAAGGACGAGACACACAAGAGCATGCCTCGTCCGAGTACCGCGGTCTTAGGCGGGAACAATCTCATATGATTGCCCACGACGGGCGACGCGGCTGAAGCCGGTAAGATGAGACCCCGCAATCAGCCAATTGTCCTCAACGGCACGATCGAGCATCCACCGGCGGGTCCGAGCAGCCAACCGTGGATCGTAGTCATAGATCGTACTAATGTCGGGATCGTTCGTCTGCAATTCGTTCATATGCAGCGCGTCGCCCCAGAACACGAGCGTTTCAGATCCACCATTGAGAACAAAGCCTGTCTGTCCCATGGTGTGCCCTGGAAGAGATACCGTTGTGATACTTGGCAAAATCGTCCCAGGAACGAATGGACGGATCCGGTCGCTATATGCGCGGAGGATCCTCTCGGTGATCGGGAATGATGCACGGCGAGCTTCCGGCAATGCCATTCGGGCGGCCTCGCTCGTATAGAAGGCGAGTTCAATGGCTGGAACCCAGATTTCCGCGTTTGGGAAATATGCTTTGTCGCCGTCGAGCAAGCCAAGCGCATGGTCGAAGTGAAGATGGGTCAGAAGGATCCGATCCACGGCATCCGGGGAAATCCCCTGCTCTTGCATCGCGGCTCTTGACTGGCCAAGCGTCGGGTTTGCATCAGGTCCCGTGCCTGCGTCGATCAGCGTCAATCCGCCTGGACCACGTAGCGCAAAGAGGTTGACGTCGAAAATAATTTTCCGATTTCCGAATGCTTCAAGCATTCGCGCCTGCGCCTCGGGTCCATTCGCATGAACGAGCGTATCGGAACCGGACGTAAACGGGCCATCGTTCAGGATCGTTACGTCGTAGTCACCGACGTGTCTAGAATTGGAGGTCACTCTTGTTATCTCCTGTATATTTGAGTGCTCGATTTATTCGTGTGAAAGGAATTGCCGCGTTGCGGCGAAAAGTTCGTCTCGGACAGGTTCCAGCAGCGCGAAATGAGTGCCGTCGGGCAGGACGACAAGGTCGGACGTTCCTGGCGGCAGGCGGCTCAAAATCTCCTGGCTTTGAACCGGTGGCGTATCCACATCCGCATCACCTACGATCAGGCGAACCGGAACGCCGATCCGAGACGGATCATAGAAGGGGCGCCCGGCATTCCAGAATTCGGCTATATCGCGGATTGTGCCGTTTGGTACTCGGATTTCACCTCGCTCAACGAGTGCAGAGAGAAAAGCACGATCCCATCCTCGCTCCTGTACGATTCTACGCGGCTCGTCCTTCAGGCCGAGGAACCATCGGCGTTGCATGGCGTCCGGATCCACAACACGATATGACTTCCTGAGCGCCTCGGGCGTCACCATCGCCGATGGTGTTTCACGTACCCACTGCGGTGCGTGAAGGACGATGCGACGCAGCGATTGGAGACCGCGGCTTGCCGCTGCGCCAACGATCGTTGCGCCCCACGACCATCCAATGAGGTCAATCGACTCGACCTTGGCCGTCTTCACAATGTATCTGACGGCAGCCTCGAGATCCTGCAGGGCCTCCTCTGTGCCGACCACCGGGACTTCGCAGCCATTCTCCTGCGGAATGGCCGCTGGCTTCCATGACAGCCCGTAGCCACGGAGGTCCAGAGACCATACATCCCGGCCTGCCGAGGCGAGGTCGTCCATCCACGATCGGCCGTCGAGGGCGAGGTCGAACGCGAGGCTCCCCGGCAGAGTGGAGCCATGGACCATCAGAACAGGTGGCCCGGCGCCCTCCACCGCATGTTTGCGGCGGAGGTAGAGGGTGGCTCCGGATATGGAATCCGGAGCGTCAATGCGGTGATCAGAGGCGACAATCATTGGTCCTACGTCAGTCCTGCCAGTTGCGGATGACTTTTACGCTTCCATCCTGCCACTGCGCGAAGCCGAATGAGGTCGGACCGGAATGTTGCCCCGCCGTGTAATCCAGGGGCGGCACAAGGCCGGTTTTCAAGATTTTCTTGGACTCGAGGCCGTCCATCAGGCTTTCGCGGGTGAGGTTCTTTCCGGCTGCGCGAGCCCCTTCTGCGAAGGCGACGGCGCCGGCCATCCCGATGAAGCTCCAGTAGCCGGGCGGCGTGTTCGGGGTGTACTTGCGGAGGATCTCGGTGGCCTGTTTGACCATCGGAGTATCCATCGAGTCCACAGCGGCATACAGGTTGAAGTAAAGTCCGTTGATCGCAGAGCCCGCAAGCTGCTTCGTGACCTCATCGCCCAACAATTGCGGCGCAATGAAATTGGTCTTCCAGCCGAGTTTTTGGGCCTCGATCAGCATCAAGGCACCATGCTTCGGGATCACAGCCATGATGACAGCGTCTGGCTCGGCACGGCGAAGTTGCTGCGCCTGTGGGCTGACGTCGACGTCGCTTGGGACATAAGAGACGGTCGAGACGATCTCTTTGCCATTCTCCTGTGCGTACTGCTTCACACCCTCCAGCAACTCCTTGCCGTACTGATCGTCCTGATAGAACACGGCAATCTTCTTCGCCTTCAGGTCGTTGCTGACGAACTCGGCCATGGAGATGCCGTGCGAGGTACCAAGCGGCGACAGCGGGAAGACGATCCGATCTTCGGGCTTGTTCATGGAGGGATGGCTGGCCAAGGGGCAGATCAGCGGGACACCGCGTTGCTTCAAGAACGGAAGCGCCCCCAGATTGTTGGTTGTCCCGAGTGTGCTGACGATGGCAAGAATTCCCTCACGGTCGACGAGCTTTCGGACGACGGCGACCGCCTGTTGGGGGTTGTAACTATCATTCTCGGCGATCCACTTGATCTTGCGACCGTGGATTCCGCCCTCATCGTTCAGCCACTGGAAGTAGGCCGAAGCGCCATCTCGGTATTGGCTTGCGCCTGCCGCAAGTCCGCCCTGGAGAGGCAGGAACGAACCGAGTCGGATTTCGTTGCTCGTCACACCCTCGTCTGAGGCCCGGGCACGATGGATGGCTGGAACACTGAGGGCCAATCCGGCGGTCCCAGCAAGAAAATTGCGTCGGCTGATAGTCATAACGTTCCTCCGAGTGTCTGCTTGTTTTGGCTTCGTTTAGTGACCGCCCAGGTAGGCGGCGGTGACTTGGGGATCGGCGCTCAAATCAGCCGCGGGGCCGGACATCGTGATAGTCCCCTTCTCGAGGACGTACCCCCACGTTGACACGCGCAGCGCCTGGCGCGCGTTCTGTTCGACCAGCATGACGGCAATCCCGCTGGCGTTGATCTCCCTTACGATCCGCATGATTTGGCTGACGAACAGCGGTGCGAGACCGAGGCTCGGCTCGTCGAGGAGAAGCAGGCGCGGTCGCGACATGAGCGCCCGGCCGATAGCGAGCATCTGCTGTTCACCACCCGATAAGGTTCCAGCGCGCTGTTTGTGTCGCTCCTTCAGCCGCGGGAAAAGGGAGAATACGCGATCACGGTCGCTGCTGATGCCAGCGGCATCGCGACGGAGGTATGCCCCCATCTTCAGGTTCTCATCAACCGTCAGATCGGTGAAAACTTGCCGTCCTTCGGGAGCCAGAGCGATGCCGCGGCGCACCATGTCATCGGCGGACCGCCCCCGGATCTCCTCGCCTTCTAGGCGGACGGAACCTTCTGTCGAGCCGACCATCGCTCCGACAATGCTCGACAGCAGGGTCGATTTTCCGGCGCCGTTGGCACCGAGGAGAGCCACCACAGATCCGGCTGGCACCGAGAGAGTGACATCCCTTAGAGCCGTGATACCGCCATAGCGGGCGCTAAGCCCCTTAATCTCAAGCATCGTCGGCCTCCACCCCCAGATAGGCAGCAACAACGGTCTCGTTTTCCCGGACTTCCGCTGGGGTCCCGTCACAGACGATTTCCCCATGAACCAGGGCAATGACGCGATCACAGAAGTTCATCACTAGGGGCATATCGTGCTCGACCATGAGCACGGTGGTCCCCTGTTCGCGTGCGAGGGTTCTGAGTTTAACCCCGAGATCCTGTGACTCGGCTGGGTTCAAGCCGGCAGCCGGCTCGTCAAGCAAAAGGAGACGGGGCCTACCAGCGAGCGCCCGAGCGAACTCGACCGCTTTCCGTGTACCGAACGGCAGATCAGCGACACGCTTCAAGGCAACATCGCGCAGATCAAGGCGGTCGATGAGCTCCCAGGCTTCCTCGAGTGCCTTCGCATGGGCCTGCCGAGCGCTCGGCAATCTCAGCAACTCAGCGATAAGACCTTTCCGATGGAACAGGCTGCAGCCCACGAGAACGTTGTCCAGGACTGTGGCTTCATCGAACAGCTCAAGGTTCTGAAAGCTGCGCGTGATGCCAAGCCCCGGCAGTTGATGCATAGGTTGGTTCAGCAGGCTCTGCCCGTTGAAGCTAATACCGCCACTGGTTGGCCGCTGGACTCGGCTGATGCAGTTGAGAAGGCTGGTTTTGCCGGCGCCGTTGGGCCCGATCAGACCAAATACGCGCCCGCCCGAGATTTCAAAGCTGATTCCTCGCAGGACCTTGAGGCCGCCGTAAGACAGTGTCAGCTGGTCAAGTTGAAGGACAGCACTCATCCAACTACTCCGCTTTGCCGACGGAAGAGACTTCCGACCTTTGTTGAGGAACGCACAGTGTCTCGGGAAAACAGGGAGACCAGGCGTGCGGGTAGGCTGACGATGCCGCCCGGCAGAAGGCGCATGCAGAAGATCAGGAGAAGACCATGGACGACAGTCTGTGCCTGCTCTGCACCGCGGAGGACCTCCGGGGTGACGGCCAAGAAGATGCCGCCGACGATGGCGCCTGCTATGGAGCCCAACCCACCGATGACCGCCATCGTCAGGAAGCCCAAGGATACGGACATCGTGAAGGAGTCGGTGCTCAGCTGCCCGAGGAGGTGGCCAAAGAATGCTCCCGAAACCCCCGTTAGGGCTGCGCTGATCGCAAAGGCAAGAATGACATGGTACGCCCGGCCGACACCTGCGGCCTGAGCTGCGATTGGGCTCATCCGGAGAGCGCTCAGTCCCAAACCAAGCAGGGACGATTGGAAGTTCCGAACGAGCCAGATAGCCACAACGAGGGTCGCAAGGATGACGTAGTAGTACTGGCCGTCATCGTTGATCTCGTAACCGAATAGGGACGGCCTTGGGACCAACATGCCTTGGCGACCTCCGGTGACAGAATCCCACTCGAACAGGATCTGCTGGACGACAACCGCAAGACCAAGGGTCGCGATGGCAAGATAGTGACCTTGGACCCGCAGGGCCGGCATCGCAACGATCACGCCGAAGGCTCCGGCGATCAAACCGCCGCCCAGGACTGCCAACGGAAATGGCATCCCGAACCGTGTCGTTAGAATTGCGGAGCCGTACGCGCCCAGTGCCCAGAAAGCTGCGTGACCGATCGATATCTGTCCGCCGATTCCGAGGAGGACATACATGCCCAAGCCAACAAGGGCGTAGATGGCAGCCATGGCCAGGATATAATGACCGTAATTTCCAGTCAGGAACGGAAGGACGATGGCGCCCGCTAGGGCGGCAATGATGAGAACTCGTTCGCGTGTCATACCTTTTTCCGCCCTCCCGTTCCGAAAATGCCCGTGGGCTTAACCATCAAGACTGCAATGATCAGCAGGAATGCGAAGGATTCCTTGAAGCCCGCTGAGACGTAGGCGCCGAGGAGTGCCTCAATGATGCCCAGGCAGAGCCCTCCGAGGACCGTTCCGGGCAGGCTGCCAAAGCCACCAAGGATTGCGCCCGCAAAGCCCTTGAGCAGGATCGGCATCATCATGTTCGGATCCAGGAAGGTAATCGGGGCAATCAACATTCCCGCCGCCACCGAAACGCCACCAGCGAATGCCCATGAGATCGCTGTGACACGATGCGTCCGAACTCCCATCAACGCCGCCGCACGAGGATTCTGACTGGCCGCCCGCATTGCGGTACCTTCTCGCGTGTATTCGAAGAACACGTAGAGTGCCGCCATAAGAACGAGCGCTACCAGGATAATCGCGAGGTTCGCTGGTGTGATTTGGATGCCAGCCAGGTCGATCGGCATTTGCGAGAGAAGCGACGGAAATTTGAAGGGATCATAGCCCCAGATCCACCCGGCAGCGCCATTGAAGACGAACCACAGACCGATGGTCGTAATAAGGAGGTTCAATGGCGGAGCCGAAAGGAGCGGCCGAATAAAAAGCCATTCCGTCACGCTTCCCATCAAGACGCCGAATACGATGCCTAGACAAAGTACGACGGGAAGCGGCCATCCGGTCGCCCAGACGACCGACAACATCACGAAAGTGCCGAACATAGCCATTTCGCCCTGGGCGAAATTGACCACATCCGTCGCCTTGTTGATCAGGACCAGGGCCAACCCGACGAGCGCATAGATGCTGCCGACGGCGAGCCCCGCGAGGAGGAGAGAAAAGAACATCAGGATACGTCGCCCCAGGAACGCTAGATCGTCCAACCACCGTCGATGACCAAAAGCTGGCCCGTGATGTATCCAGACTCGTCAGAGGCAAGGAATACAGCCGCGTTCGCGACGTCAGACGAGTTCCCCTGGCGGCCCATTGGGCACTTCGCATCGCGTTGACGCATCACCTCATCAAAAGCATCACGATCAAGATGCTTGTAGAGGGTCCGGATGTGGGGGGTATCCATATAACCAGGCACGATCGCATTGCAGCGAATTTGCTTGGACGCATATTGGCGGGCAACGATGCGGGTTACGTGGTTTACCGCGGCCTTGGAAGAGTTGTAGGCAATGAACGGCGTCCCCGACCAGCGAAGGCTCGCGGTCGACGAAACGTTGATGATAGATCCTCCGCCCTGATGCTCCATGACCGGGATGGCGTATTTACAGGCAAGGTACACACTCTTGAGGTTGATCGTATGGACACGATCCCAATCCTCTTCCTCGGTCTCAACAGGACCGCCCAACTGCTCAATACCGACATTGTTGTGGAGGATGTCGAGCCGCCCATGGGCTTGGACGACATGCTCAATGGTATTCTTGATATCGACCGAACGACCAACGTCGCACACGACCGCCGTCGCAGAACCACCGGCATCACGAATTTGAGTCGCGGTGCGCTCCGCAGCCTCCGCTCTTAGGTCGGCACAAACAACCGTTGCACCCTGCTTGGCGAAGGCGAGCGCGACGGCCTCCCCATTGCTGAGCCCTCCTTCGGAGGCTGAGCTGCCAGCACCTATAACAAGCGCAACTTTATTAGCAAGACGCAAGCCCACTGGCGTATTCCTTCCGTGATGTTGCTTTGTTCTTAATCTTCGAAACGTTTCCAGAAATGATCACCTCATGAGATCTGATGTCAAGTCCTCTCCTACCAGATGCTCAGGAAACGTTTCTAGCCATATTCCCGGCTCCGCATGAACCAGATGTTAGATCGCGAATAATCCATTGTTTTCTTTAGTAATTTCGCGAAATAATGCTTTCTCATGGAGAAAGTGCTGAAATACAATAGTCCAATGGTCTAGGCAGTCGCACCTTGCTAAGTTACATAGGTTTCTGGAACTGTTTCCAGGGAAGTGCAAACGCCAAATGGAGAGACCTGAGGTGCGGATGAAGGCGGTACGCCCGAAGGGTTCGGGAAAGACACAGACGAACACCAATGGACGGCCTACGATCCGTGACGTTGCAGCCGAGGCTGGGGTTTCGGTCAGTAGCGTCAGCCGGGTTCTTAACGGCGGCCCCTACACCAGCCCTGAGTTGCATAATCGTATCATGCGTGCCGTCGATCGATTGGGGTTTGAGCCGGATTACGCGGCGCAAGCGATGCGTTCTCGCGCAACGAACACGATTGGCTGCATGGTCTCGGATATTTCCAACCCTCTCTACGCCGAGTTGGTTAACGGCGCAGAGGAAGAGTTTCAGCGTGCCGGCTACGTTCTCATGCTTGGCACAACGAAGCACGAAGAGGATCGTGAAACAGCATTTATGTCCGTGGTACGCAGGCGGCGAATGGACGGATTGCTGTTGCTTGCTGGCGACAATGAGCACAAAGGCTTCACTGCAGCACTTTCGACCCTCGATTTGCCATGTGTCGGGATCGACCGCGAGGTACCTGGTGCTTCGACAGTCCGAGCCGATCATCGTGGTGGCGGCCTAGAGGTAACTCGATACCTTATCGGATTAGGGCACCGCCGCATTGCGCTCCTTACGGGGCGAGCAGCCCTTCTCCCGAGCTCAGAGCGCCTTGCAGGGTATCGCCAGGCTCACTCTGAAGCAGGCCTTGAAATCGATGCGGAATTGGTTCGACCTCAAATGCATGGGACGAGCTTTGCGTTCAGCGATGTTTGCCAAATGTTGCAGAGCCCTAATCGACCCACGGCAATTATCACGCTTGGCACGCACATGCTGGCGAGCGTAATGGAAGCCTTGGCGAGCAACGGATTACGTTATCCTGAGGATATTTCCCTTGTTTGCATCGGTGATACAGACCTCGCTCGCCATGCCTCCCCGCCCATTTCAGCATCAACCTGGGACTTGAATGAGACGGGACGGATCGCGGCAAAGATCCTCCTCGAGCAGATCCAAGGTGGCGATCGTGCCAAGGAACCACGTACCGTCTACCTGCCCACCAGATTTGTCTTGCGTCACTCCTGCACCAAGGCGCCAAATGCCTAGCGTTCAAGGGCCGTGTGACACGCAATTCTTAACGCCTTTCGGTCCCGTAGCATATCAACCGCCTTCCAATTTTGCTCCTCGAGCAACATCAAACCTAAGCAATGTCCAATACTCTCTACATACCTATCCGACATGGACCGGACATCGACCCTCAAAGCTCCACGCACTATCTGTAGGGGGAGAGCCTAAGTAAATACCCACTCAAAAGGTCATAGGAAGGTCCGCTTGCCGGTGCATTCCGGCATCTCGGCCTACTTCCGGGATGTGCCAAAACGCGACATTCAGTGGCGCGAGAGTCATGCGCCAGGTCTAAGGAACCCGCATCGCAATGCGAAGCTGCACTGTCTGCCACGCCCTTTGAGAGGAACTCTAAATGGGCAAACCGCAATCCTTCGCGCAGCCGTTCGATATCCTCCCAGCGTCTCAGATATGTGATGTTCACGAATTACTTTACGTACTCTTTCGGATCTGCCGCCGGATCGCCCGCCCAGCAGTTCCTGACACCTTCGATGACCATCCCGGCGCATAGCAGCGCCTCCTCCACATGCCTCGAATGAGCACAGGTCTATGATCGCCTCACGTTCAACAGCGTGAAGTTGGATCGGCAGGTCAGGCCCGAACGGGACGGGCCTGACTGCTCCGTCTTTCAGACGAAGAGGAAGTCGCCTGTTGTGAACTGGTTGGCCGCCACCCCGCGCACCAGGATGCTCGTGGTGGCATCCAGCTCGATCACGGTCGTGTTGCTGTTTGAGCCCGCGCCCAGGTGGTTCAGAACGTCATCAAGACTGGTCCACGAGGTCCCGAGAATCCGGATGACGTCTCCGCTCGCCGCGCCGGCCGTGAAGCCGCGGATGGTGTCCTGCCCGCCGTCGCCCGCCCGGAACACGAATGTGTCCGAGCCCGCCTTGTCGTCGAGGATGTCAGACCCTGCCCCGCCGTCCAGGGTGTCGTTGCCGTTCTCCCCGAACAGGGTGTCGTTGCCGGCCAGGCCGAAGAGGCTATCGTTGCCGTCCTGGCCCTGGATGTTGTCGCCGCCGGATGCACCCGTGATTTCGTTGCCGAGGGCGTTGCCGGTGCCACGGAAGTTCCCGGTCCCGGTGTAGACCAGATTCTCCACGTTCGCCGAGAGGGTCGCGGTTGACTGGGATGTCTCGACGGTGTCGGTGCCTGCGCCCTGGCTCTCCGTGATGGTCCCCGTCCCATTGGCCGCCACGACATAGGTGTCGTCGCCGGTCCCACCGACCAAGGCGTTCACGCCATCCCCTCCGATGAGACGGTCGTTGCCCCCGCCGCCATTGATCGTGTCGTTCCCGGCGCCGCCATTGAGCACGTTGTTGCCGCCGTCCCCGGTCAGGAGATCATTGAAGGCGCTCCCCGTCACATTCTCCATGTTGACCAAGGTATCTCCGGCGGCATCGCCCCCAGTGTTCATCCCGGTGGCCAGGTTGACGGCGACGCCCGTGGCGGAGGTCGAGTAGTCGGCCGTGTCCCGTCCTGCCAAGCCATCGAGAGTGTCTGCTCCTGCCCCGCCTCGCAGGATGTCGTCGGAAGCCCCGCCTGTGATCGCGTTGGCGAGGCTATTGCCGATCCCGGCGAAGGCGCCAGTGCCCTTGTAGGCGAGATCCTCGACGTTTGTGCCCAGCGTGTAGGCGTCGAGGGTGGTCTCGACGCGGTCCTGTCCCTGCCCTACAAGCTCGGACACCACGTCTGCCCGGTCATCCACCTGGTAGACGTCGTTGCCCGTCCCACCCGTCATGGCGTCGCTGCCGCTCCCGCCGTCGAGCAGGTCGTTGCCGGCGAGGCCGTGGAGGGCGTCGTTCCCGGCCCCGCCGCGCAGGGTGTTATCGCCGGCATCCCCGAAGAGCGTATCAGCGAAGGCCGTGCCGATCACGATCTCGATGTTCAGCAGCCGGTCGCCACGGGCGTCACCGGACGTGCCGACGCCGTCGGAACCGAACTCGACCCCGACCGTGGAGGTGGAGTAGTCGACGGTGTCTGTTCCCGCGCCGCCGTCGATGGCGTCGGCGCCGCCGCTCTCGCGGATGTAGTCGTTCCCGCCGCCGCCGGCGATCGTATCGTCCCCGGCGCCGCCATCGAGCTCGTCGTCGCCCAGATCGCCGGACAGGGCATCACTCCCGTCCCCGCCGTAGATGCTGTCGTTGCCGATGCCTCCGGCAAGGCCATCATTGCCGCTGCCGCCGTCGACCACGTCGTTCCCATCGCCGCCGCTGACCTGGTCGTTCCCGTCGCCGCCGTCGACGATGTCATTGTCCGCTCCACCGTCGAGCAGGTCGTCACCGGCCCCGCCGTTCACCCGGTCGTTCCCGGCATCGCCGGACAGGGTGTCGCGACCATTGTTGCCGTTGAGCGTGTCGTTGCCGCCGGCGCCCGACACCACATCGTCGCTGGCTCCGCCGCTGATCCTGTTGTCGAGGTCGTTGCCCACCGTGACGAGCGGTCCGGCTCCCGTGAACTCGAGGTTCTCCACATTGTCCTGGAGGGTGTAATTGCCGATGGCAGTCCTGACCGTGTCGCTGCCGCCGCCGGACTGCTCGACCGTCCTGTCGCCCAGGGTGTCGACGATGTAGACATCATCCTTCGAGCCGCCGACCATCGTGTCATCGCCCCCGCGGCCATCGAGGGTGTTGCCGGCGTCCGATGCCCCGCGGAGCTCGTTGCCGAGGCCATTGCCGACCCCCGTGAAGCCGCTGGTCGCCACGCCGGTGTAGATCAGCCGCTCAAGGTGATCCGACAGGGTATAGCTTGCCCCAACGGAGTTCACGGTGTCCGTGCCCTGGCCTTCGAGCTCCACGACTACGTCGCTGGCGCTGTCGACGACATATGTGTCATCGCCAAGCTCGCCGCTGAGATTGTCGTTTCCCGCGCCGCCATCCAGGTAGTTGTTGAATTGGTTTCCGATCAGGATGTCGTCCCCGAGGCCCGCCACGGCCTCCTCGATGAACGTGCCGAAGGCGATGGCAACGTTTTTGATCAGCCCGCCCACATCGGAGTAGCTGCCTTCGTGCAGGTCGATCCTCTGGGCGGGAACGCCCGCTCCGGGCGCGGCGAAGCCGGAGACGTCGAGCCGGTCCCTGTCGCCTCCGGAGTCGTAAATGGTGAGGACGGGCTTGGTGTTCGTGGCGAAGTTGAAGATCTCCCGGCCGGAGGTGTTGTTGAACCCGTAGGTAGTGTTGCCGAGCCGCGTGTCAGTGGAGGTACCGTAGTACTGCTGGATTGCCAGGATGTCGTAGATCATCGGCGTCTGCGGATGATTCCCGCCGCGTGTCCAGTTGATCGTCGGGTCGAACTTCGCGGGACTGAAGTAGGACATGACCGTGAACTGCACGGTGTCCTCGTTGAAGTCGCGGTCGTTCTCGTAGGTGGGGCTGCCCTCGGACGAGTCATAGTCGCCCGGGTGCATGAGACCCAGGGCGTGACCGAACTCGTGCAGGAGCGTGCCCCACTGGAAGTCTCCCCGGGCGATCTGGGTCGGGTCCAGGTAGACGTCGGAGTCGTCCGGAAGGATCGAATCGTGCAGGGTCGAGTAGGTGCTGCCGGGTATGTTGGCGGGGAAGTTGTCGGCGGTGTTGAGGGTGACGTTCGCGTCCTCGTCGCCGGGCGAGTAGGTGATGCTGGCCCCGATCACGTCGTCCCAGAGCTCGATCGCCTCGATCATCATGTCGCGGTTGTTGTCCGAGGTCGGGATGAGGTTCGGATCGAACGTAAAGTCGAAGAACTGCTGCAAGTCCTGGATCGGGTTCGATGGATCCACATTGATGGAGAAGGTGATGTTGTTGGTGTCGAACTTCTCGTCCGGGTCGTTCCTGATCTGGTCGAGCATGCCTTGATTGATGATAATAGTCATGAGTTCCTCCCCTTTTCTACCTTCGGGTAACCGCATAGGGACCGCCAGGCGTGATCGAGCGCTGGCACGGGAATACAACTCGCGACCTTGCCTTTGTCATGCGACGCACAGAGAACGGCGGCAGGACACCGGAAGGCCACAACTTGGGAATACCTGAGCGACTCTGGGACGCTACGAACCAGAAGAAATTTTGCGGTGAATACTTTTCGACGCCGGGATTTTACGCACGCAATTGCACCGTCAATGCTCACAAGCGGCACGCGACATCAACACCGATAGTACAATTCTAATCAAAGCTCCCGTCAAGCTGAATTACTGTTGACGCAGATTACTACCGTCCCAGCCGACATGGCTCTGGATAAGTAATCATTTCTGGCAATTCTATTAGGTGTTCGGGTCCGGAGGTATGCGCTCTCTTTTCCAGGTTCTAAGACGAACAGCACCCTGAATCCCGGCCGATTGCCGCATTGCACAGCGAGAGGTTGCCGGCTTTGAGCGGGGATTGGGTATGATGAAGGAGATACAGCCAGACCAGCCAGAGCGGCTCCGGACGTGCTGAGATCCGATAGTCTGTTCCGGGTACTGAAAGTCCGGAGTGGGTCAACCTTTCACCTTCCAGCCGCCCAATGAACGTCGGCTCATGACCGCCGAAGGGGACCAAGTGCTTACGTCTCAGGGGTGCCATTAGCGGCCCTTCCTGGTTTCGTTTTCGATTTTTCTAAAGCCGTTAGGGGAAGCGGCCCGCGCGGTTCGGACACCACGCGGCAAGCCTTCAGTGTCCGAAGACCTTTTCCATGGCCTTCGGGTCGTTGTAGACCGCCAGCTTGTCCATGATGGTTGTGCTGGCCTCGTTCATGCCTACCAGTTCGACCTCGACGCCCTCGCGACGGAACTTCAGGACGGCCCGGTCCACGGCGTTGACGCCCGTGAGATCCCAAATGTGGGCCCGGCTGACATCGATCCGCACCCGCTTCAGGGGCTCCCTGAAGTCGAAGGCCGCCATGAAGTCGTCCGCCGAGGCAAAGAAGAGCTGCCCCTCGACGAGGTAGTCGCGTTCCTGACCATCGGCTGTCAGGGTCGAGCTGACGCGGAACATCTGCGCCACCTTCCAGGCGAAGAAGATTCCGGAGAGCAGGACGCCGACCCCAACCCCGAGAGCCAGGTTGCGGGTGCCCACGACCGTGATCACGGTCGCCAGCATGACAATGCTGGAGCGCCGGGGATGCTTGCGCAGGTCGTTGAGCGACGCCCAACTGAAGGTGCCGATCGAAACCATGATCATGATGGCGACCAGGGCGGGCATCGGAATGATGCGCACGAGATCCCCCACGACGAGGATCAGGAACAGCAGGAACGCACCGGCGACAAAGGTCGACAGCCGCCCGCGTCCGCCTGATTTCACGTTGATGACCGACTGCCCAATCATGGCGCAGCCCGCCATGCCGCCGATGAAGCCGGTGCAGAAGTTGGCAATGCCCTGCCCGATGGCCTCGCGGTTCTTGTCGCTGCCGGTGTCGGTCATCTGGTCGACGATCGCGGCCGTCAGCAGGCTCTCCAGCAGGCCCACGGCGGCAACGCTGACCGAGTAAGGCAGGATGATCCAGAGCGTCTCAAGGGTGAACGGGATGTCGGGGATCAGGAACACCGGCAGGCTGTCGGGCAAGGCGCCGAGGTCCCCGACAGTGCGTACGTCGATGTCCAGGTAGGCCGTGAGCGCCGTCAGGACGATGATGCACACCAGCGGCGAGGGAATGACCTTGGTGAGCCGCGGGAAGAGATAAATGATCCCAAGGCCTGCGGCGATCATCGCATAGGTCTGCCAGGGCATGCCGATCAGCTCGGGCAACTGCGCCATGAAGATCATGATGGCGAGCGCATTGACAAAGCCGGTCATGACCGACCGCGACACGAAGCGCATGACGTTGCCGAGGCGGCACAGGCCCGCCAGCACCTGGATGAGTCCGGCCAGGATCGTGGCGGCCAGGAGGTATTCCAGGCCATGCTCGCGTACGAGGGTGGTCATCAGCACGGCGGTGGCGGCGGTGGCCGCCGAGATCATACCGGGGCGGCCACCGGTGATCGAGATGAGCACGGCAATGGAGAAGGAGGCATACAGCGCCACCTTCGGATCGACGCCCGCGATGATCGAGAAGCCGATGGCCTCCGGGATCAGGGCAAGGGCGACGACGATGCCGGCGAGCACGTCGCCACGGATGTTGGACAGCCAGTCACGGCGCAGGGTTTCGATAAAGGTCATGGGGTTCCAGAAAGCACGGGGAAGCCGGGCCCGTGAGATGACGGGGCGGCGGAAGGGCTTGGTTGCTGGATGGTCCGGCGGATTGGCGGCCGGAAGAGCCACCCGGAGTTGCACCGGGTCCTTATTCACTGAGGGCGTTTTGCCTGTCCTCGGTGGCAAGATCAAGTCTGGATATTGCGCCGCACAATCGATGAAAGTCAGGAGGCAGAGAGCCGGAGGGCTTAATTCGACACGAACTTGACGGAGCACCATCATTTCCTCATCGAGGACGAGGAGATCATGGACATTCCCGGCGCATCCATGAACGTGACCGGACTGCCGGCCGCTCCCGACGGCTACGAGGTTGATCGGGTCGACGTGATCGTGCGGCTGCGCCGATGCCGCGCATTGCCGGCTCCGGTCATCGCCGCAGAGCTACAAGCAGCGGCATTGGGAGGATGATGCCGCAACCTCCTCAACCCTTTGTCGCCGCAACGGCATAGCGGTGCTGGGTTGCCCGTTCCAGCCCCTTGAGCAGTGGCATGTGCCTGGCCTGCTCGCGGTGGATGCGCCTGAGGTTGCGGTCTACGGCAATCTCCGCAAAGCCGGCCTGACGCAGCATGTCCACGACCTCGCCCGCACGTGCTCCCCTGGAAAAGTAGACCTGCCGCAGGATCCGCTCATGGGTCTCGCGCATGGCGTCAGGAGTGTGGGACGCCGAAGCCTTTTTGCCGGTGAGCCGCTCGAGCGCCCGGATCCCGCGCTTCATGAGCGTGTCCGCGACGACGTCGCCGTCGACGATGAGCACCCTGCCGCCGGGCTTGAGGAGTGAGTGCCATTCCTTGAAGGCAGCCTGCGGGTCGACCAGCGTCCAGACCAGATGGCGGGTCACGATCACTTCGTAGCTCTCCGGCTTCTCCAGGGTGCGCTCGGCGTCGCCCATGATGAAGCGGATTCGTGCCCCGCGCGCTGTCGCCTTGGCGCGGGCGCGGGTCAGCATCGCTTCCGACCAGTCGAGGCCCGTCACCTGAAAGCCCAATCCGTCGAGCAGATGCGAGATCACCCCCGTGCCACTCGCCAGGTCGAGCGCCCTGCGGTCGTCGCCCGGCCCCAGATGACGCAGGAACAGTTCACGCCACGCTTGCCGCTCCGCCTCGGAGAAGATCTCGTGCCCGACCTGCTGGTCGAAGGTTGCGGCACGCGCCGACCAGTAGTCGCGGATTTCATCCCGAAGCGTGTAGTTCGACGTCGTCATCGGACAGACCTGTTCCCGCCATGAATTGCCTGCGATTTACCGCCTGTTACTGGAGAAGTCAAACTATAGTTCTTCTAAACTACAAATTATAATTGCTCTAAAGAAGGGCAATACACGTCTTCTTTAGATTATTTCCAAAAGATATTTGTTGAGATACTTTCCGCATCATCATAGGAGGAGCGATCTCCTCTTGATGCGAGGTCATCATGCAACTGTCCAAACTGGCCCTCTGTGCCGCCCTGGCGCTCGCCGCGCTCGTCCCTGCTCCCTCCAAGGCAGCCGATACGAAGATCACCGTCACCGACATCACCGGCCGTCAGGTCGAGGTCAAGGCTCCGGCCAACAGGGTAATCCTGGGCGAAGGGCGCCAGGTCTATTTCGTGGCGGCGCTCGACACGGACGATCCGTTCAAGCGTGTCGTGGGCTGGCGGGACGACTTCGAGAAGGCGGATCTCGACGGCTACAAGGACTACCTCGCCAAGTACCCGCAGATCGCCAAGCTGCCGACGTTCGGCGGCTCGAAGGAAGGCACGTTCGACATCGAGCAGGCGGTGGCGCTTGCCCCCGACGTCATGATCATGAACGTCGAGGCGAAGACCGCGACGGACGACGCCAAGCTCACGGAGAAGCTCGCCAGGGTCGGCATCCCGGTCGTCTTCGTCGACTTCCGGGACAAGCCGTTCGAGAACACCGAACCGAGCATGCGCCTGATCGGCAAGCTGTTCGGCAAGGAGGCGCGGGCCGAGGAGTTCATCGCCTTCCGCAAGGAGCAGATCGAGCGCGTAACGCAGACGATTGCCAAGGCAAACCCGGCCCAGCCGCTCGTGATGATGGAGCGCGCCGGCGGCTATTCCGACGATTGCTGCATGTCCTTCGGCAACGAGAACTTCGGCAAGTTCGTGGAGATCGCCGGCGGCCGTAACCTTGCCGCCAAGATCATCCCCGGCACGTTCGGAATCGTGAATCCGGAGCAGATCATCGCGTCGAACCCCGACCACGTGATCGTCACGGGCTCGAACTGGGAGCTGTACGTGCCCGGCGGCGCCTGGGTCGGCGTCGGCTCCGGCGCCGACAAGGCCAAGGCGCGCGCGAAGCTCGCCGCGCTCATGAAGCGTCCCGCCTATTCCGGCGTGCAGGCCGTGAAGGACAACCAGGTCCACGCCATCTGGCACCAGTTCTACAACAGCCCCTACCAGTTCGTCGCCATCCAGCAGATGGCCAAGTGGCTGCACCCGGAGCTGTTCAAGGACCTCGATCCGGACCAGACCATGAAGACCCTCTACGAGCGCTTCCTGCCGGTGGCCTACAAGCCGGACTACTGGGTTTCGCTGACCGACAAGGAATAGACCCTTGGTCCACCCGGCACCCATGGCGGCCCAGACCGGGCGCGGGGTTTACCGCGCCCTCGTCGTGCGCAAGAAGCTTGTGCTTCTCGCGCTCGCGATTGTCCTTGTCCTCTCCATCATCGCCGATCTCGGCCTGGGACCAGCCCGGTACAGCATACAGGAGGTTGTGCTCGCCCTGGCCGGATCCGAGGAGGTGTCGCACCAGGCCTCTGTCGTGATCTGGGACATCCGGATGCCGGTGGCCCTGATGGCCGTGGTCGTCGGAGCAGCGCTCTCGGCCGCCGGCGCGCAGATGCAGACGATCCTCAACAATCCGCTCGCCAGCCCCTTCACGCTCGGCATCTCGGCCGCCGCGAGCTTCGGTGCATCCTTAGCTCTGGTCTTTGGGGTCGGCATCCTGCCCTTCGCCATCGAGTACGTGGTGTCGATCAACGCCCTGCTGATGGCCTTGGGAGCCGCCCTATTCATCCACCTGATGAGCCAGAAGCGCGGCGTGACGGTCGAAACCATCGTCCTGCTCGGCATTACCCTCGTGTTCACCTTCAACGCCCTACTGGCACTCGTGCAGTTCCTCGCCTCCGAGCAGGCGCTGGCAGCGGTCGTGTTCTGGACAATGGGCAGCCTGACCCGGGCGACCTGGCCGAAGCTTGCGATCGCCACGCTCGTTGTCATCGTCGCGCTTCCACTGTTTTTCCGCCGCGCCTGGGCTCTAACGGCGCTGCGCCTCGGCGAGGACAAGGCGGCGAGCTTCGGGGTGAACGTCCGCCGGGTGCGGCTTGAGACGATGCTGATCGTCAGCGTGCTCGCCGCGGTGCCTGTCGCCTTCGTCGGCACGATCGGCTTCGTCGGGCTCGTCGGTCCGCACATCGCTCGCATGCTGATCGGCGAGGATCAGCGGTTCTTCCTGCCGGCCTCTGCCCTCTCGGGCGCCGCGATGCTGTCCCTGACCTCCGTGATCAGCAAATCCCTCATTCCAGGCAGCAGCATCCCCATCGGCATCATCACCGCTCTGGTGGGCGTGCCGTTCCTCTTCAGCCTCATCATGACCAACCGGAGACGGGCATGGTAGCCACCCTGCAACTCAATGATGTTGGCGTCCATTACGGCACGCGCGAAGTGCTCTCGGGCATCACCACCCCTGCACTGAAGGGCGGCGAGGTCACGGCAGTGATCGGGCCGAACGCCGCCGGCAAGTCGAGCCTGTTCCGCCGCATCGCGGGGCTTCTCGGCGGGCCGGGAGACATCTCCATCGACGGCGTTCCGGAACGGAGCGCGTCGCGGGTCTGCTACATGCCCCAGGACACGTCGGTGAACACCGTCCTGACGGTCTACGAGTCGATCCTGCTGGCCCGCAAGCAGGGGGCAGCCCCCAGGGTCAGCGATGCGGATCTCGAAGCCGTGGACGAGGTTCTCGGATCGCTTCGCATCGAGAGCATCGCGTTCAAGGGCCTGTCGGAGCTCAGCGGCGGCCAGCGGCAACTGGTCTCCCTGGCCCAGACTCTAGTGCGGAATCCAGAGATCCTGCTCCTGGACGAGCCGACGAGTGCACTCGACCTCCACAGGCAGGTGGAAGTTCTGTCCCTGATCCAGGCTCTGGCGCAGAAGCGGCAGATGTGCGTGGTCCTTGCGATCCACGATCTCAATCAGGTCCTGCGGGTGGCGGACCGGGTCATGGTGATCGACGCCGGGACGATGGTGAGGTGTGGTCCGGCCGAGGCAGTGATCACGCCTGAGCTTCTCCGGGAGATCTACAAGGTCGAAGGCCGGATCGAGCGGTGTTCGCGGCGCTGCTGCCAGGTCATCATCGACGGCCCGATCGTACATCACGCCTGACTCCCGATTGGGCACTGAACGTCTGTTCGGGGTCAAACTGGAAAGTTCAGGAGTGCCAAGTGAAGGTCTGCTCACGACGAGAGCCCCGACCTTTCAGGCCTCCTCATAGGCGGATCTGCGGCAGATCTACAAATAGCCGAAGTCGACGGGACGCAGGCGCGGAGCGACTCACCTCAGCATCCCAACTCGGAGGTTGCCTCGCCTTCGGACGTGCTCGAGCCCCGCCCGTCTGAAACGTCTGGCTACCTATTGGCTACCTGGGAGAAAACGGCTCAAAGGGCACATGCCGGTAACCCTTTGATATTGTTGGTGAGCGCGCTGGGACTCGAACCCAGGACCCTCTGATTAAAAGTCAGATGCTCTACCGGCTGAGCTACGCGCTCCCAGAGGTGAGCCCGAAATAGGGGCTCTTGCGGGGCGGGTCAATCGAAAAGCCCCGTTTTCGGGGCTTAAATCCTCAACTGGGCCTCAGAAAAGCGGGTTTTCCCCATCGGTTTGGGAAGGGATGGCAGTCCCCAGCCTATCCCTCCGCCGCCATGGCGGTGTTGTCGGCATGATGCCCGATCTCGGCCTTGCCGTCCCGCTCGCCCTTGGCCCAGCCCTCCTTCACCTCGCCGACATAGTCCTCGAGCCGCCCCTCCGCGATGGACTTGCGAAGACCGGCCATCAGCTCCTGGTAATAGGCCAGGTTGTTCCAGGTCAGCAGCATCATCCCGAGAATCTCGTTCGAGCGGACGAGATGGTGGAGATAGGCGCGCGAATAGGTGTTCGAGGCCGTGCATTTCGACTCGGGGTCGAGGGGCCTCGTGTCCTCCGCGAAGCGGGCATTGCGCAGGTTCATGCGGCCATGGCGGGTGAAGACTTGGCCGTGACGTCCTGCGCGGGTCGGCATGACGCAGTCGAACATGTCGACGCCCCGGCGCACCGCCTCTATGATATCGTCTGGAGTGCCGACGCCCATGAGGTAACGGGGCTTTTCGCCCGGCATATGCGGCTCGACGGTCTCGATCATCCGCAACATCACGTCCTGGGGCTCGCCGACGGCCAAGCCGCCGATGGCGTATCCTTTCAGGTCGAGGCCTGCGAGTTCCCTGGCGCTCTCGATGCGCAGCCGCTCCACCGCCCCGCCCTGGACGATGCCGAACATGGCCTTGCCCGGCTGATCGCCGAAGGCGACGCGGCAGCGCTCCGCCCACCTGAGGCTGAGACGCATGGCCTTCTCGGCTACGTCTTCCGTGCATGGCAGCCGCACGCATTCGTCGAGCTGCATCTGGATATCGGAGCCGAGCAGCCCCTGGATCTCGATGGAGCGCTCCGGCGTCAGCACATGCGTCGAGCCGTCGATATGGGATTGGAAGGTGACGCCCGTCTCGTCGATCTTGCGCAGGGCCGACAGGGACATGACCTGGAAACCGCCGGAATCGGTGAGGATCGGATAGGGCCAGTTCATGAACTGGTGCAGCCCTCCGAGCCGGGCCACCCGCTCCGCCCCGGGGCGGAGCATGAGGTGGTAAGTATTGCCGAGCACCACGTCGGCTCCCAGCGCCTTCACCTGATCGGGATACATGGCTTTCACGGTCGCCGCCGTGCCAACCGGCATGAAGGCCGGGGTGCGGATGACGCCGCGCGGCATTCGGATCTCGCCGGTCCGCGCCGCTCCGTCGGTCTTGGTGACACTGAAGGTGAAATGCTCGGTGGTCATGACATGTCCTGAAAATTCTGGCGTCTTATCCACGATCGTGAGCCTCAGGGGAAGCGTCAGGCGCAGATCGCCGGGTGCCCAAGAGATCGCTCAAGAAAAGAACCCTTCCCCGGCGCAAAAAGAACCCTGCACCAAATATTTTGAGAGAAAACTCTTCTTTGCAGCCTCCACGATCGAAGATCATGTCAACAAATTCGCTGCGTTCTTGACAATTCCCTGCCGAAAGTTCGATACCTCCTATGGCTAAGGTTGAGGCCGAAAAGGGTACGACGCCGGGATGGCACATCGCAGAACACGTTGAGAGCAAGATCGGCCCCATCGCACATCGGAACAATATTTCACTCACTTCCCAGATTCGAAGAAAGTTCTTCTCTCCTGCGCCCTCGATCCAAGGACCACTGAGGGGTTTCACTCCATGAGCGGCAATCAGCTGATAGCGTTCCTGAGCCCCACGATCGGCATTGTCTTCACAGCATTCCTGCTGCCCCTGTGGCTCAACAACCGGTCCCGCTCCTACATCCTGTACTTCGTCGTCGCATTCGTCCTCTATACCTTGGCGACCAGTTCGCAGCTGTTTCTCGTGCCCGGCGATACCGGGCGAACCGCGCCGGTTACGTCGATCCTCTACTTGGCCTGCATCGTCCTCCTCACGGAAGGGTGCGTGACGAGACGCAATCGCGACCCGAGTTATCGCCTCACGGCCGCCATATGCGGGGCGTCGCTCATCGGCGTCTGCTATTACTATTTCGTCGACAGAAATCTGACAGCGCGCATCTACATTCTCAGCACGGGCTGCGGACTGCTTTTTGCAATCGCAGCCTATCGTCTGCGCCCATCGCGAGACGGCAGCCTCGCCGACAAGGCCATCTTCTGGATCTTTCTGGTGATGAGCGCCCAGATTTTCCTTCGTCCCCTGCTGACGGGCAGGCCGGGAGACGCGACTATCGATCCGGATGCCTTCCGCACCTCCCCATTCTGGCTGGCGCTGCAATTCTCGCTGGTCGTGTCCGCCGTCGTCATGGGATTGACGCTGCTGGGGTCCATCTTCAGCGAAATTATGGCCGACCTCAAGCAACAGAGCACCATTGACGCCTTGACGGGCGTCTACAACCGCCGAGGCTTCGACGAGGAAGCCTCGCGGGTGATCAAGAGAGGCGGTTCCAACCCGATCAGTCTCGTCGTCTGCGATATCGATCACTTCAAGGCCATCAACGATACGCATGGCCATCCGAGGGGGGACCGCATTCTCAAGGAATTGGCGCTCCTGCTCTCGGCTCATACGGGAGAGAGCGACCTTGTCGGGCGGATCGGCGGCGAGGAATTCGCCGTGCTCCTCAAAGGCCGCACTCCGCAGGAGGCGGAGACCTATGCGGAACGGGTTCGTGCGCTTTTCGAAGCCTCCGGCACCTCGGTCTTTCGCGGCGCTTCGACGACCACCGCGAGCTTCGGCATTGCCGGTCACGTTCCGGACCAAACCCTGCGAGAGCTGGTGAGCCGCGCGGACAAGAAGCTCTATGAAGCGAAGAGAGCGGGGCGCAACCGCGTTTGCTCCGAAGGGAACTGCATCGAATATCGCGCCTCGGCGTAAGTGGCGTTACGCTCGAAAGAGCAGGCTCGCATCGCCGTAGGAATAGAAGCGATAGCCGCTCGCGACCGCATGGGAATAGGCCGCCCGCATGGTGTCCAAGCCGGCGAAGGCAGAGACGAGCATGAACAGGGTCGAGCGCGGCAGGTGGAAGTTGGTCATCAGCACGTCCACGGCCTTGAAGCGGTAGCCTGGCGTGATAAAGATCGCCGTGTCGCCGGAAAAAGGCGCGATCGTCCCGTCCTCACGGGCAGCGCTTTCCAAGAGTCTGAGCGAAGTCGTGCCGACGGCGACGATCCGCCCTCCCCGTGCCCTCGCCTCGTTCAGCGCCCGCGCGGTCTCCTCGGTGATCGTACCCCATTCCGCGTGCATGCGGTGCTCGGCCGTATCCTCCGCCTTTACAGGCAGGAATGTGCCCGCCCCTACGTGGAGGGTCACGAAGCGGCGGGAGATGCCGCGCTCGTCGAGGCGGCGGAAAAGATCGTCGGTGAAGTGGAGACCTGCCGTCGGCGCGGCGACCGCCCCTTCGTCCTTTGCATAGACCGTCTGATAGTCTCGCAGGTCCTTGTCGTCCGTGGGGCGTTTCCCCGCGATGTAGGGCGGCAGCGGCAGCTCGCCGAGCCGGGCGATGGCCTCGTCCAGGAACGGGCCGGAGAACGAGAAGCGGAGAGCGACGTCGCCCCCCTCGCCCTTCTCCTCCACCTCGGCATCGAGCCGAACGAGCTCGCAGGCCGTGCTCTCGGCGGCCTCGCCGAAGCGGATCCGGTCGCCCACATTGAGCTTCTTCGCCGGACGCGCGAAGGCGCGCCAGCGATCGGCGCCCTCGCGCTTGTGCAGCATGATCTCGACCCGTGCCGCCGTATCCTCGCGGACCCGAAGGCCGTAGAGGCGCGAAGGAATGACCTTTGTATTGTTGAGCACCAGCACGTCGCCCGGCTGCAACAGGTCCGGCAGGTCACGGGCCATCCGGTCCTCGAAGGCCTGGCCCGGCCGGATGACGAGCATGCGCGCGGCGTCACGCGGCTCCACCGGACGGAGCGCAATCCGGTCTTCGGGAAGGTCGAAATCGAAAAGGTCGACGCGCATGATTTGGCCAAGCTCACAGAAAAGGGCTGAAAACGTCGAACAAACAGCAACAGGCGCCGAAGCGCCTGCTGCATCCCGATCACCAAGCGCGACCAAAGTCCAGTCGCAAGAGCCAAACTGACGTAAGGCCCTTCGCGAAACGTCAGGCCACGTCCGCCGCGACCTTCATGGAGACGATGCGGTCCGGATCCTTCACGGGCTCACCGCGCTTGATCTTGTCCACGTTCTCCATGCCCTCGGTAACCTTGCCCCAGACGGTATACTGCTTGTCGAGGAAGCGGGCATCGTCGAAACAGATGAAGAACTGCGAGTTGGCTGAGTGCGGATAGTTCGTCCGCGCCATGGAGCAGGTGCCGCGCACATGGGGTTCGGCGTTGAACTCGGCCTGCAGGTCCGGCAGATCGGAACCACCTGTGCCGGTGCCGTTAGGGCAGCCGGTTTGGGCCATGAAGCCCTCGATCACGCGGTGGAAGGCGATGCCGTCGTAAAAGCCGCGGCGGGCCAGCGTCTTGATGCGCTCCACGTGGCCGGGCGCGAGGTCGGGGCGCAGCTCGATGACCACGCGGCCCTTGGTCGTTTCCATGATGATGGTGTTTTCCGGATCTGCCATCGGATTCTCCTGTCGTGGCTTGTCTCAGTCATACTCGATCGTCTGCCCGTTCACATAGGCCGGGCATCGATGAAACGGAAGGCGAAGATGCGCCCTGCGATGGCCGCTCCAAAGCTTTCGGTGAAAGGAAGCGGCGTGCAGCGCTCGAAGGCCTCATGGATCGAACGGGAAAAAGGCTCTCTCTGGTTCCCATGAGGCCCAGCCTTATAGTAGGTGACGAGGGGGCGTCCCAGGACCTCGCCACTGCGCTTAAAGCTGATACGCACCGTGAGCTCCTGCCCGGAGAAACTGTCGGCGCTCGGTGGACGCCAGCAGGCCTCCAAGGCCTTGAAGACATCCCGCATGGTGTTGACGCGCCGGACGGCCGGCGCGTCGGATTGCGGCCTGATGGTGCCGATGATGCCTTCCGGAAGGGGCGGCTCCGGCTGAAGCCAGTCCTCCCACCCGTAATAATCGAACGGTCCGAGCTCTTCCGCCGCTGGCCGAGAGACCGGCAGCGTGGCCAGGAGGAGTGCGGCAGCTGCCTGCCCCACTCCGTATGGGAGCCTCAGGCCCATCACTTCGCGTCGGCGGCGATCTGCATCTTCACGATCTTGTCAGGGTTCTGGACCATGCCGTTGGCGGCGGAGTTCCCCTTCTTGATCTTGTCGACCACATCCATGCCGGACACGACCTCACCGAAGAGGGTATACTGGCCGGTCAGCGGACCGCAGCCCTCGTAGCAGATGAAGAACTGGCTGTTGGCGGAGTTCGGGTTCTGGGACCGGGCCATGCCAACGGAGCCGCGCTTATACGGGGTATCAGAGAACTCGGCCGTAATGTCCGGGAGATCGGACTTGCCAGTGCCGGTGCCGGTCGGATCGCCCGTCTGGGCCATGAAGCCCCCGATCACGCGGTGGAACGGAACGCCGTTATAGAAGCCGCGCTTGGTCAGAGTCTTGATCTGCTCCACATGCTTCGGAGCCAAATCCGGACGCAGCCGAATGGTGACGCGACCGTCCTTGGTGTCGAGGAAGATCGTGTTCTGCGGGTCATTGGCCTGCTGGGCGGCGGCAGGAACGAGGCCTGCGAGCACGAGCGCTCCGGCGGCGAGTAGACGCTTCATGGGTTCTGGTCTCCTTCGAGGATCGGCGCATTCATGGCCGCTTGAATTTGTCCTTCAATCGCGCGGCGACAAGAGCCGGCACGAAGGCCGAGACGTCGCCCCCCATCCCGGCGATCTGGCGCACAAGCGTGGCCGTGATGGGGCGCACCGGGGGCGAAGCCGCGAAGAATACAGTCTGGACCTCCGGCGCCATGGCGGCGTTCATGGACGCCATCTGGATTTCATAGTCGAAATCCGTTCCGTCGCGCAGGCCGCGGAGGATGAGGGTCGCACCATGGCGCCTCGCGGCCTCGACCGCGAGGTCATTGAAGGTCGAAACCTCCAGCTCGACCCCTTCGGCCTTGAGGACGGGACCGCAGACCTCGCGCAGCATCGCGGCACGTTCCTCCGCACTGAAGATCGGGGCTTTCGAGGAATGGACTCCGATGGCCACGACGATCCGGTCCGCCACCCGGCTGGCCTGGCGCAGGACGTCCAGGTGGCCGTTGGTCACGGGGTCGAAGCTGCCGGTATAGAGCGCGGTGCGTGTCATGGCTCAAGGCGTAGCGGGATAATCGTCCTTGGGCAAGCGGCGCAATGGCCCCGGTCATTCCTGGAGGGACGCGCAGGGGAGGACGGTAACGCACCGACACGCCCTGCACTCTGGATCCCCTTCCCGGTCCTGCTGACCGCCGGGGATGACACGGTGTGGTTCCTTCCTGTCATTCCCGGCCGGAGGTGACGCCGTCACCGCAGGGGAAGGGAATCTACGAACAGGCACGACGCTTCTTTGGATCCCCTTCCCGGCTCTTCGATCCGCCGGGGATGACACTGAACGGCTCTCCCTTGTCGTTCCCGGCCGGAGCGAAGGGAAGGGGAAGGGAATCCATAGCCCTGGCCGGTCTGAGAGAATCTCCTTCCCGGCTCTGACGAGACGCTGGAACGACGACAAAGGGCCGGCCGATGGTGCCTGCCCTGTGCGTCTGCGCACGGCGCTCTGGACCGCCAAATGAGATGACCTAGTTAACGTATCGTTAAGCTTTTCAGGGAGCATTCCATGGTCTTTCGCCTCTGCATCGTTCTTGTGACCGCCATCGCCGTCCTGAGTCCGGCAGCTTGGCAGGGCCTGCACCACCTCTGATCTGGCGTCCTTCCATAAATCGGCCTGGCAAGCGGCAAGCCTTTCCGAATTGAAATTCTCCAACAGGAACAAGGCTCTCCACCAGCGCCAAAGAAAAAGGGCGCCTTATGGCGCCCTTGTTCAATCTCGATCTGCGTATGGTCAGCGACGGATGAGCCCCTACGCCTCGCCGCCATCGGCAGAGCCGTTCTGTTCGGTCTCGGCGACATCGTCGCCTTCCTCGCCCTCTTCACCCTCGATGTGCTCCACCGAGACAACGCGCTCCTTGTCGCGCGTCGAGAAGATGGTGACGCCCTGCGAGTTGCGACCGACGATGCGAATGCCGTCAACCGGCACGCGGATCAGCTGGCCGCCATCGGTGACGAGCATGATCTGGTCGGAGTTCTCGACCGGGAACGACGCCACGAGCTGGCCGTTGCGGCCGTTGACCGCCATGGCCGTGATGCCTTTGCCGCCGCGTCCCGTGATGCGGTACTCGTAGGACACGGTGCGCTTGCCGTAGCCCTTTTCGGAAAGCGTCAGGATGCACTGCTCCTGCGCGCTCATTTCCGCATAACGCTCCTGCGACAGGGCGGCGTCGGACACTTCTGTCTCCTCCGCCTCCTCCGGCGCCTCGCCTTCGCCCATCTGCTCGCCGGTCACGGCGCGGCGCATCTTGAGATAGGCGGCGCGCTCTTCGCCGGTCGCCTCCACGTGCCGCAGGATCGCCATGGAGATGATCCGGTCGCCATCGGCGAGGTTGATGCCGCGCACACCCATGGAATCGCGCCCCTTGAAGACACGCACGTCCGTCACCGGGAAGCGGATGCATTGCCCCTTGGCCGTGGTGAGCAGCACGTCGTCGTTCTCCGAGCAGATCTGCACGTCGACGATGTGCTCGCCCTCGTCCAACTTCATGGCGATCTTGCCGCCGCGATTCACCTGGACGAAGTCCGACAGCTTATTGCGCCGAACCGTGCCGCGGGACGTCGCGAACATCACGTCGAGCTTGTCCCAGGACGCCTCTTCCTCGGGCAGCGGCATGATGGTGGTGATGCGCTCGTCCTGAGCCAGCGGCAGCATGTTCACGAGGGCCTTGCCTCGCGCGTTGGGAGCTGCCAGCGGCAGACGCCATACCTTCTCCTTGTAGGCCTGGCCCTTCGAGGAGAAGAAGATGACCGGCGTGTGGGTATTCGCCACGAACAGCCGGGTAACGAAATCCTCGTCGCGGGTCGACATGCCGGAGCGGCCCTTACCGCCGCGCCGCTGGGCCCGGTAGGTCGAAAGCGGCACCCGCTTGATGTAGCCGGCGTGAGACACGGTGACGACCATGTCCTCGCGGGCGATCAGGTCCTCGTCGTCCACGTCCGAATCCCAGTCCACGATCTGGGTCTTGCGCGGGGTGGCGAAGGTCTCGCGGACTTCCGTCAATTCGTCCTTGATGATGCCCATGATGCGGGCGCGGGAGCGCAGAATCTCGAGATAATCCGAGATCTCGGCCGCGAGCTTGGCGAGTTCGTCGCCGATCTCGTCGCGGCCGAGCGCCGTCAGGCGCTGCAGGCGCAGGTCGAGGATCGCGCGGGCCTGGGTCTCGGAGAGACGATAGGTGCCGTCCTCGTTGATCTTGTGGCGCGGATCGTCCACGAGCGCGATGAGCGGCGCGATGTCCTGAGCCGGCCAGTCGCGGCCCATGAGGGCCTCGCGCGCCGCATTCGGATCGGGCGCGGTGCGGATGAGGCGGATCACCTCGTCGATATTCGCAACCGCGATCGCGAGGCCGCACAGCACGTGGGCCCGCTCACGGGCCTTGTTGAGCAGGAACTTGGTCCGGCGGGAGACGACCTCTTCGCGGAAGTCGACGAAGGCGCGGATCAGGTCCTTCAGCGTCATCTGCTCGGGACGGCCGCCGTTCAGCGCCACCATGTTGGCGCCGAAGCTCGTCTGGAGCGGCGTGTAGCGGTAGAGCTGGTTGAGCACCACGTCCGCCATGGCGTCGCGCTTGATCTCGACGACGATACGCATGCCGTCGCGGTCGGATTCGTCGCGAAGGTCCGAAATGCCCTCGATCTTCTTCTCGCGCACGAGTTCCGCGATCTTCTCGATCAGCGAGGCCTTGTTCACCTGATACGGGATCTCGGTGAAGATGAGCGCCTCGCGGTCCTTGCGGATCTCCTCCACCTCGGACTTGGCCCGCATGATGATGGAGCCGCGGCCCGTGGTGTAGGCCGACTTCACGCCCGAGCGGCCGAGAATGAGCGCGCCCGTCGGGAAGTCCGGACCCGGGATGATCTCGATCAGCTCTTCGGCCGAGATATCGGGATTGTCGATGAATGCGAGGCAGCCATCGATGACCTCGCCCAGATTATGGGGAGGCATGTTGGTGGCCATGCCGACCGCGATGCCGCCCGCGCCGTTGACGAGCAGGTTGGGATAACGCGCCGGCAGGACCGCCGGTTCTTCCTTCGATTCGTCGTAGTTCGGCGTGAAATCGACCGTGTCCTTGTCGATGTCGTCGAGCAGCGGCATCGCCGCCTTGGCGAGTCGGGACTCGGTGTAGCGCATGGCCGCCGGAGGGTCGCCGTCCACGGAGCCGAAGTTGCCCTGCCCGTCCACGAGCATGACGCGCATGGCGAAGTCCTGCGCCATGCGCACCAAGGCGTCATAGATCGATTGATCGCCGTGCGGATGATATTGACCCATCACGTCGCCGACGATGCGGGCGGACTTCACGTATTTCTTGTCCGGCGTGTAACCGTTCTCGTGCATCGAGTAGAGGATGCGCCGGTGCACGGGCTTGAGGCCGTCGCGCGCGTCGGGGAGAGCGCGGCTCACGATCACGCTCATGGCGTAATCGAGATACGAGCGCTTCATCTCATCGACGATGGAAATCAGCTTGATGTCGCTGGCCGGCTGGTCCCCGCCGGGGCCGCCGGAGCGGATATCGTTCGGATCGGTCAAGGTTGGTCTTTCTTAAAACGGTCTGCCCCTTCGCGAGAGGCGGCTTAGGTGCCGCTCCGTCAAGCTGTCAGGCAGCCCCGCGAATCCAATTGAAATCAAGTCTTTAGATGGGGGATAAACCCGTATTTTTCAAGCTTTTTGAGCGGTTATCCAGAGAGAACGGCAGAGCGATAATTGGCAGTTTTCCCAATAACTTACTCGTCAGATAGACCTGGACGGAGGCACCCGTCCCCCTGTGGCACTTTTTCCGTCCTTTCGGCCAGGATGAGGACAGGTTTTAGATTTTCCACATAAGCTTCTGATTTCGTTTATATTTCGGCAATTTATTACCATTCCCGCCACTTAACGGTCAGATCCGCATTGCAGGACGTTCATGCCCTCAGCAAAATCGCAGTCGTGTCGTCACTCACCTTGAAGCGCGGATAGAGCCTTCCGTCCGGATCAAGCTGCGTTTCGATTTCCCGCGCCCTCCGGGCTAGCGGTTCAAGACCGGAGGCGACGGCGGACTCCACGAGACCCTTGGCGTCCATGGTCCCGTAAAGGTCGACCAGCGCCGAAAAGCCGTCGCTGGCGAGCAGGATCTCCGCCCCAGCCTTGCAAGGCACAGTGTCATGCCGCAGGCGGTCGGCAGCGGCAGGATCGAGGCCCAGCAGGGCCAAGCCCCTGCTCTGCTTCTGGCGTTGGCGGCGCTCGGCGAGCCAAGCCTGAAACTCGGGCGTCCCGGTGATGGTCCCTGGCGTCGCTCCGCTCGCCCGGAGCAGCCTTTCGGCGGCCGCAACCTCGAATAGCCGCAGGCCCGGCGCTTCGCCCACCGTCAGGACGGAACCGCCGGGTTGGCCGACGAAGGCCGTCGTGTCTCCAAAGGTCCAGACATCGAGACTCTCGTCCCTGTGGCGGACCAGGGTCATGGCTCCCACAGGCCAAGTCAGGAAATCGTGGCGCTCCTCGGGCGCGACGGCCAGAAAAGCCGTCCGGGCCTCCTCCATCACGTGGCGGATAAGCGCAATTCCGTCCTCGGCATTGGGCGCGAGGTCCGAGAGGCGGCGGCTTGCAAACCCCGCGAGCCATGTGGCGTCGCTCTTCTCATGCATGATCGCCGGGGTACCGGGAAAGATCGAGGTATCGATCACCCAGGCCCAGTTCTGGCAGACGCCGCAGGCGTCTTCGTTGGGCCTATCGGCAGAGCCCGGCCAACTGATGCGATCCAAAACCGTGAACATCGTTGCGTGCCCTCTCGCCAAACCGGCTCAGGGACCCCATAACGCAAAGCTTAGCTTAAGGTCCAGCCGATGCTCCTCGACTATATCTCCTCCGCCCTGGTCACGCTTCTGGTCACTCTCGATCCGCCGGCGCTCGCGCCCATGTTCATCTCCCTCACCCGGGGCATGAACGCCGAGGAGCGCAGGCGCGTGGCGATCAGGGCCGCCATGATCGCCTTCTGCATCCTGGCCTTCTTCGGTCTCGGGGGCGAGGTGCTGCTGCGGCAACTCGGCGTCGGCATCCCGGCCTTCCGCATTTCCGGTGGCCTGCTGCTGTTCTGGATTGCCTTCGAAATGGTGTTCGAGCGCCGCAACGAGCGCAAACAGCATACGGCGGACGTGGCCATCACCGACGACCATATCCGCAACGTCGCCGCCTTCCCGCTCGCCATTCCGTTGATGGCAGGCCCGGGCGCGATCACGGCCGTCATTCTTCTCGCTGGACGCGCTGGCGGCAACCCCGTCTATCTCGGCTTCCTCATCGGTTTGATCGCCCTCGGGGTCATCAGTTGCTTCGGTGTCTTCATGGCGGCGGAGCGCGTCTCACGCATGCTCGGCATAACGGGCAACATCGTTCTGAGCCGCCTCCTCGGCGTGATCCTGGCCGGACTGGCGGTGCAGTTCATTATCAACGGGGTGGATGCGCTACTGCATCCGGGGTCCCTTTAAAGCGGGAGACGTCTGACCACTTCTTGCCGTGCGAATGGGACGGGCGCTATCGTCGGCCTCAAGAGCGGCGAACGTGCCGTAGGGAATCTTGGCTCTTTCGCCCCTTCGCGAAGCCGGACAGGTTATTCCTTGGTCGATGAATCGAGGACAGGATGTGAAGAAAGCATCGGAATACCGCAAACACGCCGAAGAATGCCGGACTCTCGCCCGGCAGGTCCCGGAAGGACCGCAGCGCGATCAGCTGCTGGAGATGGCCCGAACCTGGGAGGCCCTCGCCAATGACCGGGATGCCCTGGTTCGGAAGCATCCCGAATTGAGCTCCGACAAGTCGAAGACCGACACCTGAGCCGCACCGCGACCGGCAAGGGCTGGAGCGGCTTCGTGCAAAAATCAGCGCAGCGTCTCGAGCAACCGAGCCATGAGCCGCTGGCGCGGCGTGATTGAGGAGATCAGGCCGTATTCCTGAAGGGTGTGCGCCCCGTCGCCATCGATGCCGAGGCCGTCGAGGGTCGGGATGCCGAGGGCCGCCGTGAAGTTGCCGTCCGAGCCGCCGCCGACACGCGGCGAGGAGACGAGATCGAAGCCGATCTCGGCCGCCAGAGCCTTGGCGTGGTCGAAGAGCCTCGCTGTGCCGTCCGTCAGCTCATAGGGCGGGCGGTTCATGCCGCCCGTGACCGTCACCTTGAAATCGGGGTTCTGGGCCTTCAGGCCGAGGATCGCCGCCGTCACGGCCTGCCCGTCCGCCACCGTCTCGACCCGAAGGTCCACGCAGAAGCGGCAGTGCTGAGGAATGGTGTTCGCCGCAGTGCCGCCCGATATCTTGCCGACCGTGGTCGTCACGCCGCGGGCATAATCCGTCATGGCCTCGATGGCGAGGATCTGGCGGGCGGCCTCATAGATGGCGTTGCGCCCATCCTGATGACGGGAGCCCGCATGGGACGGACGCCCTTCCACATGCACGTCGAAGCGCCCCACTCCCTTGCGGGCCGTGACGATCCGGCCGCCGTCGCGAGCGGGCTCGGTCACGAGCGCATAGGCCGAGCGGCGCCCCAGATCCTCGATGATGGGCCGCGTCATCGGGGAGCCGATCTCCTCGTCCGGGGTGACGAGGAAGACGAGCGGGCGCGTGGCGCTGCCCTTGCGGGCGACCTCCTTGAACGCCTCGAGGGCGAAATAGGCGCCGCCCTTCATGTCATAGATGCCCGGGCCATAGAGCCGATCACCCTCGATCCGAAGCGGCAGATCGCGCTCGATCGTGCCGACGGGGTGCACCGTATCGAGGTGCGACATCACCAGAATGCCCGGCTCATCCGTCTGCGGGCCGGCGCGGAGCACCAGGGCATCGCCGAGGCCCTGCTCTCCCGGAATGCGCTCGACGGCCACCGGCGCATCATTCATCTGGGCTTCGACCAGATCCATCATCAGGTTCACGCCGGCTGCGTCGTGCGTCGGGCTCTCGGCGCGGATCCAGGTGAAGAGAGTGTCGAGGGAGGGGGATGAAGGTGCCATGAGTCTTGTTGTTTCGTAAGGGCAAGGACAGCAGGGTGGTAAGCCTTTGCCGACGAAACATCAAGCGCGGAGCCCCGGTTCGGGCGAGACGATCCGTCACCACGACCCTGCGACCGCCGCACAGGAAACGTCTCTGCGGGGCAGCGTTGCGCCTTGGCGGGGGCGGCGTCCCGAGTCTCCCGCTCGGCCCCGACGATCCGGTCGAGATCGAGCCGCCGACACTGCTGGACTCTGCAGCAGGATGGCGGGGTCTCAAGGCCCCGCCATCCTTGCTTGCTCTAGAATGGGATATCGTCGTCGATATCGTTGAAGCGGGAGCCGCCGCCACCGCTGCCGCCACTGCTGCCGCCGCCGAAGGCGGGAGCCTGGGACTGCCTGCGTTCCATGGGGGAGGAGCGGCCGAAGTCGCCGCCGCGGCTGACCTGGCCCGGCTCCTCGTCACCGTACTCCGACGCGCCCCCGCCCGAGCGCCCGTCCAGGATCGTCAGCTCGC
>JBOZRS010000048.1:0-25226 GCA_050789065.1 Microvirga sp.
GGTTAAGTCCCGTAGGCAGACTGGTGCCATGGGTCGCCTCCGCTACTGGATCAGCAGGAGACGCCATTATACCCCTCTACCTGCCGGATGCACCACTTAGCGCGGTCTTGCTGGTTCCAGATGAGAAAGCTGTATCGGGGCATGGCAGGAATATTAGCCAAGTGGCGGAGGTCCGTAATCCGGACTTAGGGATTACTTCCGACGTTGCCCGCAAGTACAAAAAAGCCCGCCGGACGATCGCCGGCAGGCCTGCAAGTGGGTCGAAAAGGAGGACCAGGAAGTCAGTGATGTAACGGCCAAGCCTGAGGGAAAGTTCCCTCCTGCAAAGGATCAAAGCTCTTACGACCTCAGCGGCAGGAAGGTGTGCGTGGATACCCAGCCCACATCCTGCCCGACGGACACGAGATAGGCCCGGTCGCGGTCGAGCTTCTCGATTCTGCAGGTGACCGTCCGCTTGTCGCCCGGAGGACAGTACTCGACCGTCTCTCCGGCGCAGAACGTATGCTCGCCCGCAGGGCTGCGCTCATCGGCCTCCGAAGGTTCGGTTGCGGGATCGTTTATGGACGCGGCCGTCCGCTTCGCGGCCTCGGCGCGCTCGATCTCCGCGAGGATGAGGCGCGCCACCTCCCGTTGGCGGCTGGTGACCGGCTTGCGGGCAAGGGCTGCCCGTTCGGGGAACCAAGTCCCGCCGACCTTGGCAAGCAGTTCCGCCACCCGCTCGATCGTGATTTCCGTCATTCTGTTTCGCAGCCCCGCCGCAGACTGATTGTCTCTTCAATATGCAAACGATTACATGATCGCCAAGCCATACTAACGAACGATCATATCTCTGATATAACGGTGTAATTACTGAATCATGGGATGTGAATTCGAGCTTACATCCGATACTTTTTCAACTCTGTTCCTCGGCATCTTCTCACGCAATGCTGGTGCCTGCTTATGTGCTCGACGCTCTAGTGAATGACCCTGACGAGGGGGATCGACCAGAGGAGGTCTCCGTCGGAGGTTACGATATCGAGCCGCCAGCCGCTCCAGTCCTCGGCCGTCTCGCTGGATTCCCGCTGCAACTCGCTGATCGCGTTCAGCGCCTGGGCCTGCGCCGTCTCGAGGTCCGGGACCTCGACTCCCGTATCGTCCAGGATCGTCTCCTGGCCATTCACAAGGTGAAAGAAGCAGCGCATCGAAGGCTCATGCGAGAGGGCCAATCGGGGCGCAGCTTCCTGGAGAGAGGGTCCGCCAGCCCGGATCGAGAAGATTGCTTGGTTTCGGATCAACGTTGCGGTTTATCGTCCGTGTTCGGTTCGGCTTCGGTCAGTGGGGACAGATCCTCCAGCAAGACCCAGACACCACTGGGCTGGGGATGCGGCGCCAGATAAGCGCGCCCGTTCTCCATCCTCTCCACCCGGTAGGTTGCTGCCCTGCGATCCCCAGGAGGACGATACATCACGAGAGCGCCGACCTGAAGGTTTTCCGCAGGGCCCGACGCCGGGCTTCCTGAGTGCGGAGGATGGCCCGAGGGGATGGGCGATGCCGCTCTGCCGTCCCGGCCGGCTTTCAGGCGCTCGAGGGCCCCGATGGCAACCCTTGCCCGGTCCCTGTACCGTTCGTTCACGGTCCGCAGGATAGGGCCCCGGGTGCGGCCCGGATACCATGGCACTCCGCCGACCTTGGCGAGTTCCTGTGCTACGGCTTCGATCTCTTCGTCCGTCACTGCGCCCCCGCTCTGCCCGCCAATGCCCTGGAAAGGATTACTCCCTCGGTTGTAGGACAAGATGCCGGAAGGAACAGGGGGCCGCCGGCGGATTCGGGGCGCATCGTCCTTGAATCTTCGATCCGCCGGGGGCTGAAGGAAACGATGTTTCCGCCGGCGGCATCGTTCAGGCTCGCGGATCGCTGCAAAATCGGACGAGGGAGAAGCCGCCATGCGACGCTCGTCCGAAGAGCGGCGGCTTCGGCCACCCGGGCCCGGATGAGTGCGGCTATCCGTGGCGGTTGGCGTAGCGGCGTTTCTTGGTGAGGTTCTTCTGCCCCTCGAGAACCTTCGCCGGGGCAATCGTCTCCCTGTAGCGCCGGGTGTGCTTCTTGAAAGATGGTCTCATGCGAGCTTTCCCGGCCATTGGTTTTCCTCTTCGGGCTTGATGATGTCAGCCCCATCGAGCCATTCGATGGGGCTTTGGTTATAGCATGGATCTGGCCGAGGCCTACTTCTTGAGAGCATCCTTCATGCCGCCCACGGCATTCTGGGCCTTGCCCTTGGCCTGGTCCATCCTGCCTTCAGCCTGCATCTTGGTGTCGCCGCTCATCTCGCCTGCGGCCTGTTTCATCTTGCCGCCCGCGCGGGTGGCTGCGCCTTTCACACGATCCTTGTTCATCGCCATGGCTCCCTCCTGGGAGAACTGACACCAGTTCGGCGTCCGCAGAGGCAACGGCTTCCGGCAGGACCCGTTCCCGTAGCCGGGCGCGACCCTACTCCGCGGTGAGCGCGGCCTTGGTCACATCGTCAGGCCCGATCCCGACCTCGCCGTCCAAATCCAGCAATGTCGCGAGCCGGGTCCGGGCCCGGTTCACCCGGCTCTTGATCGTGCCGACCGCCACCTGGCAGACCTCTGCGGCTTCCTCGTAGGACATGCCCTGGGCTCCGACCAGGAGCAGCGCCTCGCGCTGGTCCAGCGGGAGCTTCGCCAGCGCCGCGCGAAAGTCCTCGTAATCGAGATGGGCGTGCTGGTCCGGATGGGTCTTGAGCCGCGCCGCGAAGGCTCCGTCCGCATCCTCCACCTCGCGCTTGCGTTTGCGGTATTCGGAATGGAAGAGATTCCGCAGGATCGTGAAGAGCCAGGCATTGAGGCTCGTGCCCCGCTCGAAGCGGTCGAAGTTGGCCCAGGCGCGCGCGATCGTGTCCTGGACCAGATCGTCCGCGCGGTCGCGGTTGTTGGTCAGCGACATGGCGAAGGCGCGCAGGTTCGGAACCGCAGCCAGCAGTTCGTCCCGCAGCGAGGCTTCAACCATCATGCCGGGGAGCCTCCATGCGTCGCTCCACTTCGCGGGCAAGTTTCGAAAGAGGCGACGACAGCGGCTGCCGGAGCAGGTCCGCGTACATCGTCCGCAGGTCCGCTCCGATCCGTCCCTGCGTTTCAGCCTGAATGTCGCTCCAGAGATGGTCGTCCCGCCATGCATGCGGGACGACGACAAGCTCACCGACCTGCCAATCCGTATACGCAACACGAGCCATGATGCGCTCCTGTCCTTCTGCTCTCTCGTTAGAGCTAGGCCATCAACCAAAGCGGCCGCATGACGTTCCAGCGGGAAGGACACATTTTATTAATTCATGTTAATCCCTTTGGATGATCCGGCGCCCGGAACTCGCGGAGCGTGGCCACGTTGCTTCAACTTCCAGGGAGAGGAGACGAGGCATGCCGAAGCTTGCGACATGGGTGAGGCCTTGCAGCGTCCTGGCCGTGATCACGGCCCTTCCGTTCGCCTTTGGGGCAGAGCCCGCACGCGCCGAGGACATCTTCGGCGGGTTCTTCAAGGCCCTCTCCTCGGCGCTCGCACCGGCACCGGCCCCAGCCTATCAGATGCCCGATTACCGCCTCGACCCTGGAATCGAACGGCCCAGGCCCAAGGCTCATCCGCGCCCGAAACCCGCATCGGCCGACGAATCCGCCATCAGGAAGCCTGTCGAACCGAAGCCCCCGGGCGAGGTCCCGAATCCCGTTCCGGCCCTTCTGGCCGACGGCACCTTGCAGCCGGGCGATCTGGTGATGTTTCCGGATGGACTGCGGGTGTTCACGGGCCGCGTGGGCGATCAGCACAGGCTGGATGACTTCAAGCCTCTGGCGAAGGCCGGCAAGTCTCTTCCGCGCGAGATGCGCAAGCTCGTCGCCCATCTGCTTCCGAGCGAGAACCCCGCGTGGAGCACGGACGGATTGAAAGCCGGCCACAGGCTCGCGGCCAACACCAAAGACGTCGAGACGACCGGAAGCGTGAAACGACCACGCCGCTGAGACGGCGGGGCCTGTCAGTCCTCGGGCTGAAGCCTGCGGATCTCGTCCGCCGTATCGACGTCCTGGAGAACGGCCGGATCCGTGGTCGGCCACTCCACGACTCCAGCCTGGCCGCGCAGGCTCGGGCCGGCGCCGACATCCCCGGAGAGCCCCTGGATCATGGCGTCGAGTTCGCGCGAGATCACCACGGGGTTTCCGCGCCTGCCGTTCAGCGTCGGGACCAGCGCCACCGGCTCGCCCATCGCCCGCCACCCGTTCACGAGAGCATCGATCAGGTCCGCCGTGACGAGCGGCATGTCTCCGAGGAGGACGATTGCCGCTCCGGCCTCGGGCGGCAGCGCCGCGAACCCGGCCTTCAGCGAGGTCGAAAGCCCCTCCGCGAAAGAGGCGTTCCGGACGATCCGGACGGACAGCCCTTGCAGCGATGCCTCGATCTCGTCGGACCTATGACCGGTGACCACGATCACCGGATTCGCCATTGAGACAGCCGCCGCCTCGACCACGTGGCGTACCAGGGGCTTGCCGCCGAGCCGCGCGAGCAGCTTCGGCTCCGGGCCGAACCGGGAGCCACGCCCGGCCGCGAGGACGATGGCCGCGACATCGCTCATTCCTCGGCTCATTCCTCGTCCTCGCTCTCGCCGCCCGCCCGCGGCTGCGGCCGCGTGACGATCTCCATGAGAAGCCCACCGACCCCGAGCGCCGTGATGTCGGCGCGGGTGACGGGCACATCCGCCAGGATGCGGTGCAGGATCCAGTCGAACCCGTTCTCCTTCGGCGAGCGCGCGCAGCCCGGAGCTCCGATGACGGGCTTGCCGGCAATGGATCCGATCAGGAGCAGGTTCCCCGGATCGACCGGCATCCCGAAATGCTCCACGCGCCCGCCGGCCATCTCGATCGCGGCCGGAATGACGTCGCGGCGGTCGGCGATGGCGGATGCGCCGAACACGACGATGAGAGGCGTGTCGCCCGCCGCATGACGCGCCAGCTCCTGCGCCAGCGCAGAGGTGTCGTGAGGCACCCGGCGCTCCCAGGCGATCGTCGCGTTCGCCGGCTCCAGCCGCTTGGCGAGCACGGACACCGTCTTGTCGATCACGCTTGGTTTCAGCCCCGGCAGAAGGGTCGAGATCACTCCTGCCTGGCGGCGCCTGTAAGGGGCGACCCGCAGGGCTCCCGCGCCGGCCCGATTGATTCCGGTCTGCAGCAGGACCTCAGGAAGCGCATAGGGAATGATCTTGACGGTGCCGATCATCTCTCCTGCCACGACCGGCTTGTAGGCCGGCAGGGTGGCTGCGGTCATCGCCTCGTCGACCGCATTGAGATTGTCGATCGCATCGGTGTCGATCAGCAGAACGCCTGCGGTCTCGGCATACAGGTTGGAGCGCCCGGTGAAGGGCTTCTCGACGAGGACGTTCTCTCCGGCGAGAGTCCTGGCGAGCCGCCAGGCGGCGGCGTCTTCGCCGATGTCACCGGGCTCCAGCCGCGCCGCGATGATGCTGTCGACCCCGGCCTCTCGGAGCTGTGCCGCGATCTGAGCCGAGACGAGGGTTCCCTTCTTCACCACCGTCCCGCCGGCCCGCACGCTGTGCGCCGCCAGCGCGCCGATCGCTTCATCCACCGGAACGAGACCGAACTTCACGCTGCCCGCCTCCGGTCTTTGCGCAGGGTCGCGACGATCTCCGCCAGGATGGAGACCGCGATCTCCGCCGGCGAGACGGCGCCGATGTCGAGCCCGATGGGCGCATGGATGCGGGCCAGATCGGCTTCCGTGAAACCCGCAGCGGTCAGGCGCTGGACGCGGCGCTCATGGGTTTTCCGCGAGCCGAGCGCGCCGATGTAGAAACATTGCGACCGCAGGGCGGCGGTCAGGGCCGGATCGTCGATCTTCGGGTCGTGGGTGAGCGCCACCATCGCCGTGTAGGGATCGAGCCGCAGGTCCGGCAGGACGGTATCCGGCCATTCGGCCAGCACCGTCACGTCCGGGAAGCGCTCAGGGGTCGCGAAGGCCGTGCGCGGATCGATGATGGTGACGTCGAGATCGAGCCCCTTCGCCATGGGGGCCAGCGCCTGGCTGATATGCACGGCCCCAATGACGAAGACCCTCACCGGCGGCACCTGCGCGGTCAGGAAGTACTGGCGGCCGTCCCGTTCCACCAGGCGGCTCTTGCCCTGCCGCAGGCTTTCCCGCAGCTCGCCCGCGAGCGGGTCCTTGCCGGCATCCTTTTCCCGCACGAGGCGCTGCTCGCCCGTTTCGATATCCGTGACGAGGATCGCTGCGCGTCGGGCGGCCCGCTCCGCGTTGAGATCGGATAGGAGACCCAATCGCATGTCGTACCCTCGACTTCCCGGCTGAATGACGGACGCGGCCCTTCGGCTGCAAACGATGCACCTTCGCTGGGCTGGCGCATCGTTCGGGGCGGAAAACCGGATCCACTTTTCCGCACGATGCGCTAGTCCAAGCGCTCCACATAGACCCTGATCCGCCCGCCGCACGAAAGTCCGACCTGCCAGGCTGTTTCGTCGGCGACCCCGAACTCTAGCATCCGGGGCTTTCCGTCGGCAATGACCTCCAGGGCCTCCGTGATGACCGCGCCCTCGACGCAGCCGCCGGAGACCGATCCGAGGAAATTCGTGTCCTGGTCGATGACCAGATGGCTGCCGACGGGCCGCGGAGCCGAGCCCCACGTCTCGACCACGGTCGCGATCGCAACGCCCCTGCCTGCATGCCGCCAGGCCTCCGCCGTCTTCAGGATATCCGTGTCGGTCGAGAGCATATGATTTCCAGACCTCGAAAAGGAGCTGTAGAATAAGAGCCGATCTCTGATTTTGCCATGACGGGCCCGGACCGCAACCCGCATGCGGCCTCCCGAGAAGACAATGTGGCCGGGGCGGCGCCGACCGTCCGCCTCGAAACCGTTGACAGGCACCGGACCGCGTCGTCTGATCGGAACCGATCGACACGACCCCTCATCCAGTGGCGCACAGGCAGGATGCTCGACGATATCTACAGCCGCCGCATTTTGGAGCTCGCCGCCGATATTCCGCATCTCGGGAAGCTCCCCGATGCCGATGCCAGCGCGACGGCCCATTCCAAACTGTGCGGATCGACGGTCACCGTCTACCTGAAGCTCGATGGCGACGTCGTGAGCGGGTTTTCCCACGACGTGAAGGCCTGCGCCCTCGGGCAGGCGTCCTCGTCCATCATGGGCCGCAACATCATCGGATCGACGGCGGCGGAACTCCGGGACGTCCGCGAGGAGATGGTCCGGATGCTGAAGGCCAACGGCAGGCCCCCCTCCGGCAAGTGGGCGGACCTTGCCCTGCTGGAGCCCGCGCGGGAGCTCAAGGCCCGCCACGCCTCGATCCTCCTCACCTTCGATGCCGTCGTCGACGCGCTCGAACGGGCCGGGGAACAGGGGGCGGGGAGCGATTAGCGGTTGGCGTGCCGGCCCGTCGATCCTAGTCTGTCACCACGCTTCATCGACGATGACAAGGAGAGCGTACAATGGCGATGACGATGCAGGGCGAGGTCGTACTCCCGGCGGATCGGGCGACGGTATGGGCCGCGCTCAACAATCCCGAAGTCCTGAAGGCATGCATTCCCGGCTGTCAGGAGCTGGAAAAGGTGAGCGATACGGAATTTCAGGCGACGGCCAAGATCTCGGTCGGCCCCGTCAAGGCGACCTTCAAGGGCGGCGTGAACCTGACCGATCTCGACCCGCCCAACGGCTACACCATCAGCGGCGAGGGACAGGGCGGCGTCGCGGGCTTCGCGAAGGGCGGTGCGAAGGTTCGCCTCGAGGACGTCGAGCAGGCGACCAAGCTGGTCTACGATGTGGAGGCCCAGGTCGGCGGCAAGATCGCCCAGCTCGGAGGACGGCTGATCAACGGCGTCGCCAAGAAATATGCCGACGAGTTCTTCGCGAATTTCGCCAAGGCTCTCTCGCCCGCCGAGACGGCCGCGTAGCGGGGCATTTGCGTACTTTATTTCGATGCTTGACCGTCTATTCGCGGCGGTTCACACTTAACCGCGACAGGTCGTCTCCGTTCGATCTGTCCAATGAGAATATGCCTGCCGGTACCTGAGACCGCCTGAAGGTTGGCCGAACTGCCGGCACCAGAGGAGGAAGTCACGTATGGCCACCGTCTCCATGACGGTGAACGGTCAATCCGTCACCGCAGACGTCGATCCCCGTACACTGCTCGTGCAGTTCCTGCGCGAGAATCTCCGGCTCACCGGAACCCATGTGGGCTGCGACACCAGCCAGTGCGGCGCCTGTGTCGTGCATCTGAACGGCCAGGCCGTGAAATCCTGCACGGTTCTGGCCGTGCAGGCCGACGCCGGAGTCGTCACCACCATCGAGGGTCTCGCCCAAGGGAATGAGCTGCACCCGATGCAGGCGGCCTTCCGCGAGCATCACGGGCTGCAATGCGGCTTCTGCACGCCGGGCATGATCATGTCGGCGGTCGACATCGTGAACCGCAAGGGACCCGATCTCGACGAGCAGACGATCCGGGCCGAGCTCGACGGCAACCTGTGCCGCTGCACCGGCTATCACAACATCGTCAAGGCCATCGGCGCCGGCGCCCAGGCCATGGCCCAGCAGCCCGCCCGGCAGGCCGCAGAATAACGCGTGGTCAACACGCTCGTCGAAGGCACGACGCTCCTCGGAAGAGGGTGCAGGCTGCAGGCGAGCCTCGGAGCAGGCGCCGCGCTTCCGGAGCATTCTTCGAGGTCTCCGCTTCGCTTCCGCCCCTCCGGGGAAGGCAGACGAAGACAAGGGAGGATATCATGACCGCGACAGGGATCGGCGCGCCCGTGCGCCGCAAAGAGGACCAGCGTTTCGTTACCGGCCAGGGACGCTACGTGGACGATTTCAACCGGCCAGGCCAGGCCTATGCCTATTTCCTGCGCTCGCCCCACGCGCACGCCGCGATCCGGTCTATCGACACCGGCCCGGCGCGGATCATGCCGGGCGTGCTGGCCGTCTTCACGGGCGACGACCTCGCGGCCGACAAGATCGGCGGGCTCATCTGCGGCTGGATGATCCATTCCAAGGACGGGACCCCGATGAAGGCCGGGCCTCACCCGGCGCTCGCCCAGGGCAAGGTGCGCTATGTGGGCGACCATGTGGCGGTGGTGATCGCCGAAACGCTGGCGCAGGCCAAGGATGCGGCGGAAGCGATCGTGGTCGATTACGAGGTCCTTCCCGCGATCGTCGACACTGCCCAGGCGCAGGCATCGTCGGTCCAGGTCCATGACGTCTCGCCCGACAACAGCGTGTTCAACTGGCATCTCGGCAACAAGGAGGCCACCGAGGCCGCCTTCGCGAAGGCGAAGCACGTCACCAAGATGGACCTCGTCAACAACCGGCTCGTGCCGAACGCCATCGAGCCCCGCGCGGCGGTCGGCGAATACGACTTCGGCACCGACAGCTACACCCTCTACACGACGAGCCAGAATCCCCATGTGGCCCGCCTCGTCCTTTCGGCGTTCATCGGTGTCGCGCCGGAGCACAAGCTGCGCGTCATCGCCCCCGATGTCGGAGGCGGGTTCGGCTCGAAGATCTTCATCTATGCCGAAGAGACGGTCTGCGTCTGGGCGGCGAAGAAGGTCAAGCGCCCGGTGAAGTGGACGGCGGACCGCACCGAGGCCTTCCTGTCCGACGCCCATGGCCGCGACCACGTCACCCATGCCGAGCTGGCGACGGACGAGAACGGCAAGATCCTGGGCCTGCGGGTCCATACGGTCGCCAATCTCGGAGCCTATCTGTCCACCTTCGCGTCCTCCGTGCCGACCTATCTCTACGCGCCCCTGCTGTCGGGCCAGTACGACATTCCGGCGATCTACTGCGAGGTGGACGGCGTCTATACGAACACGGCGCCCGTCGACGCCTATCGGGGCGCGGGGCGACCCGAGGCCACCTTCGTGCTCGAACGGATCGTCGAGAGGACCGCCCGCGAGCTCGGACAGGATCCGGCGGAGTTCCGCCGGAAGAACTACATCCGGGAATTCCCGCACGAGACTCCGGTCATCATGACCTACGACACCGGAGATTACGCCGCCTCGCTCGACAAGGCGCTGGAACTCGCCGACTACAAGGGCTTCCAGGAGCGCAAGCGCGAGAGCGCCCGCCGCGGGAAACTGCGGGGCATCGGCTTCTCGAGCTACATCGAGGCCTGCGGCATCGCTCCCTCGCAGGCCGTGGGGTCGCTCGGCGCCGGCGTCGGCCTGTGGGAATCCGCCGAGGTGCGCGTGAATCCGACCGGCTCCGTCGAGGTGCTCACCGGTTCGCACAGCCACGGCCAGGGCCACGAGACCACCTTCGCCCAGCTCGTCTCCGACAGGCTCGGCATCCCGATCGATCAGGTCAGCATCGTGCACGGCGATACCGACAAGGTGCAGTTCGGGATGGGGACCTACGGATCGCGTTCCGGCGCGGTCGGCATGTCGGCCATCGCCAAGGCCCTCGACAAGGTGATCGCCAAGGGCAGGAAGGTGGCGGCCCACGTGCTCGAGGCGGCCGAGGGCGACATCGAGTTCAAGGACGGCAGGTTCGGCGTGGCCGGAACGGACCGGAGCCTCGGCTTCGGCGAGGTCGCCCTGCAGGCCTACATCGCCCACAAGTTCTCTGGCCAGGATCTGGAGCCCGGACTGAAGGAGGGAGCGTTCTACGATCCCACGAACTTCACCTTCCCGGCCGGCGTCCACATCTGCGAGGTGGAGATCGACCCCGACACGGGCGTCACCCGGATCGAGCGCTGGACGGCGGTGGACGATTTCGGCGTGATCATCAACCCGATGATCGTCGAAGGGCAGGTCCATGGCGGCATCGCCCAGGGCGTCGGGCAGGCGCTTCTGGAAGGAGCCTTCTACGACCAGAACGGCCAGCTCGTCACGGCCAGCTTCAACGATTACTGCATGCCGCGCGCCATCGACCTGCCGTCATTTCAGGTCGGCATGACGGTGACGCCGTGCCCCTCGAACCCGCTCGGGATCAAGGGCTGCGGCGAGGCCGGGGCCATCGCCGCCCCGCCGGCCGTGATCAACGCGATCACGGATGCGCTCGGTCACGAAGACATCGCCATGCCGGCAACGCCCCTGGCCGTCTGGCGGGCGGCCCAGAAGGCGCGTATGCCCATGGCTGCGGAATAAGGGAGAACAGGGATGTACGCTTTTGAATATCACCGCCCGACGAGCGTCCGGCAGGCTGCGGATCTCGCCGGCCAGTTCGAGGACGCCAAGTTCCTGGCCGGCGGGCACACCCTTCTGCCGACCATGAAGATGCGTCTGGCGGCCCCTTCGAATCTGGTCGATCTCGGCCAGATCGCGGAGCTGCGCGGGATCGAGCGCAAAGCCGATGCAGTCACGATCGGCGCCATGACCAAGCACGCGGAGGTCGCGCAGTCGGCCGAGGTCCGGGAGGCGATCCCGGCGCTCGCCGAGATGGCCGAGCTGATCGGAGACGCGCATGTCCGCAACCGCGGCACGATCGGCGGCTCAGTCGCCAACAACGACCCATCGGCGGATTATCCGGCCGCCTGCCTGGCCCTGAACGCCACGATCATCACCAACAAGCGCGAGATCGCGGCGGACGACTTCTTCCAGGGCATCTTCACGACGGCCCTGGAAGAGGGCGAGATCATCACGAAGGTCTCGTTCCCGATCCCCGAACAGGCGGCCTATGCCAAGTTCCGCAATCCGGCCTCGCGCTACGCCCTCGCCGGCGTGTTCGTGGCCAAGCACGCGAACGAGGTCCGGGTAGCCGTGACGGGAGCAGGGTCGGACGGCGTCTTCCGGATGACGGAGATGGAGCAGGCTCTCGGCCAGCGCTTCGCCCCCGACGCTCTCGACGGCGTCACCGTGCCGACCGATGGCATGAACAGCGACATCCACGCGGATCCGGCCTACCGCGCCCATCTGGTCGGCGTCATGGCACGCCGCGCGGTGCAGGCGGCGACATCCCGCGGCTGAGCGCCTGTCACGGCGGTCTTGCCCTGGGCTGCCACGGCTGCGAAATTGAGGTGCCCGGGTTCATGCCCGGGCACGACGTTCTTTCGGAGCAGCGAATCCTGTGGCTGAACTTCCTGGTTCCATCGACGAGACATTGGCCCTCCTGCAAAGCGCGGGCTACGTGGCCGACCGCTCCCTCGCGACGGTGCTCTATCTCGCGTTGAAGCTCGGGCGGCCGCTTTTCCTGGAAGGGGAAGCCGGAGTCGGCAAGACGGAGATCGCGAAGGTCCTGTCCTCGGCGCTCGGACGGCGCCTTATCCGCCTGCAATGCTACGAGGGACTCGACGTCGCGGCGGCGGTCTACGAGTGGAACTATGCCGGGCAGATGATGGCGATCCGGCTGGCCGAAGCCGGCGGCGCGGTGGATCGCGACACCCTCGAAAGCGACCTGTTCTCGGAACGCTATCTCGTGAAGCGGCCGCTCCTGCAGGCCCTCGAGCCGGACACCGCCGGGGCTCCGGTTCTGCTGATCGACGAACTCGACCGCACCGACGAGGCCTTCGAGGCCTTCCTGCTGGAGGTGCTGTCCGATTTTCAGGTGACGATTCCGGAACTCGGAACCGTGCGGGCCGAGCACCCGCCCATCGTGATCATCACGTCGAACCGCACGCGCGAGGTTCACGACGCGCTCAAGCGCCGCTGCCTGTATCACTGGGTCGACTACCCGGATGCCGAGCGCGAGCTCGCCATCCTGAAGAGCCGCGTGCCGGATGCGCCCGCGCGGCTCTCCCGGGAGATCGTCGGCTTCGTCCAGGCGATCCGGAAGGAGGACCTGTTCAAGGCGCCGGGCGTCGCGGAGACGCTCGACTGGGCCTCGGCGCTGGTGGAGCTCGACGCGGTGGCGCTCGACCCGTCGCTCGTGTCGGATACCCTCGGGGTCCTGCTGAAATACCAGGACGACATCCAGAAGATGCAGGGCAGCCGGGCCAAGGACATGCTCGACAAGATACAGGGCGAGCTGAGGACCGGCGCGTGACGGATGCCGCCCGCGAGCAGGGAAGCGGCCGTCTCGCGGACAACATCGCCTATTTCGCGCGCGCCTTGCGGAATGCCGGCCTGCCGGTCGGTCCGGGCATGGTGCTCGATGCCATTGCGGCCGTCGAGGCCGCCCGGGTCGGAACGCGCGAGGACTTCTACTGGACGCTCCACGCCGTCTTCGTGAAGCGGCACGAGCACAGCATCCTGTTCGATCAGGCCTTCCGGATCTTCTGGCGGCGGCGCGCGCTCATCGAAAAGCTCATCGCCCAGATGTCGCCGATCTCTCCCGGAGGAGCCAAGGCCGAGGACAAGCCGCAGGCGGGCGCCCTGCGGGTGGCCGAGGCTATGACGGCTCCGCAGCCGAAGGAGCCCGAGCCGGTCGAACAGACGGAGTTCTCCGCGCGGCTCACCGTATCAGACCGCGAGATCCTGAAGTCGAAGGATTTCGCCCAGATGTCGGCCCAGGAAATCGCAAGGGCCAAGCGTCTGATCGCGGAGCTCTCGCTGCCGGAGGACGAGGTGGTGACGCGCCGCTTCCTGGCGGATCACAAGGGCCGGCGGATCGACCCGCGCCGGACGTTCCGTCGGTCGCTGCGCGGCGGCGGCGCCGTGATCGACCTCGCGTACCGCTCGCCCGCCGTACGGCACGCGCCGTTGGTGGCGTTGATCGACATCTCGGGCTCGATGGCGGAATATTCCCGCCTCTTCCTGCATTTCCTGCATGCGCTGGCCGAAAGCAGGCGGCGGGTCCACTCCTTCGTCTTCGCCACGCGCCTGACCAATATCAGCCGCGAGCTGACGAGCCGCGATCCGGACGAGGCCCTCGCCCGCGCGGCGGCCCGCGTGCAGGACTGGGAAGGCGGTACGCGGATCGCCCACGCCCTGCACGAATTCAACCGCCACTGGTCGCGCCGGGTGCTCGGACAGGGCGCCATCGTGCTGCTCTTCACTGACGGGCTGGAGCGGGAGGTGACGAACGAGCTGACCTTCGAGATGGATCGCCTGAAGCGCTCCTGCCGACGCCTGATCTGGCTCAACCCCCTGCTGCGGTTCGATGCCTTCGAGGCCCGCGCTTCCGGCATCCGGGCGATGCTGCCCCACGTGCATGAATTCCGCCCGATCCACAATCTCGCCTCCATGGAGGAGCTCTGCCGGGCCCTGTCCGGCGAGCAGGCCGCGCGGCGCGATCCGCGGCAATGGCTGCGGGCGTCATGAGGATGGATGACAGGCCTCCTGTCGCCACGAGAAGGCGAGACCAGGATCAGGCCGGTCATCGACTCTTTACTCCTAGGCACTAAGTCTCCCGTATCTGGGAGGCTTCCGTGAAGAGACTCGTTCTTGTGATCGCATCGGCCGCGGCTGCCGGCGGCTGTGTCCCGACGACGTATGGGACGGTCGCGGTCTCATGCGCCGATTATATCGGCCGTCCCATCTCGGAGCGCATCGCCGCCCTGGGGCCGCCGAGAGCCATCCACCGGATCAGCCCCACCCAGCTCGGATACGTGTTCGAGACGAGCGAGACCACGTTCCACGGCGGCCATACCTATTACACGGTCAATTACCTCGTGGGGTCGGACAAGCATCGCACGCCTATCTATCCCGTGACGACCACATGCCGGGGAACGTTCGTCGTTCTGGCCCCCTCCGACGCCACGCCCGTGTCCCAGCGGATCATCGTCGACGTCCTGTAGCGCACAGGACGGGACGATCAGCGCAGGGTGTAGAGATAGGCGGCGACGTGCCTCGCCTCCGCACGCGAGATGCCGGTGGCCGGCATGGCGGTCTTCGGGTCGATGGAGCGGGGGTCCTCGATCCACTGGATCAATGTGTCCGGCGAGTTGGTCGCAACGCCCCCGATGTAGACGCGGGCGGCGAAACCCTGGAGATTCGGACCGACCTTGCCCTGAGCTCCGGGCACGCCTGGGATCGTGTGGCAGCCGACGCAGCCGTAGCGCTGGAGCAGGTGGCGCCCCAAATCGGGATCGCCCGTCGTCAGGGCGATGGCGCGAGCGCGCGCGTCCCGGGCGAACTTGATCTGATAGCCGGCATAGACGCCCGCACCGACGAGAACCACGAGAGCAAGCGCCGTATAGACGGCGCCCAGCCTGACCCTGCTGGGTCGCGGGATGCGGATGCCCGCCAGATGGGCGCGCGGCTCGAAAGGGGCACGATGCGGCGGCCCCGGGCGCGAGCGCGGCGCCTGCCGTCCGAAGCCGAGAAGGGCACCGGCCAATCCCAGGATGAGGGTTACGGCGATGGGAGCGAAGGCTCTAGCGCGTCGTGCGGAAAAGTGGCCCCGGTTTTCCGCGCCGGACGACGCGCTTGTCAAAGGAGGGAGCATCGGATCGATCCCAAAAGTGGAATCCACTTTTGGGTCCGATGCTCTAGCGCGCGAAGGCATGGTCCCCTCCCCTCGTATGACGCGATCCCGAGCGGGCGATCCAAAGGCCCGCCAGCGCCAGGGCGACACCCGCATAGACGAGACCGGCCGGGACCCACATGACCAGACCGGCCAGTTGCTGATCCTCGAGGGGCGTCAGGCCCCATTCGGCCGCCGCCATGGTCTGAGCCGGGTAGATCGGGCGTCGGAGCAGCGCGAGCAGGATGCCGAGGAAACCCGTGTGGAGCGACGTGACGAACAGGTAGAAGACGGCGGCGCCGTAGCCCCTCTCCCGCTCGCGCCCCTGCAGAAGGGCGCGCCAGAACAGGAGAGCCGTAACGAAGAAGCTCACATGCTGCAGCCAGTGGATCCACGGATTCGCCAGGGCCGCTTCGTAGAGATCCGGAGCATGCCAGATCCAGACCGCCGCCCCATGGAGCAACGTCGCGACAGGCGGATTCGTGAGCCACGCCCATGTCCGCGCCACGGCGGGAGCCTGGCCGATTCCGCCGATGCCGCGCCTGGAGCCCGGCGGAAACGCCCAGAGCATCGCGACGGGACGCCCGACGACCAGGAGCGGCGCGGCCGCCGCCATGAGGATCTCGTGCTCGATCATGTGCGCGACGAACAGGCGCTCCCCGAGCCAATGGAGCGGAGCCACGAGAGCCAGGACGAGGAGCCCCCATCCCAGCGCGAAGCAGGCCGCCTGCCAGAGACGAACGCCTCGTCCGATCCCGGCCCGGCGCCACAGGCGCACAACCCCTGAGAGGTACAGCCCGCCCGAGAGCGCGAGCGGAATCGTGATCCACGGGCTCCACGTCCAGGTCGTGTCCGCGTCGAGCCAATGCACATGGCCCGCATGGGCCTGCGCCTCCCCGGCGGCGAGAACGAGGAGGAGCGTCGCCAGCGCCCTCATCGCTCGCACCCATGGAAGACGAGCCCCGCGGCGCCGTGGACCAGAATGACGGTCGTGAACAGAAGCGCGATGGCAATGCCCATCAGAGCCACGAAACGGTGCGGCCTCCCCGCTCCGGTCGAATCCTCCTGAGGCGTCGGCGGGGCGGCCGCATAGCCGCGCCAGGAGAGGAAAGCCCCGAAGAGGCCCACCGCCGCCAGAACGAGGGCCACGATCGGGATGACGGGGACCTGATGGGCGCAGACCCACGGCACCAGGGCGTAATTGACCTGGGTGCTGGCGATCCACGCCACGGGACCGGCATAGATGCCGGCGGACGGAAGACCGCGGGAGATCAGGCCTGCCATGGCTCACCCCCACCTCGGGAACCAGTAGAGGATCACATAGATCGGAACCCACGCGCCAACCACGAAGTACCAATAGAACGCGTTGTCGCCCACGTCCGAGAAGCGCTTGCCATGGCCATGGCGGGTGAACATCAGGACCGTGAGAACGATCGTGTCGCCGAGATCGGTCACGAGATGCAGCGTGTGCAGGCCGAGGATGACCCACAGGATTGACCCGTAGGCATTCTGGTCCCAGCGCACGTGGAGCACGGTGAATTCCATGATGCGGATGCCCAGGAGAACGACCCCGATCAGGCTCATGATCACGAGAGTGCGGCGCGACCCGGCGAGATCTTCCCGCTCTCCCGCCCGCTTGGCCAGGTAGTTCGGCCAGCCGCTCGCAAGCACGAGAATGGTGAACAGACTCGACCAGAGAAGATCGGGCGGCGGAGCGCTGAGCGGCCAGTTGCCGTTGATGAAGACAAGGTAGAAATAGGCTCCGATCACCATCACGAAGCCCATGCCCTCGGCTGCCGCGAAGCCGAGAGTGCCCCACCAGATCGGACTCCGGTGCCCGTAGGAATAGCTGGGCATGTGCCGGGCATTGAGCACGATCCGGTGCGGCATCGGGGCGCTTTCGGGACGGGGCATGGGAGATCCCGCGGTCATCTCTCGTCCTCCGTGCTCGCCTTCGGCCAGAACCAGCCCATCAGGGCGATGGCGAGCGGTACGCTGCCCCACACCATCGCCCACGGGGTGAACATCGAGCCGACGAAAAGGATCGTGGTCGCGACCGCCGCGATGAAGGGCCAGATCGAAGGCTCGGGCGAGGCCTCGCGCAGATCGGCGCGTCCCGCCGTGACGGTGGAGATGATCTGCTCCCGGTTGTCGACGCTCAACCCCGCCACGACGGGCAGGCTCTCACGGTTGGCCCAGAGGGGCTCGCGGTTCGTCACCACGGGAATACGGTCGAAGTTCTGCGGAAGCGGCGGGGATGCGGCGGCCCATTCGAGCGTGCCGGCATCCCACGGGTTGGGACCGGCCAGGGGGCCGCGCCGGGCGCTCATGACGATGTTGTAGAGGAGGAGGACGAAGCTTGCGAAGAACACGACCGCCCCGATGGTCGAGAGCAAGTTGAGGTTCCCCCATCCCATTTCGGGCAGATAGGTGTAGACGCGCCGCGGCATTCCCATGAGGCCCATGATGTGCATGGGGAAGAACGCCACGTTGAAGCCGATGAAGGCGAGCCAGAAGTGCCACTTCCCCAGTCGCTCGCTCATCATGCGGCCGGTGAATTTCGGGAACCAGTAATAGATCGCGCCGAGCAGCGGGAAGACGTTGCCGCCGATGAGCACATAGTGGAAATGCGCGACGACGAAGAACGTGTCGTGGACCTGCGTGTCGAGGGGGACCGAGGCCAGCATGATTCCCGACAGGCCACCGGCGACGAAGATGAAGAAGAACCCGATGACGAAGAGAAGCGGCGTCCGGAAGACGGGCCGCCCGTCCCAGAGCGTTGCGATCCAACAGAAGATCTGCACGCCGTTCGGGATGGCGATGAGCATGCTGGACGCGGTGAAGAAGCTGGCGCCGAGCTGCGGCAGGCCCGTGGTGAACATGTGGTGCACCCAGAGCCCGAAGGAGAGAAAGCCCGTCGCGATGAGCGAAAGCACGAGGGGGATATACCCGAAGGCCTGGCGGCGCGAGAACGTGACCACGATGGACGACACCCAGCCCGTGGCCGGCAGGAAGATGATGTAGACCTCCGGATGTCCGAAGAACCAGAACAGGTGCTGGTAGAGCAGCGCATCGCCGCCTTCGGCCGGGTTGAAGAAGTGGGTGCCGATCAGCCGGTCCATGATCAGCATGGCGGATGCCGTGACGACGGCCGGCAGGGCGAAGATGATGACGAAAGAATTGACGAACTCGGCCCAGACGAAGAGTGGGATTCGGTCCAGGGTCATGCCCGGCGCGCGCAGCTTCAGGACCGTCACGACCACCTCGATCGCGACCGCGATGCCGGCGACCTCGGTGAAGGTGATCATCTGCGCCCAGAAATCCGCTCGCTTGCCGGGCGAGAACTCCGGGCCGGAGAGCGGCACATAGGCGAACCAGCCCACATCCGGCCCGATATTCAGCATGAAGGCGATCCAGACCATCGCGCCGCCGAACAGGTAGACGTAGTAGGAGAAAGCGTTCAGGCGCGGGAATGCGATGTTCCGCGTACCCACCATGAGCGGCACGAGATAAACCGCGAAGGCCTCGCCGATCGGCACGCCGAAGAGGAACATCATCGTTATGCCGTGCATGGTGAAGAGCTGGTTGTAGAGATCCGGCCCGATCAGCTTGTTCTCGGGCTGGGCCAGCTGCACGCGCATGGTGACGGCGGCGATGCCCGCCAGGAACATGAACACGATGGCGGTGACGATGTAGCGGCGGCCGATGATCTTGTGGTCGACGGTCGAGAGCGCACCGACAAGCCCCTTCGCCGTGCCCCAGGTCTTGGCCAGCCGCGCCGACAGCTCCGGCCCGTCGACCTGATCGTCGCGCAACTCGTAAGGACTTGGCGGCACGTCCGCTTCGCTCTGCACGCCCAGGACGCCGCCGCGCTCCCCGGTGGCGAGGCGCGTGGGCTCGGGGACGGTGTCGAGCTCGTCAGGGGAGATGGCCCGGGTCACTTCAAACCCTCCAGATAAGCCGCGAGGGGCTGAACCTCGTCCGGATCGAGTTGGATCGTCGGCATGTTGACGCCTGGCTTGACGCCGTGAGGATCGACGATCCAGGCCGCGATGCTGCCGCGCGTCGTTTCCAGCGTACCGGCTCCGATGTAGCGGCGGCTTCCCACATGGGTGAGATCCGGAGCGACCTTGCCGCCGGCATCCGTTCCGCGCACCTGATGGCACATGACGCAGGGCCTGGAGAGGAAGATCTCCATGCCGCGCTGCTGCTCTGGATCGCCGGGCGGCCGCGCCGAGGCGGCTTGGTGGTCCCGCCAGCGCTCGAAATCCTCCTTGGATTCCGCGATCACGAGCATGCCCATGTGGGCATGCTGAAGGCCGCAGAACTCCGCGCATTGCCCGCGGTACACGCCGGGACGGTCGGCCTGGATCTGGATCTGGTTCTGCCGTCCGGGAATGGCGTCCATCTTGCCGGTGAGGTTCGGAATCCAGAACGAATGGATCACATCAGCGGCTTCGAGCTTGATCAGCACCGGTTCGCCGACCGGAATGTGGATTTCGTTGGCGGTCGTGAAGGTGCGGCTCGGCTGGGAATCCTCATAGGTGATCTGCCACCACCATTGCTGCCCGGTGATGCTCACCGTCACGGCGCCGTCCTTGTGGGAGAAGAGCGCCTTCTGGCCGCCATAGCTCAACCCTGTAAGCGCGAGCACGGTGACGAGCGTGAGCCCCACCGCGGTCGAGACCGTGATGGTCATGCGCCGCTCCGTTCCGGGATTCGTCGCGAGCGGATCCGCATCGGCGGCGCGCCTCCTGCGCAGCGCCAGGAGCATGGCCGCCATGGTCAGGACCCAGACGGTGGCGAGCACCGCGAGGAAGATCCAGAACATGTCCGCGAGCGTGCTCGCGGCCGGCCCCTGGGCGTCGAGGGCCGATTGCCAGCCCTGGCAGCCTCCGAGAGCCACGCTCAGGAGCAGGAGGGTTGGAGCGGCCCACCTCATCGGCGCCTCATTGCGGCATCTGCGCGGACGGAGGGATCTGCCCTCCATCGATGACCTCGCCCGGCGGCCGGCGCTGCTCGGCCGGTCCCGGGCTCATGTCGTCCTCGCGGCCGGGCGCGGCAGCCTTCGGCACGTTGCGGCCCATGGAGCGGATATAGGCCGCAATCTCCCAGATCTGGGCGTCCGGAATCTTGCCGCGGAACGACGGCATGCCGTTCGGGCGGCCCTCGCGGATCGTCTGCACGATGTTCTCGATCTCGCCGCCATAGATCCAGCGGTCGTCCATCAGCGCCGGCCCGGAACCGCCGCCGCCGTTGGAGTGACAACCGTTGCAGTTGAACCAGGCATAGAGCCGCTGGCCCTGCGAGATGTGATAGGCATTGTCCTCGTAGTCCTTGCCCAGGCCCGACCGGTACTCGACCGGCCCGCCCGGCCCGGGCGAGAGGGGTACCATCGAGATCTTCTCTTCCGTCTCGGAGGTGACGGGATTGGAGCGGTAGTCCCGATCCTCGCGCTCACAGGCCGTGAGCGCCAGGACTGCCAGGAGCATGATCGGCACGACTCTCATGGCGCATGCTCCGCCTGCTTCAGGGTGCGGTCGAGACGCGGGACGCCATAGGCAGCCAGGGTGGCGTCGACATCCGCTCTGCGGCGCGCGAGAACGGCATCGATGTCCTGACGCAGCGCCTCGTCATCCGTCCGCACAGCCATCGAGATGTCGAACACCATGGGCAATTGCGGCCCGTCGAAGATGGGCCGCACGGGCGCTACCTTGAGCGGCACCGGTTCATGAGCGGCGAAGTAGCCGCCAAGCGGTCCCCAGACCACCGCCACGTCGATCTCGCCCGACGCCAGAGCATGCAGGATGCGGGCGGGCGGGTTCGGCTCGTTGTAGTCGCCGTAGATCATATAGCCGCGCACATTGTCCACGATGCCGCGGCGGGCCAGCGCATGAGCGGGCGGCGGATTTGAACCGTCGTCGCCGATGAGATGAACGCCGATCCTGACCTGACGCAGGACGGGATCGTTGAGTGATGCGACCTGGGGGCCGTCGGCTCGGGTCACGAATACGTATGAGGACCGGTAATAGGGCGCGGTGGTGCGTACGCCTTCCAGATTGGCGGGCATTCCGGGCACCAGATCGCAGAGTCCGGCCTTGAGCGTGTTGCGCAGGAAGCCTCGGCGCTGGGCCCACCACGTATAGCGGACCTCCGCGCCGAGATCCTCCGCGATCAGGTTGACGAGCTTGTTCTCGAACCCCTCCTCCGCCTTGTTGGAGAAGGGCATGTTGTTCGGGTCGGCGCAGACGCGGAGTTCCCGTGCCTGGGCTGCTCCCGTCATGACGAAAAGGGACGCGACGGCAAGGACTTTAAGGGAGCTTGAACACATAGAGCGTCCCCCCCTTGGTGGTCACGTTCTTCAGATCCCGCATCGCGTTGACGAAGCCCAAGGCGGCCGTGCCATCCCGCGGATCGAGATCGCCGGACACGATCGCGCCCGCCCAGCCGCCGACGCCGGACAGGATGGCGACGTACTGCTTGCCGTCGGGACCGCGATACGTGGTCGGCTGGCCGATGATTCCCGAAGAGGTCTTGAACTGCCACAGCACCTCGCCCGTGCGGGCATGGACGGCTTTGAACCAACCTTCCATGTTGCCGTAGAAGACCACGTCGCCCGCCGTCGCAAGCGCACCGCTCCAGAGAGGGAAGCGCTCCTTGATGGTCCAGAGCTCCTTGCCTTCCCGGATATCCCAGGCCGAGAACTCGCCCATATGCCCGCCGGGGCCTGGATGCACCCGGACTTCGGCGCCGACATAGGGCGTTCCGGCAATGTAGTTCGGCTCGGTGCTCTCCCAATCCATGCACAGATTCTCGTGTGGGATGTAGAGCAGGCCGGTCTTGTGCGAGAAGGCGCTGGGGTTCCAGTCCTTCGAGCCCGACGCCGTGGGACAGATATCCCGCACGACGCGGTGGTTCACCGGCTCCTTCTCGGCATTATACTGAATCCGTCCTGTCTTCAGGTCGACGCCCGTGACCGCCGTCAGCGCGCTGAAGGGCTTGGCGGAAAGAACTTCGCCCGTGGTCCGGTCGATGACATAGACGAAGCCGGTGCGCCCGGGATGAACGATCACCTTGCGCGGCTTTCCGTCCCACTCGATGTCGAGCAGGATCATCTCGTTGACGTTGTCCCAGTCGTGAAGGTCGTGGGGAGCCGTCTGGTAGAACCATCGCGCCTCGCCCGTGTCGGCGTCGCGCGCGAAGATGCCGGCAGTCCATTTGTTGTCGCCGGGGCGCTGATTGGCATTCCAGGGTCCCGGATTGCCGGTGCCGTAATAGATCAGGTTGAGGTCGGGATCGTAGGAAATCCAGCCCCAGACGGAGCCGCCGCCCTGTTGCCACGCATCCGCCGGCCAGGTGGTGACGCCGAGATCCTTGCCCTTGTCGCTGTCGTAGAATGGCTTGAAGTTCGGGCCGATCTTCACGTCCTGGTCGGGGCCGGTGCTATAGGCCTTCCAGACGCTCTGTCCCGTATTGGCATCGAGAGCCTGAATCCAGCCCCGGATCCCGTACTCTCCACCCGAGATGCCGACAATGACCTTGTCCTTCACCACCAGGGGCGCCATGGTCATGGTCTCGCCCCTGTTGATGTCGCCGAGCTTGGTCTTCCAGACCTCCTCGCCCGTATCGGCGCTCACTGCGACCACATGGTCGTCGAGGGTGGTGAAATAGATCCGCCCGTTAGCGTAGGTCGGCCCCCGGTTGACCACGTCGCAGCAGGCGACGCCCTGCGCGGCGGCGGCGGGCTTCGGGTTGTACTGCCATTTCAGGGGCGCGCCGGGCTGCGTCAGGTCGAGGGCGTAGAGAATGTTCGGATAGGGCGAGAGCACGTACATCGTGCCGCCGACGACGAGGGGGGCGGATTCCTGCCCCCGGTTCACCCCCGTCGAGAACGTGAAGGCGACCTGGAGATTCTTCACGTTCTGCGTGTTGATCTCGGACAGGTCGCTGAAGCGGGTGGAGGCGTAGTTCTTCTGCGGGATTGTCCATTGCCCGTCTTCCGGCCCCGTCGCGAAGGCAGGCGCCGTGGGTTGCGGGGCGGAAGCCGTTTGAGCGTGAACCGAAAGGGGAAGCTGAAGCGTCAGCAGGGCTGCCAAAGCAAGTGTCAGGCTCCGACCCACGTGTATTCTCCGGAACGCAACGTCGCGTCTCATTCGTGACGACGGGACTCCAACTGCCATGCTTCATGGAAGTTCCCGAAAATGTGATCGTGGTCCCTGCGTCACCCCACCATCCCGGCCGTTACTTCCAATACCCGCTCAAAGGGATTCCGTACCTGTTGTCGGCATAGACCATGATGGCTGCGCCCACGGCCGACAGGACGAGGATGATGATCAGGGCCACGAGAAACCCCGGATCGAGAAAGATGCGGAAATCCTGCCGCAACGAGCCGCGCTGATCTGCCATGTTCCATCACCGGCCAAGTCGTTTCCCTGGAAAGGAACTTTGAAACCGGGGGCATGTTCCCGGCCTTCGGCGGCCCTGCGGGCCCGGCCGCCAGGGACACGGGCGCGGCCTTTCGGCTCCGTCCGGCCCGAACGGAGCCGCGGATATGCCGGTCTCCACCGCGGGGCTCGCGCCGGAGAGGGCCTTGAGCCATCACGGCGCGACCACGACACCCCACGGAGAGCGGCCGACGCCGATCGTCTTCACGACCTTCCGGGCTTCCAGATCGATGATCGAAGCATCGTTCGTATTGCCGTTCGCCGTATAGAGGCGTTTGCCGTCGGGCGAGAGCGCGATATGCCAGACACGCTGCCCGACAAGGTAGAGCCGCAGGACCTTGAAGGTTTTCGCATCGACCTCAGCGACGCGGTTCGCGGGCCCCAGCGCCACATAGGCGCGGGACCCGTCGGGCGTGAGCTGGATCCCGACCGCCTGGACGAGCTCGCGCGGGACGCCCGGGACTTCGAAACCGATCTTCGCCAGCAGCTCCCGCGTCCCTGAGTCGAACACCGACACGGATCCCCGCAGTTCCGAGGAGACCCAGATCTGCCTGCTGTCGGCCGACACCTCGGCGACGCGGGGGCGCGTGTCCACCAGCACGTTGTCGACGAGTTCGAGCGTCCCGGCGTCGATCACATGCAGCATGCTCGTGGTCTCGGAGGTGTTGACGACGAAACGCCCGTCCGGGCTCACCCCCATGCCCTCCGGCTCCACGCCGACCTCGACCTCGGATGCGATGCGAGCCGAAGGAATGTCGACAACCGACACGAGATTGTCGTTCTCGTTCGCCACGAACAGGCGGCGCCCGTCGGGATGCAGGGCGAAGTTCTCCGGATCCTCGCCGGACGGAAGGCAGCCCTCCACCTTTCGGCTCTTCAGATCGACCACGTCGATGCGGTTGTCGTCCCCGACGGCGACATAGAGCTTCTGCTTGTCCGCGCTCAACCCGATTCCGCGCGGCCGCCGCCCGACCTGGATGGTATCGACGAGGCTGAACGATGCGCCGTCGATGACCGACACGGTGTTGTCCTGCTCGTTCGAGACAAAAATCGTTTCGGCAAGCGCAGCCTGCACCGTGAGAGCCAGTCCGAGAACGGCGATCATCAGAACCTGCATCGGGTCTCCTCACGATCCCTGCGTTGCGCCGGCGATTGCCGGCGCAGAGGCGGTCTCCGTCAGGATCAAGCAGGTCATTCTGAGCAGCATGAACGGAACCCAGCAGGCAACGCCCCGTATCAACGGCCAAGCTTGCCTCTGGTTCCACGCTGAAACGCCGCAGGGGCGTCGTGCATACGGCGCCCCTGCGTTGCAAGTTATGAACCGGGTTTTCAGCCCTGGAGTTTGTTCCACATGTCGCGGTCGCGTTCGGCGGTCCAGATCACCGGGTGATCGATGCCGGAGGCCTCGTCGAAGGCACGCGCGACGTTGA
>JBOZRS010000049.1:0-43394 GCA_050789065.1 Microvirga sp.
CGAGGGTGCCACGACGCTGGAATGGACGCTGTCCTCACCGCCTCCGTTCCACCAGTTCGAGACCCTGCCCCGCATCGTCGAGACGGGCCACTGAACAACACGAGCAGGGCGGCGCCAGCCGCCCCGCTCCTCCCCCGAGGGCTTGGCCAAGCCAAGCCTTCCGGCGAGGAGCCGATGATCGGGAGCTTCGGGCCTTGCCCAAGCGTTTCACAAGATCAGAGAGTATGAACACTGTGTCGAACAGTCTGACCAACGAGCACGCCGATACCTATGTCACGGCGGGTCTTTCGCAGGGCGATGTTTCGGACTTCTTCGCCCTCCTGAAGCCGCGGGTGATGTTTCTCGTCGTGTTCACCGCGCTCGTCGGAATGGTGGTCGCCCATTCGAACGTGCATCCCGTGGTGGCTTTCGTCTCCCTGCTGATGATCGCCGTGGGCGGAGGCGCCTCGGGCTGCCTGAACATGTGGTGGGACGCGGATATCGACGCCATCATGACCCGCACCCGCAAGCGGCCGATTCCTGCCGGCAAGATCCAGCCGGGCGAAGCCCTGGCCTTCGGCGTGGCCCTTTCGGTCGGCTCGGTCATCGTGCTGGGTCTGGCGAGCAACTGGCTCGCCGCCGGTCTCCTGGCCTTCACGATCTTCTTTTACGTCGTCGTCTATTCCATGTGGCTGAAGCGGTCGACGCCCCAGAACATCGTCATCGGCGGCGCGGCGGGCGCTCTTCCGCCCATCGTGGCGCAGGCTGCCGTCAGCGGCCACGTCGGCTGGGAAAGCGTCGTCCTGTTCGCCATCATCTTCATGTGGACGCCGCCTCATTTCTGGGCCCTGGCGCTGGTGAAGTCCGGCGATTACGAGCGTGCCGGCATTCCCATGATGCCGAACGTGGCCGGCCCGGATTCGACCCGCCTCCAGATCCTGGTCTACACTCTCCTTCTCGCACCGCTCGGCCTCTCCCCCGTGGTGTTCGGCTTCGGCGGCCTCGCCTACGCGATCATCGCGACGATCGGCGGGCTCGGCATGCTGGCGCTCGCCTTCCAGGTCTATCGCCTGCGGACGGGCGAGCCCGCCATGCGGGTGGCGCAGCAGCTCTTCGGCTTCTCGATCCTCTACCTCTTCCTGCTGTTCGCGACCCTGCTTGCGGAGCATGGCCTCGGCTTCTTCAGACCGCTTTTCGGGTGATCGCCGTGGAACAGAAAACACCCTCCCGCCTGACCCCTGAAGAACAGAAGCGCCGCCGGCGCCGCTCGATCGCCCTCGGGCTGGTCCTCGGCGCGCTCGTGCTGATCTTCTACGTGGTCACGATCGCAAAGCTGGGACCGCAGGTCCTGCAACGGCCGATGTGAGGTTGCGATGGCAGAACCGCATAGCCCGAACCGCAAGATGCACCACACGGCGCTGGCCTGCGCGGCTGTCGCCGTGGGCATGGTCGGTCTCGCCTTCGCGTCCGTGCCGCTCTACAGCCTGTTCTGCAAGGTGACGGGCTTCGACGGGACCCCGATCATCCGGGACGCCAATTCGTCGGAAGTCCTGGACCGCACGATCTCGGTCCGGCTCGATGCCAATGTATCGCCCGGGCTCAAGTGGCGCTTCGCGCCGGAGACCCCGGAGGTCAAGGTCAAGCTCGGCGAGACGACGACGGTCATGTACAAGGTGACCAACACGGGCGACAAGCGGGCCACCGGCATCGCCACCTACAACGTGCAGCCCGACCTTGCGGGAAGCTACTTCTCCAAGCTCGAGTGCTTCTGCTTCACCGAGCAGACCCTGAAGCCGGGCGAGTCCCTGGAATCGGCGGTCGTGTTCTATGTCGATCCTCGCCTCGTGCAGGATTCCGACATCAAGGAGCTCACCTCCATCACGCTCTCCTACACCTACTTCCCCTCCAAGGGGGGAAAGCCGGTGGCGGAAGCGACATCATCCACCAAACCCATCGCTCAATAAGGGACGTGACAAGCTAGACAGAAACGTCTTAAAGCGAGCACATCATCCGAGGCACGGAGACGACAAGACATGGCCGAGGCCCACGCCAAGAACCACGACTACCACATCATCGACCCGAGCCCGTGGCCGCTCATCGGCTCGATCAGCGCCTTCCTGATGGCGTCCGGTTTCGTCACGTGGTGGAAAGAAATCCAGATCGCCGGGATGCATCTCGGCCCGTACATCTTCGGCGCGGGCATCATCGGCGTCATCTACACCATGATCAGCTGGTGGAGTGACGTGGTGCGCGAGGCCAATACCGGCTCGCACACCCGCGTGGTCCAACTCCATCACCGCTACGGCATGATGATGTTCATCGCCTCCGAGGTGATGTTCTTCGTGGCCTGGTTCTGGGCCTATTTCGATGTCGCTCTCTATCCCAACGACCCGCAGCTCTACTCGCGCGTCGAGGCACTCGGCGGCGTCTGGCCCCCGAAGGGCATCGAGACCTTCGATCCCTGGCACCTGCCCCTGCTCAACACCCTGATCCTGCTGACCTCGGGCACCACGGTCACCTGGGCGCACCATGCGCTCCTGCAGAACGACCGCCAGGGCCTCAAGGCCGGTCTGTGGCTCACGGTCATCCTGGGCATGATCTTCACCTGCGTCCAGGCCTTCGAGTACAGCCACGCCACCTTCGGCTTCAAGGGCAACATCTACGGCGCCACCTTCTTCATGGCGACGGGCTTCCACGGCGCGCACGTGATCATCGGCACGATCTTCCTCGCCGTCTGCCTGCTTCGCGCCTATCGCGGCGACTTCACGCCCAAGCGGCACCTTGGCTTCGAGTTCGCGGCTTGGTACTGGCACTTCGTCGACGTGGTGTGGCTCTTCCTGTTCGCCTCGATCTACGTCTGGGGCTTCGGCGGCCACGCCGCAGCCGGCCACTGAGATCTCACGCAACGGTTCAGGAAGGGCGGCTTTCACAGCCGCCCTTCGCTTTTTGGCCTCCCGCCCCCATCTCTCGGTGAGGCCCGCTCAGGCCCCCTTCTGGAGAACCCACCATGGCCCAGGATCAATCGGCTCCCTCCCCCATCGTGGCCGGCCTCAAAGGCCTTTGTCCCCGCTGCGGCAAAGGGCACCTGTTCAAGGGTTTCCTGTCGGTCCGGCCGTCCTGCGAGGTCTGCGGCCTCGACTTCGCCTTTGCCGACTCGGGCGACGGCCCGGCCTTCTTCGTGATGTCCATCGTCGGCATCGTGGTGGTGGGTCTCGCGCTCTGGGTCGAGTTCGCCTATTCGCCTCCGATCTGGCTCCACCTCGTCCTGTGGTCGGCCCTGAGCATCATCCTGGGCCTTCTTCTCGTGCGCCCCTCGAAGGGTGTCCTGGTAGCCCTGCAGTATCACCACAAGGCCGAGGAAGGACGCATCCAGAAGTGACGGCCCAAGCCCACCCGCATCCCTGGCGCTCGCTTATCCTGCCCGGGCTCGCTACGCTCATCGCGCTCGGGATCCTGATAGGCCTCGGAACCTGGCAGCTCCAGCGCAGGGCCTGGAAGGAGAACCTGCTTTCGCAGATCGAGACCCGCGCCCATGGCGAGCCGGGCTCAATCGTGCCGGAATCCCAATGGGGCGCCTGGAACGCGGAGCAAGACGAATTCCGCAAGGTCCGCGTCACGGGCACCTTCCTGCATTCCTTCGAGACGCCGGTTTACGGCCTCGCTCCCGGCGCCGAGCCCGGAATGCCCGCTCAGGGCTATTATCTCGTCACCCCCCTGAAGCTGGGGGACGGCGCCATCGTCATGGTCAACCGGGGCTTCGTGCCGACGGAGCTGAAGGATCCGGCCACGCGGCCCCAGAGCCAGCCCCCGGGAGAGGTGACCATCACGGGCCTGGTGCGCGCTCCGGAAGCCCGCAACTACTTCACGCCCAAGGACGACCCGACCCGCAACGTCTGGTTCGCCCGCGATCCTGAGGCCATCGCCAAGGCTCATGATCTCGGCCGCGTCGCGCCCTTCCTGATCGACGCGGATGCCACGCCCAATCCGGGCGGCTGGCCGAAGGGCGGCCTGACCCTGCTGAAGCTGCCGAACAATCATCTGCAATATGCGGTCACGTGGTTCGGAATCGCCCTCACGCTGATCGGCGTCTTCACCGCCTTCGCCTGGCGGCGCTTGAAGGAGCCTGAGGCGGCCGAGGCCCGTTGAGCCCAGCCGGCCCGGCATGCGGATCCGGCTTGCCGTGACCGGCCATGGCACCTAATGTCCGGCGGCATTTCCAGGAGATTGACCGTGCTCCATGTCTCGACCCGGGGGGAGGCCCCCGCGCTTGGCTTTTCCGATGCCCTTCTGACCGGCCTCGCCCGGGACGGCGGCCTCTACCTGCCGGAGAGCTGGCCGACGCTGTCCGCCGACGCGATCCGCCGCTTCTCCGGTCAGCCCTATGCCCAGGTGGCGAAAGCCGTGCTGGGGCCGTTGGTCGACGGCGATATCCCTGAGGCCGACCTCGGCCGCATGATCGAGGATGCCTATGCCTCGTTCCGCCACGCCGCCGTCTGCCCCCTGACCCAGATCGGCGACAACCTCTTCGTCCTCGAGCTGTTCCATGGACCGACGCTCGCCTTCAAGGACGTGGCGATGCAACTCCTGGGCCGGCTCATGGACCATGTGCTGAAGGCGCGGGGCGCCCGCGCGACCATCGTGGGCGCGACTTCGGGCGATACGGGAAGCGCCGCGGTCGAGGCCTTCAAGGGGCTCGATCAGGTCGACATCTTCATCCTCTATCCCCACGGCCGCGTCTCGGACGTGCAGCGGCGGCAGATGACGACGGTCGCTTCGCCCAATGTCCATGCGCTCGCGGTCGAGGGCACCTTCGACGACTGCCAGACCATGGTAAAGGGTATGTTCAACCATGCCCGCTTCCGTGACGAGCTCCAGCTCTCCGGCGTGAACTCCATCAACTGGGCCCGCGTCGCCGCCCAGGCGGTCTATTACTTCACCTCGGCCGTGGCTCTGGGCGCCCCCTTCCGGCCCGTCTCCTTCTCGGTGCCGACCGGCAATTTCGGCGACATCCTCGCCGGCTGGGCCGCCAAGCGCATGGGGCTGCCGGTCGAGCGGCTGATGATCGGCACCAACGCCAACGACATCCTGGCGCGCACGCTCGGTTCCGGCACCTACGAGATCAAGGGCGTCCAGCCCACGACTTCGCCGTCGATGGACATCCAGATCTCGTCCAACTTCGAACGCCTGCTCTTCGAGGCCTATGGCCGGGACGCGGCGGCGATCCGCCGCCTGATGGCGAGCCTGACGCAGTCGCGTGCCTTCATGATCGAAGCAGGCCCCATGGCCCGCATCCGCGAGGAATTCACGGCCGGGGCCGTGAACGAGGCCAACGTTGTGGCCGAAATGGCCGAGACATACCGGACCACCGGGTACATCCTCGATCCCCACAGCGCGGTCGGAACCCGCGCCGGGCGGGCGCTGCTGCGCGAGACCCCGGAGGTGCCCGTGGTGGCGCTCTCGACGGCGCACCCGGCCAAGTTCCCCGACGCGGTCGAGCGTGCGACCGGCGTGAGACCCGCACTTCCGCCGCACATGGCTGATCTGATGGAGCGCCAGGAGAGCTTCACGGTCCTCCCCAACGATCAGGCCGCGGTCGAACGCTTCATTCGCGAGCGTGCCCGCGCGGTCAAGGGCGCCGCCGCATGAACCAGCATCTGGTCCGCGAGAAGCGGATCGACATCACGAGGCTGTCCAACGGCCTGACCGTCGCGACCGAGCAGATGCCGGAGATCGCCACCGCGACGCTCGGGGTCTGGGTCGGCACCGGCTCGCGGCACGAGGAGGCTCATGAGCATGGCCTGTCCCATCTCATCGAGCACATGGCTTTCAAAGGCACCGCGAAACGCTCCGCCCGGCAGATCGCCGAGGACATCGAGAACGTCGGCGGCGACATCAACGCCGCCACCAGCGTCGAATACACGAGCTACACGGCCCGGGTGCTGGGCGAGAACGTGGACGTGGCCCTCGACGTGCTGGGCGACATTCTCACCAACTCGGTTTTCGACGCCGGAGAGTTATCCCGCGAGAAGGGCGTGATTCTGCAGGAATACGCCTCTGTCGAGGACACGCCCGACGACCTCATCTACGACGCCTTCATGGAGACGGCCTTCGCCGGACAGCCCCTGGGCCGCCCGATTCTCGGCACGCCGGAGACCATCAGGAGCTTCGACGAGGCGACGATCCATGCCTTCCTGGCGCGGGAATACTGCCCCGCCAAGATGGTGCTGGCCGGTGCGGGCGACGTGGACCATGCGCAGATCGTCGATGCCGCCGAGCGCCTCTTCGGCGCAATGCCGGCGGGCGCGACCCGGCAGCCGGAGTCCGGACGCTACACGGGCGGAGAGAGGCGGATCGTCCGCAAGCTCGAACAGGCCAATCTGGTCCTGGGGTTGCCCGGGCTCTCCTTCAAGGATCCCGGCTACTACGCCACCCACCTCTTCGCTCACATCCTCGGCGGGGGGCTGACGTCCCGCCTCTGGCACGAGGTGCGCGAGACCCGCGGCCTGGCCTACTCCATCGATTCCTTCCACTGGCCCTTCTCCGATTCGGGCCTTTTCGGCATCGGCGCCGGGACCGCGGGCGGCGACGTGGCGGAACTGATGGACGTCACTCTCGCGTGCATGCGGCAGGCCACCCAGGACATCGGCGATGTCGAGATGGTCCGCGCCAAGGCTCAGATGAAGGTGGCTCTTCTCACGGCCCTTGAAACGCCAGGCGGCCGGATCGAGCGCATCGCCCGTCAGCTCCTCTCCTGGGGACGCGTGGTGGGCAGCGACGAGATCGTCAGGAAGGTTGATGCCCTGACGGCGGATCACGTGCGCGAGGCAGGGCACCGCTTGCTGCAGGGCGCGCCGACCCTGGCGGCAATTGGCCCTATCCAGGGTCTGCCGCCCCTTGAAGAGATCGCATCCGGGCTGCGCGGCTGATTTTTAATGCCGCGCCTTCCCTTTGGTCACGTCCGATTCTCCTCAATCCCGCCGCAAAGTGACCCCATGGCCGCGTGCTTAACGATAAACCCTGAGTCCTGCGGACAAGTCGGACCCCTTGCCGGCTTCGCCTTGCCCTCGGGCCTCCTGACCGGTACCAATCCGTCTCACCGTTTTGTACCGGACGAAAGACCGAAGCTTTGCGGATCGTATCTTTCGCCATAACCCTTCTGTTGGCGACATTCATGGCTCTTGCCCTGCCGTCGAGCGGCTGGGCCGTCGAGGCCGTGCGCGTCGATCCCAAAATGAAGGCCATCGATCTGACGCAGGCGATCGAGCGCTATCGCTCGGACGGTGACGAGATCCGCATCTCCACGGCGCCGGGCCGCGACGGCATCGTGCGCCGGATCGCCGTCAAGGCCCGCGAGGCGGGCACCCGGCCGGACTGGATCGTCTTCGCGCTCACCAACGATACCGACGAACAGGTGGACCGCCTCCTCGTCGCGCCGCATTTCCGGCTCACCGATTCGGGTGTTCTCTGGCCCGATCTCGGCTCGTCCCGCATCGCCGCCATCACGGCGAGCGAAGGCATCAAGCCCGAGCGCGACGACAGCGCGGATGCCGACGTGTTCCTGATCACCCTCGATCCCGGGACGACCGTGACCTTCGTGGCGGAGCTGCGCTCGAACAACCTTCCGCAGCTCCATCTGTGGGACGCGGCCGCCTACAAGGAGCGCGTCAACGGGTTAACCCTCTACAAGGGCATCATCATCGGCATCGCCGGATTGCTGGCCCTGTTCCTCACGATCGTCTTCGTGGTGAAGGGCGCTCTGATCTTCCCGGCCGCCGCAGCACTCGCCTGGGCCGTGCTGGCCTATGCGTGCCTCGATTTCGGGTTCTTCCAGCGCATCTTCCCCATCGCGGAGACGACCGAGCAGATCTACCGGGCCGGCGCCGAGGCCGTGCTTGCGGCGACGCTTCTCGTGTTCCTCTTCGCCTATCTCAACCTCAACCGCTGGCATGTCCGCTACAGCCACGTGACGGCCTTCTGGCTCGTGTTCCTCGGCGCCCTCGTCGGGCTTGCAATCATCGACCCGCCCGTGGCCTCGGGCGTCGCGCGCATTTCGATCGCAGCCGTCGCCAGCATCGGCTTCGTGCTCGTCATTCATCTTGCGACGCACGGCTACGACCGTGCGATCATGCTCGTCCCGACCTGGCTCCTCCTCATCGCCTGGGTGGTGGCCGCGAGCTTCACCGTGGTGGGGCACCTCTCGTCGGATCTCGTCCCCCCTGCCCTCGTGGGCGGCCTCGTCCTGATCGTGATGCTCATCGGCTTCACCGTCATGCAGCACGCCTTCGCGGGCGGCGCCTTCGCGCATGGGCTGGTGAACGACACGGAGCGCCGGGCGCTCGCACTGGCCGGCGCCGGCGACATCGTGTTCGACTGGGACGTGGCGGCCGACAATATCTTCGTCAGTCCCGAGGTGGAGCACCAGCTCGGGCTCAAGCGCGGCTCCCTCGAGGGCCCCGCCTCGGCTTGGCTCGACCTCATCCATCCCTTCGACAAGGACCGCTACCGGTTCTCCCTCGACGCGGTGATCGAGCAGCGCCGTGGCCGACTGGTGCAGGACTTCCGCCTTCGGTCGGCCTCGGGCGCCCACCACTGGTTCCGCCTCAAGGCGCGCCCGGTGATCGGCTCGGACGGGGAAGTGATCCGCATTGTCGGCACGCTCGCGGACGTGACGGACAGCAAGACGGCCGAGGAGCGGCTGCTGCACGACGCCGTGCACGACAACCTGACCAGCCTGCCCAACCGCCAGCTCTTCTACGACCGGCTGGAGGCGGCCCTGATCTTCGCAAGCCAGGACGATTCCCTGCGCCCGACCGTCCTCGTCATCGACCTGGACAAGCTCAAGAACACCAACGAGGCCTCCGGCTATGCAGCCGGCGACTCGATCCTGCTGACCCTGTCCCGACGCCTCGGCCGCCTCCTGAAGCCACAGGATACCCTGGCGCGCATCGCCGGCGACGAATTTGCCATCATCCTGCTCTCGGAGCGCGAGCCGGACCGTATCATCGCCTTCGCCGACATGGTCAAGCGCGTCGTCACGACGCCGATCACCTATGCCGAGCGCGAGATCTTCCCGACCGCCTCCATCGGCATCGCCTTGCACGATCCGCAGATCGCCGCGCGGCGCGAGGAGGTGCTGCGGAATGCCGAGATCGCCATGGCCCATGCCAAGCGCCAGGGCGGCGACCGCATCGAGGTCTTCCGGCCGACCATGCGCTCGGACCGCAGCGACCGCTTCACCATGGAGACCGACCTCCGACGCGCGCTCGAGCGCAACGAGATGAAGGTCCTGTTCAAGCCCATCGTGCGCCTCGAAGACCGAACCATCGCGGGCTTCGAATCGATGCTGCGCTGGGATCACCCCCGGCTCGGCCGCATCGGGCCCATGGACTTCATGTCGATCGCCGAGGAGACGGGGCTCATCGTCAAGCTGAGCTTCTTCCTGCTGGAGCAGACCGCGCGGGAACTCGCGGCCTGGCAGAACGCGCTCGAGGTCGATCCGCCCATTTTCGCCAGCGTCAACATGTCGAGCCACCACCTGCTGCGCCACGACCTGCTGCAGGACGTGAAGGCCGTCATCGCCCGTACCGGCGTGCTTCCCGGATCCCTCAAGATCGAGATGACCGAGAGCCTCGTGATGGGGAACCCGGAATACTCGGCCCAGATGCTGGCGCGTCTGCGCGATCTCGGCGCCGGCCTGTCTCTCGACGATTTCGGAACGGGCTATTCGGCCCTCTCCTACCTGCTGCGCTTCCCCTTCGACACGATCAAGGTGGACGAATCCTTCGTCCGCCAGATGGCTTCGGGCAAGCCGGTGATCCTGCGCTCCATCGTCAAGATGGCGCATGAGCTGGGCATGGGGATCGTTGCGGAGGGCGTCGAGAGCGAATCCGAGGCCATCGAGCTTTATCAGCTCGGCTGCGAATACGCACAGGGCCCGGTTTTCGGCGAGCCGATGTCGATGGGTCAGGCCCGTCAGCTCGTGGGAGCCACTCCGGAAGCCGCCTGAGCGGCCGGAATGTCAGGCGTGGCCGGCCTCCATGGAGAGCATGGCCGGCTCGATCCCGATCCGGCGCAGCGCCATCTCGTAGCGGACCTCGGCGGCCGTGTTGAAGATCAGCTCGGCGTCGGCCGGGCAGTTGAGCCAGCCGTTCGCCTGCATTTCGATTTCGAGCTGCCCCGCTCCCCAGCCCGCATAGCCCAGGGCAAGCACCGCATTTTCGGGTCCGTCGCCCCGGGCGATCGCGCGCAGGATGTCGATCGTGGCCGTCAGGCACACGCTGTCGTCGATCGGGAGGGTGGACTGGGCGATGTGGAAATCCGGCGAGTGGAGGACGAAGCCCCGGCTCGTCTCCACGGGCCCACCGATCAAGACCTGCATGCGGCCGACCCGCTGCGGCAGCCGGATCCGCTCCGGTTCCGGGATGATCTCCAGCTGCACCAAGAGATCGGGGACATTCACGTTGGCGGCCGGCCGGTTGAGAACGATTCCCATCGCTCCCTCGGCCGAATGGGCGCAGATATAGATGACGGACCGGGCGAAGCGCTCATCCATCATGCCCGGCATGGCAACGAGCACCTGACCGTCGAGATAGGGATAATTCGCGTCGTAGGGGGCCGGATGAAAGCTCATTTTTTGAAATCTGCCTTGCCGGGCGGCCCTCCGATCACAGGATCGTGGATGGCGGACCCGAAGATAAACCGCATAAGGGAAGCGCGTCAGGGAGGCGTCAGTTCCATGGCAACTATGCTCCGCGCCGTTTCGGCCGCCGTTTTTTTGAGTTTGTCGCTTTTTCCGGCTCTTGGACAGCCCCTTTCCCCCTCGCACGCTCAGGAGTCCTACTCGCGCGCGCGCCTGCTGTCGGGGGGACAGGAGGGCGACCACTGGCTCGCCGGAATCGAGATCGTCCTTGATGGCGGCTTCAAGACCTACTGGCGCAACCCCGGCGATTCCGGCCTGCCGCCCCGCTTCGACTGGTCGGGCTCCGAGAACGTCGCAGGGCTCGATATCCAGTGGCCCGCCCCGTCGCGGATCGAGGATGCGGCGGGCGTCTCCTATGTCTACAAGGGCACGGTGATCCTGCCGGTGCGCGTGAAGGCTGCGGTGCCGGGGCGGCCCGTGAAGCTCGCCCTCTCCCTCGATTATGGAATCTGCAAGGACATCTGCATTCCGGCCCACGAGGATCTGACGATGCCTTTGCCGGGAGACGGCTCGGACCGCGCCTTGATCGAAGGGGCGCTGGCGAAGGTGCCGCACCCGCAGGCTCTGGGAGCACAGGCGGACCTGTCGGTCCTCTCCGTCTCACCCCTAGGGCAGGACAAGCAGGGCCTCACCGTCGCCGTCCGGGCTCCCGCCGGCGCGAAGCCCGTCCTGTTTGCGGAGGCGCCGGAGGATTGGTACGTCTCGACGTCCCTACCCGATTCCCAGAACCGCTTCACCGTGACCGTAGACGAGAAGCCCAAGGACGCGTCCGGACCCGTTTCCCTGCGCCTGACCCTCGTAGCCGGGGACAAGGCCGTCGAGACGGAGGTGAGCCTCGACGGCAACGGGCAGTCGCGCTAGGGAAGATCCCACCATCTGAATCGCTTTGGAGAACTGCCCATGACCATCCAGGTTGGAGAACGCCTTCCCCAGGTTACCTTTCGCGTCATGACCCCCGAGGGGCCCGTGGCCAAGACGACGGACGATCTCTTCCGGGGCCGCAAGGTGGTCCTCGTGGCCGTGCCCGGCGCCTTCACTCCGACCTGCCACCGCAACCACCTGCCGGGCTACGTGCAGAAGATGGGCGAGATCAAGGCCAAGGGCGTGGACGCCATTCTGGTCACCGCCGTCAACGACGTGTTCGTGATGGAAGCCTGGGCGAAGTCTTCGGGTGCGGACGGCATCGAGTTCCTGTCCGACGGAAATGGCGATTTCGCCAAGGCGCTCGGCCTTTCCATGGACGGCTCGGGCTTCGGCCTCGGCACGCGCTCCCAGCGCTATTCCATGGTGGTCGAGGACGGCGTGGTGAAGGCGCTCAACGTGGAGGATACGCCCTCGAAGGCCCAGGTCTCGGGCGCCGAGAACATCCTGAAGGATCTCTGATCCTGACGTAGGGACGCCCGGAGCCCTCGCTCAGTCCGCCGCGAGCGAGGGCTTCGGCCCCGCCCCCGGCCCCCGCCGCTTGAACGGCTGCATGGCGGCCACGGCCAGCTCGTCGACTCGGATGTTGGTCGGATCGTCCGCGTGCCCCTTGACCCAGTGCCAGGCTACGTCGTGGCGGGATGCCGCCTCGTCGAGCTCCCGCCAGAGATCCTCGTTCTTCACGGGCTTGTTGTCGGCGGTGCGCCAGCCGCGTCGCTTCCAGTTGTGCATCCACTGCGTGATGCCCTGGCGCACGTATTGCGAATCCGTGAAGAGATCGACCGCGCAGGAACGCTTGAGGGCCTTGAGCCCCTCGATGGCGGCGCGGATTTCCATGCGGTTGTTGGTCGTATGTGCCTCCCCGCCGGAAATCTCCTTCTCGCTTCCCTTGAAGAACAGGATGGCGGCCCAGCCGCCCGGCCCCGGATTTCCGGAGCAGGCGCCGTCCGTATAGATCATGACCCGCTCGACCCCGCTCATGCGTCCAGCCCGTATTCGCGCGCATGCTTCACATGGCGGTGGAAGTTGAGCTTGCGGTCGTATTCCAGCGGGTCCTTGGGCTTCACCAGCGCGCCCGGCGGCACGTTGAGCCAGTCCACGAGGCGGGTCAGCATGAAGCGCATGGCCGAGCCGCGACAGAGGATCGGCAGGGCTTCGACCTCCGCGGGCTGAAGCCGCCGGACGGCCTGGTAGCCCGCCAGCATCGCCTGGCCCTTCGTGAGATTGAAGGATCCGTCCGCCTCGAAGCACCAGGCATTGAGGCAGATGGCGACATCGTACGCGAAGGCGTCCGTGCAGGCGAAGTAGAAGTCGATCAGGCCGGAAACCTCCGAGCCGATGAAGAACACGTTGTCCGTGAACAGATCCGCGTGAATGACGCCGGACGGCAGGCCCTTCGGCCAGACCTCCTCCAAGAGCCCGAGTTCGCGCCGGGTCCGCTCGGCGAGGCCCGAGGCCACCGTGTCGGCCTGCGCCTCCGCCTGAGCGAAGAGAGGCGCCCAGGCGTCGAGGGACAGGGCATTGGGGCGGACCATGGGGAAGTCCTCACCGGCGAGGTGAAGCTTCGCCAGGGCACCGCCCAGGGCTCCGCAATGCCGCGCCGTCGGGCGGCGCACCGCGATGCCCTCGAGGAAGGTGATGATGGCGGCGGGCCGCCCGGCCACCCGCCCCAGGGGCTCGCCCCGACGGTTGCTGACCGGCAGCGGGCAGTTCAGCCCCTTCTTCGCCAGATGCCGCATGAGGCCGAGGAAGAAGGGCAGGTCCGCCTCCTTCACCCGCTTCTCGTAGAGCGTCAGGATGTAGGATCCCGCCGTCGTGTGGAGAAAGTAGTTCGTATTCTCCACGCCCTCGGCGATGCCCTTGTAGGACAGAACGGTGCCGATGTCGTAGGTGGCGAGGAAAGCCGAGAGCTCCTCGTCGGTGACTTCCGTATAAACTGCCACGATTTACTCCGCCGCCTGCTCGCGAAGCTCGCGAGGCAGGGGAAAGAACACGCTCTCGTCTGCCGTCGAGACGCTCTCGACCGAAACCTCATACCGCCCGGCGAAGGCGTCGATGATCTCCTCCACGAGGATCTCGGGCGCCGAGGCGCCGGCCGTGATGCCGAGCCGCCGGATAGCGCCGAACAGGGACCAGTCAATGTCCTCGGCCCGCAGGATCAGGCGAACCAGCGGGCATCCCTCCCGCTCGGCGACCTCCCGCAGGCGCTGGGAATTGGAGGAGTTCGGCGAGCCTACCACGATCATGGCGTCGACAGTGGGGGCCACCCGCTTCACCGCGCCCTGGCGATTGGTGGTCGCGTAGCAGATGTCCTCCTTGTGCGGTCCAACGACCGAGGGGAACCGCGCCTTGAGGGCATCCACCATGTCCTGCGTGTCGTCGACCGACAGGGTCGTCTGGGTGACGAAGGCGAGATTGTCCGGATCGGCGGGTCGAAGCCGGGCGATGTCGTCCACGGTCTCGACCAGGGTGGCGGCGCCTTCGGGCAGCTGGCCCATGGTGCCGACGACCTCGGGATGGCCCGCATGGCCGATCAGGATGATGTGGCGCCCCCGCTTGTGGTGGACCTGCGCCTCCCGGTGGACCTTGGTCACCAGCGGACAGGTGGCGTCGATGGCGAAGAGATGGCGGGCCTGCGCCGCCTCCGGGACGGATTGGGGGACCCCATGGGCGGAGAAGATCACGGGTGCCGTCGTGTCTGGAATCTCGTCGAGCTCCCGGACGAAGACGGCACCCTTCCGCTTCAGATCCTCGACCACGTATTTGTTGTGAACGATCTCGTGGCGCACGTAGACCGGGGCGCCGTGGATCGCCAGCGCCTTTTCGACGGCGTCGATGGCGCGGACGACCCCGGCGCAGAAGCCGCGCGGGGCACAAAGCAGAATGTCGAGGGGTGGCTTCGTCATGATGCGGCGATGTGGCGAGAGCGGAGCCTTCCTGTCAAGCGGGAGCGACGCATATTCGCGGTCGCGCTTGGTGCGAAGAAACACTCGCACTTGCGGGAAAGACTCCCTAGAAAGGGGGGCTCGACCCACTCTCTCCCAAAGATCGATGGCGAACGCAGCCTCCCATGTCAGCTTTCTGACGCCGATTCTGACCTTCTGCGGGGCTGCGGCCGTCGCCGTGCCGGTTTTCCGGTTCATCGGCCTGAGCGCGGTCCTGGGCTACCTGGCCGCCGGAATCGTCATCGGTCCGTCGGGCCTGAGCCTCGTCGGCGATCCGGAAACCATCGCGACGGTCGCGGAACTCGGCGTCGTGCTCCTGCTGTTCATCGTGGGGCTCGAACTCAAGCTCTCCCATCTCTGGTCGATGAAGCGGGACATCTTCGGGCTCGGCTTCGCCCAGCTCGGCGTGACGGCGCTCTGCCTCGGGGGAGCGGCCTTCGCCATCGGTTTCACGCCTCCGGCCGCGTTCGTCACCGGCATCGCCGTCGCGCTGTCCGCGACGGCCATTGCCCTCCAGATGCTCGGCGAGCGCAACGATCTCCAGGCTCCCTACGGCCAGCGCTCCTTCGCGATCCTGCTGTTCCAGGACCTCTCGGTCGTTCCGATCCTGGCGGTCCTGCCCCTTCTGGCCTCCGGGGCTACCGTGGAGCACGGCTCCCTCATGGATCGTCTCCTGGCGACCGGCGAGGCTCTCGCGGGCATTGCGGCCGTCGTTCTGATCGGCCGTTACGGGCTCAATCCGTTCTTCCGGATCCTGGCCCGCACCGGCGCGCGCGAGGTGATGACCGCGTCCGCCCTCCTCGTCGTCCTCGGGGCGGCGCTGGTCATGCAGGAAGTCGGGCTCTCCATGGCCATGGGCGCGTTCCTGGCAGGTCTCCTGCTGGCCGAATCGAATTTCCGCCACCAGCTCGAGGCCGATATCGAACCGTTCCGCGGCATGCTGCTGGGCCTGTTCTTCATGAGCGTGGGCATGTCGATCAACCTTGCCCTCGTGCGTCAGCAATGGATGGCGCTCGCCATCGCGGCCCCGGTCGTTCTCCTCGGCAAGACCCTTCTCATCACCGTCCTGTCCAGGCTCTTCGGCTCCACGTGGCGCGAAGGGCTCAGGTCCGGCGTCCTGCTCTGCCCGGCGGGCGAATTCGCCTTCGTGCTTCTTCCCGTCGCGACGGGCCTCGGGCTCATGCCTGCGAGCGTGTCGCAGCCCGTGACGGCGCTGGCGGCCCTGACCATGCTGCTGGGCCCTATCCTCTCGACCGTCGTCGAGAGGATGCTTCGCGCCCATCCGGACAGCGAGGCGCAGCCGGATCTGGACGAATTGCATAACCTGGAAGGCGAGCTTTCAAGCCGCGTGCTCGTGATCGGGTTCGGGCGCTTCGGCCAGATCGTGAATCAGGTTCTGCTGGCGCAGGGCATCAACGCAACCGTCATCGACAAGGATGTGGAACGGATTCGCGATGCGAGCCGTTTCGGCCTGAAAATCTACTACGGAGACGGAACCCGCCTCGACGTACTGCGTGCGGCAGGCGCCGAGAAGGCCGAGATGATCTGCGTCTGCATCGACAGCCCGGAAACAGCCATCAAGATCGTCGAGATCATTCATGAGAATTTCCGGAATGCACACAGTTTCGTCCGGGCCTACGACCGTGTCCACGCGGCCGAGCTGATGAAGCTCGAGGTCGATTATCAGCTCAGGGAAACCTTCGAGTCCGCCATCGTGTTCGGGCGCGCGGCGCTGGAGGAGCTGGGGGTCGCGCCCGATGTCGCCACCGCCGCCGCGAACGATATCCGCAAGCGCGACATCGCGCGCCTCGTCATGCAGAAGGAAGTGGGGGCCATGGGCGGCGCGGAACTCGTCGTCGGCGGCAAGATCACTCCGGAGCCGCTCACCGTCCCGACCGGCAAGGCCAAGGCCCTGAGCCCCGAGACGCGCGACGTCCTCGGCGAGGAAGTTCTTTAGATGGACGCTATCCCCGCCCGGACAGGAGCCGACGAGCCGGCGCCGCCGCCCCGCTTCGTCGCCGGATCGACGATGCGCCACGTCCTCGTGATGACCGGGACGGGAGCCGCCGGCCTCATCGCGATCTTCATCGTCGATCTCGTGTCGCTCCTCTATATTTCGTGGCTGAACGATCCGAGCCTGACGGCGGGCGTCGGCCTCGCTACGGTCGTGATGTTCTTCACGGTCTCGATCAATGTCGGGCTGATGATCCCGATCGGCGCGCTCGTCTCGCGGGCCCTGGGCGCGCGCCGGCGGGACGATGCACGCCGCATGGCGACATCGGGCAGCCTTCTGATGGCCCTGGTGGCGATCGCCGTCAGCGTGATCGTCCTGCTTCTCCTGCCTGTGATCCTCGGGATGCTGGGTGCGGGCGAGCAGACATCCCGGGTGGCTCAGGGCTTCCTCTGGATTTCGATCCCGACCAATGTCCTGATGGCGCTCGGCATGGCCTTCTCGACGGTGCTGCGCGCCGCAGGCGACGCCAAGCGGAGCATGTATGCCACCCTCTCGGTGGCTGCCGTCACGGTCGTGCTCGACCCTCTCCTGATCTTCGGCCTGGGACTGAAGGCCAACGGCGCCGCTCTCACCATCAATCTTGCGCGGCTGGTCTACGTCTATGTCAGCTACCGGTATGTCGTGCGCGTTCATGACCTTCTGGCCCGGCCTCGTCCGAAGGCCGTGCTGGCCGATGCCCGCCCGTTCTTCGCCATCGCCGTTCCGGCGATCCTGACCAACATCGCGGCCCCCGTCGCCAATGCGTTCTTCACGGCCGTCATGTCGCGGTTCGGCGATCAGGCCATCGCGGCCTCCGCCATCATCGACAGGGTGACGCCCGTCGCCTTCGCGGGTCTGTTCGCCCTGGCGGGAGCGATCGGTCCGGTTCTGGGGCAGAACTGGGGCGCGCAGCGCTACGACCGCATGAAGCAGACCCTCAAGGACGCCCTCACCTTCACGGTGGTCTACATCGTCTGCGTCTGGCTGGTGCTGTACCTCGTGCGGACACCGCTCACCCTCGCCTTCAACGCGCCGGAGCTGACGACGGAACTCGTCCGGTTCTTCTGCGAGCTCAGCGGCTTCATCTGGTTCTTCATTGGCCTCGTGTTCGTGTCGAACGCCTCGTTCAACAACCTCGGCTATCCCTTGCTCTCCACCTTCTTCAACTGGGGCCGGGCCACCTTGGGGATGATCCCGTTTGCCTATTACGGAGCCCAGGTCGGCGGTCCCAAAGGAGCTCTCGTGGGCGTCGGGGCGGGGTCCATCGCCTTCGGAATCGCGGCGATCATCACTGCGTTCTGGACAATCCGGCGTTTGGAGAGGCAAGCTGTCCCGGCCTTGTAGCCGCCACGGGCGCGAAGGAGCGTCGCCTTCGAGGAGCCTCCGATGTTCAACTGGTTCGATCTCATGCAGCAGGCTCAGACGAATGCGGGCCTCGATGCTCTGACCCGGCAGTTCCAGCTTTCAGGCGAACAGTCTCAGAGAGCGATGGCGGCATTCCTGCCGGCCTTCGCCATGGGGCTCCAGCACGCCATGATGTCACAGGATCCGAACCGCTTCTTCCAGTCCATGCTGAGCGGCGGATACCAGAATTTCTGGCAGGCCGCGGGCCGGTCCTTTTCGTCCCAGGCTCAACAGGAGGGACGAAAGCTGCTGGACCAGCTCTTCGGATCCGACGAGGTGAGCCGCCGCGTGGCGCATCAGGCCGCCGATTATGCGGGCATCAGCGTCGACACCATGCAGCAGATCCTGCCGCTGCTTGCTGGAATCGTGGCGGGCGGCATGTCTCATTGGATGAGCGCCCAGGCCCAGGCCCTGCAGGCCTTCTCGTCCCAGGCCGGCGCGGCGCAGGACGGCCAGGGCAACGCCAATCCCTGGGCGGAATTGTGGACGGGCTGGATGAAGGCCGCCACGCCGGGCAGGCCATCCGCGGCGAACCCTTTTGAGGAGATGAGCGCGGCCTTTCTTCAAATGGCGCAACCGCCCAGGCCAACGCAGGAGGCATCCCCCTCCTCCTCTCCCTCGTGGGAAGCCATGATGGAGCAGGGACGCGAGATGCAGGCGCAATATCTCGCGTCCCTCCAGTCGATCTTCGAGGAGGCGTGGAAGATCGAGCCGAGAAAGTCCTGAGACGCAGTCTAGGAATGCGCAGCGGACCGCGTCACGACAGGAACGACGGGCCGGGCCTGACGGACCGGCATCGCTATCCGTTCGGACCGCGAATGCCGCTCGGCGCATCGAACCAGAACCCATGAGGGACTGTGGTGGAGCGGCTCCGCGAGAGCGCTGTCCACATCGCTGCGCACGAGCCCGATATCCTTGAGCATCCGGTCATCGAACTCCGCCAGGTTTCTGACCTCGCGGCGGTCCTTCCAGGCCTTCACGATATTGATGAGCGCGCGAGCGAACTGGCCCAGGACGCTCGATCCGGGAAAAGTCGTCGTTGCTGCAGACCGGTTCATGGTGGGTCTCCTTGCTCTCAATCTCGATCGGACCCTCCTTCGGAGGGTTTGCCCCGTTGCGGGAGCACTCGGGCCATAGTTCAAGGACAAGCGACAGGGCATGTCGCCTCAAGGCCTTGAAACAATTCCCGGATTTATTCTCCTGGTGGATTCTATAGCATAGATCGTTTCATCACTTGAAACGATTGTTTGAGATATGTATCATCAAAGCTATTGATGAAGAGGTTGAGGCCATGCACCTGCTCGATATCGACCAGCTCCGGACCTTCGTGGCAATCGCGGATACGGGATCCTTCACCCGAGCGGCGGAGATCGTGCACAAGACGCAGAGCGCCGTGTCCATGCAGATGAAGCGACTGGAGGACCGGGTCGGACGGCCGATCTTCGAGCGCGACGGGCGCCTCTCGAAGCTCACCGACGAAGGCGAGCGCCTGCTGGATTACGCCCGCCGCATCGTGCGGCTGAATGCGGAATGCATGGCCTCGTTCAACGACAACGAACTCACGGGCCGGGTGCGCCTGGGCCTGCCCGACGATTATGCCGACCGCTACCTTCCGGAGATCCTGGCGCGCTTTTCGCGCTCCAATCCGAAAGCGGAAGTGACGGTGATGTGCGAGCCCACTCACAACCTGATCGAGCGGGTGCAGCACGGCGACCTCGACCTGGCGATCATCACCCATGTGGACCGGCGCGGCCCGTCCGAAATCGTGCGGATTGAGCAGCTCCTGTGGGTCACCTCCGGCCGCCATGGGGTGCATGAGGAGACTCCGGTTCCCCTGGCGCTCGGCCGCCCGAACTGCGACTGGCGCCACTCTGCGACGGAAGCCCTGGAGGGCGCCGACCGCGCCTATCGGATCGCCTATGTGAGCTGGCATTCCACCGCCGTGGGCGCCGCGGTGCTGGCAGGCCTCGCGGTCTCGGTGCTGCCGGAGAGCGCGGTGCGTCCCGGCATGCGGATCCTTGGCCCCTCCGACGGCTTCCCGGCGCTGCCCTCCTGCAAGATCGGCCTCATCCGCGCCCGCGGCGGGGAGAACCCGCTGGCCGATGCGCTCGGGGTCCACATCAAGCAGTCCCTCGACAACCTGGGCTCGACCCGCCCCCTTCTGCCGGTTGCGGCCGAGTAGCGCCTATTTCGCCGCGGGACGGCGCAGCACGAGAATGTTGCCGAGAAGCGCGCAGGCGACGCCGGTCACTGCGAGCGGAGTCCACTGATAGCCCTCGAGCACCGTCGAGACCGCAAGCGCCACGATGGGGAACAGCACCGTCGAATAGCCCGCCCGCGCGGCGCCGAGCCGCCGCAGCAGGGTGAGATAGCAGGCGAAGGCGAGCACAGAGGCGCCAATGGCGAGATACACGAGCGAGCCGAGATATTTGAAGGTCGGCTCGATGATGAAGGCATTGCCGCGCACGAGGTTCAGCCCCAGCAGCACGACGCAGCCATAGGTCATGGCCCAGGCATTGGCCGAGAGCAGCGGCACGCCCCGGCGCTGCACCACCGCAGACATCATGTTGCCGGAGCAGAAGAACAGGGTGCCGAGCACGCAGAGGCCCAAGCCCCACAGGGCGGCCGCGTTGAAGCCCGCGCCTGCGATCTGCGGCCAGAACAGCAGTCCGATCCCGGCGAACCCGATGAGGCCGCCCAGCGCCACGCGCGGCTCCACCTTCTGCCGGAAAATCACGAAGCCCAGGACGAGGTTGAAGATCGACGCGAGCGAGAACACCACGGAGAGCAGCCCCGAGGGGACGCTCAGGCCGCCATAGTAGAACGAGATGAAGTTGAACGAGAACAGGAAGCAGCCGACCACGGCGAAGCGAAAGTGGTCGCCGGCCGGGAACCGCACCGGCTTGCCCGTTCCGAGCACCCAGCCCCACATGATGAGGGTCGCCAGCACGAAGCGCCACAGCACCGACATTTCCGGAGCCACGACCCCGAGCTGCGCCTTGATCCCGATCCAGCTCACGCCCCACAGGAAGACGGTTGCCGCATAGAGACCGAACGTGGTCCCGTCGAACCGGGCTGGGCTGGCGGCGGGCAGGGCCGTGGTGGCGTGGGTCATGGGTGAATCCGCATTCTGGTCCATGGTCCGATTACGCCGGACGGGCCATCAGCACAAATGATGAAATATGATTGATTGCTCCTGGAATGCTGATGAAACGCTCCAGGGTCGGCCCTTGAAGGCCGCTGGAAGTGCTTGAGGCGACACGGGGCGGCGCGACAGGTCTTCGAATGCACCCATGCCTTCATTGCCCTAGAGATCCACTCCGGCTTTCGAGGAATAATCACCAATTTTACCCTATGGGACAGTTCAGGATTCATTCCCGGCTTTTTTCAGAAGACCGGCTATCATCTCTGGTGCATAAGTATCGTCCCGTTTCTGCCCAATGAATTGCTCCGAAAAATCGCCGTGACATCCTTTTCCTGGTTGAAGAGAGCGCTCGCTCGCAATCCGGTTCTGAACGTTCTCGTTCTGGCCGCGGTGTTCAACCTGTTCTGCGCGGCTCTCGTTTTCGACGAGCGCCAAAACGCCCTGGAGGTCGCGAGGGCATCGTCGAGCAATCTTGTTGCAGCAGCCGGGAGAGACATCTCCCGCAACATCGAGATCATCGATCTGACGATCCAGAAGGTCATCGAGAGGATTCAGAGGCCCGACTTCCCCCAATTGGCTCCCGACCTCCAGCGACAGCTGATCTTCGATCAGGTTGCTACGGCGCGATATTTCGCAGCCATCGGCGTGACCGACGAGAAGGATCGGGTCGTCTATCAGTCCCGGATGGCCGACCCGAGCGTCATTCGGGTGGCGCATCTGGACTATGCGAAAATTCACCATGAGCGCTCCGACGTCGGATTGTATGTCTCGGTCCCGATCAAAAGCCCGTTCGGGTTCGGCTGGGCCATCGTCTTCAGCCGCCGGATGTCCCACCCGGACGGCAGCTTCGCCGGGATCGTCTATGTCGCCCTGAGCCTCGACTACTTCACCGATCTGTTACGCAGGATGAGTCTTGGGCCGAACGGGTCGATGTCGCTCATGCGCGCTGACGGAAAGCTGCTTGTGCGGGAGCCTTTCGATGAACGGCACCTCGGAGCGGATGTCGGCAAGGCGGAGATTTATCGCTACTATCCCAAGGAACGTTCAGGCTCGTTCCAGTCCAGCGCCTCGCCGCTCGACGGCGTTCCCCGGCTCTACACATTCACCCAAGTCGGCGATTTCCCGATCACGATCAGTGTGGGACGCGCCCTTCAGGACGTCTATGCCGCTTGGCGGTACCGAGCTCTCACGATCGGCATCATCGTGCTGGTCCTGACCGGGGCCATGATCGCGCTGGCCTTCAGCCTGCGACGGGAGCTCCGGCGCAGACGCGCAGCGCACCAGGAAGCCCTGCACAATGAGGCGCTCTTCCGCGGAGCCATGAAGGGAGCCGGCATCGGAACGGCTCTTCTGAGCCTCGACGGCTCCGTTTTCATGGTGAATCCGGCTTTTTGCCGACTGTTCGGCTTCACCGAAGAGGAGATGCTGTCGAAAACCGCGACCTACCTGACGCATCCCGACGATGCTCCGCCGAACGATGGAGCATTGTTGAGGGGAGAGATCGACTTCGCCGAAAGCGAACGGCGCTACATCCGCAAGGATCGCGTGGAGGTGTGGGTCCTGCGGTCCGCCTCCCTTGTGCGAGACGAGTCAGGCCAGCCTGCTTATCTGATCGTGCAGTTTCAGGACATCACGGCCCGACGGGAAGCCGAGGACAGGCTGCGGCACAATGCAACCCACGACGACCTGACTGGATTGCTGAACCGCTCCGCCTTCGAGCAAACTCTACAGGACGTTCTGTCCGAAAGCCGCGAGACGAGAAGCAGGCATGCGCTGGCCTTCCTCGATCTCGACCGCCTGAAGATCATCAACGACTCGGCCGGTCATGTCGCGGGCGACGCCCTGCTGCGCGGCGTGGCGGGAGCCTTGCCGCGTTACTTGCGCGACGGCGACATCGTCGGCCGTCTCGGCGGGGATGAATTCGGCATCATTCTGCTCAACTGCTCGCTCGACGATGCGACGAGGATCCTCGGGAGGATCAACAAGGCAGCCAGCGCCATTCAGTTTCCGTGGGAGGACCGCAGCTACAATGTCGGGGCGAGTATCGGCGTAACCGAGGTCACCCCGGCCTCCCGCTCTCCGAGTGCCCTTCTGGCTCAGGCGGACATCGCCTGTCTGTCGGCCAAAATGGCGGGTCGGAACCGGGTCAGCATCTACCGGCCCGAGCAGAGCGACGCGGTGGAACGCCATCGGGAAATCATGGTCGCCGCAGGGATCAAGCAAGCCATCGCGGACGAACGGTTGCGGCTCTTTGCCCAGCGGATCGTCGCGTGTGCGGATGCGTCTCAGGAACGATATGAAATCCTGGTCCGAATGATCGATCTGGACGGGTCCCTCCTTCCGCCAGCCGTCTTCATCCCGGCAGCGGAACGATATGACCTGATCGGAGCAATCGACCGCTGGGTCGTCAGGAGAGTGCTGACCCTTCTCGAGCAGTCGGAAAAGCCCGATTGGAGCATTCGCATCCATCTCAATCTGTCGGCGTCCTCGCTCGGGGATCCGTCATTCCTGCCTTACGTTCTCGAGGCGATCGAGGCTTCCGGTGTTCCGCCCGAAGTCCTGGTCTTCGAGATCACGGAAACGACCCTGGTCAGCAACATGGCCCTGGCCATAACGACCGTCGGCAGGCTTCGTGAAATCGGATGCCAAATCGCCCTCGATGATTTCGGCGCGGGCTTGAGCTCGTTCAACTACTTGCGGCAGTTCCCGGTCGATATCGTCAAGATCGACGGGAGCTTCGTCCGCAACATGACCACGAACGCGGTGGATCGCCACATCGTCAAATCGATCCATCAGATCGTTCAAGAGCTCGGCGCTCAGACGGTCGCCGAATTCGTCGAGGATCTGGCAACCTTCGACATGGTCTGGTCCATGGGCATTGCCTTTGCTCAGGGCTATGCACTCCACAAACCCCAATCGTTTGAATGCATCGTCGCGGATCGCGAAAGCAAGGCCGACGCCTAGCGCATCGTGCGGAATAGTGGATCCGGTTTTTCCGCGTTCGACGATGCGCCAGCCAAGAGAAGGAGCATCGTGCGTGAAAGCGGGAACCGCTTTCACGCACGATGCAGTTCCAGGTCAGCGAACTGTGATCTTGTCCTTGATCTTCTCGTAGATCGAGCGCCTAAGCACCTTCTTGGTCACAAGCTGCTCCGGTGAGGTGTAGGGCCGCCCCTTGATGATGGCGCGGCCGACCGGGCCTCCGCCCTCGATCGTGTTGAGCTCCTCGAAGGAGCCCGTGTTGAGATCGACGAGACCGCCCGCGGCATCGGGATTTTCCGCAAGGCTCGCCTCCTTGCCCACGGCGCCCGTCACGTCGGAAGTAGCCGGGGCCGCAGGAGTTTCCGCGGCGGGCGGCGGGCTGGTCTCAGGCTGAGCCGCTGCGGCCACAGCAGCTGCGGGTGCCGACGTGGCCGGATGGCCGCCGATGGGGGTCGGATCGAACTGGAGCGCGGTGCCGGAAGGGGGTGGCGGAGAGGCTGGGTCCACAGGAGTGCTGTAGGACGGAGCCGGACCCGCATCGGCCACCTGCACCGATGGGCCCGTGCCGCTCTGCGGAGCCGGAGGCTGCACGCCTGCCTCGCTTTGCTGACCGATCGCCGCGACCGGCGTCTCGGTGGCCTTCGGCTCTGCGGATGATGGCCAGATCTGCCATCCGGTAAGCAAGAGACCGGCCGCGAGCGCAACGGACAGGGCCCCGAAGGCGGCGCGGCCCGGACCAGCCTGTCGTTGCGGAACCTCGCCATCCATCCGCAAGGCCCTTGCCGGATGCATGGTCTCGCGGCGAGAGGCCATTCCCTTCGTCGTAAGATGCCTGAACAACCCGGCTCGGGACCGGGCCTGGGGAAGATCACCAATCTGCATGAACGACTCGCGAAATATACAACAGAAATACCTAAGACGATGCCTCTGTTAGAGTCGTGATGTGGCGTAGACATGGCAGACAAGGAGCAACATTCGCGAATAATGTTTCTTCTTCATTAACATGACTTTGCAACTACGCTTCTCTCTGAACTTGGGAACAAAGTCAGTCCTACTGCCGACTCCGTTCATCCCCGTCTTCTTCATCGGAAATCTTGTGGCGATCTGCAAAAGAAGGCCGCCGCACTCCCGAGATGGGGCGCACGGGCTGAAGTTGCTTCCGCCTGGGCGGAAGCAACTCCTTCAATGGGCAGGCGCGGTTTTCGGCGGACGGGAGCCACTTCGCCGAGGTGGCTTCCGATCCTCAAGCGGCCGGGCGGATGCCGGCGACCGGGGTCGGAATCTCGATATCGACCTCCAGCGTCGAGACCGAGGCGCCCCGATCCATCTTGACCTGCACGTTGTCCTGCGCGACCGCCATGTGCTTGGCGATCACAGCAAGAATTTCCTCGCGCAAGGTGGCGACGAGATCCGATTCCGGACCGACGATGGTGCGCTCATGCGCCAAGAGGACCTGAAGCCGCTCGCGGGCAACCGGGGCCGAGGTGCGGCGGTTGAAGAAATTGAAAAGGCTCATGCGGCCCTCCGTGCGAACAGCTTGCTGAGCAGACCGCGTTTTTGAACCTCCGTCACCGACTCCCCCTGGAGCCGGCGCACGGCCTCGCAATAGGCGCGGGCTGGCGGGGAGTTCGGGCTGCCGAGCGTCACGGGTGCGCCGAGATTCGAAGCGCGCAGGACTTCGCTGCTCTCCGGGATGATACCGAGAAGCGGAATGGAAAGAATGTCGAGCACATCCTCCACTTTCAGGATCTCGCCGCGTTGCGCGCGGACCGGATCGTAGCGAGTGAGCAGGAGGTGCTTGTCCACGCGCTCGCCTTTCTCGGCGCGCTCGGTCTTGGAATCGAGCAGGCCGATGATGCGGTCCGAGTCGCGGATGGAGGACACCTCCGGATTGGTTACGACGACCGCCACGTCCGCATGGCGCATGGCGAGCGTCGCTCCCCGCTCGATCCCGGCCGGGCTGTCGCAGATGATCCAGTCGAACTTCTCGCGCAACTCGCCAATGACCCGCGCCACGCCCTCCTCTGTGAGGTTGTCCTTGTCGCGGGTCTGCGAGGCGGGAAGGAGCGACAGGTTCTCCAGGCGCTTGTCGCGGATGAGAGCCTGATCTACGCGGGCATCGCCCTTGATCACGTTGATGAGATCGAACACGACCCGGCGCTCGGCTCCCATGATCAGGTCGAGATTGCGCAGGCCCACGTCGAAATCGACCACGACCACCTTCCGGCCCGCCTGGGCCAACGCGGCGCCAAGGGCCGCCGTGGAGGTCGTCTTGCCGACACCTCCCTTGCCCGATGTCACAACAAGAACTTTCGCCATCCTGGTCCTCCCTTGCCCCGTTGCAGAGCTGTTGGTTGCGCCGGCCTCAGCCGCTGGAGTCTCCGGATGACCGCAGAACACTTCGGAGAGCGGAAGGAAGGTGAGGTCGGCGCAACTCATTACGCAACGTAAGCAATTCCATTCGGCGCCCGTTATGGTTACCGGGTGGTTAAGACCCGAGGGCGCAAAGGTGGTATTCGGATCCCGATGGCGATGGAATCGCGTGTGGCGAAACGGCCACGCTTGCGGGCGAACCGACGGCGGGCGCCCTCAAATTTGAGGCAGGTCAAATACGGCGCGGGCCCGAGAGGCGCATCACCCGCTTGCACGCACCATGCGTGAAAGTCCGGCGTTCAAGCCGGCACAAGCTGGAGTCCCAAAGAGCCATGTTCCGTTCTGTCCGTATCGCCGCCCTCGCCGCGACCATGCTCACCGCCCTTCCGTTCGCAGCCGGCGCGGCCGACCTGCCCGCGCGGGGCGCTGCTCCCGTTCCGACCTTCGCGGCCGTCGAGACCTGGAGCCCCTGGATGATCCGCGGCCGCGCTCTGGTCGTGCATCCGCAGGAGGATGCCAAGCTCGATCTCAACGGCGTGCGCATCCAGGGCGGCGATGTCGATATCTCGACCTCCGTCGTGCCGGAACTGGACATTTCCTATTTCTTCACGCCGAACGTGGCGGCCGAGCTGGTTCTCGGCGTCACACCTCACCGCGTGAAGGGTGCAGGCGCGCTCGCCGGCACGCGGATCGGCGATGCCTGGCTCCTGCCCCCCACGCTGCTGCTGCAGTACCACTTCACTGGCCTCGGCAATGTGAAGCCCTATGTGGGCGCCGGCATCAACTACACGGTCTTCTTCAACGAGAAGGCGAAGGGCAACTTCGACAGCTTCGACCTCGACGACACGTTCGGCTTTGCCCTGCAGGCCGGCGTCGACATCATGCTCGACAAGCACTGGGGCATCAACTTCGACGTGAAGAAGCTCTTCCTCGAGCCGAAGGTCAGCGTGAACAACGGCCTCGTCACCGGCAAGGTCAAGATCGACCCCTGGCTGATCGGCACCGGCGTGACCTACCGCTTCTGATCGGCGTTTGACGCCCCATGGAGAAAGGGGGCCGGAAGGCCCCCTTTTTCGCCTGGACCGCTATCGGCCGTCTCGCTTGAGCGAACCCGTGTCCCGGTTCTCAGTCTGGCCGCCGCCCGTACCGACAGAGCCCATGGATGCGCCGGGGCCGCCGCCGGGAGTAAGCCCTCCGGGCTGCAGGGGTGTCGCGAGACCGGACGGAGCGTGGGGCGGATTGGCGGAGGAGAACCAATGTTCCTCGGTACCGCCCGTCAGCCTGTCCACGGAATCTGCGCCGTGGAGCATGACTTCCTCGCTGAGGTCGCGTCCCTGCGACCCGGCCCGTGTGGCTCCCGATCGTCCCTGCCCCAGATCCGCGACACGGCTTCTGAGCGGGAACGGAGCCTGGGGCGAGCGATGAACCGGGCGCAGAGGCCTGTTCTGCCTGTGCCGGCCCATGCCGCGCCACATGAGCGCCGCCGTTCCGACAGCGGCGGCGCCCGCCAGGAGACCGAAGACGGTGCCCGTCGGGAGACCGTACCGGCTCGGCATGACGGCTTCCGGCAGATGCCAGCGACGGGCCTCGATGGCGGCGATCTTCGCCCGTTCATAGGCGTGCCTGAGCGCATCGGCCTCCCGCGGCTCGAGGACCCCACGGGCGATCGTCAGGACGCCATGCCGTTCCCGGCTGAATGCGTGCGTGATCGTGCTCGCGAGTTCCTTGAAGTCCACGGCCCAGCGATAGCTGTTCTTGTCGGAAGCGTCGGCGAGGTCGTCGAGCCGCCGGCGGATGTCCTCATTGTCCCGCTCCAGTTCGGCCAGGTAGCCGCGCGTCGGCTCGTAGCCGGCCAGCACCGGGTAAAGAACGCTCTCCTTGGCCCGGATATGCCGCTCCAGCTCCGTATCGAGCTCCGAGAACAGGTGGGCGCGGCCGTTCGGCCCGTGGCCCGTGGCACGCAAGACCTCCTGGCAAAGCTCGTCGATGTTCGCGTGGTCCGCCACCACCAATTGCCACAGATCCATGGGGTGCCTCCTCTGCTTTGACTGTCTCACCAGTGAACGGTCTGGTGCGGGGCCTGTTCCGCCATCATCCGGAATGCCCGTGCCCGGGCGAACCAACTCACGGATCTCACAAGGGAAGGAGATGCTGGCGTTCATACGCGTGGGGGCCTACAAGCATTCCACGATTCCAGAAGCGGTGAGCGAACGATGAGCACGCAAGCACGAAACGACCTTCAGGCATCTTCGCAGGCGCCCTCGCCTGCTTCCGGGGCCCTGCCGACCTATGACGACGTGGTCGCGGCGGCCGGCCGCATCGCGGGAATCGCCCACCGCACGCCCGTGCTCACCTCCCGCACCGCCGACGCCAGGACGGGCGCAACCCTGTTCTTCAAGGCGGAGAACCTGCAGCGGGCCGGAGCCTTCAAGTTCCGCGGCGCCTACAACGCCATTGCGAAGCTTCCCGAGGACGCCAAGCGGCGGGGCGTCGTTGCCTTCTCGTCGGGCAACCATGCCCAGGCCATCGCCTATGCGGGCCAGCTTCAGAACGTGCCGACCGTCATCATCATGCCGAAGGATGCACCGGCCATGAAGGTGGCCGCGACGAAGGGATATGGCGGCGAGGTCGTGCTGTACGATCGCTACACGGAGGACCGGGAGGCCATCGGCCGGAGGCTGTCCGCCGAGCGCGGCCTGACCCTGATCCCGCCCTACGATCATGAGGACGTGATCGCCGGGCAGGGCACGGCCGCGAAGGAGCTGTTCGAGGAGGTCGGTCCTCTCGACATGCTCTTCGTCTGCCTCGGCGGCGGTGGTCTGCTGGCGGGCTCGGCTCTGGCCGCGAAGGCGCTCTCGCCCGATTGCCGCGTCTTCGGCGTCGAGCCGGAGGCCGGCAACGACGGGCAGCAATCGTTCCGATCGGGGCAGATCGTGAGGATCCCCGTGCCGAGCACCATCGCCGATGGCGCGCAGACCACCTATCTCGGAAACAAGACCTTCCCGCTCATCCGCTCCCTCGCGGAGGACATCGTAACCGTGTCCGACGCCATGCTGGTGGAGGCCATGCGCTTCTTCGTCGAGCGCATGAAGATCGTCGTGGAGCCGACCGGCTGCCTCTCCGCCGCCGCCGCGCTCAACGGCGTCGTGCCCTGCGCCGGAAAGCGCGTCGGCGTGATCATCAGCGGCGGCAACGTGGACCCGAAGGCCCTCGCGGGTTTCCTGGCGGGATAAGGGCCGGTCCCGTCTCGCAAGCGCAAAGCGCTCACCTCAGCGAGGTGAGCGCTTCACTCAGCGGCTTGTAGAACTCAGAGGTAGAAGTCGGATTTGGAGAGCGTTCCGACGTTCCTGACGAGGATCTCCATATCGCTCTTGGCGTCACCGTTCACATCGGCCTGGACGATCACGTGATCTCCCAGATCACGGATGCGAAGCTCGCCGGCCGTGTGCGAGAACGGGTTGTTTCCGATGAACTTGAACGCGCTGTTCCCGCTGTGAGTGGTGTTCGCGTCGATGGTACGCAGATCGATGCGGTCTTCCCCCCGGTGGAAATCGTAGATCTGATCCCGGGTCGAGGTCGTGCGGCCGGACTCGTTGACGGCATTGAAGTCGAACAGGTCCCTGCCGTCATTGCCATAAAGAAAATCGCGCCCGAGGCCACCGGTGATGATGTCCCGCCCTGCGCCGCCGCTCAGAACGTCGGAGCCCGCGCCGCCATCGAGTCTGTCGTTTCCGGCATTGCCATAGAGAAAGTCGTTGTCATCGCCGCCATTGAGGATGTCGTCGTCGAACCCACCGCTGATGGTGTCGACGCCCGCTCCACCGCTGAGGCTGTCGGCTCCTGAACCGCCGTCGATGGCGTCGTTCCCTGCACCGCCATCGGCCGTGTCGTTGCCGTAGCCGCCGACGATACTGTCGTTGCCATTCCCGCCGTCGAGGCTGTCGTTGCCGTTCCCGCCATCGAGATAGTCGTTGCCGTCACCCCCGAAGAGGCCGGCGACTTCGACCTGGCCGCTAATGCCGGTCACAGCACCGGATTCATTGCCATCACCACCATAGAGCACGTCGTCGCCGTCGGCACCGTACATGACGTCGTCGCCCGCACCGCCCTCGATATAATCGTTGCCGGATGGTCCGAACGATGTGAGCACATATGGGCTGGCAAGGGTGCCCGCACCTGTGAAGGTCAGGTAACCGCTGCCGTTGAGAACGTCGTTACCCTGCCCCCCATAGACGGCATTGGCGGTGGCATCCCCCTGAAGGAAATCGTTGCCGTCGCCTCCGTAGTAATTGGTAAAGCCACCAGATTGTGAGTTGTCGGTATCGTTACCGTAAAAATTTGCCATGATCTCCCCCTTTGCAAGTGGAGTGGGCCTAGCCCCCAGGTTTAGGCAGAAGCCGCCTTTCAAGGCATGTTGCAGAGGTCGTAATCTGCCGGACCGGCATCCTACAGGAGAGATGATCCGCGCGATGCGGCGATTACGGATTAATCATCGTAACCGGTGTGATGTTTTTACGTTCGATCACCTTGATGATCGTGAGCGGCGCGCAATGAATCCAGCCGATCAAGCAACTCCTATGCTCCCCCGGACCACGCTGACAGCCTGAGAATTTGCTTATATCATCCGCGTTTCCACTTCGCGGGCCGGCCCCATGATGGCAGCAGCAGGTGACCCCATCACGTTGGAGCGCAAGTTCCTGGCCGTCCTGTGCGCGGACGTCGCCGGGTACAGCCGCCTGATGGATACGGCCGAGGAGGAGACGCATCGGCGTCTCATGAGGCTGCGATCGGCGATCATCAATCCAACCATCGACGCCCATGGCGGCCGCGTCGTCAAGAATACCGGCGACGGATTCCTGGCCTCGTTCGAGGACGCCGTCGCTGCGGTGCGATGTGCGATCACGATGCAAGAGGCGATCTCCCGCTCCGAGGAAACGACCCCTCCCGACGACAGAATACAATTGCGGATCGGGATCACGCTTGACGATGTCATCGTGGATTCCGATGACATCTACGGCGGCGGCGTAAACACGGCGGCCCGGCTTCAGCAGATCGCCCCGCCGGGCGGGCTCGTGGTTTCCGCGCCGGTTGCCGAGAACGTCCGCGCCCGGATCGGGCTCCCGCTGGAGGATCTCGGCCGCCTCCGCCTGAAGAACTTCCATCATCCCACGAGCGCGTTTGCGGTTCAGCTCCCGGGCGCGACATGCGATCCGTCTCACGGAAGGCTGTCCAGGACGAGGACGCGGCCTCCATCGATTGCCGTCCTGCCGCTCCGCACCATCGGGATGAAACCGTCGGAAGACTATTTCGCTCAAGGGATCGTGGAGGGCATCATCGGTGCGCTCTCGAGTCTGCGGGATCTTGTCGTGATCGGGCGCGGCTCGACGCTGCAGTTTGCAGGCGAGGACCTGTCGCCCGATGCCATCGGCAAGAGGCTCGGCGCACGTTATGTCATGAGCGGAACGCTCCAGCGAACCGGCCGACATATCAGGATCTGGGCGTCGCTCACCGATGTCAGAAGTAGAAACATCGTCTGGGCGGATCATCTGGACGGGAAGCTGACGTCGATCTTCGAACTTCAGGATCGCATCGCGACGAAGATCGCCGCAACGCTCGCGCCGCACATTCGCGAGGCCGAACTCGGCCGGGCCAGCCGGAAGCGGCCCGAGAACTTGGACGCGTACGATCTGGTCCTCCGGGGAATGGACCTGCTCTACCGGATGGAACTGGATCAGTTCCTGCGCGCGCGCGCCTTCTTCGACAGCGCCATCAAAGTCGATGAGAGATATGCGGCAGCTTACTCGTACGGCTCCCTCTGGCATGTTTTCAACATAGGCCAAGGCTGGTCGCAGGATCCCGGATCGGATGCGGAAAGCGCCTGGAAGCTGGCATCCGCCGGCGTAGAGCGGGATGCGTCGGATCCCCTTGCCCTGGCCTTGTGCGGCCATATCAAGGCATTCCTGTTTCACGAATACGAAGCCGCTACCGCCTATTTCGATCGGGCTCTCGGCTGCTCGCCCAATCACGCCTGGGCCTGGACTCTCAGCAGCGGCACCTACGCGTATATGGGACAGTCCAAAGCAGCGATCGAGCGCGCCAGGCACGGCCTGATGCTCTCGCCTGCGGATCGGCACGCGTTCTACTACCTGTCGTTTCTGGGCCTCGCCTATTATGCCGACGGATCGTTTGAAAAGGCCGTCGAATGGGAACGCAAGGCTCTCGGCCAGAACGCGCATTTTCGAGCGGGCCTGAGGGTTCTTGCCGCGAGTCTGGTGGCGGTGGGGAAGCTGGAAGAGGCGCGTGACGTCGGCCGTACCCTGCTGGAGGAACAGCCTTCATTCCGCGTGTCGATCTACGCGCCGCAATGTCCGTGGCGTGACACGGAAGTGCGGGAGACGTTCCTGAAGCGACTGCTGACAGCGGGCCTGCCGTATTGAGTTCTCTGCGTTCCTTGCGAGCCGAAACCCGATGCCGAAATGGAGAGTGCGATGGGAAATTGCTGGTACGACTTTCACTTGCCGATACAGTTTCCCACGGATCCAGACCGGCCGGGCCTGCGTGAGGCCCCCCTCGACATCTCAACGGACGTGCAGGCGTTTCCCCGACGCTATTGGGACGCCGACTTCGTCGCGCTCGCGATCCTGCCGGAATTCGCCCGTCTGCGCTGGGAGCGGGAGATCCAGGTCGATCCGCCATACGCGGTCGATTCCGAGGAGACACGCGGTGAAATCGCCTACCTGGCCGGCCTGATGAGCGAGCGCGCGAAGGCCCTTCCCGAGATCAATACGCAAAGCACCGATTTTCCGCTCTACTGGCTGGGGCTTCTGATGATGAGTTCCTCGTCGCACCCTGCGACCTATGAACTGCTGAAGGTGGCCTCCCGCGTGGGCGAGATGCTCATGTCCTTCTACAAGCTGAAATTCAATCGGCCTCGTCCGCATCAACTTTGCCCGGACCTGATGCCTATCCTGTCCGTGCCGGGACATGCCTCGTATCCGAGTGGCCATTCCCTGGTTTCGCATCTTCTGTCTCATGCCGCGGCCGAGGTCCGGCCGGATGCGCGAAACGCCTTGTTCGCTCTCGCCCAGCGGGTCGCCCGAAACCGCGAGATCGCGGGATTGCATTACCCGAGCGACACCCGAGCAGGAGAGAGGATTGCCGAAGGGGCTTTCCAGATCCTGCTGCGTTGCCGCGGCTTCCAGAGACTGCGCGACGAGGCAAGGACGGAGTGGAGCGCCCCTGCGGGGCGCGGTCGTGGGCGAACCCGGTGAGATCGTTCGAGGGCCGAGGGTGGCTGCCGGTTCCGTTACGACGCCCCCGGCGGCACGAAGAAGCAGATGATGGCCTTGGTGGTCGGTTCCTCGCAGATGTGAAACTTCCCGTCCGGCGACAGCTTGGCATATTGCCGGGCCACGACACGCCCGTCCCACAGCTTCCAGCCGCCCGGGGTCTCGGTCACCGTCTCGCCGCTGGCCTCGATCAATTCGCGGCAATCGTGGTCGCTGCAGCACCAGGCCGGATACCAGCTATGGGCCGCCACCGGCGCACCGAGGAGGCAGGCCGCCGCTGCGGCGACCATCCATGTCCTTCCGCGGGCCATGACGAATGAGCCTCCCTGGAAGATGCGGGGATGGCCGAGCTTATCGCAATAAACATGGGTGCGCTCTGCGGCGCGTCCAGCCCTCCCCTGCCACCGAGCCCGGGGCCGCAGCGGCTTCGGGCCGCGCAGGCTGTTACTCCTCGGTCTGGAAATAGGGCTCGACCTTGCCTTTCAGCTTGATGGTCATCGGGTTGCCGTAGCGGTCCTTGGCATTGCCGGCAGCCACACGGATCCAGCCCTCGCTGACGCAATACTCGTCCACATTGGTCTTTTCAGCGCCGTTGAAGCGGATGCCCACACCTTTCGCGAGGATCTCCTCATCGTAGTACGGGCTGTGCGGGTTCGAGGACAGGCGATCGGGCAGCGTGTCGGTCATGACCGAAATTCTCCAGTCGGAAGAGGAATTTCAAGCCTGTAGCGTAGCCGGTGAAGAAGCGGAAGCCAATTAGGCCAAGCGGCCGATATCGAAATAAAGTTACAATTTTCCCTACTCTGCTCGGAGCCGGATACACTTGGCTTTTCCCCCGCGGGGGGAATAGCCTGCGGCACAACCAAGAACGAACCGGGAGGATGACATGGCGGCCGCGTCGGACGGGATCCACACGGATTTTTCCCAGGGGATGAGCTATGGCGACTATCTCCAGCTCGACACCCTGCTCGCGGCGCAGACGCCGCTGACGGGGGAGCACGACGAACTCCTGTTCATCACCATCCATCAGGTGAAGGAGCTGTGGCTCAAGCTGCTGAACCGCGAACTGGACACGGCGCTCGAGCATATCCGCGCCGACCAGTTGCAGCCCGCCTTCAAATGCACGGCGCGGATCAACCGAATCCAGGAGCAGCTGATCCAGGCCTGGACCGTGCTCTCGACGATGACGCCCTCGGACTACCTGCGCTTCAGGCCCGCGCTCGGCCGGTCCTCCGGCTTCCAGTCCTGGCAATACCGCTTGGTGGAATTCAAGCTCGGGGCCAAAGACCCGGTGAAGATGGCCCCCCATCAACACCGCCCCGATATCGCGGCGCAGCTCGAGGCCGCCTACCGGGCGCCAGGCCTCTACGACGAAACCCTCCGCCTCCTGTCGCGGCGCGGATATGCCATCCCGGCAGAGGTGCTGAACCGCGACGTCACGCAACCCTACACGGCTCATCCCGGTGTCGAAGCCGCCTGGGAGGAAATCTACCGGCACTCCGACGAGCATTTCGATCTCTATGAGCTCGCCGAGGAGCTCGTCGATCTGGAGGACGCCTTCCAGCAATGGCGCTTCCGGCACATGAAGACCGTGGAACGCATCATCGGCATGCGTACCGGCACCGGTGGCAGCGCGGGCGTGGGCTACCTGCGCAAGGCGCTCGAGCGCTACTTCTTCCCGGAACTCTGGTCGGTGCGGACCAAGCTGTGATGAAGCGGACGGTGCATGATGCTTGATCTGCGTTCCCATTTCTCGCGTTTCCTCAATGCCGAGCCCGGCCGCCTGCACTTCGCGGCGCACAGCCACCATCCCTGGCCCGACGCGACGCGCGACGCGCAGCTCCAGGCCTGGGACGATGCGGCCCGTCTCGTGGACGACAAGTGGGAGCACATCCTGGGGCCCGTGCTCGACGAATTCCGCGCCCATGTGGCGGGTCACCTCAACCTGCCGAATCCTTCCACCATCGCCGTGGCGCCCAACACGCACGAATTCCTCAAGCGCATCCTGTCGTGCTTCCCGGTCGGCGCGCCCATCCGCATTCTCACATCGGACAGCGAATTCCACTCCTTTAGCCGCCAGATCGCGCGCCTGGAGGAGGACCGGAGCGTGGTCGTCACGCGCGTGCCGGCGGAGCCCTTCACGACCTTCGAGGATCGGTTTCTAACGGCCGCGCGGGATGGCTACGATCTCGTCTTCGTCAGCCAAGTCTTCTTCAATTCCGGCTTCGCGACAGATGTGCGCAAGCTGACCGAAGCCGCCGGCGACCAGGCCATGCTCGTGATCGACGGCTACCACGGCTTCATGGCGCGGCCCACGGACCTGGGCAGCATCGCGGAACGCGCCTTCTACGTGGCGGGCGGCTACAAATACGCCATGGCCGGCGAAGGCGCCTGCTTCATGCACTGCCCGGAAGGATGGGGCCCACGGCCGCGGGACACAGGCTGGTATGCGGCCTTCGGCGATCTCTCGAATGCGCAGAGCGGGCAGGTCGGCTACAGCAACGACGGCTGGCGCTTCATGGGGGCAACCTTCGATCCGTCGGGTCTCTACCGCTTCAATGCCGTGATGCGCTGGCTCGGGAGCGAGGGGATCACCGTCGCGACCATTCACGCGCATGCCAAGGCCCTCCAGCAGAGCTTTCTGCACAAGATCGCGGGTCACGCGCTCTTGAACCTGAATCCGTCGTCGCTCGTCGTTCCTGCGGACGAGATGCGGCGCGGGAATTTTCTCACGTTCGAGACGCCCGATGCGCAGCGGATCTACAGCGGCCTGAAGACGCAGAGCGTGGTCACGGATGTCCGGGGGCGCCGCCTGCGCCTCGGGTTCGGGATCTACCAGACATTCGAGGAAGTGGACGAACTCGTCCGGCGCATGGAGCAGGCATCGTCCCTCCGCCAGGCAGCCGCGGATTCAGAGCCGACCGCCTGAGGCAAGACGCCCGTTTGCCGAACACTCCCGGATGCCGTGCCGATGGCGCGCCGAGAGTCCCTTGTCATGCAGCTGCCGCAAGCCTGGCCGCAACCTTGAGTGCGGACCTGCGTTGGTTGCCTGGAACAAGAAACTCGATCACCGACGGGGCATCCTACAAGAAGGAGTCTTCCATGCGGCGCATTTTGATCGGCACCATCGCCCTTGCATCACTGGCCCTCGGCACCTCGGGCGTTCTGGCCCAGGCCCAGAGCTCCCCACCTCCCGTCCCGAATGCGAGCGGATCGCAGGTCACGAACCCGGAAACCTATCGGGCCACGGCCAATCAGAACCGCGCGCATCGCACGATGAAGATGACCCATAAGGCCCAGCCGAAGCATCATATGGCCAGCAGGAAGCACCATATGGTCACCTCGACCGGCAGCATCGGAACGAGACGAGCCGTTCCGGTCCCGAACGCGAGCGGATCGCAGGTCACAAGCCCTGAGACCTACGGAGCCACCGCCTATCAGTACAGGCATTACAGGCGCTGAGCCTTCGTAATCAATGCCGGCGGGCCTCCGTTTTTCAGAGAGGCCTGCCGGCGGAATCTCCTCGGCGGCAGCAAGACATCAAGCTTCTAGCGCCCCAGCGCCCGCATGCCGTGCTCCGGATAGCGCGTTCCGGCGGCCGCGCCGGGCGGAATGATGCGGTCGATCCGCTCCAAATCCTCCCGCGTCAGCTTGACCTCCAGGGCTCCTACATTCTGCTCCAGGTACCTGCGGCGCTTGGTGCCCGGAATCGGCACGATGTCCTGCCCCTGCGCCAGCACCCAGGCCAGCGCCAGCTGCGCGGGGGTGCAACCCTTCTCGCGGGCCATGGCCTCGATCTCGCGCACGAGGTCCAGGTTCCTTTGGAAGTTCTCGCCTTGGAAGCGCGGCGAGTTACGCCGGTAATCGTCCGTTTCGAGATCCTCGATGCTCTTGATCTGTCCCGTGAGAAAGCCTCGTCCGAGCGGCGCATAAGGCACGAAGCCGATACCGAGCTCCCGCACGGTGGGAAGGATCTCCTCCTCCGGATCGCGGCTCCAGAGCGAGTATTCGGTCTGGAGCGCCGTGATGGGATACACCGCATGGGCCCGGCGGATCGTCTGGGGGCCTGCTTCCGAGAGGCCCAGGTAACGCACCTTGCCCTGCCGAACGAGGTCCGCCATCGCGCCCACCGTGTCCTCGATCGGCGTCTCCGGATCGACGCGGTGCTGATAGTAGAGGTCGATGTGATCGACCTTCAGCCGCCTGAGGCTCGCCTCGCAAGCTTGGCGCACGTAATCCGGCTTTCCGCTGATGCCGAGGAACGCTCCGTCGGGAGCCCGCACATTGCCGAATTTGGTGGCGAGCACCACCCGGTCGCGCCGGTCGCTGATCGCACGGCCGACGAGTTCCTCGTTCTTTCCAACGCCGTAGATGTCCGCCGTGTCGAGAAAGGTCACGCCGAGCTCGATCGCCCGATGGATCGTGGCGATCGCCTCGTCCTCGTCACGGCCGCCGTAGAAGTCCGACATGCCCATGCAGCCAAGGCCGAGTGCTGACACCTGCAGATTTCCAAGTCGACGCTGCTGCATGGGAATTCTCCTGGGAAAGGAGGATGATCTTACCCGCAAGGGCTACGACCGGCAATGACGCGAGAACCGCCACAACGGCGACGGGTTCCCCTGCCCGTCAGAAAGACTCCAGCCGCGCCTCGGTATGGTTCAGACGACGGCCTTGGCCAGGATGAGCAGGATCCCGAGCGCCACAAGCGCGACGGCGGGCCAATGCGTCTTCGGGCTGAGGGCTCTCATGCGGCCCTGCGGCTCGAGCGTCGCGCCGGCCCCGGCCGCACCGGTCTGCCTCGCATCGCTCAAGCGCCCCTTCCGGAGAGCCTGGCCTGCGCCCAGCACCACACCGGCCACGATGAGCAGCGCACCAATCCAGACGAGGAACATGCTCGATTGCATCGAACCCTCCGTGACGGCACTCGTTCGCGATAGAGTATCATGGATGCCGAGGAACCGACAAAGCCCGGCGAATCCTTGGCGTGAGCGACACGATGGAAATTCGCGGGTCGGGCGCTATCGCGGCTCTGTGACGGCCGAGCGGTTGAAGAGAAGCACTCCGGGATCACCCCGCATGGCCTCTTCCGTACAGGCTTCAGGCCCCAATCGTCCGCTCAGACTCGGGTAGTGCTCCTGCAGCGCCTGGAGCGTTATGTTGGCGGCAATGCGCGGATGCGCAACGCAATGAGCTCCATCGGCTCCCCAGGCAGCCTCAAGCGGCATGGAATTGCGGGTATCCGCCTTCTGAATGCCGAAGCGATCGTAGACGTCGATGGTGGTCCCGTTCCGCGTCGTGGGATGATCGTCGCCGCCATAATCGGCGCGCACCATCTTCACGCAGGCGGCATGGAGATCCTGCATCGGCGCGCCAGCCCCGTCGTCCCAGGGCCGATAGCCCATCAGGATGCACTTTCCTTCGGCGCCGCTCGTGCAGGTCAATTCGAACCGCCCCGCTTTCGAGACCGGCAGCCCTAACTGCCGCCCCCGTGCATCGGGCTGGCAGACATTGTCGAACTGGTGGCGAGCGGTATCCTCGAGAAGGAGCCTGTAGAGCGCAATCGGCGCATCCGGAACGGACCTGTCCTCCTCCACCCCGTCGATGAGAAGCTGAACGTCTCGTCCCCCGGCACGCATCACAACGCGGGCTCCGACCAAGTCCTCCCGAGCGAGCACACGGCCATCGTCGAGCCGCAGCCGGAATTCGCCCTTTGCGACCTCCAGACGGCCGCTCGAAGCACCGGCCCCGCAGGGTGCCGCGATGGCGAGGAGCACACCGAGAAAGATGGAGAACAGGAGAGATGGCATGGCGGCACAAAGGGACCCTCGCCAAACGGCAAGGGTCCGTGTCTGAGATTACTTCAGCGTCACGCGGGCGCCGTCCTTCAGGATCACGGCGGTGGCTTCGACCGCGCCGGCATCAGAAGCCAGGGCCTGTGAGGCTGCCCCGTTCGAATTCACGCCATTCGTAATGATGCCGTTCGTAATGATGCCGTTCGTGATGATCCCATTGGTAATGATACCGTTGGTGATAATCCCGTTGGTGATGATGCCGTTCGTGATGATGCCGTTCGTGATGATTCCGTTGGTAATAATGCCGTTCTGCGTTTCGAGAGCGCTGGCTGCCGAAGAGGCACAAAGGCCGGCAGCAACGAGAGCGGAAAGTGCCTTAAGAGACTTGAACATCTGATAACCCCCAGTTTTGCGTGCGCAGAGGACGCCGTTCGCGACTCATCTACGTAACGTTATTAACTGTCATGGAAAGCTTGGCCGCAAGAAACTATAGATTGCAGCCAATTTAGTCTTACCACGATGTTAATTATTGGCAATTTTATTACATTTCATGAAGTTAATATGTTTGCCGACTAACGAAACGGACGATAGTCCTAAGCGACTCAACCTTACGATTATACGACTTTAGGATGAGCTATCTCTGCTGCGGAAGGCAAACGGCTCAGTTGCGTCATGCCGCCTGTCCGGCGCACCAGCCGGAGGACCAGGCCCATTGGAAATTGTAGCCGCCGAGCCAGCCGGTCACGTCCACCACCTCGCCGATGAAGTAGAGGCCCGGCACGGATTTGGCTTCCATCGTCCTCGAATCGAGTTCGCGCGTGTCGACGCCGCCGAGCGTCACCTCTGCGGTGCGGTAGCCCTCCGAGCCCGCGGGCTTGAAGCGCCACCGGTTCACCGCATCATCAATGCGGCGGAGGCTCTTGTCCGGGAAATCCGCAAGGTTGCGCGGCCCGTTCTCGGTCTCGGCGATCACCTGCGCCAGCCGCTTGGGAAGAAAGGCGGACAGCGCGGTCTGCAGCGCCTGCCTGCCATTCTGGGCGCGGGCGGCGCGCAGCTCCTCGAACAGGTTCACGCCCGGCAGCATGGACACGACGATCTCCGCACCTTCCCGCCAGTAGGACGAGATCTGCAGAATGGCCGGACCGCTGATCCCGCGATGGGTGAAGAGCATCGCCTCCGCGAAGGTCGTCCTGCCGCAGCCCACCACCGCGTCGACCGAGATGCCAGCAAGCGGCGTGAGCCGTTCCAGCAGCGTGGGCTCCAGCGTGAGCGGAACGAGAGCCGGGCGCGTCTCGACGATCTCCAGCCCGAACTGCCGGGCGAGATCGTAGCCGAAGCCGGTCGCGCCCATTTTCGGAATGGATTTTCCGCCCGTTGCCACCACGAGCGACCGGCACTGCACCGCGCCCTGTGAAAGTTGCAGGATGAAGCCATCGGATGTCCGCTCAACCCTCTCCACACGTGTGGAGAGGCGCAGCTCGGCGCCGGCCTGCTTCATCTCGGTGAGCAAAAGGTCGATGATCTGTTTCGACGAGCCGTCGCAGAAGAGCTGGCCCAGCGTCTTCTCGTGATAGGCGATGCCGTAGCGCTCCACGAGGGCGATGAAATCGCGCTGGGTGTAGCGGCGCAGGGCCGAGATGGCGAAGCTCGGGTTCTGGGAGATGTAGTTCGCGGGCGCCGCATGGAGGTTGGTGAAGTTGCACCGACCGCCGCCCGAAATGCGGATCTTCTCGCCGGGCTTCTGCGCGTGATCGATGATTAGCACGGAGCGCCCGCGCTTCCCGGCCTCGGCCGCGCACATCATGCCGGCGGCTCCGGCGCCGATCACCACAACGTCGAACTGATCCAAGAGATGTCTTCCCGCGAAAATCGAGCAGGCGCTCGCCGTAACGGTGAGCGATGTCCGGCACGGATGCCGTTCGTAGTCCAGTCCTGGACCGGGAAGCAAGCCGCCCGTGGCCGAACAAAGATCGCCGTCGCAGCCTGGATCAATTGTCGGGGACAGGTCCGGGGCGTATCATGATCGCGCTACCTGGCAGCCGCGCGTCCCGAAGCGACGGTTTGTAAGGACCGCCCTCCCGATACGCGGGCTTCCCTCAACTCCAAGGAGGCTCGTCATGACGATCGCGCCGACACTGCAAAAGTACATGAGTGACCGGGGTATCGGGTACGATCTCGTTCCCCACGATCCGGCCATGACATCGCTGGGCACCGCCAAGGCCGGGCATATTCCAAGCGAGTCCATGGCGAAGGGCGTCATGCTCAGCGATGGCCGACATTACACGCTCGCCGTCCTGCCGGCTTCGCACCATCTGCGCCTCTCGGATCTCAGGATGGAGCTGGGGCACGAATTCCGCCTCGCGTCCGAGGACGAAGTCGGACAGGTGTTCCGCGACTGCGACCGCGGTGCCATCCCGCCGGTCGGAGCCTGCTATGGCGTGGACGTCATCATCGACGACAGCGTGGGTCGGCAGCCGGACCTCTATTTCGAGGGCGGCGACCACTCCACGCTCGTCCACATGAAGGGCGCCGATTTCGCCAGGCTCAATCCGCAGGCGCAGCATGGCTCGTTCAGTGAACGGATCTGAGCCTTCGGCCTCACGTCCGCGTTCGACGAAGGCCTCCGCGCGGACAATTCGTGCCCTGGCCCTTTTCCTTCCGGCCGCGTTCCTGGCCGCTGCCCCGCCGCAACAGGCCGCCGGTCAACCGGCGGCCTTGCCGGCATCGCCCGCCTGCAATGGGCCGGCCCAGTCCACGCCGAAGCAGACCGAAGGGCCCTATTACAAGCCGAACTCGCCGCGCCGGCACAGCCTTGTTTCCGAAGGCACTCCAGGTGAGCGGATCCTGCTGACCGGCTATGTCCTGACCCGAAGCTGCCGCCCCGTCGCGGGAGCCGTCCTCGACCTGTGGCAGGCGGACGCCCACGGCGCCTACGACAATGCCGGCTACGCTCTGCGCGGCCATGAGCTCACGGACACGCAGGGCCGCTTCTGGTTCGAGACGGTCGTGCCGGCCCCGTATCCCGGACGGACGCCGCATATCCATGTCAAGATCCAGGCCCCTGGACGACCGGTGCTCACGACGCAGCTCTATCTCCCGAACGAGCCGCAGAATGCGAAGGACGGCATCTTCAATCCTGCCCTCCTTCTGAGGATCGAACGGGCGACCGATTCCCAGACGGAGAGGCCCCTGCTCGTCGGCCGCTACGACTTCGTTCTGGACGTTCCTTGAGGCTCGGCGTCTGTGAACAGGCGTGCTAAGGGGGACGATCTTTCCACGATTGGCCTGCCCCTCCCGTTCCCGTCCCGAACTCCTGCAAGCGTCCCTCATGCTGCCTATCGCCGAATATGGCGCTCTCTTCGCGGCCGCGTTCCTTTCGGCCACGATCTTCCCGTTCCAGTCGGAGGCGGTGCTCTTCGGGATGCTGGTCGCCGGGCATGAGCCGGGATGGCTGCTCATCCTCGTTGCGAGCATCGGCAACGTGCTCGGTTCGGTCGTGAACTGGTTTCTCGGCCGCTTCCTGTCCCGGTTCGAGGGTCGACGCTGGTTCCCGATGACGCGCCAGCAGGTGGCGAAGGCGGAGGCATGGTACCACCGCTACGGGCGCTGGACCCTGCTGCTGAGCTGGCTTCCCGTCGTCGGCGATCCGCTGACCATCGTGGCCGGAGTTCTGCGCGAACCCCTGCCGGTCTTCATTCTTCTCGTCACAATCGCCAAGACGGCACGCTACCTCGCCGTAGGTGCCTTGAGCCTGGGATGGGTCTAGAGCCTCGGCCCCAAAAGTGGACCCACTTTTGGGATCAGCTCCGATGCTCCTTCTTCGGGCTGGCGCATCGTTCGGGGCGGAAAACCGGATCCACTTTTCCGCACGA
>JBOZRS010000050.1:0-7254 GCA_050789065.1 Microvirga sp.
GCGTCTGCGCATAGCCCCAGGTCTCGTTCACGTAGCCGCTCGTCGTCGAGGCCCCCACATACGAGCGGTAGCTCATGACCGTGTATTCCATCGCGTCATGGTCGACCGGCATGCCACTCTCGTGCGGATGCTCGAGCCCGAGCGCGTGCCCGATCTCATGGATAAAGGTCAAGTATGCGTAGTTGCCCTTCACTGGCTGGGTGTAATCACCGCCAGACTTGTTGAACCAGGCATCGCCGCCCTCTGCCGTCGTGGTCGGGAGGTAGGCCCATGCGGTGCTGGGCGCGTCCGACAGGGCGAAGCGCAGGTCGGCATGCTGGGTCGGGGTTTCCGCGATTTCGCCAAATGTCAGATTGGCCACCGACGCGTACAGTGTCAGGGCCGAGCGGACCGTCGCCTGCTGGCCGGCGTTGAGGGCACCGAAACCGGTGACGTTCTCGCCGGAGCCATAACCCGAGCCGTAGTGCGAGCCGCTGGTCGGGAAGCTGTAGGTGAAACTGTTGGAAGCCCATTTGTACTCACCCAGAACGCCGTCAATGTATGCATCGCCGGTCAAACTGTACGTAGCAACAGCAGGCATTGAATTATCCAGTTTTGGCGAAGATGGGCCTAGCGCTCTCGCTGGCCCTCAGGTGGTCGACTGGATGTGGCCCCGGCAGGGACATCGACAGGCGCCAGATCCAGCTGGCGCTTATATAGATGACTCATGCCCGCAGGCCTATTCGATCAGCTGGCTTAGGCTGTCCAATGGGGCGGATTAGGTCTTTTAGACGAGGGGTCAGTGATCGCTGCCACCTCATCAGAAGGTTCTGTCGCAGACTCGAAGTATAGGCTTTTTTCAGCGCCATTTTCGGTCATGCGGGCAGCGTTAAGTTGTTGATTTTGCAGAAACCGATCGATCCGATCTCGCCCGGCATAGGCCAGTAAGAGCCGAGTTTGCGAAAGAACCAGCCCTTTCTCGATCGGACCGCTCTTTCTCCATTAGCTTATGGTTCCAGTGGCGAGCGCATGCTCGAGCCCACCAGCCACGTGGTGGGTCAACACCTCGCAGGCGCGCGCCGCATCCCGCTTCAGGGCGCATTCCAGCAACTGGGCATGTTCGTTGGCGGCGACCTCGCCGCGATAGCTCAGGGCGATCATCTGATAGCGGAGATATTTGTCGAAGACGGCAGCATGGTTGTCGATCAGCATCTTCGATCCGCAGGCGGAGATGAGCGCCTGATGGAACTGCCAGTCGTAATGCTTCCACTCCTCGGTCTTGGTTCTGTCCCCCAGCGCCATCCGCTCCTCCATCCGGGCGAGCCGGTGGTGGGCGGCGACCACTCGGCCCTCCCACTCCATGTCGCCGGCCTGGAACGATTGCTCCAGCGCACGGCATTCGAGGAGTTGCCGAAGAGCCGCGATCTCCCTCAGGTTCGCAATCGAGACGGGCGCCACTTCGAACCCTTTCTGGCCTTCTGCAACCACAAGCCGTTCGGAGTGAAGGCGATTCAGGATTTCCCGGAGCGTGCTGACGCTGGCGCCATAATCGGCCTTCAGCTTCTCGAGTTTCAGTTTCCTGCCGGGCGGAAGGCGGCCGAATATGATGTCGGACCGGATCCTCTGGTAGGCATTCTCTCCAACGGAAGGCTGCGGGACTATGTGGCCGTCGTCCATCATGCCAGCACTCCGCTCTCCAGCGTGTGGGCCACACATCCGTTCACATGCTGGGTCAGCACCGCACAGGCCCGGTCAGCACTGCGGGTCAGCGCGCAATCCAGCAGCATTCTATGCTCCTCTGCTGCGATCTCCCCCCGGAACACGACCGCCACCATTTGATAGCGAAGGTATTGGTCGAAGACGCCGCCGTAGAGGTCCAGCAGGGTCTGGGAGCCGCAGGCTTCAATCAGCGCCTGGTGGAACTCACGATCATACCGCTTCCAAAGTTCAGTGCCTTCCTGATCCCCTGCCAACATCCGACGTTCCAGGACAGCCAGCTTGTAATGCGCGGCGACGACACGGCTCTCCCACTCCAGGTCTCCGGCCGCGAAGGACAAAGGCAGCGCATAGGTCTCCAGAAGCAGACGCATCGCCGCGACATCTTCGAATCCCTCGGGGGAAACGGGGGCGACCTGAAAGCCACGCTGCCCCTGTGCAACAACGAGACCTTCCGATGAGAGCCGGCTCAGGATCTCGCGCAGCGTGCTGACGCTTGTCCCGTATTCGTTTGCCAATCGATCCAGCCGCAGGCGAGCTCCAGGCCTCAGGCGGCCGAATATGATGTCGGACCGGATCCGATCATAGGCGCGATCCGCGATGGACGTCGCCAGCAACTCGATGCTCATCCGGCCACCGCTATCCGATGCACAGCCACCAATGGCTCCTCCCAAGCTGCCTCACCCTCAGGGCAGACCAGAACATCTGGCAAACTCCAAAATATCAGATGTTTTCTGGAACACATATTGATTTTGTAATTATCGGAGCGGATAGTGCTGTTCAAGACGCAGATTCATGCGCGGTAATACAAGGAGAGGAAACATATGGCATTCAGCATTAATCGACGCCTTCTCATGGCCGCAGGTGCAGCCCTTCTGGCATGGGGCACAGGCGGGCCAGCCGTCGCCCAGACGACTACGAACCTGAGGTTCTCGGCCGTTTTCTCGGAGCAAGATATCCGGGCCGAGATGATGAAACGGTTCGGAGAGGAGATTAAGGCCCAGGGCTTCACCCTTCAGCCCTATTACGGCGGCAACCTGTTCAAGCAGGGCACCGAACTCGTGGCCATGCAGCGGGGCAATCTGGAGATGGGCAATGTTGCGCCGCAGGATATCTCCAATCAAATCCCGGCCTGGTCCATCGTCACATCGGCCTACCTGTTCCGCGATGCCGACCACCTGAAGAAAGTATTCGCCAGCGATGTCGGGCAGAAGCTGAAGAAGATGGCTTCGGACCAGTTGGGCATTCATATCCTGGGGCCCACCTATTTTGGCGCTCGCCAGATCGGTCTGAAGCCGAACAAGAAGATCAATACGCCAGAGGATATGGCCGGGATCAAGCTGCGCATGCCTGGCGGCGATGCATGGCAATTCCTGGGTCAGGCCATCGGGGCGAACCCCACGCCGATGGCTTATGCAGAGGTTTATACCGGCCTGCAGACAGGCGCGATCGACGGCCAGGACAACCCGCTGCCGAACGTGCAGAACATGAAGTTCTACGAGGTGATGTCGCAGATTGCCTTGACTTCCCATCTCGTCGGCTTCGATCTGCTGGCGGTGTCCAACAAGGTCTGGAACGCCATGTCGCCGGAGAAGCAGGCCGCTTTCCAGGCCGCTGCCGACAAGGCGATCGAGTGGAGCACCCAGGAGCATCTGAAGAAAGAGGCTGAGCTTGTCAGCTTCTTCAAGGAAAAGGGCCTTAACGTCTATACGCCTGACCTGAAAGCCTTCCGCGACTTTGCTCAGAAGAAGTATCTCGCCTCGGATCTGGCAAAGAGTTGGGAGCCGGGCATGCTGGACAAGATCAACGCAATGTAAGGCCAGATCCAGGGCTGCCGGACATGCGATATCCCGGCGGTCCTTTTGCTTCCAAGTGATGCTTGGAGTGCCCTTCTGAAACAAGGGATGGTTTCCATGACCGCAGGGTTAAGGACCGTTGGCTTCTGGCTTGCCCGACGTGCCGAGAACGTCGCGGCCGCCATGCTCGCGGCGATGTTCCTGGCTTTTCTCCTCCAGATCGTCTTCCGGTATGTTCTCGGGCTGCCCATCGGCTGGACGCATGAGGCAAGCGCGATCCTTTGGATCTGGCTCGTTCTCTGGGGCGCGGCCTTCGTCATCACCGAACGGGAGGAAATTCGTTTCGACATCATCTACGGGGCGGTAAGCCCCGGAGCCCGCAGGGCGATGTGCATCATCACCGCCCTGACACTGATTGCGCTTTACGTGGTCTCGCTCCCGGCGGTTCTGGACTACGTCACCTTCATGAAGGTGGAAAAGACGAGCTATCTCAAGATCCGCTTCGACTGGCTGTTCTCGATCTATGTCGTCTTTGTCGTTGCCAGCATCATCCGCTATGTCTGGCTTGGCTGGCAGGCTCTGCTGGGCAGAGCACCGGAGGAGTTCGACCCCACCAAGGCGAGTTCCGGCGTATGAACCTGACAAGCCCTTTCTCGCTCGCGATTGTCGCGATCACATGTCTCGCCTTCCTCGGCCTCCCCATCGGTCATGCGATGATCGTGGGCTCGATCCTGTACCTGTTCCTGGCAGGGCTGGACATGGGAACGGCTGCGGAGCAACTCCTGAACGGGATGTACTCCAACTACATCATTCTTTCCGTACCGCTGTTCATCCTGGCGGCCGAGTTCATGAACATCGGAAGCATGACAGACCGGCTCATGACCTTCTGCAACGCCTTGGTCGGCCGTTTCCGCGGCGGATTGGCTCATGTCAACATCCTGCAGAGCATCATCTTTGCCGGCATGTCCGGTTCGGCGATCGCCGATGCCGCCGGCACAGGGCGCATGATGCAGGTGATGATGACCCGTGATGGCCGGTACACGCCGAGCTACGCCGCGGCCTTGACGGCCGTCTCCTCCGTCATCGGACCGATCATCCCGCCGTCGATCCCAATGGTTCTCTACGCCCTCGTGTCGGATGCCTCGATCGGATATCTGTTCCTGGGCGGCGTGATTCCGGGCCTGCTGATGGCATTAAGCCAGATGATCATCGTCTTCATCACAGCCCGCCGCCGGAACTTCCCTGTCGAGAGGCCGGTTCCCCTGCACAAGCTGCCGCGGATCACCTGGGAGGCCTTTCCTTCTCTGATGATGCCGGTCGTCCTTCTTGGCGGCATCTACAGCGGCGTGATGACCCCCACCGAGGCGGCTGCCGTGGCGGCAGCTTATGCGCTCCTCATTTCGGCCGGTCTCTATCGAAGTGTGAGCTGGCGCGACTTCTATCAATCGCTCGCAGTCAGCGCACGTACAACGGCTTCCATCGGCATGCTGATCGCCGGTGCGCTCGTGTTCAACTACGTCGTTACTGTTGAGAATATTCCCGAAGGCGTGAAGGCGCTCCTTGCGGGATGGAATCTCTCGCCGGTCAGCTTCCTGATCCTCGTCAACGTTCTGCTGCTGCTGTTGGGCTGCGTGCTGGAAGGAACGGCGATCCTGCTCATCGTCGTGCCGGTCTTCATCCCGACGGCGCGGGCGCTCGGTATCGATCTCGTCCATTTCGGTGTCGTCGTGGTCGTGAACATCATGATAGGCCTGATCACGCCACCTTACGGCCTGCTACTGTTCATCATGGCGAATATATCCGGAGAGCCGTTGCGCGACATCGTTCGCGATACGCTCCCCTTCCTGTTCGCCATGCTCGTCGCGCTCGCGATCCTCACCTTCGTGCCAGAAACCGTCCTCTGGCTCCCGCGCCTGTTCGGCTATCAGGGATGAACGGGCCCACTGCAAAAGAAGCACATCATGAGCAAGCCGATCTACATTTTGAATGGCCCTAATCTCAACCGCCTCGGAACCCGTGAGCCGGAGATCTACGGCCGCACTACGTTGGCTGAAGTCGAAGCACAATGCCGGGAGACTGCGCCCGGACAGCCCATCGTCTTCCGCCAGTCCAACAGGGAATACGAGATCATCGAGTGGGTGCATGAAGCGATCGATGAGGGCAGCGGCATCGTCATCAATCCGGCCGCCTTCACGTTCACGTCCATGGCCATCATGGATGCGCTGAAGATGTTTCCAGGCCCCATCATCGAGCTGCATATCTCGAACATTCACAAGCGCGAGCCGATCTATCACAAATCCTATGTCTCACCGGTGGCGACGGCCGTCATCGCAGGCCTCGGCACCAATGGGTATCCTATAGCCGTGCAGGCCCTGCTCAACATGATCGGCACGCCCCTGGCTGGGACCTGATGCCCATGACCGGAGAACCATCCCGCGAAGCCGGATTCCGGGCAGGCACCGCCACGGATGTCTGGACCTACCCGTCAGTTCTTGTCGGGTTGGTCGGCGCCGGCATCCAAGCCTCCCGGACACCCGCTCTTCACGAGCGGGAAGGCGCCGCGCAGGGGCTGCGGTATGTTTACAAGCTGATCGACCTGGAGATGTTCGGGCTTGATTTGAATGCCTTGCCAGACATCCTCAAGGCTGCGCAGCATTTCGGCTTTGCCGGTTTGAACATCACGCATCCCTGCAAGCAGGCCATCATTCCGCTTCTCGACGAATTATCGCCTGACGCGGCGGCGCTGGGGGCCGTCAACACAGTCTTACTGAAGGATGGTCGGCGTGTGGGGCACAATACCGATTGGTGGGGGTTTGCCGAGAGCTTCCGGCGTGAGTTGTCCGATGTACGTCGCGACCGCGTGGTTCAGTTCGGTGCCGGGGGCGCCGGGGCGGCTGTCGCTCATGCTCTCCTGACGGTAGGTGCGGGCGAAGTTGTCGTCATCGATACTGATGACGACCGCTCCGAAACTCTTGTCACGGCCTTGCGCGAGCGATTCGGCCAGAGCCGCGCATCGACGGGCGTTCCCGTTGTGGAAGCCATGGCCGCGGCCGATGGGATGGTCAATACGACCCCCCTTGGGATGGCAAAATATCCCGGCATGGCGCTCCCGGCCGATCTGTTGCGCCAGGACCTCTGGGTTGCCGACGTTGTCTATTTTCCACTGGAGACGGAGCTGCTGCGCCAAGCCGGTGCGCGAGGCTGCCGCACCATGTCCGGCGGCGGCATGGCCGTCTTCCAGGCTGTCGGTGCCTTCCGGCTCTTCACCGGCCGCGAGCCGGATGCCGAACGAATGCTTCGGCACTTCAGCGAGATGTAACACTCCGATACTAAGAGTGCCTAACAAAACAAGAGAAAACCGCACGATGCCTCGTGTCAGGGGATGGCGCAGCTGGCATCGGCATGTCTCATTGGTGATGCTGGCGTTTGCCATGATGGCTGCGGTGCGCCGGCGTGCCAACACCCTGACCTCACCCCAAAAAAGAAACGACGAAGCAAGGCTGCAGCGCTGGTACGCTGGTCTGTCCAGGAAATCCGCCGCGTGGCCACCCGCCTCCAGCAGCGCCGGATCGAACCTGTCGTCGTGATCGCTTGGTCTGCGTGGCGGCGAGCGCATCAGGCGATGGCGCAAATCTCCCATCGCAAGCGAAAGATGCAACTGTAGTGCTTCTGTAATGGGCCGTTGGGTGTCAATCCCCCCGAGTGACTGTCCTGTCGCCGAAGTCTTGCTTCTGTTCGGGGTCGGCGCGCGGCCGCCCCACCA
>JBOZRS010000051.1:0-11770 GCA_050789065.1 Microvirga sp.
CATCGCCGTTGTTGCCGCCGAGGTCAGCCCACTGGATGTCGGTTTCGACGCCGACCACGAACGAGCCGATCTGGTAGTTGTAGCCGAGCTGGCCGCCGCCGACGAAGCCGTCGCTGCTGCTGTCGCCGAAGGTGATGGCGCCCGGAACGGAGCCGACACCGACCGCGCCGGCCGGCACGAAGGCGGAGTTGCTGTTGTTGTCGTTCTGCCAGCCATAGCCGGCGTTCACGCCGACATAGAAGCCTGTCCAGGTGAAGATCGGGGCTGCCGCAATGATCGGAGCCGGGGGCGCCGCCCGCATCGGGAGGTCGGCAGCCGACGCAGCGGAAACACCAGCGGTGGTCAGGGCGGTGGCGGCCAGCAGGCCGAGAAGACGCGTTTTCATGAGCATTCATCCCTTGTGCGAGGAGTCGCAAAGCAGAGTATGGCTCAGCGCCAGATTATGGCTATGGCAAAGCTGCAACAGCGCCCGGAAATAGGCTCGTTGCCGGCGCATTTGCTGGCCTGAAGGCATCTTCCCTTTCGTTAACGGCGCGTTAATACAGTGCTGGATTTGACAGCCTGACGGCGGCGTGTCCTACTGATGCTGTTTTCGGAGCGGACTCCGAAGGCGAGGAGAGCACTCGAACCCTGCCCGGCAACGGGCAGGGTTTTTTGCGTCGGCGTTGAGGTCAGACAGCCATTCTCTGTGTTTCAGTGCGGCCCAATCCGGTGATGTCACTTGCTGACGATCCCCCGGGCCACGGTGCCGCGAGGTCCATACTCCCGGAAGATCGTGGGGCAGGCTTTCGCCTTACCCATCTCATCATACTGCTTCCACCTCAGATCCATCATTTTGGGCAGTTCCGGATCTTGAAAAACCGATGGCGCTGGTGTGGCTGACACTTGCTGGATGTGATCGGCCAGCTTTTCGAGGTTCACCTTGTACCCGCAAACTCGCTCGCCGTATTTCGCGCTGATGATCGGGGCCATGCCGGCTGGGATCTCCTGCGCCCACACAGGTCCCGTGAGTCCTAAGACGATTATCGACGACACGGCTCTTTTCATGATTGTCCCCCGTCAGGTGTGAGCGGCCATGGCACTATAGGCGAATAACAGCTAAGCAGCAGCAGCAGTTGCGTCGCAAATTCGGAGAGGGGACGAGAGGAGGGCAGACGCTCAGTCGCGCGCTCAGGCGGCAAGCAGTTCAAATTGCTCGGCGCGCGATGGCTGCCGGTTGCGGACGTAGTTCGCCTGCTGCTTGCGCATCATATGCACCATCTCGATCCCACTCAGGGTCACACGGGCAGCGGCCACAGACTGGAAGCCGAGCATGGGTCGGACACGCCTCTTGATAGCGCGATGGTCCTGCTCGATGCAGTTATTCAGGTAGGCACTTTGCCGGATGCGAATGAGTTTCAAATCACGCCGTGTTCTCTTCTGGAGCCAATCAGCAGTATCGCAGGAGAGGATCGCTTCACGGTTGCTCTGGCTGCCGTCGATCACAATCCGCTCGGGTCGACCATGCCGCTTGAGCGCCTTGCGCAGGAACCGCTTGGCCGCCACCAGATTACGCCGTTCGCTGAACCGGAACTCGACCGTGTCGCCATGGCTGCCGATGGCACGGTAGAGATACATCCCCTGCCCTCGGACTTTGATGTAAGTTTCGTCCACATGCCATTTCCGGCCAACGGGTCGCTTGCGCCGGTTGAACTGCTCCAGCAGGAGTGGAGCATAGTGGACGGTCCAACGATGAATAGTCGCGGGATCAATCGAGATCCCGCGCTCGGCCATCATCTCCTCAAGATCCCGCAGGCTGAGGCTGTAAGCCAAATACCACCGGACGCACAGCAGGATCACCGAGCGATCGAGATGGCGGCCTTTGAACATCATGTACCCCCGGGAGCTGGCCGGAGATGTAGACCGAACGGAGTTACCTACAGGTTTGCGACAGTTCCCTGTGCCTTGCTCCTAAGGAGCAATCATTAACCTGGAACCTGTCCTGCAGCAGATGACATCAAAGGGCGTTCGTCTGCCGCAACTATCACGTCCATATCAACCGGTGCCAATCAATCTGACCCGCTGCCAAAGCTCGCACGCTGTGCATGCAGAAAGCAGCACCACGCTTCACGAGTGGTGCCACCTCTCAGCCCCGTGCTGTTTCTGACGCTACCCTCTCGTCGGATCAGCTTCCGGCGCGGGCCTGCAACGGTGCGATAAACAGGTCCTTCCAGCTCGCCGGCTTGACCTTGATCGATCCGGCCAGGTGCATGAACTCGGCAAAGTCCATGATGCCGTTAGGCGTTGACGAGAAGCGGGAATCCGGGTCCTCAAGGATCTGAAGGACTTCCTGTTCCGAAACCTTCACGGGCGAGAGCCGCGCATAAATCTCCGCCGCGCCTTTCTTGTTCTGCGCGATATACTCATTGGCCTCGTCAAGGGCCGCTAGGAAGGCCTCCGTCATCTTCGGGTTGGCTTCGACGAACCGCTTCGCTGCAAAGACCACATCCAGAGTGATGTTGCCGAGCACGTCCACCGAGTTGAGCACGCGATGGATCTTCTTGTCCTGAAGTTCAAGATAGGAGAATGGCGGAGACGTGAAGTGAGCCGTCACCTCGGTCTTGCCGGACGTCAGGGCACCCATGGCTTCAGGGTGGGGCAGGCTGACTGTCAGGGGGTCGAGCTTGGTGTAGTTCTCCCGGCCGAACTCCTTGGCGACAGCCATCTGCAAGACGACTGCGGACAGTGACGTCTTGATCCCGGGCAGCGCGATCTTGTCCTTCGGCGTGAAGTCCTTGAGCGACTTGATGTCCGGATTGTTGGAGTTCAGCCAAAGGGAGGTCGAGCTCATGCCGGAGACGCCGATCACCTCGGTCTTCGGACTTCCCCTACCCTTTGCCCAGAGCGTGATGAAACCCGGGGCACCGGTACCGGCGATGTCGAGCTGGCCGGCGATCATCGCGTCATTGATGACGTTGCCTCCGTCCAGGGACAGCCATGTGGTCTTGATGTCACCCAGCCCCGCCTTCGCGGCCTGCTTCTCGAACAGCTTCCGGTCTTCCATGACGAAGAGGGGCAGGTAGAGAATCCCGAATCCTTTCGAGAGGCGGACCTCGCTCACCTCGGCCTGTGCGGCCGTGCCGGCGACTAGTGCGCAGGCCATGGCTGTGGCCGCAACGAGATCTTTCAATGGTCTGAACTGCATGGTGCGTTTCTTCCTCTGTTGATTATGGACGGCAGGGAATGCCGAGAGCATGCCTAGTGCTGCATGCCCCAGCGGCGGATCGTCTTCTTCTCGATGTTGGCGAAAATCACGTTTTCGACGAAGAGGCCGATGATGATGACGGTGAACAGTCCGGCGAAAACGCTGGGGGTCTCGAGAGCATTCCTGTTCTCGAAGATGTACCAGCCAAGCCCGCCGGCGCCGGAGGAAACGCCGAACACGAGTTCTGCCGCGATCAGGGTGCGCCATGCGAAGGCCCAACCGATCTTCAAACCCGTCAGGATCGCCGGAAAGGCGGCTGGGATCAGGATCAGACGGACCAGCCGTAGATTGCGCAGGCCATAGTTCATCCCGACCATGCGCAGGGTGTTGGAAACGGAGCGGAACCCCGCATGGGTGTTGAGGGCAATCGCCCAGAGGACGGAATGGACCAGGACGAACACAATGCTGCCGCGACCGAGGCCGAACCAGATCAACGCGAGCGGCAGCAGGGCGATGGCCGGTAACGGGTTGAACATCGAGGTCAGCGTCTCGAGGAGGTCGGTTCCCACCTTCGAGCCGATGGCAAGCGTCGTCAGCACGGCTGCGAGCGCAATGCCGATGCCGTAGCCGATCAGGAGCGTCTGGAGAGAGACGAACGCTCGCGCCGGGATCACCCCGTTGGCAATGTCCGTCATGAAGGCTTCAAGGGTCGCCGAGAAGGGCGGGAACAGCAGGGGATTGTCGAGCCAGCGGCCGTACAGTTCCCAAATCAGGGCCAGGGCCACGAGGATCACGGCCTTGCGGGCAAAACCGTTACGGTAGAGCTTTTCCCACAGGCTCAAGGGCCTTTCGACGTCAGTGACATGGGACTGGCTGGGCTCCCGGATGATCTCGGAACGAAGTGCAAGCTGGGTATGAGCCATGGGTCGTCTCCTCACTTGGCGAACAGCATGTCGTTGATCCGGGCTTCGAGCTTGGCTTGGCTCGGCGTGCCGATCTCATCAGGTGCGATGCTGTTCAGCTCGGCCTTCACCTGTCCCGGATGGGGAGACAGAAGGAGGATGCGTGTGCCGACGCGAATGGCCTCCTCGATGGAATGAGTGACGAAGATGACCGTGAAATGGGTATCGTCCCAAAGCTGGAGCAACTCGTCCTGCATCTTGCGCCGGGTCAGGGCGTCCAGTGCCGCAAACGGCTCGTCCATCAGCAGGATGTCAGGCTCCATGGCCATGCCGCGGGCGATCGACACACGCTGCTTCATGCCGCCCGAAAGCATATGAGGGAAGGAGTCCGCAAATTTCGCGAGGCCAACCTTCTCAATGTAGTGGAGAGCGCGGTCAGTTGCCTCTGCCCCGCTGGCTCTTCCGCTGGCAGTGAGGGCGAAGGCCACGTTCTGCTTGACCGTTTTCCAGGGCAGGAGCTGATCGAACTCCTGGAAAACCATCATGCGGTCCGGTCCTGGTTCCGAGACCTTCTTGCCCTTGAGGCGGATTTCCCCTTCGACCGGGGCCATATATCCCCCAATCGCCTTCAGGAGCGTGGACTTCCCACAACCGGAAGGTCCAAGAAGAATGTATCGGTCGGACGGCAGGACCTCGAAATCAACGCGATAGGTCGCGGTGACAAGATGATCGGCTGTCTTGTACTGGAGAGTGACGCCGTCAACCGCGAGCAGCGGCTGAGGCAATTCGAGCCTCGAATGCATGTTCATGTCTCCTCCCCTAAGAGGCTGGTGCGCCCGCTTGGTGGGGTGCTAAGGGAGGTCGTAAGGCTCCAACCTGACATGAACCTGACAGGCTCTCCGAGGGGACGTGTTTCGAATGGGGTTAGGAGGTGATCATGCGGATCCTTCTGGTCGAGGACACCGTCGACGTCGGCGAGGCGATCGTTGCCCGGCTTGAGCGCCTGGGACATGCCGTGGACTGGGAGAAGGATGGCGGCGTGGCCGACGAGGTCCTTGAGATCCAGCCCTACGACCTCGTGATCCTGGACATCATGTTGCCGAAGCTTGACGGCTTTTCGATCCTCAAGCACCTGCGCCGGCGAAAATCCGCGGTCCCAGTCCTGGTGCTGACAGCCCGGTCCGAAATCGACGACCGGGTGGGGGCTCTCGACCTTGGCGCTGACGATTATCTCGTCAAACCGTTTGACTTTCGTGAACTCGAAGCCCGTGTTCGGGCTTTATCGCGACGAAACACGGGAAGTGCCACAAACCAGATTATCTGCGGCGATCTGGTTATCGACACGGCGGCCCGGTCCGTTGAAATCAGCGGTGTCGCCATCGAACTGACCCGGCGCGAACTGTCCCTTCTCGAAATCCTGGCGTCGCGACCAGGACGAATCGTCAGCAAGGATGAGTTGATCGATCAGCTCTTCGGGTTCGACGATGAGCCCAGCGAAAACGCCGTCGAGCAATCGATCGCCCGACTCCGGAAAAGGCTTTCAAGTTCCCTTGTCGAGATCCGGACCCTGAGAGGCCTCGGGTATCAGATCGTCTGCCCATGATTGCGCGCGGCCAGTCCCTCTTCCGTCGCCTGTCGCTGATCATTGCGACAGTCCTGCTGCTGGGGGCGATTATCCTCACGACCGCAGCCTGGTACTATGCAAGGGTCGCAGCCGACGATGCCTACGACCGGCTTCTCGTCGGTGCGGCGCTCCAGATCGCGGATGCCATCTCCGTTCAGGACGGGAAGATTGGTGTCGAGCCTCCCGTCTCCGCGTTCGAAACGCTCGCCTTGGCGCGGAATGACAGGATCTTCTATCAGGTCCGGGATCCATCTGGTGCGGTCCTGACAGGCAATGACGATCTGCGCTCGACGGCCACACCGTCCAGCCTCTCCCAGGGTCCCGTAGTCGCGGATGGCAGATACCGTCAGATTCCCGTGCGAATGGTCACAGTGAGGCGTCTCGTTCCGGAACCTGCCGCCCAGGGGTGGGCCACCGTGACGGTGGCCCAGACGCGGGAGGCCCGCTCAGCCCTGGCTGAGGATCTGACGGCGAAGGCATCCCTGCTTGTGCTCGCGATGTGTGGCCTGGCCCTGATCGCCATGATGATTGCCGTGCGGCAGGCTCTTGCGCCATTGAGGGTTATCGACAGGGCATTGCGTTCCCGCGAGCCAAAAGACCTCACCCCGCTCGATGTCGAGGTCCCGCGAGAAATCTTTGTCCTGGTCACGTCGATCAACCACTTCATGGAGCGCCTCTCCCGCCGCATCGGCCTGATGAATCGCTTCATCGGCGATGCCGCCCACCAGATCAGAACGCCTCTGACGGCTCTGATTGCGCAGGTTGACCTTCTATCCACAGAGACGAACCCAACACGGCAGGAGCGGCAGCTCGCGCGCGTGCAGGAACGGGCCACGGAGCTCGCCCGCTTGACGAACCAGTTGCTCAGCCATGCCATGGTCATCCATCGGGCTGAGATCGATCAGTTCGAGCCGGTCGATTTGGTTGGCTTGGCGCGCCGCACCCTCTCCGAAGCCGTGCCGCTCTCCCTGGGCCGACCGGTCGAGATCAGCTTTGAAGCCAAAGTGGAGCAGGTCCTGATCGAAGGTGACGTGGTCAGCCTTCGCGAAGCCCTGGCGAACATCATTCACAACGCTCTCAAGCATGGCGCCAGGAGCCGGCTGACGGTCCGGGTCAGTGCGGACGCCGAGCGCGCTTCCGTCGAGGTCATCGACGACGGACCTGGCATTCCCGTTGCGAACTGGAACCGCGTTCGGGAGCCGTTCCAATCGGGAGATCCGGCAGGCACAGGATCGGGGCTCGGCCTCTCGATCGCCGTTGATGTGGTCCGGGCGCACGAGGGAGAGCTTCGCTTTCGCGAGCACTCCGGCGAGGGATTTGCAGTCGTTCTGACGTTCCGCCGCCTTGATGCGGGCAGCCATGCCTCTCCTCCCTTTTTACAGGAGCCATGACCATGCTTCTTCGCCTTATCGGAGCTGTCCTGAGCTGCTGCGGCCTCCTGGCTGGCCTACCGGCCGTTCTCGCGGCCGAGGTCACACGCTTTCCGGCCCCTGGCGGGGAGCAAAGCGTGATTGCAATCCACGCAGCAACGGATCTCGCGGCTATGAAGCCGCTGATTCAGGACTTTCAGGCGCTGATACCGACGGTCAGCATCGAGTACAACGAGTACGTGACCAATGACCTCTTCGCGGCGGCACAGAAAGCCTGTGCGGCCGGTGAGAGCCCAATGGACATCGTCCTGTCGTCATCGGTGGATCAGCTCGTGGCTCTGGTCAATCAGGGATGCGCCCTGTCCTTCCGTTCACCGCAGACGGCGCAAACGCCTTCCTGGGCGAAGTGGCGGGATGAGATCTTCGGCTTCACCATCGAACCTGCCGTCATCGTGTTCAACCGCACTCTCGTACCGCCAGAAGACATTCCGAGAACGCGAGGCGAGCTCCTGGATCTGCTGCGCGCCAAGCCGGATCGTTACGATGGCAAGATCGGCTCCTACGACATCACCGAGTCCGGGATCGGCTACTTGTTCGCCTCGTATGATGCCCGGACCTCCTCGACCTATGGAAGACTGCTCGAGGCGTTCGGCCGGGCCCATGCCGTGGTGCATTGCTGCACATCGGACGTGCTGGCGGACTTGGCCGCAGGGCGCATCGCGCTCGGGTATAATCTCCTCGGATCCTATGCCTATGGGGCTCTCCGGGCGGGCGCTCCGATCGGCATTGTCATTCCGCGGGACTATAACCTCGTCCTGAGCCGGGCCGTCCTGATTCCGGCGGGTCGCCACAGACCGGTCGGGGCCCTGCGGTTTGTCGACTACCTGTTGTCGGAGCGTGGTCAGCGTGTCGGGAGGGAGGCATCCTTCTTCTTTGGGGCCGAGACACCTCTTCCGCCGGAGGTCGATGGACCGATGACCCTGTCCATGGGAGGGACCTTCAACCCGATCACGATCGGGCCTGAACTCCTCGTTGTCCAGGACCGTGCCCGCCGTGCGCGCTTTCTGGAGGAGTGGCGCCGGTCAATGCGAGGGGCGGATGGGCAGTAAGGCCGGATATGACCCACCTTGCAGTCTGGTGAGGCAAGCTACTACAACTGTTCGGCGAAACGGCGCGCTCAAGGTGTACACCGTCTGCACACAGCGACCCTGCCGGCTCGTTCGTCATTGAAAGGTTCTCTCCTCTGAACGACCGCTTAGGGTCAGCCTTTCACCTCCCGTCCATCCAACGAACGTCGGCTCATGACCGCCGAAACGGACCAGGCGCTTACGTCTCAGGAGTGCCAGGAACTGACTTTTCGCAAGTGTGTGTCGGGTCGATCAGAGCCAGACCAGCTCCAGGACAGCGCTCAAAATGCCGTTTGCAGCTGCCAAAACCGCAAGAGCAACCAAGAGGCCCGGGATGAACATGCCTGCCCGGTTCGGACGCGTGGCGCTCATCCATTGCGGCAGCGGAGTTGCCTCCTCGTGCCGAGGGTGCAACTCCCGTGTGCTCTCAACGGCTGGTATCCCCAACAAGGCGGATACCAGCCGCACAGCAGCGCCACGGGAATTGCGACCCAGTCGAGTGGAGGCAATCCCGAACGAGATCGCATGCCCCGCACAGGCATCACCCTGTAAACGCTCCCGCTCGCCAGCACTGATACTTGTGGGATTGGGGTGACATGCATGATGAGGCGGCAAGCCGCAATCGACACCGGTAAACCAGCGCGCTCCCTCGTTCGTCATTGTCATAATCCTCCAATGAGGACAGGCCGAAACACCTTCCGATCCGGATGGTGGGGCTGACCTCAGACGCTCTGTTATTATGCTGCATTTCTCCGATGATCGGGTCTGATCTCGGCTGCCGCCGGCAGATTGCGACTCGCGGTGATCAGCCCACGGACGATCTCCAGCACGACCACCGGATTCGGTTGAGCAAGAACAATATCGCCTTGATGGGACAACCGGGCCTCGGGCGCCGCGATGATGGCGTGACGTGTTGGGTGGGTGTCATGATACTCGTCGGCCAGAATCCAGCCGTCGATCAGGATGGGCAGACCGGCCCGGGTGTAGAGCCAGTCAATGGGGTGCCGCCAATCCCGTAGGATGAGAAATGCCTGCTCGCCCGTATCTGCAGTGATTACCTCGTACCCTGCAGCTCGAAGCCACCGAGCGAGAGTTTCGCGGGATATCGGATTGTTGTCGGCGACAAGGATGCGATCGCAACGGTTCGTGTCCATGGTGGCCTCCCGGGCACGTCACCGTCCCTTGGACAGTCTCGTGCCACTCAGTTCGAGGCGCCATTCGGCCGACCTCATCTTGAGAGACCTGTCTGATCCGACCGTTATTCCCACAAGCCGCTGGCCTCGGTCGATTGGAATCGATCTCTGTGTTCACTCGCACCCGCCACCAGACACCCCGCGAAATTGTCCGATCCGATGGGAATAAACCTAGGTCGCATCCGGTCTGGACAGGTAGCGCAGCATCAGCATCATGGGCGCCGCGACGCCACCAGACCTTCGCCTTGCGGGCACTCGCCCATGATCGATTGGAGTATTGTCCATCGAACCACCCGGAGATCTTTGACCATGGGTTCGCCTCACATGCATGGGGAGGTCCGATCATGAGTGGCAACACCATGACCTTGCAGATCGTCTTTCCGGAAGCACAGCCGCTGGCAGGGCGGAGGGTCAAGCAATGGCCTGCAGGCCCATCCATAGCATCCGGAGGTGTGACAGTTAGGGGGAACGAGGGTACAATTCCACAACGCGCGGAGGAACCTGTGCCGGTCTTCCTGTCGCCTGAAACCGCTGAGCAAGCCGATCTCGCCCGGCGCTTTCGCGAATTGATGCTTCCGCATCTGGACGCTGCTTACAACTTGGCGCGCTATCTGCTGCGGGACCCCGTCGCAGCGGAGGACGTCGCACAAGACGCCTTCTTGCGGGCGTTCCGTGCCTTCGAGGGGTACAGAGGCGGTGATCCGAAGGCCTGGATCCTGGCGATTGTGCGAAACCGCTGTCACACCTGGGCGAAAGCCGCGGCATCGAATTTGACGGTTCCGCTTGACGGTACCGGGGCGATTCAGGGAGATGATCCGGGCGATGCATCGGAGCGCGCCGCCGGACTGGTCGATCCCACGGATAGTCCTGAAACCGCCGTTGTCCGGCACGACGAAATCGCCACCATGAGGGAGTTGATCGAGGCCTTGCCCCTTCCGTTCCGGGAGACGCTGGTTTTGCGTGAACTCGAGGAACTTTCCTATCAGGAGATCGCCGAGACCACCGGAACGCCGATCGGGACCGTGATGTCCCGCCTTGCCCGGGCGCGACACCTGCTCGTCGAGGCTTGGCGCCGACGCACCGCAGACAGAGAGGAGACCCGGTCATGACGGTCCCCTGTTCCGACATGAAAGTTCTCCTGCATGGCCACCTGGACAGCGAACTGGATGCCGCCAACGCCTTCCAGGTCGAGGATCACCTGAGAACATGCCCGGCTTGCGCGGGCGAATATCAGCGTCTGCAGGAGCTTCGGGCAGCGCTTCGGGAGGACCAGCTGCGGTATCGGGCGCCTGGTGCTCTACGGGCCCGGATTCTGGAAGCCCTCGAGCCTACCCCGGCCGCCCCTGTTGCGCCGACGACTGCCCGCTGGTGGCAGCGCCTGTGGCAGGGGCAACGTCTTGGCATCCCCATTGCTGCATTTGCGGCGGGGCTTGCCGCGGCCCTGATCGTGCCGCGTCCATCTCTTGATCTGGAGCAGGAGCTTGTCGCCGAGCATGTCCGCTCGCTGATGGCGGACCATATCACGGATGTGACAACATCCAACCAGCATACGGTGAAGCCGTGGTTCGACGGCCGGATCGCCTTCGCTCCTCCGGTCGTCGATCTTGCGAACGAGGGCTTTGCGTTGACCGGTGGCCGGCTCGACTACATTGCCGGACGAGCCGTTGCGGCACTGGTGTACAAGCGCCGCGAACACGTGATCAACCTGTTCGTCTGGCCGGCAGAGAAAAACGGCGTCGGCGCCGAGCGGGCGCAGTCCTCGGTCAACAACGGATACAATACGCTTCATTGGTCCGGCAGCGGGATGATCTTCTGGGCCGTTTCGGATCTGAATGCGGTCGAGTTGCAGGAGTTTATGCGCCGCTTCCAGGATCAGCTCGCCCGTCAATAGTCCTTGTTCGCCTGACCGAGATAGTCTCACCGGCCCATGCAGGTGCCCTCCCTGATGGAGCATCTCCTCGCAATGCCTTTGCCAAAATGTACAGGATCGTTCGTGCTCAAGGGCATGAAGAACTGGCCTGTCCTGATATCCGAAGAGGTGGGCCTACGCAGGCATTGGAACCCAAGCACGCACGTCACAAAGCCTATTCAAAGGGCTGCCAATGCTTGGAGAGTCTATCCACCGACAGCGCTCCGGCTCCTGTCGCAGTCAAGACGAACAAACCGCCCGCGATCGCGAGATCCTTTTCGAAATGCAAGAGCTCGTTTCGGATGGCGAAATTGGAATGGAACAGGAAAGCGGTTGCAAGGCAGAACAGGCCCAGGCTTAGAGACCCTAGAGCATCGGACTGAAAGGCAGATTCAAGAGGTTTCGGCCTGGGCTGAAGTGTGATTCCCTTCTGAGAGCAGGAGGTGGATCATGACCCAGAG
>JBOZRS010000007.1:0-94522 GCA_050789065.1 Microvirga sp.
AACCCGCAGCACGAGCGCACCCGGCTGTTCCTGTCCCAGATCCTCCACTGAGCCCGGACAGCCCGACACCCCGACCAGCAAAAAGCCCCGGACAAGCGGGGCTTTCTTATGGGGCCTTTTTGTAGGGAGCCTTTATCCCTTCTTGGCTGGCCCGGCCTCGACCGGCAGGTCGTCCCGCGCGCCCCATTCAGACCAGGAACCGTCGTAGAGCGCCTTGGCCGGGCGGCCCAGAGCTTCGAACGCAACCGACAGGATTGCGGCCGAAACGCCTGAGCCGCAGCTTGTGATGATGGGGCGCTCCAGGTCGAGGCCGGCCTCGCGGATGGCCTGCTCGATGCTTGCCTTGTCCTTCAGGCGGCCGTTGCCGACAATCTCGCTCCAGGGAAGGTTGAGGCTTCCCGGGATATGCCCGGCCTTGAGGCCGGGACGGGGCTCGGGAGCCTCGCCCCTGAACCGGTCCGCCGCGCGTGCATCGACCACCTGGGCGGCACCCGTGCGAAGAGCCTCCTGAACGGCGGAGACATCTGCGACGGCGGTCGCGTTGAAGGACGGCCTGAAGGTTTTCGCCGCGCGCGGCTTCTCCGGCCCGGTCTCGACCGGCCGGCCTTCCGCCTTCCAGGCCGGAAAGCCGCCTTCGAGAATCGCTACGTTGGGCGCACCGAAGATCTGGAACATCCAGCGGACGCGCGGGGCCGAGAAGAGCCCGATACCGTCATAGACCACGATCGTCATGTTCTCGCCGATCCCCATTGCGCCGGCAGCCTTCGCGAACCCCTCGGGCGTCGGCAGCATATGGGGCAGGGGGGACGAGACGTCCTTCACGGTATCGATGTCGAAACGAACCGCGCCCGGGATGTGACCCTCCAGATATTCGGCCTGGGGATCGCGGTTCTGGGCGGGCAGGTACCAGGAGCCGTCCACGATCACGACATTCGGATCGTTCAGGTGCTCCTGCAACCAGGCGGTGGAGACGAAGGGCTGGGACATCGGCGGGATCCTTGGAAATATCGAACAGGTGAGGGGCGGGCGCGTCAATCGACCAAAGCCATGCGCACACGGCGGTTCTGCTTGCCCTTCTTCTCGATGTCGGTGATCGCGACCTGACCGATCTCGCCGGTGCGGCGCACATGGGTGCCGCCGCAGGGCTGAAGATCGATTCCCTCGATCTCCACGAGGCGGACCCGGCCCGAGCCGCGCGGCGGCTTCACCGACATGGTCTTCACGAGGCCCGGATTGGCATCGAGCTCCTCGTCCGTGATCCAGCGCTCGGTGACGGGGGCATCCCGCGCGATCAGGGCGTTGAGCCTGTCGGTGATCTCGGCCTTGTCGAGGCCCGCATCGGGAATGTCGAAGTCGAGCCGCCCGTCGCCTTCGCCGATGGATCCGCCGGTGACCGGATAGGGCAGGACCACGCTCAGCAGATGGAGTGCGGTGTGGACGCGCATGCGCCTGAACCGCCGCGCCCAATCGAGCTCCAATGTGACCGGCTCGCCTGCGGCGAAACGGGCAGCGGCCTCAGGCCCCACCAGATGAACCACCTGCGAGCGGTCGGAGCCGTAGACCGTGTTCGTCACCGGGATCCTGTCGCCATCGGCCCGCACGATGGTGCCGACATCCCCCGGCTGCCCGCCGCCCTGAGCGTAGAATATGGTGCGATCGAGAATGACGCCGCCTTCCGGCGTGACGCCGATGACAGTCGACTGGCAGGAGGAGGCATAGGCGTCATCGCGAAACAGAAGCATCGTGGCGGTCATGGTCGTCCTTGAAAGCGAGCTGGGGCAGGTTTCCGGCCTGCGGAGGATCAGACGCGATGCTGACGGCAAGGAGACGGATGGGTCAAGCCGCTCCGTTCACCCATTGGCCGGAAAGATCCTCAGGCCGGGCCGCGCAGGCCACGAAACGCTTCCAGGGCCCGCTCCCGCGCCGGGCCATGAGGCACGATGGGAGCCGGATAAGTCTCTTCCAGCCGAATCCCTGCCTCCTGGAGCACGCCCGGTGGGGCCTCCCAGGGCCTGTGGACGAAGGCTGAGGGGAGCCGCGCCAGTTCCGGCACGAACGTCCGGACGTAGGCGCCCTCGGGGTCGAACTTCTCGCCCTGCGCCACGGGATTGAAGATGCGGTGAAAGGGGGCCGAATCCGGCCCGGAGCCGGCGATCCACTGCCAGCTGAAGGCGTTGTTGGCCGGGTCCGCATCGACCAGCGTGTCCCAGAACCAAGTCTCTCCCTGCCGCCAGTCGGTCAGGAGATGCTTCACCAGGAACGAGCCTGCGATCATGCGGACGCGATTGTGCATCCAGCCTGTCGTCCAGAGCTGGCGCATGCCCGCATCGACGATGGGATACCCTGTTTGGCCGCGCTGCCACGCCTTGAGGGCCCGTCCGTCGTCGATCCAGGGGAAATTCTCGAATCGGCCGCTATGCGGTTTCCAGGGAAGGTGAGGGTGGTCGTAGAGGAGCTGATGGCAGAAATCGCGCCAGACCACCTCGCTCAGGTATTTCTCCGCATCCCGCTCCAGGCCGGGCTCATGGGCGACCAGCCCTGTCACGGCATGCCAGATCTGCCGCGGGCTGATTTCGCCGAACCGGAGATGCGGGGACAGGCGCGACGTGGACGCAAGCACCGGGATATCCCGATTCTCCGCATATCCCCGCAGGCCTTGGGCGAGAAAGTCGGCGAGCCTGACTTGCGCCGCCCGCTCGCCGTGCCGCCATGCGCGTCGGAGGCCGCCGGCCCAATTGGGCGTCGCGGGTTCGAGCCCCAGATCCGTAAGGGCAACGGCGGAGTCGAGAACCGAAGAGGGCCAGTCCTCGGAGGCAATCATTGCCGGGGCCGGAAGCGGGGGCGCGATGCGCCGCGTCATCACGGCTCTCAGGTAAGGCGTGAAGACCTGAAAAGGCCGACCGGCTTGGTTCTTGATCTCCCAGGGCTCGTGCAGAAGCCTTCCGTTGAAGCTCTGCGCTCTGATTCCCCGCTCGGTAAGGCGTTTCTTGATCGTGCCGTCGAGGGCGATTTCCGCAGCCCCATAGCGCCGATTCCAGAAAACAGCCGATGCGCCGGTCTCGGACGCGACCCTCTCGACGAGGTCGGCCGCCGGACCTTTCAACAGAATCAGCCTCGAACCTGCATCCTTAAGCGATTCATCGAGGGACTGAAGCGAACCGTGAAGCCACCAGCGGGCCGCGCCGCCGAGCGGGCGGAGCCCCTCAGAGACATCGTCGAGAATGAAAAAGCATAGAACCTGCGACCCTGTCGCAAGCGCAGCGGTCAGGGCCGGGTTGTCGCCGAGGCGGTGGTCGTCGCGAAACCAGACGAGGGCAGGCGAGGCCAAGCTGCTTCTCCATCAAGGCAGGACATTGACGGGAGGGGAAAGGATCGGAGGTTCTAACCCTGCTGCGGCCAAGGTCCAATAACAGCCGAGCGAGGACAAAACAGCAAATCATCCTGTTTCGAACGGTTCAGCTATATTTTTGGAATATGCTTGGGTTTTCTGGAGGGTTGGCTCCGGCGGTAGGATTCGAACCTACGACCAACGGATTAACAGTCCGCTGCGCTACCGCTGCGCCACGCCGGAATATGCCACACCTTGCGAGAAGCTTCTTGCTGCCTCTCCTCGCCTTGCGCTCTGGGAAAGCAGAGCTCGTCGGCGACGGTGGGAGGCATATAACACGGGTTCCGGCGGTTGCAAGTCCCTTCATGACGACTCGCATCATTAAACTGACAGTTGCTCTTTGGGGGAATGCTCTGCTATGGAGCACCCGCCGCGTTCGTGGCACGCCCCGGATGGCCTCGTGGCGGAGTGGTTACGCAGAGGACTGCAAATCCTTGTACGGGGGTTCGATTCCCTCCGAGGCCTCCAACCGATTTTCTGAAGGCACTCTCCCATGGTCGATTTCTCGCAGGCGCGCCGGATGATGGTTGACAGCCAGCTGCGCACTTTCGACGTGAACGACATTCCCCTGCTGGACGCCATGGACAGCGTGCCGAGGGAGCGCTTCGTCCTCCCGGGTCGTGAAGGTCTTGCCTATATCGATCAGGACATCGCCGTAAGCGACGGCCCCGACCAGCGCTATATGCTCTCGCCCATGATTCTCGGGCGCATGATCCAGGCGCTCGGGATCGAGGCCGGAGCAAAGGTGCTCGACGTCGCCTGCGGCCGCGGGTACTCGTCGGCCGTCTTCGCCGAGCTTGGCGCCGATGTGACGGCTCTCGAATCCGATGAAGTTCTGGCTGCGGCGGCGAGGCAGTCCCTTTCGGAAGCCGGCGCGGGACGCGTCGTCGTGGAGGTCGGCCCCCTCGACCAGGGCTGCTCCAAGAATGCGCCCTATGACGCCATCCTGGTGAACGGTGCCATCGAGCTCCGCCCGGAAGCCCTTCTTCAGCAGCTGGCCGAGGGGGGGCGTCTCGTCTGCGTCAAGGGGCGGGGCCGTTCCGCTCGGGCGACGCTCTACGTCCGTTCGGGCGATGCCTTTGGTGAACGCCATCTTTTCGATGCCGCCGCCCCCCTGCTGGCCCCCTTCGTCCAGAAGCCCGGATTCACGTTCTGAAATCTTTCCAAAATCTAAATTTTTTCTGTGGGGGTGGCGCAAAAAAGCGACACCCCCGTACTATTCGTGGTTAAGTTCGAGCGGCTTATTGCCCGCGCCGTCCGCATCAGTATTGTTTCGCTTTGAGTCGAGATGAATTGTAATTGGCGCCAAATGCGGAAAACCGCATGCCGGCGCCAGGCAGGTGGGCGTGAGCGAAAAGCGATCAAGCAAAAAGTACCGCGTGCTCTTGGGGGCAATGACTTCCGCGTTCGTGCTCCTGAGCGCGGATGGGGTGTCTGCCGAGACGCTTGAGAGCGCTCTGGCCCGCGCCTATGGGAACAATCCCAACCTTAATGCCCAGCGCGCCAGCGTTCGGGCGACCGACGAGAACGTGGCGCGTGCCAAGTCGGGCTACCGCCCCACGGTCAACGCCACGGCCGATGTGGGCCGGACCTGGACCCAGTTCGAGACCCCTTCCACGGCCTTCTCGCGGAACACCACGACGAACAGCGCCCTGAACCCGCGCGGCATCGGCCTTGAGATCGACCAGTCGATCTTCAACGGCAACCGGACGGTGAACTCGGTTCGTCAGGCTGAATCGGCCGTTCTCGGGTCCCGCGAGACCTTGGGCAACGAAGAGCAGAACACTCTGTTCGACTCCGCCTCGGCCTACATGAACGTGCTGCGGGACACCGCAATTCTCGATTTGCAGCGTAATAACGTTGAGGTGATCGACGAGCAGCTTCGACAGACCCGCGACCGCTTCAACGTGGGCGAGGTGACCCGGACGGACGTCGCCCAGGCCGAGTCGCGCCTTGCGGCGGCCCGCTCGCAGCAGAGCCTCGCCGAAGCCAATCTGCGCGCTAGCATCGCCCAGTACCGACAGGTCATCGGCGTCGAGCCGCGCCAGCTGGCACCGGGACGCCCCCTGGATCGGCTTCTTCCGAAGACGGTGGATTCCGCGCTCGGGGTTGCTCTCAACGAACATCCCGCCATCAAGGCTGCTCAGCATCGGGTGGATGTGGCCGAGCTGCAGGTCAAGATCGAGGAGGGCGCCCTGGCGCCACAGGTCGGCGTGCGTGGCTCATTGGCCGACCGTTACGATAGCCGCACTCGCGGTGACCAGGCCCTCACGGCCTCCGTCGTCGCGCAGTTGACCGTGCCGATTTACGACGGCGGTCTGGCCTATGCGAGCACCCGGCAGGCCAAGGAGACCGCCGGGCAGCGTCGTCTGGAGGCCGATGCGACCAGGGATCAGGTCCGGGCCGCCATCGTTTCCTCCTGGGGGCAGCTCGAAGCTGCGCGGGCTCAGATCCAGGCCGCCCAGGCCCAGATCGACGCCGCCGAGACGGCTCTGAGCGGTGTGCGCGAAGAGGCCCGTGTCGGCCAGCGCACGACCCTCGACGTGCTGAACGCTCAGCAGGAACTGCTGAACGCCCGCGTGAACCTCATCACGGCCCAGCGCGACCGCGTGGTCGCATCCTACGCGGTCGTCCAGGCCATGGGACGGCTGAATTCCCGTGCTCTCGGACTCGCAGTCAATCATTACAGCGCAAAGATCCACTACGATCAGGTCAAGGATCTTTGGGGTGGCCTGACCACTCCTGACGGTCGTTGATAGGTATCGGGGTCAGAACCATTTAGTTCTGGCCCCGCTTGTTTTCTGTACTTTGAAGTAAAATACTTAAAAACGTTCGCAAGAATGTGATTCCTTGAACGACATTATATTGGATGCGGCTATGGGTTCGGCGAGTTTGAAGGTCAATGAGCCATCGATGGAAGAGATTTTGGCTTCCATTCGGCGTATCATCTCCGATGAGCAGGAGACGGCGCTCGAACCGGAGGCCGAAGAGGCGGTTTCCTCCCCTCTCAAAACCGTTCTGGATCTCACCGAGCGCCACGTTTCACCCATCCTGCCGGCCGAGCCGAAGGCCAAGGACGGCTTTTCGGAGGGCGAGGGTGCCCTGCCGGGCCATCTGTTCGAGGCGGATCGTTCCATTCGCCATCTCATGAGCGACTATGGGGTGGAAGCGCCGGCTCGGCCCGCGCCGGTGAGCAAGGCCGCTTCCGGGAGGGGGGCGGCGCAGCCCGATCCTGTCGCGCCGGACGCGCCTCTCCTCTCGAGCGAGACACATGCCTGCGTCGCCGACGCCTTCGGTCGCCTGGCCACGGTCGTGCCACCGCGCCAGCCCCAAACCGTCGAGGATCTCATGAAAGAGATGCTGCGCCCCATGCTGAAGGCGTGGCTCGACGACAATCTTCCTGCCCTCGTCGAGCGGCTCGTCCAGGCTGAAATCGAGCGTGTCACCCGCGGCAGAACGTGAGTTTCTCAAGCCTCTGTTGACTTCGTCCGATCCGTCCGGTTTGTAGCCGTCTTGCTTGCGCGCTTTTTGGGGCGCGCCAAAAGGCCGGTATTCATCATGATGGACAAGACGTTCGATCCCGCCGCTGTCGAAGCGCGCATTTCCACCCGTTGGGAAGAGGCCGAGGCTTTCAAGGCCGGACGCCCGGATCGCAAGGACGCGGTACCCTATACGATTGTCATCCCGCCACCGAACGTGACGGGCTCGCTCCACATGGGGCATGCGCTCAACAATACGATCCAGGATATCCTCTGCCGCTTCGAGCGCATGCGGGGGCGGGACGTGCTCTGGCAGCCGGGCACCGACCACGCGGGAATCGCAACCCAGATGGTGGTCGAGCGCAAGCTCATGGAGAAGCAGGTCCACCGTCGCGAGCTCGGCCGTGAGGAGTTCATCAAGCGGGTCTGGGAGTGGAAGGAGGAGTCCGGCGGCACCATCGTGCGCCAGCTCAAGCGCCTCGGCGCCTCCTGCGACTGGTCGCGCGAGCGCTTCACCATGGACGAGGGCCTCTCCCGCGCCGTGCTGAAGGTCTTCGTCGACCTCTACAGGCAGGGCCTAATCTACAAGGACAAGCGCCTCGTGAACTGGGACCCGAAGTTCCAGACCGCGATCTCCGACCTCGAGGTCCAGCAGGTCGAGGTGAAGGGCAATCTCTGGCATATCCGCTACGCCATCGAGGGCATGCCCGACCGCTCCATCACGGTTGCGACCACCCGCCCCGAGACGATGCTGGGCGACGTGGCCGTTGCGGTTCATCCGGAGGATGAGCGCTACAAGGATCTCGTCGGCAAATACGCGATCCTGCCGCTCGTCGGCCGCCGCATTCCCATCGTGGCCGATGAGTATTCCGATCCGGAGAAGGGCACGGGTGCGGTGAAGATCACCCCCGCCCACGACTTCAACGATTTCGAGGTCGGCCGCCGCCACAAACTGCCGCTCGTCAACATCTTCGGCACGGAAGCGGAGCTGAAGCTCAACGGCAACGAGGCCTTCCTCGACGGCCTGGATTCGACCGACGATCTCAAGGCGGTGCTTGCCCTCGACGGCCTCGACCGCTTCGAAGCGCGCAAGCGCATCGTCTCCATGCTGGAGGAGCGCGAGGTGCTCGTCGAGATCGAGACGCATCCCCATACGGTGCCGCACGGCGACCGCTCTGGCGTGGTCATCGAGCCCTATCTCACGGACCAGTGGTACGTGAACGTGAAGCCGCTCGCCGACCGCGCCCTCGGCGCGGTGCGAAAGGGCCAGACCAAGTTCGTGCCTGAGAACTGGGAGAAGACCTACTTCCAATGGCTCGAGAACATCGAGCCCTGGTGCATCTCGCGCCAGCTCTGGTGGGGCCATCAGATCCCGGCCTGGTATGATGACGAGGGCAACGTGTTCGTGGCCCATTCGGAAGAGGAGGCGAAGGCCGAGGCTCGTGCCAAGCATGGCCGCGACGTGGCGCTCACGCGCGACGAGGACGTGCTCGACACCTGGTTCTCGTCGGCGCTGTGGCCGTTCTCGACGCTCGGCTGGCCGGACGAGACGCCGGAGCTCAAGCGGTACTATCCGACCAACACGCTGGTGACCGGCTTCGACATCATCTTCTTCTGGGTCGCCCGGATGATGATGATGGGCCTGCACTTCATGGACGAGGTGCCCTTCGACACGGTCTACATCCACGCCCTCGTCCGCGACGAGAAGGGCGCCAAGATGTCGAAGTCGAAAGGCAACGTCATCGATCCCCTCGACGTGGTCGATCAGTACGGCGCGGATGCGCTGCGCATGACGCTCGCCGCCATGGCGGCGCAAGGGCGCGACATCAAGCTGTCGGTCCAGCGCGTGGAAGGCTACCGCAATTTCGCGACCAAGATCTGGAACGCGGCTCGCTTCGCCGAGATGAACGAGTGCAGGCGCCTCGCCGGGTTCGACCCCAAGTCGGTGAAGGAGACGCTCAACAAATGGGCGCTCAGCGAATGCGCGAAGGCGATTGCCGAGGTTTCCGCCGGAATCCAGGCCTACAAGTTCAACGAGGCTGCGCTGGCGGCCTATCGCTTCGTCTGGAACGTGTTCTGCGACTGGTCTCTCGAACTCGCCAAGCCCGTGCTGCAGGGGGCGGATTCGCCCGCCAAGGATGAAACCCGCGCCACCATCGCGTTCATCTTCGACGAGATCTGCAAGCTGCTCCATCCCTTCATGCCGTTCCTCACGGAGGAGCTATGGGAGGTGAAGGGGCAGGAGGGGCCGAAGCGTGAGACGATCCTGGCGCTTGCGCCCTGGTCGAACCTCGACGATCTCGTCGACCCGCAGGCCGAGGCCGAGATCGGCTGGGTGGTGGATCTCGTCAACGAAATCCGTTCCGCCCGCTCCGAGACGAACGTGCCAGCCGGTGCGCAGATCCCGCTCGTGCTCGTGTCCCCCTCCGCCGACGTGAAGGGCCGCGCCGACCGCTGGGGCGATATCGTGAAGCGCCTCGCGCGTCTCTTGGACATCTCCTTCGCGGACGCGGCGCCCAAGAGCTCGATCCAGCTCCTGATCCGCGGCGAGGTGGCGGCGCTGCCGCTGGAGGGCGTGATCGACCTCGATGCCGAGCGCGCGCGGCTCGCCAAGGAGATCCAGAAGCTCGATGTGGACGTCGGCAAGATCGATGCGAAGCTGGGTAACGCCGACTTCATCAGGCGCGCGCCCGAGGAAGTGGTCGAGGAACAGCGCGAACGCCGCGAGGAAGCCCTCGCCCGCAAGGCGAAGATGGAAGAGGCGCTGGGACGCCTGAAGGACGCGTAAAGCCGTCCCTTACATGCAAGTCATCACCGGCCTCCTGCCGGTGATTCCAGATCAGGTGAGGCGCGGCGCTTCCCAGGATGTGGATGGCCGGGACAGGCCCGGCCATGACGGGGCGGTCATGTGATCCCGCCGGCCCATATGGCTGGGAACGTGATCGATGCTGTTGCGCCTGTGAGTGGATTCCCTTCCCCGTCGCTTCGCTCCGGCCGGGAATGACATGGATGGAACGCAACCCTGTCATCCCCGGCGCGCGGAGCGCGGGAAGAGGATCCAAAGAAGCGTTGCGCTTGTCCGTGGATTCCCTTCCCCTGCGGTGACTGCGTCACCTCCGGCCGGGAATGACAGTGGGGAACCGCACCGTGTCATCCCCGGCGGCCGAGGCCGGGAAGGGGATCCACGTTCAGACGCAGCGTGGGGATCCACGTTCAGACGCAGCGTGGGGATCCACGTTCAGACGCAGCGTTATGAATTCCCTTCGCTGGCACTCCGGCCGGGAATGGCAACGTGCGCTGTCGCTTCTCAACCCAGCACGAAATCCGCCAGCAGCTTTACGTTCAGCACCACGATCACGGCCGCGATCACGCCTGCGACGGCGGTGAGCCAGCGCGGCGCGACGAGGTCGCCCATCTTGTCCCGTGACGCCGTCAGCGTCACCAGCGGAATAACCGCGAAGGGCAACTGAAGGCTCAGGATCACCTGACTGAAGATCAGGAGTTTCGCGGTGCCGCTCTCGCCATACGCGATGGTGACGGCCGCGGCCGGGATGATGGCGAGGCCGCGGGTGATGAGGCGGCGCATCCAGGGGGCCATCCTGAAGGCGATGAAGCCTTCCATGACGATCTGCCCCGCCATGGTGGCCGTCACGGTCGAATTGAGGCCGCAGCACAGAAGCGACAGGCCGAAGAGCATCGGCGCGATGGCCGTCCCGAGAAGCCCCTGCAGAAGCGTGTGCGCTTCCCCGAGTTCCGCGATGGTGGTCCGCCCCGTGTGGTGAAAGGCGGCAGCGGCGAGGATCAGCAGGGATGCGTTGATGGTCAGGGCGAACATCAGGGCGAGGGTCGAGTCGAGGGTGGCGAACCGCAATGCCTCACGGCGCTCGGGGAGCGTCTCGCCATAGGCGCGCGTCTGCACGATGCCGGAATGAAGATAAAGGTTATGCGGCATCACCGTCGCGCCGAGGATACCGAGCGCGAGGTAGAGCATGTCGGGGTTGGTGACGATCTCCGTCGTCGGCGCAAAGCCGGTGATGACGCCTCTCCAGTCCGGATTCGCCAGCGCGATCTGGATCCCGAAGCAGACCGCGATCACCCCCAGAAGGGCGATGATGAAGGCCTCGACCCAGCGGAAGCCGAGATTCTGCAGATAGAGGATGAGAAAGACATCCAGCGCCGTGATGACGACGCCGATCTCGAGCGGCACGCCGAACAGGAGGTTGAGACCGATGGCCGTACCGATGACTTCGGCGAGATCGGTGGCGCAGATGGCGAGCTCGGCCAGGAGCCACAATCCCCAGGCAATGGGCTTCGGGTAGGCGTCCCGGCAGGCTTGGGCGAGGTCGCGCCCCGTGGCGACGGCAAGCCGCGCGCAGAGGGACTGCAGAATGATCGCCATGATGTTGGAGATCAGGGCCACGGAGAGCAGGGCGTAGCCATATTTCGACCCGCCCGCGATGGAGGTGGCCCAGTTCCCCGGGTCCATGTAGCCAACGGCCACCAGATAGCCGGGCCCGAGAAAGGCGGCCGCCCGTCGCCAGACGGATCCTCGCCGCACGGCAATCGATCGGTTGACCTCCGGGAGCGAGGGCAGGCTCGATTCCTGACGCCAGGCGGCTTTGCGGACAAGGGAAACGGGGGCGGGTTGATCCATGCCTACTTCTGCAGTTGCGAATTATTTGCAAGAAAGGGTAACGCGAGATCAACGCTCCAGCAAGGGGGGAGTTGCACCAGGACGCAATGGGAAGGTGGAATTGGGCCCGGGCAGGCGGAGTAAGCCCGATGGGAAGCAGCAAGGGATGCACTCTCTGTTCGGTCGTCGCGCAGCGGGACGACGTCCGTCGCATGGCCGGAACAAGCCCGATCATCGGGCGGTCCAGGCTGCGTCGTCGCACGGGGCGGCAAGGGGGCTGGTCCGGCCCCGGCAGGTGGCGTCTGTTGTCTCCAGGCCCGCCTTCACAGGTGACAAGTCGCTCCGGTTTTGCTCTAGCTGTCGACAACCGGACCACGGATTTCGGACAGAGGGATGGATATGCTCGAGAGTGTCCTGATCGCCAATCGCGGCGAGATCGCGTGCCGCATCATCCGAACCGCCAAGCGGCTGGGGATGCGTACGATTGCGGTCTATTCGGAGGCGGATGCGGATGCGCTCTTTGTCCAGATGGCGGACGAGGCGCAGCTGATCGGTCCGCCGCCTGCCCGTGAGAGCTATCTCCAGATCGACAGGATCATCGAGGTCGCCAAGCGCACGGGCGCAGCTTCCATCCATCCGGGCTACGGTTTCCTGTCAGAGCGTGCCGAGTTCGCCGAAGCCTGCGCGCAGAACGGCATCGTCTTCGTCGGGCCGCCGGCTTCCGCGATCAAAGCCATGGGCCTGAAGGATGCCGCGAAGGCGCTGGTGCAGCAGGCGGGCGTTCCGGTCGTGCCCGGCTATCACGGCTCCAAGCAGGATCCGGACTTCCTGCGCCAGAAGGCTTACGAGATCGGCTATCCGGTCCTCATCAAGGCGGTCGCGGGCGGCGGCGGCAAGGGCATGAAGCGGGTCGAGAAGGCCGCCGACTTCGACGCGTCCCTGGAAAGCGCCCAGCGGGAGGCGCAAAACGCGTTCGGCGATCCGCGCGTGCTGGTGGAGAAATACATCCTCTCGCCACGCCATATCGAGATTCAGGTGTTCGCCGACGATCACGGCAACGTGGTTCATCTCTTCGAGCGCGACTGCTCGCTCCAGCGCCGCCACCAGAAGGTCATCGAGGAGGCGCCTGCCCCCGGCATGACGCCGGAGATGCGTCAGGTGATGGGGCGGGCTGCTGTCGAGGCCGCCCGGGCAGTCGGTTATGTCGGCGCAGGCACGGTCGAATTCATCGCCGACGGACGCGAAGGGCTTCGTACCGACCGTTTCTATTTCATGGAAATGAACACGCGTCTTCAGGTGGAACATCCGGTGACGGAGGCGATCACCGGGCTCGACCTCGTGGAGCTTCAGTTCCGCGTGGCGTCAGGCGAGAAACTGCCTTTCGGGCAAGACGACCTTTCCATCGACGGCCACGCGGTCGAGGCGCGCCTTTACGCGGAAGACCCGGAAAAGGAATTCCTGCCGTCGACAGGCAAGCTCTGGGCGCTGGAATTTCCGCAAGGCGAGGGGCTTCGCGTCGACACGGGCGTCGAGGCTGGGGCCGACGTCACGCCCTATTACGATCCCATGATCGCGAAGGTCATCGCTCATGCGGCGACCCGCGACGAGGCATTGGCAAAACTGGCTGGGGCTTTGGGTGAGACTATCGTGGCGGGTCCGAAGACCAACGTCGCTTTCCTGAAGAAACTCTGCGAGGCGAAGGAGTTCAGGGCAGGGCAGTTCGACACGGGCTTCATCGACCGGAATCTGCGGAGCCTCGGAGCCGTCGCGCAGGAGCCGGATGCGCAAGCCGTCCGGCTCGGTGTGCTGAAGCTGCTCGATCACGACTTCGACGAGCGCTACTACAGGACCAATCTTCTGGCCGGTCCCGTTCTGTCCGCATGGGACGAGCATGACGGCTTTCAACTGGCAGGACCGCGCCGGCAGGGCCTTCCGATCAGGGTCGACGGCGAGCGGGTGGACGTCACCCTGGAATGGCCGAAGCCGGGTTCGCGCCCCGACGACATCAATGTCAGCGTTCGCTGGGCGGGTGGCGTCTCCCATCTGGTCGACGATTACATCCCTATGGACCAGCGCGCCTTCGCAATGACCGATGATGGTGTCATCGTCCTCCGAGACGGTCGGCAGACCCGCGTGTCGCTGCACGATCCCTTCGACGTCGATCTCGAACATATCGGCGAGGGCGGGTCGGTGAAGGCTCCGATGCATGGCAAGCTGATCGCCGTGTTCGTGCAGCCAGGCGACAGGGTCGAGAAGGGACAGCGGCTCGCCATCGTCGAGGCGATGAAGATGGAGCACGTTCTCGTCGCGCCGTCGGAGGGTGAGGTGGCGGAGGTCGCCGCCGAACCCGGCGCTCAGGTGGCGGAGGGCGCACGGCTGATCGTCCTCAGGACGCAGGAGTGACCTGCGGCGCATCGCCGGATTTCGTCGTCCGCAAGTGCATGGTTGAACACCGAGATGCCTCTTCACCTCATCAAGCTCTGCGTCGGCTGCGACTCGATCACCGATCTCGAGGAATGGATCGAGGAGAATCGCGCACATCACCGGCGGCTCGGGCGCGACTACGAGCAGACCCACACGACGCGCATGGTGCCGAAGCGCGTGGAAGAGTTGCTCGATGGCGGATCCCTCTTTTGGGTGATCAAGGGCCAGGTCGCCGCGCGCCAGGCGCTGCTCGCCATCCGCCCCTTCACCGATGCCGACGGCATCGGGCGCTGCCGCCTTGTGCTGGAGCCCAAGGTAATCGCCGTGGAGCCGCGCCCCTACCGGCCGTTTCAGGGCTGGCGCTATCTCGACGTGAAGGACGCTCCGCGCGACATCGACGTGAATGCCGGAGACCTTGCCAGGATGCCTGAGGACATGCGACGCGAACTGGCCGAACTCGGTCTGCTATAACCTATGTGAACCGGAGGCTTCTCATGCGGATCCCGACTTTTCTCGTTTGTCTGATGACCGGCTTGACGCCTGCGGTTGCGAAAGAGTGCCGCATGCCCGATGTGCCGCCGGGTGTGCAGGTCCAGGTGCCGCCGGAGTGCAAGGACCGTGTCCGCACCCGACAGCCGGAGGCAAAGAAACCGGACGCCGTAAGGGCCGACCAGGGCTTCATCGATCTCGGCAGCGGCACGCAGATCCGGTTCGGCGGCCGCGTGCGGGGTGAGGTCGGCGTCAGCCCTTAGACTTTTTTGCAGGTTCTGCCTTTGGAACCCCGCAGCCTCGATTCGCATTGGCTCAGCAGTTCTGTTGAGTGGAGGTTGCGATGCTCCTGTCTGCATCCGAAGGCCAGCACTGGCGTTACGAAGTGTGTGAGCATGAGGACGGCTACCTTGTCCAAATGCGCGATCTGGCGACAGGCGAGCTGGATGAGGAGTTCTCCACCATCTTCCGCACGCTTCCGGTCGCTTTCGCCTATGCCGAGATGTCAGCGGCCTACGAGCGATACGCAGCCTCTGAACTCGAACAGGCCGAGGACAAGCAGATCGAAATCGACGTCGAGGCGACGGAGCGGCACTTCATCGATCTGAGCGACAGGCTGCATGATTCCGGCATCAACGGAATTGCTGTCCAGGCCTGGGAGCGCGAAAGCCAGCGCAGTTCGGTGAGGCTTCTGCACTGAACGTTCCGTCATTCTCCATCCCCGATTCGATGCGCCGGGCCTTCGACATGGCTCGGCGCTTTCATTTTGTGCCAGACGATCGCGGGGATACGACGGAAGCCTCGCTGCCAAGTGAGGCGGCGTCGACGGACGGGTGATTTACAAGCGTCCCGTCCCGGCCCACATGTGGGGCAGGGAAAACGTGATGATGCTGCTTTATGGAATCGCCGCTGCCGCCTTGTTCTGGTGGGTTGCCAAGGTCTTCGCCCGCTCGGACCGGGCCGCCCTGTCCAAGGCGCTGAAGGCCGTGACTGGTGTTGCTGCCCTCGGCGCGGCCGCCGTGCTCGGGATGAAAGGGCGGCTCGATATGGCGCTGCTGCTCGGCGGCTTCGCAGCCTGGGTGCTGGGCTGGGGCGGTCTTGCCGTACCCCTGCCCTGGCGAAAGCCCAAGGCGCCTCCGAATCGCTTCTCCCGGATCCGCTCCGCCATGGTCGAGATGGAAATCGACCACAGGAGCGGAGCCGTCGAAGGCACTATTCTGGCCGGCCCTTTCGCGGGACGGCGTCTCTCCGGCCTCGACCTGGCGAGCCTGCGCCGCCTCTACGAGGAATGCGCTACCCTCGATCCCGACGGCATCCCGCTCCTAGAGACTTATCTTGATCGCCGGTTTGCCGGCTGGCGTGAACACGCTCAGGGAGATCGTGACACGCGGACGCGCGTTCATGCGCAATCGGGCATAATAACGAAAGATGAAGCCTACCAGATCCTGGGGCTTCAGCCGGGTGCGAGCCTCGACGAGATCCGACAGGCGCATCGCACGCTGATTAAGAAGCTCCACCCTGACCAGGGAGGAACTGCGTATCTCGCTGCTCGCGTCAATCAGGCGAGAGAAGTCTTGCTGGGCCGACATCGCTGATACTCCACGCGCGATCCGGTTTTTGTGAGCTGCGGCGGTACAGAACGCGCACCGCCGCAGAGCTTCGGATTCAGCCTCGCGAGGCGAAGCAGCTGAAACCGCTCTTCTTCAGTTGCTTGCAGGCATTCGCGGCATCGTCGGATTCTGTAAAGCCTGAGAATCGGGCGCGATAGAGCGTGCTGCCTTTGACGTTCACCTTCTCGGTGAAGGGCGATGCCTTGGCCAGCAGGCGGCCGGAGCGGCTGCGCGCCTCATCGAGCATCGCCTTGGCCTTGCCCTCGTCATCGGTCGCACCGAGCTGGATCACCCAGCCGGTCACGGCCGAACGCTCGGCCTTCTTCGACTCGGCGGCCTCGGCTTTGGGAGCCTCGACCTTGAGGGAGGCCACCCTGACAGGCGGGGTAGCTGGCGCCGGAACAGGGGCGGGCGCCTCGGCCCTGGCTTCGATCTTGGCCTGGAGAGCCGCCTTCTGCGATGAGCTGATCGGAGCAGGAGCCGCCTCGGCCGGGAGGGCCGCATAAGCCTGGGCATTCAGGGGCAGGGGCTGCTGGCCCTTCTGCCACCGGACGGTGGACGACGGTGTCGTGGTCGTGCTGGCGCCCGCCGCCGAGGCGACGACCGGCCGCAGCGTGTTCAGGTCGAGAGGCCTGCGCTCGGGAACGGCCTGAGGAGCCGGCTGTGGGGCGGCCGTTTCCGGAGTGGCGGAGGCCACCTTCACGGGGGCCGCAACGGTCGTGGCGGTCGCCTCGACGGTGGGTTCGGGAACCGGACGCCGCACGGGAGCCTCGGCGACCATGGCGGGCTGGCCGCTCTTCTCCGTCACCGGAGGAGCAACACGGGCTCCGGCATAGGCGCGCGGCAGCTGGTCCTCGATGAGGGCAGCCATCTTCTGGTCGCGGGAAGCGCCGGAGCGCCCGCCGAGGACCACCGCGACGACGCTGCGGGTGTCGGTGTTGACCGAAGTCAGGAGATTGAAGCCGGACAGGCGCGTATAGCCCGTCTTGATGCCGTCCACGCCCTCGACCTTGCCGAGCAGACGGTTGTGCCCTCGGATGGTCCGCTGACCGTACTTGAAGGACGTGGTCTGGAAGTAGGCGAAGTATTTCGGGAACCTGTCCTGGATCGCCCGTCCGAGGGTCGAGAGGTCTCGGGCGGTGGTGATGTTCGACGGCGCGTGGGGCAGGCCGTTCGCATTGTAGAAGGCTGTGGAGTTCATGCCGAGCTCCCTGGCCTTGCGCGTCATCATCTGGGCGAAGGCCTCTTCGGACCCGGCGATGTTCTCGGCGACCACGACCGAGGCGTCGTTGGCGGAGAGCGTGACCATGGCCTTGATGGCGTCCTCGACCTCGATGGTCGAGCCGGGCCGCAGGCCGAGCTTCGTCGGCGGCTGGCTCGCGGCGTAGGCGGAAACAGCGAGGGGGGTGTCCAGGCTCATGCGGCCGCGTTCGAGCTGCTCGAACAGCAGGTAGAGGGACATCACCTTGGTGATCGAAGCCGGGATGCGCGGCTCGTCGATGTTCTCGCCCTGGAGGACCTTGCCGGTCTTGGCATCGACGACGATGGACGCATAGGGAGGATTGTATCCGCCGCCGACGTGCCTTGCCTTGCGGCGGGCCGCCTCAGCGGGGGAAGCGACGGCAATGGTGAGCGATGCAATTACCCCAACAAAAGCAAATGTCCTTCGGCGTCCAACCCAAACCGAATTCATACTACAACATCCCTGTTTCGTTTGGTTTCAGGCGCTCGCGACCGGTGCTCCTTGTGGGGAGCCGTTGCCGGCGCAACACACTTCCTGACGGTAAGACGGTGCGGTTACGGCGGGGTTAACGGGGCTGGTTAATGGAGAAGGTCGTTGTGCGCCGCACAATAGAAGTTGACAAAAATTGTGCAATGCACATAATGCGCTCCATTGCCCGTTTGGTGGCACCTCAGCCATTAAACGACTTATTGCCGAGGTTCGCAATGCAACAATCTTTCGATCAGATCCAGAAATTCGGCCAGGACAACCTGGATGCCACCACGAAGGCGTTCGGCGCTTTCTCCAGCAATGCTCAGGCCATTGCGACCGAGGCGGCCGAGTTCGCCCGCAAGTCGTTCGAGCAGGGCTCCTCCACTCTCGAGAAGCTGCTGGGCGTGCAGAGCCTGGACAAGGCGATCGAGCTCCAGGCGGCCTACGTTAAGGGCACCTATGACACCCTCATGAGCCAGACGGCCAAGATGGGCACGCTCTACTCCGCCCTCGCGACCGAGACCTTCAAGCCTTACGAGGGGCTGCTGGCCAAGGCCTTAAAGGCCTGACGCCACGGCATCATTGCGGTTTTTCAGGAACGCCCGGCCTCCGCGCCGGGCGTTTCGCGTTTGGGCCGGTCTCCTTTCCGGCCTGTCCCGTGCCTATATTCGGTCACGACGGACAGCAAAGATGTCGCTCTTTGTATCGCGCCTGCGACCACCCATCTGGTTGATCTAGCGAACCGAACGGAGCGACTATACATTTGATTATGAGCCGAGGGCGGAACCAACAAGAATGAAGGGGCAGTCGTAAGATCATGCTGCGGTTAGCTCAGGTCACTTTGACCCGGTCGAAAGAGTTTCCCATATCGGCCGCCGGTGGGTCGCAGCCCCCGGGAGGTGATGACGGCGGTCGTTCGAACACGGCCATCATCACAAAAGCCAAACCGCGCACGAAACGGCCGAACCTGTACCGCGTTCTCCTTTTGAACGACGATTACACCCCCATGGAGTTCGTGGTGCACGTGCTGGAGCGTTTCTTCAACAAGAACCGTGAGGATGCGACCCGGATCATGCTCCATGTGCATCAGAACGGCGTGGGGGAGTGTGGAGTTTTTACCTACGAAGTTGCCGAGACGAAGGTGACCCAGGTGATGGATTTCGCCAGGAAGCACCAGCACCCTCTGCAATGTGTAATGGAAAAGAATTAGCCGAGACCGATGTCTCATAAAGGACAAGCCGTTGCCGAGCTTTTCTCGCAGTCTTGAACAAGCGCTTCATCGAGCTCTCGCTCTCGCAGGCGAGCGCCGTCATGAATATGCAACCCTGGAACACCTGCTCCTGGCGCTGATCGACGATCAGGACGCGGCCGCCGTCATGCGGGCCTGCAACGTCGACCTCGAGCTTCTGCGCCGGAACCTCATCGATTACGTGGACAGCGAACTGGCCAATCTCGTGGCCGACGGGCGTCAGGATTCCAAGCCGACCGCCGGCTTCCAGCGAGTCATCCAGCGGGCCGTCATCCATGTCCAATCCTCGGGCCGAGACGAGGTGACGGGCGCGAACGTGCTCGTGGCCATCTTCGCCGAGCGGGAAAGCCATGCGGCCTACTTCCTGCAGGAGCAGGACATGACCCGCTACGACGCGGTGAACTACATCAGCCATGGCATCGCCAAGCGTCCGGGCCTGAACGAGAGCCGCGCGCCCCGTGGCGCCGAGGAGGAATCGTCCAACGAGCGCCCGACCCAAGACGAGGCGGATGCCCGGCAGAAGAAGAAGGGCGATGCCCTCGATGCCTATTGCGTCAATCTCAACAAGAAGGCGAAGGAAGGAAAGATCGACCCGCTGATCGGCCGCGAGGCCGAGGTCCAGCGCACGATCCAGGTCCTGTGCCGCCGCCAGAAGAACAACCCGCTCCTCGTCGGCGATCCTGGCGTCGGCAAGACCGCCATCGCGGAAGGCCTTGCCCGCAAGATCGTCCAGGGCGAGGTGCCGGAAGTCCTGAAAGGCGCGACCGTCTTCGCCCTCGACATGGGGACTCTTCTCGCGGGCACCCGCTACCGGGGCGACTTCGAAGAGCGCCTGAAGCAGGTGATGAAGGAGATCGAGGCGCATCCCAACGCCATCATGTTCATCGACGAGATCCACACGGTGATCGGCGCCGGAGCGACCTCCGGCGGCGCGATGGACGCGTCCAACCTCCTCAAGCCGGCTCTGGCCCAGGGGACCCTGCGGTGCATCGGCTCGACGACCTACAAGGAATACCGCCAGTATTTCGAGAAGGACCGCGCCCTCGTCCGCCGCTTCCAGAAGATCGACGTGAACGAGCCGTCGGTGCCGGATGCGATCGAGATCGTGAAGGGCCTCAAGCCCTATTTCGAGGACTTCCACAAGCTCAAGTACACCAACGACGCCATCAAGGCGGCGGTGGAGCTCTCCGCCCGCTACATCAACGACCGTAAGCTGCCGGACAAGGCGATCGACGTGATCGACGAGACCGGCGCGTCGCAGATGCTTCTCCCTGAGAACCGCCGCAAGAAGACCATCGGCATCAAGGAGATCGAGACGACCATCGCCACCATGGCCCGCATCCCGCCGAAATCCGTCTCGAAGGACGATGCGGAGGTGCTGGCCCATCTTCAGGACACCCTGAAGCAGGTCGTCTACGGACAGGACAAGGCCATCGAAGCCCTGACCTCGGCGATCAAGCTCGCCCGCGCGGGCCTGCGCGATGCCGAGAAGCCGATCGGCTCCTATCTGTTCGCCGGCCCGACCGGCGTCGGCAAGACCGAGGTCGCAAGGCAGCTTGCCGCCTCGCTCGGTGTCGAGCTCCTGCGCTTCGACATGTCGGAGTACATGGAGCGGCACACGGTCAGCCGCCTGATCGGCGCGCCTCCCGGCTATGTGGGCTTCGACCAGGGCGGTCTTCTGACCGACGGCATCGACCAGCACCCGCATTGCGTGCTCCTGCTCGACGAGATCGAGAAGGCGCATCCGGATCTGTTCAACATCCTGCTCCAGGTCATGGACCACGGGAAGCTGACGGATCACAACGGCAAGCAGGTCGATTTCCGCAACGTGATCATCATCATGACCACGAATGCGGGGGCCGCCGACATGGCCCGCCCGGCCTACGGCTTCACCCGCAACAAGCGGGAAGGGGACGACACGGAGGCGGTCAACAAGCTGTTCACGCCCGAGTTCCGCAACCGCCTGGACGCCATCATCTCCTTCGGTCATCTGCCCAAGGAAGTGGTCCAGAAGGTCGTCGACAAGTTCGTCCTGCAGCTCGAGGCGCAGCTCGAGGACCGCAACGTCACCATCGAGCTCACCGACGAGGCCCGGGACTGGCTGGTCGAGCACGGCTATGATGAGGCCATGGGTGCCCGCCCGATGGGCCGCCTGATCCAGACGACCATCAAGACGCCGCTGGCGGACGAGGTCCTGTTCGGACGCCTGAGGAACGGCGGCGCGGTTCGCGTCATCGTCAAGACGGACGAGCTCGGCTTGCAGAGCCTCGGCTTCGAATATCTGGAAGGGCCGGTCAAACCGAAGCCCGAGAAGGATGTGACGAATGCTGCCAAGAAGAAGCCCCGGGCGAAGTCGGCTTCTTCGGGCAAGTCGAAAAAGTCAGTGAAACCGAAGGGATCGGGTGGTAATGGAGGCGGAGGTGTCCGCACCGTTCCGAAGGTTCCATTGGTTAGAGCATGACGACCGAGACTCACGAGAGGCCTTTCGAGGCCTCTCCCGCCCCAGCCGCCCCGGCGAAGATGACCTGGCGTGAGAAGCGCTATCAGCGCCGCCGCCGTCGCGTGTGGTTCGAGGAGATCCTGGGCTGGATTCTCGTGCCGGTGATCCTCCTCGGCTGCTACTGGCTGCTCGACATGGGACTGAACGCGCTTGGCACGTCCCCGGGTGCGCTCATGGAGGGAGTCAACCAGATCATCGCCCATCTGTGATGGCTTGGCTGGAAACGGCTTGATCGACGACCGATTTTGAGGAGCCCGCACGGCTGCCGTGCGGGCTTTCTATCTGAGCGGCGCGTCGACCGTGCAGACGACGCCCGTTGGCGCAAAGTCGATTCTCACCTGTCCTCTCAGGTCTTGGGCAAGGCTGCGCTCGACGAGGCGGGTCCCGAAGCCACGGCGCTGCGGGACTTTGACCGTCGGCCCTCCGCGTTCTGCCCAGACGAGGTGCAGGCGCTGCAGCGGACCTTCATGATCGAGGGTCCAGTCGATGCGGACCTCGCCCGTGGCATTCGAGAGCGCCCCATACTTGACCGCGTTGGTCGCGAGCTCCTGCAGCGCCATGGCGATCGCCAGCGCCATGCGTGGCGAAAGGCGCACGTCCGGACCCCGCGCATGGAGACGATTCTCCCGGTCGTGCCGGTAGGGGGCCATGGCTTCCGTGACGATCTCCCGCAGACCGGCGCCTTCCCAGTTCTCCCGGGTCAGCACGTCGTGGGCGCGGGAGAGGGCGAACAGGCGCGCCTCCAGGGCCGAACGCGCCTCTTCGGGCGTGCTGGCGTTGCGAAGCGTCTGCGCCGCAATCGACTGTACGGTCGCAAGGGTGTTCTTCACCCGGTGATTCAGCTCGTTAATGAGGAGCCTCTGGTGCTCCTCCGCCTGCTTTTCCTGGTCGATGTCGACGATGGCCACGACGCCCGCAACGATGCTGCCGTCATCATCGCGAACAGGAGCGGCTGCGAACCTCATCCAGGCCATCGTGCCGTCGCCGCGCCGGTACAGGTACTCCTCGCCCTTCGTCGTCTCCCCGGTCGCAATAGCCCGGGCAATCGGGTACTCGTGAGGCTGAGCGGGCGTCCCGTCGGGATGGTGAACCCTCCATCGGCCATAGGATTCCAGTCCGGACGTCGGATAGATCGGGTGGCGGAAAATGCGCTCGGTCTCGCGATTGCCCGTCACGATCCGGCCTGAGGGCGCTTCGGCGATGACGATGCCGATCGGGACGTTTTCCAGAATGGCCTTCAGCCGCGCCTCGCTGGCGCGCAGGGCTTCGGCCGCTTTCTGGCGCTCCGTGACGTCGCGGTAGAAGACCGCCACGCCGCCTTCCTCAACGGGAAAGATCCGCAGCTCCAGCCAGACGCCGCGACCCCCGAAATCATAATAATGTTCGAAGGCCGCAGGCACGCGCTCGGCCATGGCCTTGCGATAGGCTTCCTCGACGGGTGTTCCCACCGAGGCCGGCCAGACCTCCCAATGCGACCGGCCGAGGATCTGGTCTGCGGGGCGTCCGTCGATCCTGAGGCCTTCCGCATTGATCTGCACGATGCGGTATTCCGGGTCGAGGAGGAGGAAACCCTCGTTCATTCCCCTCAAAACGCCGTTGGCCCTTGCTTCGCTCGCCCGCAGGGCCGACTCTGTCCGCTTGGCCTCCGTTACATCGCTGCCTTCGGCGAAGACGCCGGAGACGCGCCCCTGGGCGTCTCTGATCGGCTGATAGACGAAGTCGACGAAGCGCTCTTCGGGGCGGCTGTTCGGCCCCCGCTGGAGGGTGACTCGCAGACCCCTGCCGACGAAGGGCTCTCCGGTGGAGTAAACCCTGTCCAGGAGTTCCTTGAACCCCTGGTTCGTCAGTTCGGGCAGAGCCTCGAGAACCGGTTTGCCGACGATGTCCCTGTGGCCGACGAGCTGGTCATAGGAGGCATTGACCATCTCGAAGACGTGCTTGGGACCGCGGAGCATGGCCATGAAGCCCGGCGCCTGATGGAAGAGTTCCCGCAGGCGCTCCCTCTCCGTGGCGAGCCTTCGCTCGGCAAAGACCTTGCCGGTCGTCTCGATGACGGCGCAGAACAGGCCGGCGACCGCGCCGCTCTCGTCATGCACGGGGGTATAGGAGAAGGTGAAATAGGCATTCTCCCGATAGCCGTTGCGCTCCATCGGGATCAGAAGATCCTCGTGCCCAACCGCCTCTCCCGCCAGGGTGCTGTCGACCAGGGGCTCGATCTGGGTCCAGATATCCGACCAGACCTCGGCAAAGGGGCGCCCCAGGGCCTGCGGGTGCTTGGCGCCCAAAATCAGGGCGTAGTCGTCGTTATAAAGGAAAGCCAGTTCCGGCCCCCAGGCGATGAACATGGCCTGCCGGGCGTTGAGCATCAGGCGCACCAGGGTACGCAGGGATTGCGGCCAGGCTTCCGGCTGCCCCAGGGGGGAGGTCGACCAGTCGTGGCTGCGCATCCGCTTTCCCATCTGACCGCCGCCCGAAAGAAAATCGCGCGTGGCCGGCAAGGCTCCGACCGACACCTTAGCGTGCATCGCGGGCCTCGGAGAGAATCCGGCTATGGCAGGCACCTTTGCCGACTGCGCGACGGGAAGCCGCCGCAATCCTCCGGTTGCCGGAGGGCGGCGCATCGGTCTTTGGCGAGATCTGATGGGTTTCGCGGATCGTCATGGCTCCGAGAGGCACACAAGGGCATTGGTAGATACGCACGATAAGGCGAACTAGGTGCCTGCTGCTGAGCAACAAGGTGGCTGGGGCAGAAATCGTCAATCCAGCACTCGGGTGGGGCCAGAGCGTCGTGGGTTCGGTGCGGATCGGGTCGCAGGATCTAATCCTCTTCCCGGTGTCTGAAAGGTGTGGCCGCCGACAACTCGTCAGCGGTCTCGGACACGTAGAGACGCTCCTGGTCGAGATAGGCCTGCACCGCCCGGCGGAGGGACGGTTCCGCAATGTCGTGAGCCGAGGATGTGATGACGGGCCTGTAGCCCCGCGCCAGCTTGTGCTCGCCTTGCGCGCCGGCTTCGACGCGATCGAGCCCGCGGGCTATGGCGAAGTCGATGGCCTGATAGTAGCAGACCTCGAAATGCAGGAACGGGTGGTCCTCGATGCAGCCCCAGTTGCGCCCATAGAGGCGCTTGTTGCCGATGAGGTTGATTGCGCCCGCGATGTAACGCCCCTGCCGCTTGGCCATGACGAGCAGAACCCGGTCCGCCATCCTCTCCCCGATCAGGGAAAAGAAGCGGCGGTTCAGATAGGGGCGGCCCCATTTGCGCGAGCCCGTATCCATGTAGAAGGCGAAGAAGGCGTCCCAGTGGGCCTCCGTGATCTCAGGGCCCGTCACCCATTCGATGGAGATGCCTTCGGCCAGGGCGTCCCGCCGCTCGCGACGGATTGCCTTGCGCTTGCGGGAGGCGAGCGCTGCGAGGAAGTCCTCGAAGCTGCCATAGCCCTCGTTGAACCAATGGAACTGCTGGTCGTCGCGCCGGAGGAAGCCTTCTTCAGCCAGCGCCGTGAGGTCCGTCTCCTGCAGGAAGGTGGCGTGAATCGACGATGCCTTGGTCTGCTCTCGCAGGGCCCGCAGGCCCGCGATCACGTATCGCCTGACCTCTTCGGTCCGAGGCCCTGCCGGAACCAGGAGGCGAGGACCCGTCACGGGCGTGAACGGCACCGCAACCTGAAGCTTCGGATAATAGCGCCCGCCCGCCCGCTGGTAGGCGTCGGCCCACGAATAGTCGAAGACGTATTCGCCCATGGAGTGGGATTTGAGATAGCAGGGCGCCGCTCCGAGCAGCGTCCCGGCCTCGTCCTCGACCAGGACATGCACAGGAGCCCAGCCGGTCTTGCCCCCGACGCAGCCGGACTCCTCCAGTGCGGACAGGAAGGCATGGGACACGAAGGGGTTGAACGGATCGTCGTCGCCCGAACCGGTCGTTTGGGCGCAGGCGTCCCAGGCAGCGGCAGGGACAGCTTTGAGGCCTTGGGCGATTTTGACTTGAAAGGTCACTGGATGGAGGGATCCCGCCTTGGTCACCAAGAGCTAAGCACTCGGCGGGATCCTTGCAACCGTCAGGGGACAAAGCCCTCGAAGACCATCTGGTCCGCGTACTTCTCGGCGCGCGCGCGCTGCTCGGGGGTGCGCACGGTCCAGGTCATGACGGGCAGGTTGCCCAGCACCTTGCAGAGGTAGGGACCCGCGCAAGGCAGGTCGTCCACCTTCCAGGAGACGAATTGCGGCTGCGACTCGGTGAAGTGCAGCAGGTTCGCCAGCCGGTGCTTCAGTTCGGCGCTCATGAAGCTGTCGGCCTTGGACGCGTAGTGAAGCTCGCCGATGATCCCGCGCGTGATCGAAGGCGCGCTCGTGCGCAGGGTCGCCACGACGAAGGGGTCGAACGACTTGACCACGAAGGGACCCTGGTAGTCGGCCAGGATCTCGCAGACGCGCTTGGTGAGCCTGTGGTCGCCGTTGAACTTGCTCTTGATCTCGATGACCAAAGGCACGCGCCCGGCGATGCGCTCGAGATACTGCTTGAACGACGGGATCCGGTCGCCGTCCTTCGAGCCCGCGATCCCGATCTTCGTCAGGTCGGAGAGATTGCGTTCGATGACCGGACCCTTGTCGCCCGTGAGGCGGTCGAGCTCGAAGTCATGGAAGACGATGGCCTCGTTATCGGCGGTCAGCTGAACGTCGAGCTCGATCGGGAAGCCGCGCTCGATGGCGGCTTCCGCGGCCGAGATGGTATTCTCGATGATGCCGTTGGCCTTGTTGTGGAGGCCGCGATGGGCGATGGGCTTCGCGACGAGCCAGCTCGGGGTGCTCATTGGACTTCGAACATCCCTTCGACCTCGACGCAGGCATCGAGAGGCAGCTCGGCCACCCCGATGGTGGACCGGGCGTGACGACCGGCATCGCCAAGAACTTCGACCATCAGGTCCGAGGCTCCGTTCATGACGGGCGCCAGCGCCGCGAAAGTCGGAACGGCGTTGATGAAGCCACCGAGACGGACGCAGCGCACGACCTTGTCGAGGTCGCCGACGGCGGCCTTCAGCTGGGCCAGGAGATTGATGGCGCAGAGACGGGCGGCCTGCTGCCCGACCTCCGGGGAGACCTCGGCCCCGACCTTGCCCTTGTGGGCCTCGGCCAGCTTGCCGTCGTTGCCGAGGCAGAGCTGCCCGGAGATGACGACGAGGTTTCCGGTGCGGACGAAGGGCACGTAATTCGCCACCGGCGCGGCCGGGGTCGGCAGGGTGATGCCCATGTCCTGAAGTTTCTTGTCGATTGCGCTCATGTGAAGCCTCGGCTTGTGACAATCCGTCAGCCTTGTGGCGGATGAGCCAGAGAGACGCAAGCCTGAAACATTGCCCTCTCCGCAGGAGCCCCCTATCTTCGCCCGCATGGCACCTGGAGGGAACATGCGCTTCTTAGTTTTGGCTTCTGGCATTTCCATTGCCATGCTGGGGCCGGTTTCGGCAGAGACGGCGAAGACTCCGGTTCAACTCGTTCCGCACAGGGCCGTCTACGACCTGTCGCTCCTGAAGTCGGAGGGCTCCAAGGGCGTCGAGAGCGCCAAGGGGCGCATCGCCATGGAGTTCGGCGGCGATGCCTGCGACGGCTACACCATGAAGTTCCGTCAGGTCACCATTCTCGATGGCACCGAGGCTGGGTCCCGCACCGTCGACACGCAGACCGCCACCTATGAGACGGGGGACGGCCTGTCGATGCGCTTCAAATCCACCTCCGCCACGCAGGGGCTGATCAAGGACGGCGTCGACGGCGACGCGCAGCTCCGTCCGGACGGATCCCTGGACGTGCGCTTCAAGCAGCCTCGGCATGACAGCTTTTCGGCAAAGGGGCAGCCGGTCTTTCCGACCGAGCACCTCAAGCGGCTGATCGAGGCGGGCCGGAGCGGCGAGGCCATGCTGGCCGTGAAAGTCTATGACGGCTCCGACGACGGCAAGAAGGTCTATGATACGCTGGGGCTGATCGGCCACAGGATCGAGCCGGGCGCAGGGACGGGGATCGAGGATACCGTACGGCAGGACGCCTTGGCGAAGGTGCCGCGCTGGCCGGTGACCATCAGTTATTTCGAAGAAGGCAAGGCGGACCAGACACCGGCCTACAAGATCTCCTTCGAGCTTTACGAGAACGGGATCAGCCGCGCCCTGAAGCTCGATTACGGCGACTTCATTCTCAAGGGCGACCTGAAGGACCTTGAGGTTCACACCGCGACATCGTCCTGTCAGCGCTGAGGCTTGCGCAGGGTAATTCCCTTCTGCAGGGCCGCCGCTCCGAACTTGTCGCGGATCTTGTCGATGGCGGCCTCCATATGGGCCTGACGGACCACCGTCTGATCGGCGAGGTCGCCCCGGTCCGCATCGGCGCCGTCGCAGAGATCGGCCGCGCCGATGCCGATGAGCCGAAAGGCCGTGCCGTCGCAGGAAGCCTTCAGCAATTGCCGCGCGGGGTCGAACAATCTGGCGGCGAGCTGGGTCGGCGGCAGGCCGGAACGGGTCCGGGTGATCAGCCGGAACTCCCTGTCCTTCAGCTTCAGGGTCACGCTGCGACCGGCAAGCCCCGCCGCCTTGAGACGCCGGGAGACCTTCTCGGAGAGCCGCCACAGGATGGGTTCCAGATCCTCGAAGGACTTGAGATCGATCTCGAACGTCGTTTCTGCCGAAATGCTCTTCGTCTCCCGTTCGGGAGTCACCGGCCGGGAGTCCTCGCCCCGGGCGAGGCGGACCAGACGCTGCGCGTCGCGTCCGAGTGCTTCGAACAGGCTCTTCAGAGGCGCATCCCGCAAATGGGCGATCTGCGTCACGCCGACTTTGGCGAGCCTTGCTTGAGCCGAGGAGCCGATGCCAGGGATGATGCCGACAGGCTTGTCGGCGAGGAAAGTCGGCGCCTCCTCCCGCCCGATGATCGAGAAGCCGCGGGGCTTCTGAAGGTCGGAGGCAATCTTCGCCAGGAACTTGTTGTAGGCGAGCCCGACCGAGATCGTGATCCCGATCTCGCGCTCCACCTTGTGGGCGAAGCGGGCCAGCGTCAGGGCAGGACTGCCGTGATGCAGCCGCTCCGTCCCCGTGAGGTCGAGAAAGGCCTCGTCGATGGAGACCGGCTCCACCAGCGGAGTCAGTTCGAGCATGAGGCGGCGCACCTCGTGGCCCGCCTTACGGTATTTCTCCATGTTCGGAGGAATGACCACCGCATGGGGGCAGGCCTTGAGAGCCTGGAACATGGGCATGGCCGAGCGCACCCCGTAGGTCCGGGCCACGTAGCAGGCCGTCGCCACGACGCCCCTCTTGCCGCCGCCGATGATGACCGGCTTGTCCGCGAGGCTCGGGTCGTCCCGCTTCTCCACGGCGGCAAAGAACGAGTCGCAATCCACATGGGCGATGGAGAGAAGGTCGCGCTCCTTGTGCCGCAGCAGGCGAGGGGACCCGCAGACCGGGCACCGTTCTGCCCGGGAATCGGCGGCAGGGGTCAGGCAATCGCGGCAAAAGGGAGCGTCGTTCATGGGAGACGGCTATTCGAACTCGGATGGCGAGAGGGTCCAGTGAGCTTCCATGATGCGCTCCGGCTTGGTGTTCATCTCCTTCGCCAGGGCAATCAGAAGCGGCTCATCGGACGCTACATAGTCGAGGATCGCAGCGAAGAAGCCCGGAGCCGCGGCCGCCGACCGGATCGTATCGGGACGCAGACCGGACACCGCAAGGAAGCGGCTCAGAGCCTCCTCGTTGCTCGTGATGTAGGAAAACGCCCCCAGTGCGACGTTTTCGGCCTCTTCACGGGTGATTCTTTTTAAGGGAGTTTTCATTCTTTCGATTTGCATTTCATCAATAGGTTCAATCTAAATTCATTATCGGAAGAATAAGCGGGCCGGTGAAGTCGGTTTTTGGGCCCTGGGACAGCGCAATGAAGAAGACCGTGCTCATTGTTGAGGACAACGAACTCAACATGAAGCTCTTCAACGATCTCCTCGAGGCTCACGGCTATGCGACCCTGAAGACGAGCCACGGCATCGAGGCCATGGAACTGGCCCGGGCCCACAGGCCCGACCTGATCCTCATGGACATTCAGCTGCCCGAGGTCTCCGGCCTCGAGGTGACCCGCTGGCTGAAGGCCGACGAGGAGCTGAAGTCGATTCCCGTCATCGCCATCACGGCCTTCGCCATGAAGGGCGACGAGGAGCGCATCCGGGAAGGGGGCTGCGAGGCCTACATGTCCAAGCCCATTTCGGTGGCGAAATTCATCGCCACCATCAAGACTTATCTGGAAGCCGACGGCACGGCGACCTGAGCCGACCCGTCGAGCGACGTCTTAATGCCCCATGGGAAGATCGCGATTCTTGTTTTTGACAAGACGCGATTTTAACTTTTTTGGGAAAATGCAGCTTTTGGGCCACATGGGCGCTTGCATCGCACCCTGTTTCCTTTATGTTCAAGCCAAGTTTTCCGCAGAAGCGGGTAAGAAATGCCCTACGGATGCTCAGGTCCGCCGCATCTCCTGGGACTTCGTGGGCTCGGCCAAGCTGGGGGCGGATCGTTGCCTCCTCAACACCGCTCCCAGCTGGCCACCGACATCTCTTTCAACAGGCGCCGCAAGGCGCCTTTTGTTTTGCCGGAATCCATCAGGGCCTCGCGACGCCGAGCCCCTGTCGCAGGTCCGTATCGGCTCTACCTTCAGCTTTCTCCGTACGCGCTCCAGCGGGTGCCCTTGGGCTTGGCGAGGTGTGGGAATCAATACCATTCCCATGCCTTCAACTTGCACGTGAGGCTTGGCCCTGGCTATCAATACGAAGGGATATGCCGCCGGGGAATGCCGGAGCAGACACTCTCTTCCGAAGTGCTCCTCAAACGTCCCGTCGCAAAGTCAGGAGCGGCATCGCCGCCGGAGGGATAGAGAACCATGGATCGACGCACACCCTCGCTGCCCCCCAAGTCCGCGCTGACGCGCTTTTCCGTGGCGCCCCTGTCTGCGATGACACGGCGGCTTGCCGACGTCGCATCCGGTCGGGCGCCGGCCGATCTCGTGGTCACGGGTGCGCGCGTGCTCTCGACCTACAGCGAGCGCATCGCACCCAAACGCGAAGTCTGGATCGCGGGTGGCCGCATCGCCGCTGTGAAGCCAGCGGGTGCGTACCGGCAGGCGGGCGGGACGCCCGGACGGGTCTATGATGCCAAAGGCGGCATCATCGCGCCGGGGCTCGTCGATCCGCACATCCATATCGAGAGCAGCATGGTGACGGCCTGCGCCTACGCGGAGGCGGCATTGCTCAACGGCACGACGACGATCTTCTGCGACAGTCATGAGATCGGCAACGTGATGGACGCGGCCGGCATCGAGATGATGCTGGAGGACGCCCGCCACGCGCCACTCTCCATTTTCCTCACGGTGCCGAGCACGGTCCCGGCCACCTCGCCGGATCTCGAGACGGCCGGCGGCGATCTCACGCCCGAGAAGATCGCTGCCCTGTTCGATCGCTGGCCCGAGGCCGCGGCCCTCGGCGAGAAGATGGATTTCGTGCCCGTCACCATGGGCGACGAGCGCAGCCATGCGATCCTGGCGGCGGCCCTCTCGCGCGGAAAGCCGGTTTCAGGGCACATCTACGGCCGCGAGTTCGTGGCGGCCTATGCGGCGAGCGGCGTGACCGATACGCACGAGGCCATCGACCGGGATATTGCCGACGACCTGCTCGACGCGGGCGTCTGGATCTTCCTTCGCGGCGGTCCGCCCACGACGCCATGGCATTCGCTGCCCGAGGCGATCAAGACCATCACCGAGCTCGGGTCCTCCCACAAGCGGATCTGCGTCTGCACCGACGATCGTGACGCCGACGATCTCATGATGTTCGGCATGGACTGGGTCACCCGGGAGGCGCGCCGCGCCGGGATGAGTCGCGAGCAGGCCTGGAGCATGGGGTCGCTGCATCCTGCCACGCGCTTCGGGATGGAGGGTGAGATCGGCGGGCTCGGCGGCGGACGCCGGGCCGATCTGGTGCTGCTGAACGACGACCTCGAAGTTCGGAATACCTGGTACGGCGGCGAGCTCGTGGTCGAGAACGCGAAGATCACGCCGGTGCTCGATCAGGCGCTGTCCAACCGCTACCGCTATCCGGAGGAGGCCTACCGCACGGTCCATGTATCGAAGGTCCCGAAACTGATCCCGGACCTGCCGGCGAGCGACTGCACGGCCAACGTCATCCGGGTCGCGCTGCCCGGAATCGTGCTTTTCCACGACAAGGTCCGGCTGGAGAAGGCCGAGACCTGGGAGCCGCTTCTTTCCAAGAACGATCTCACTTTCGTGACCGTGATCGAGCGCCATGGCCACACGGGCGGCGCGGGCGTGGCCCATGGCCTGCTCAAGGATTTCGGCCTCAGGAGCGGGGCGGTCGCGAGCAGCGTCGGACACGATTCCCACAACCTGATCGTGGCCGGAACCAACGAGGCGGATATGAGGGTCGCCCTCGACACCCTGATCGAGGCGCAGGGCGGGGTCTGCGTGGTGGACCAGGGCAGGGTCGTGGCCATGGTGCCCCTGCCCATCGCGGGGCTTCTCTCCGACAAGCGCGTCACCGAAGTCGCCGCGGAAACGCGCACGCTGAAGGCCGCCTGGGAGAAGGCCGGCTGCAGGATTCCCTATATGGGCTTCAACCTGATCCCCCTCTCGGTGATCCCGGAAATCCGCATCACCGACAAGGGACTGGTGCTGGTCCCCGAGATGGAGCTGGTCCCTCTCTACGAGGGGTGAGGCCCTTTTCGAAAAGGCGTTATCCTGCATCAATTTGGCACGGCTTTCTTGACCTGCCTCAAGTTAAAATCGGCCGTCTGCGCCTATGGTCTCGTCGACGTAGGAAGCAAGCAAGATGGCCGATACCTCTTTGCGGGATCGTACTGACGATATCGAAGCGCTGCTGGATCTGAAGAAGCCCCGGCGCAGATGGGGCGGGTTGTCTCCGGTCCGCCTGATGGTGCTCGCACTTGCCGTGGCGGCGTTCGTAGGGGCGTACTTCTACCTCTATGCCGGCGGGAGCCGGACCCACCTGCGCTATGTCATGGAGCCTGTGGCGCGCGGCGACCTCTCGGTAATCGTGACCGCCACCGGCAGCATCCAGCCCACGAACAAGGTCGACGTGTCGAGCGAGCTGTCCGGCACGATCCGCCGAGTCTACGTGGACTACAACAGCCCGGTGAAGGTGGGGCAGCCCCTGGCCGAGCTCGATACGGACAAGCTCAGGGCGTCGGTCGAGAATTCCCGCGCCAAGCTCGAGGCCGCAAAGGCCCAGCTGAATGTCGCCGAAGTGACGGTCTGGGAGACCGAGCAGGACTACAAGCGCAAGGAGGCTCTGGTTCAGAGAAGCATCAGCTCCGTTCATGACGCCGAGATCGCTCAGGCGCTCTACCGCCGAGCGGTCGCGTCCCTTGCGAGCGCGAAGGCGGAGGTCGGGGTCGCGGAGGCCGATCTGAAGCTGAACGAAACGAACCTGTCCAAGGCCGTCATCTATTCGCCGATCAACGGGGTCGTGCTCAAGCGCAATATCGATCCCGGCCAGACCGTGGCCTCCACCTTCCAGGCGCCGGTACTGTTCTCGATCGCCGAGGACCTGACCCAGATGGAGGTGCAGGTGGACGTGGACGAGGCGGATGTCGGCAAGGTGAAGGTCGGGCAAGCCGCAACCTTCACGGTCGATGCCTATCCGGAACGCAAGTTCCCGGCCCAGATCCGGGAGCTCTACTTCGCATCCGAAGTCGTCCAGGGCGTCGTCACCTACAAGGCGCTGCTCACGGTCGACAACTCGGATCTCCTGCTTCGTCCCGGCATGACGGCGACGGCCCAGATTTCCGTGCAGGACGTGAAGAACGCGATGCTGGTGCCCAATGCGGCGCTGCGCTTCTCTCCACCTGCCGAGGCTGCGCCCCAGCCGAGGACGAGCCTCCTGCGGAGCATCCTGCCGCGCATGCCGCAGTTTCGTCCCCCGAGCGAGAAGGAGGCGGTCGGACCCGAGCGCAAGGTGTGGGTCCTCCGGGACGGATCTCCCGCGGCCGTGCCGGTCGTCGTGGGAGCCACCGACGGCAAGCACACCGAGATTGTCAGCGGCGATATCAAGCCTGATCAGGCCGTGATCGTGGATACGGTGACCGTCAAATGAAACCGGTCAGCATCGAGAGGCCCGGGCCCGCCCTCATCGAGTTCGACGAGGTGACGAAGATTTTCGGGGAGGGTGCATCGACCGTGCGGGCGCTGGATCACGTCGATCTGAGGATTGACGAGGGAGAGTTCGTCGCGATCATGGGGCCGTCGGGTTCGGGTAAGTCCACGGCTATGAACATCCTGGGCTGTCTCGATGTGCCGACATCCGGCCGTTACCTGTTCAAGGGTCTCGACGTTGGCAGCCTCGACCGAAGGGGAAGGGCGCTGGTCCGGAGGCGCTTTCTCGGATTCGTGTTTCAGGGCTTCAACCTCATCGCGCGCATGAGCGCGTTGGAAAACGTGGAACTGCCGCTGACCTATCGCGGCATTTCCCTCGGCGAGCGGCGGAAGAAGGCCTTGCTGGCCCTGGACCGGGTCGGTCTGAAGGAGCGGGCCCTTCATACCCCGAGCGAATTGTCGGGGGGGCAGCAGCAGAGGGTCGCCATCGCCCGCGCCATCGTCAGCAATCCTTCGGTTCTTCTGGCCGACGAGCCGACCGGTAATCTCGATACCAAGACCAGCCGCGAGATCATGGCCCTGCTGGTCGGGCTCAACCAGCAGGGCATCACCGTCGTCATGGTGACCCATGAGCCCGACATGGCGGACTACGCCAGGCGCATCATCCGCTTCGTCGACGGCCATATCGAGAGCGACAACCGCAAGATGGAGACCGCGTGATGCTCCTGGATGCGGTCAAGCTCGCGCTCTCGTCCATCCGGCGCAACGCGCTGCGGTCCTTCCTGACGGTTCTCGGCATCGTGATCGGCGTTGGCGCCGTGATCGCCATGGTGACCATCGGCAACGGCACGACCGCGAAGGTGACGACGGATCTCGCGAAGCTCGGCACCAACCTGCTCTTCGTCTCGCCGGGGCAGTTCGGGCCGGGGAGGGCCAGCTCCGACGCCAAGCCCTTCAACGCGCGCGATGTGGAGGCGATGCGTACGCAGCTTCCCGATATCCGCGCCGTCACTCCCGTGGCCCAGCGATCCGTGACGGCGATCCTCGGCAGCGAGAGCCGCACGACCGTCCTCACCGGCACGGACAACGCGTTCTTCATCACGCAGGACTGGGGGCTCTCGGCGGGGCGCACCTTCCTCGACGGCGAGGTGCGGGCCGGCCGGGCGGTCTGCATTCTCGGTCAGACGGTTCGGGACAAGCTGTTCGGGCCTTCGGACCCCCTCGGCGCCAGCATTCGCGTCAACAACGTGTCCTGCGAGGTGGTGGGCGTTCTCGAACCGAAGGGGCAGTCCAACTTCGGAACCGATCAGGACGATACGATCATCATTCCGATCCGCGCCTTCCAGCGTCGTATCGCCGGCAATACGGATATCTCGCGCATTTACGTCTCCGCCAACGACAATGCCGATACCGCCAAGGTGCAGGCGAGCATCGAGCGGCTTCTCAGGGAGCGGCGCGGCATCGTCGGCGACAAGGAGGATGACTTCTCCGTCCGCGACATGAAGCAGGTGGTGCAGACCATGGCCGGCACGACGGCCGTCCTCACCGGGCTCCTCGGCGCGGTCGCGGCCGTGTCGCTGCTCGTCGGCGGCATCGGCATCATGAACATCATGCTGGTTTCCGTGACCGAGCGGACGCGGGAGATCGGCATCCGCCTCGCCATCGGGGCTCTCGAAGGTCAGGTGCTCCTACAGTTCCTGGTCGAGGCCGTCGTGCTCTCCCTGTTCGGCGGCATCGTCGGGATCATGCTCGGCCTTGGTCTGGCGGCTCTGGCGACGCGGGGACTCGGCGTGCCTTTCCTGATCGATCCGGTCATCATCGTCACGGCATTCGCCTTCGCGGCGCTCGTCGGCGTGATCTTCGGCTATTTCCCGGCGCGCCGCGCCGCGATGCTCGATCCCATCGAGGCGCTCAGGCGGGAGTAAGGGCCGGCATCCCGCGCCGCAGCCGCGCCGGTCGTCTCATGATGTCGCCGGTGTTTCAGGCCTTGTCCTCGCTCAGCACTTTCAGGTCGGCTCCGCAATCCACGCAGGTGCCAAGTTCCGGCGATGCGATCATGTGCATCGTGCCGCATGCCGGGCAGCCTTTCATGGCTGGCCGAAGGGATCCCTGCATCAGACTGGCACTTTGACGGAACGCCTCACTGACTTGGACGACGTGGTCGAACATGACCGCCTCCCTTGAGGAGCCAGGATGGTGCGCCCGTTGCCAGGGATCGTCAATGTGTCAGGTTACCGGCAGACAGGCTCTCAGGACGGAGGAGCGGGCAAGTGAACATCTTCGTGCTGACGGGGGCGGGCATTTCGGCCGAGAGCGGCCTCGGGACATTCAGGGACAAGGGAGGATTGTGGGCGCGCTTCGACCCGATGAAGCTTGCCACCCCGGAGGCGTTCGCGCGCGATCCCGAGCAGGTCCACGCCTTCTACAACATGCGCCGCCGGAACCTCCTCGGGGCTGAGCCCAATGAGGCCCATCGGACGCTCGCGCGGCTCGAAGCGGAGCTGGCCCGTCGCGGCGGCAGCCTGACCCTGGTGACCCAGAACATCGACGACCTTCACAAGCGGGCCGGATCGCGGCAGGTCATGCACATGCACGGCGAACTGCTCAAGGCGCGCTGCATCGCCTGCGAGGCGGTTCTGCCCTGGCGCGAGGACCTGGGCCCGGAGATCCCGTGTCCCTCGTGCGGGAGCACTCAGGCGCTGCGCCCGCATGTCGTCTGGTTCGGCGAGATGCCGCTTTTCATGGACGCGATCGAGGACGCTCTGCTCGCGGCGGATCTCTTCGTCGCCATCGGCACGTCAGGCTCGGTCTATCCGGCGGCGGGTTTCGTGCAGGAGGCGCGGCTGGCCGGAATCCGCACCTGCGAGATCAACCTGGAGCCGTCCGACAACGCGCGGCAATTCGACGAGGCCCGCTACGGCCCCGCGAGCGAGACCGTTCCCGCATGGGTGAGGGACGTGCTGGCGGACGCATGAGCATCCGCCGGATTGCGGGCATTCCGCTTGCGCCGGGGCATGCCCGCTCTACATGCACGGGACCGGGCAACGGCAGATCGGTGGATGAGCAGGATTCAATGGCATCAGGATCGCGTGGCTGGCGTGCCGCTCAACCGCCACATCGGATTCGTGGGGTCCCTTGAGGTCGGCAGCGTCGATTACGACGGCAGCAACAGGTTCTGGATCTGGTCGACGCCTCTGCAGGAAGATGCCTGGGGATATGGCCCGTCGGAGCAGGCCGCGAAGGCGGCCTTCGAGCTCTGGCTCTCGTCCTGGCTCGAAAACTTCCGGCCCTTCTTCAAATCCGGCGAATGAGGCGCGTCGATGGGGCACGTGGTTCTTCTGGGCGACAGCATCTTCGACAATGGCGCCTACGTGCGGCGCGGCGAGCCCGATGTCGTGACGCAGCTTCGCGAAAAGCTTCCGCGCGACTGGAGGGCAACTCTTTGCGCCGTGGACGGTGCCGTCACGGCCGACGTCGCGCGACAGGTGGAGAGGATCCCGTCGGATGCCAGCCATCTGATCGTCAGCGCCGGCGGCAATGACGGGCTGCGGAACATGGGGGTCATGAGGGAAAGCGCCCGCTCGGTGGCCGAGGCGATGAGCCGGCTGGCCTCCGTGAGGGAGGCCTTCGTGGACGAATACCGGGCCATGGTGGAGACGGTCCTGGCGCGCCGCCTGCCGGTTGCCATCTGTACCATCTACAACGCCCGCTTTCCCGATCCGCAGGAGCAGCGCCTCGTCCTCACGGGCCTCTCGATCTTCAACGACGTCATCACCCGCGAGGCCTTTTCCCGGCGCCTGCCGCTCATCGACCTCCGGCTGATCTGCGACGAGCCGGACGACTACGCCAACCCGATCGAGCCTTCCGCCAAGGGCGGAGACAAGATCGCTGCCGTGATCGCCCAGGTGGTGGCGGGGAACACGATCTTTCCGAGATCGCAGGTCTTCGCCCACTAGAGTCGCCGCAAAGCCAATCCTCAGGAGAGTCCCGGCAGGGAACACTCCGGATGGTGGCTCGTTTTCTCGATCTTGTTGAAAGCATGTTTCACAATTGAGGTTGCGTGATGCAGAACACCGAGACCCTGAACCGGCGGATTGCCGACTTGGCGGCTTTCCTCGATCCGGCGGCATTCGAGGACGATCAGGACCGGGCCTTCGCGAAACGGCGCCAGGCAGCATGGCGCGAGGCTTCCAACCGGATCAGGCGGGCCATGGCCTAGCCGCCGAGGCCCAGGCTCCGAGCCCGCCTTCAGCCGCAAACGGAGCCCTTTTCCCATCTCCTGCAGACCAGAGGCTCCCGAATTCAGGACGGTTCTTTTTCAAGGAAATTCTTGAGAAGCGCAGGGAGGAGGCGAAATAGCTTGGCAATATTAACGTGAGTTCGCGCAGATATATGCTTAAAATAGATCGCTCTCAGAAACTATTGCCGCTGTTTCGGATTATTTACCTTGGAGGGGGTTCGTCACTTCTCGAGAGGCTGACTATGAAGAAGCTTGCTTTACTCGCCAGCGCTGCCCTTCTCACCTTTGGTAGTGTTGGTTCCGCTCAGGCCCAGAGGGCCTATTACGGCGGCTGGCACGGCGGCTACTATCACCATAACAACGGATGGGGCAATGGCGGTGCAGTGGCGGCCGGCCTGGTCGGCGGTGCGCTGTTGGGCGGCCTGATCTCTGCTGCGGCAACACCGGCCTACAGCTATCCCGCCTATGGCTATCCGGCTTACGGGTACCCGGCCTATACCTACCGCTACCCGGTCGCTTACGGGTATCCTGCCTATCCTGCCTATCCCGCCTATCCGGCTTACGGGTACCGGTATGCCCCCGCTTATGGGTATGGGTATGACTCGCCCTATTATGGCGATACCACCCAGGTCGTCTATCGAACCGCTCCTGTCTATGGGACCCGCGTCGTCTACCGGTCCGCGCCGGCCTACCGCCGTGTGGTCTACAGAGCCGCTCCGGCCTACCGCAGCCGGGTCGTCTACCGCCAGGTGCGGCCCGCACATGTGGTGCGCACCAGCGCTCGGCGCGACGTCGTGGCCACCGGCTCGATCAGAGGAGGTGCCCATCACGTCCGGGTGCGGTATCACCGCTGAGGCAACGCGGACACTCGTCCTTTCATGGAAAGGGAGCCTTGAGGCTCCCTTTCTTTTGGCCAGGAGCCTTAATGGATCCGTGGCGTGAAGACATAACCGATCCCGCGCACCGATTTGACGAGGGTCGGGTGCTTGGGGTTGGGCTCGATCTTGCGCCGCAGCCGCGCCACCTGGGCGTCGATGGAGCGGTCGATGGCCTCCCACTGGCGGCCACGCGTCAGGTCCATGAGCTGGTCGCGGTTGAGAACGCGCCCGGGATGCTTCGCAAAGATGGCGAGAAGATCGAATTCCCCGGTCGTAAGCGGAACCTCCGAACCGTCCGGTGCCCTCAGCTCCCGGCGTCCCAGATCGAGCTGCCAGCCGTCGAACTGCATCAACTCGGCATCGGTCTCCCGGGGCTCCGGGGACGGGTCCGCAGCCGCGGCCGGATGGCGGCGGCGCAGGACGCTCTTGATCCGGGCGAGGACCTCGCGCAGGTGAAACGGCTTGGCGATGTAGTCGTCGGCACCGATCTCGAGGCCCACCACCATGTCGACCACGTCGGACCGGCCGGTGAGCATGATGATGCCGATCTTTTCGGTGTTCGGCCGCGAGCGGATCTCGCGGGCGATCTGGAGCCCGTCCTCGCCGGGGAGGACGAGGTCGAGAAGGACGAGGTCGACCTTGGTGCGCGCCATGCACTCGTGCATCGCAGCGCCGCTTTCCGCCGCGCTGACCCGAAAGCCCTCGTCCGTCAGATAGCGGGCCAGCATCTGTCGGATCTTGGCGTCGTCATCGACAATCAGGATGTGAGGCGCGTCTGTCACCCTGCCAACGTCCATACAAGACCGATTTTCAAAATTGTTCCTTTATCCGCCAAGTCGCCGCACTTGGGAATCTATCCTGAATTGCCACGCTATTGTGGACCTGATCCTAGGCAAATCCGGGACAGGGGCAGAAATGCACCTCGGCGCCAGGGACGCCAGGAGGCCCATACAGGTTCCTGTTACATTCCGTTACGGAATGGGCACACAATCGCACACAGGCGGCGTACGGCTGTGACATTCGACTGCTCTATTCGGGACAGTAGATGATCCTGACTGGAGCCTCCCATGTACTCCGCCCATCTTGCCCCTTCGACCCACAGCGCGACCCTTCCGGCTTTTGGCCTCCCGTCCGAGGCTCTGACCCTGGAAGGCCTGTTCGTGTCGCAGCCGATGGAGAAGCTTGCGGCCGGGGAAGCAGTCTTCTGGGAAGGCGATGCCGCTTCCCACGTGTTTCAGGTTGCCGAGGGCTGCCTGCGCCTCTACCGCATCCTCCCGGACGGCCGACGGGCGATCATGGGCTTCCGGTTCGCGGGCGAGCTGCTCGGGGTCTCCTGCCAGGGCACCTATCTCTATACGGCCGAGGCCGTCACGCCCGTCCGGCTGCGCCGGCTCAGCCGCGCCCGCCTTCAGGCGGTGGGGGCGGGGGCAGATCAGCTCCAGGCGCTGCTCCTGACCAAGATCTTCGAGGAGATGAGCGCCGCGCAGCAGCACATCATCGTGCTGGGGCAGCTCGGAGCCGAGGAGCGGGTGGCGAACTTCCTGGTCTCGGCCGCGCGCCGCACGGGAGCCGACCAGAGGAAGCCGGTGGCGATCGAGCTGCCGATGACCCGCCTGGACATCGCGGACTATCTCGGCCTGACCTTGGAGACCGTCTGCCGCGTGATCTCCAAGCTCAAGCGCGATGGGCTGGTCGCCCTGGAAGGTCGGCACCGGGTCATCCTGCGCCGCATGAGCGAATTGCAGGAGCTGGCCGGTGACATGGACGACAACGAGTCCTCAGACCGGCAGATCACAATCCAACCCGCAGTCTGGCCGCACTGACCGGCCGGGAATTCGGAACGAAGCTTGAGAGAGCAGGGACGCCTACCGGCTCCCTGCCTCCCCGGCCGCATTGAACAGAACAACAAGAGACGAGGGGAATACGTGATGAAATGGGAGAGGATTGCGGCCGAACAGGCGGAGCCGGAGAGAGTCTACAACCTGTTCCGACGCAAGACATCGCCGGATCTCTGCTGCGCCGTGCCGGAAGATCGTCCGGTTCCGGCCTTTCTGGATGGAGCCTCCTGGGACTACGCGGGCACCCTGCGTCAGAGCGATCAGCCTCCGGCCGGGTTCGACCAGGCCGCTGCCGAGGTCGGCGTCCAGCTGAACGGCTTCCATTTGTTCCAGGTCGCCAGACGCCTGAAGATCAAGGCTCCTGCCCGACCTGGGCTGTCGGCCGTCGCGGCTTATCCCTCATTACATCTCCACCCGAGCAAGATTGATCAGAATCAGGGTCGCCCGGCAACAAACGTGGTTTGTTACAATTTCCTGAGAGGGGGAGGACATTGACGCCCGCAGGATCCGGAATGAACCAGGATCCATGACGCGAATTGAATTCTCGTCCCTCGATGGGTGCTCATTTGACTCAGCCTTCGCCGGTCCGCTCCGGATCCGAAGGCGAACTCCGTTCCTGTGCCGGTGCAGGGCGTGGGAATGTTGTTAGGATTGGTCACATGCTTGATGGTGACAACGTGCAGTTTCAGCCCAAGCCAGGCACACTACCGAATGGTTCTGGCAAAGGTCCCGGCCGGGAGCCGCCTGATGTGGACCGGCTGCAATTGATCTTCGACCAGGCGGCGGTCGGCATCGAGCTCGTCGATGCGAATAACCACCTTCTCGATGTGAACGCGGCCATTTGCGACATGCTCGGCTATACCAGGGACGAGCTGATCGGACGCAGCTTTTCCGAAATCGTTCATCCCGACGATCTTCCCCGGGTGAAAGCCCTTGCCACACAGCTCATGGGTGGCGTGATCCCGAGCTACCGGATCGAGAAACGTTACCTGCGCAAGGACGGAACGCCCGTCTGGGTTCGCGTGACATCCTCCTTGGCGTCTTCCAGGCCCGATCACACCTACCGGCTGTCCATGGTCGAGGACATCAGCGAGCGCAAGCACGCCGAGGATGTGCAGAAGGCGAGCGAGGAGCGCTTCCGCTCGCTCGCCGAGCTCAGTCCGGACGGGATCTTCATCAATGCCGGCGGACAGTTCGCTTATCTCAATCCTGCCGCCCTGCGGCTGTTCGGAGCGAGCGAGTCCGGCCAGTTGCTGGGCCGTTCTCCCCTCGAGTTCATTATGCCCGAGCACCATGAACTCGTCCGAGGGCGCATCAGGAAGGTGCTTCAGGGTGAGACGGCGCCGCTCACGGAGGTCAGCTTCCAGAAGCTCGATGGATCGACCATCGTGGTCGAGGTCACGGCCGGACCCGTGCATTGGAACGGCGCTGTGGCCATCCAGGTCATGATGCGGGACGTCACCGCCCGCAAGCAGGCCGAGGAGGCCCGGAGGATCAGCGAGGCGCGGCTGCAGACCGTGCTGGAGGCCATTCCGATCGGAGCCGTCCTCGGCCATGTCAGCGGCCGGATCATCGAGGCCAACAAGGCGTATCTCGATCTCCTCGGCCGCACCAAGGAGGATCTCCTGTCCGGCCGCGTGCGCTGGGACGAGGTGACGCCGCCCGAGTGGCGCTCCGTGGATGAAGAGGCCGTCGCCGAGGCGCGCGCCCGCGGCGTGTCTGCCATGTACGAGAAGGAATACATCAGGAACGGGCAGCGGGTGCCCGTGCTTGTCGGGCTCGCCATGCTCGACGATGGCGAAACGCTCGCGGCGTTCGTTCTTGATCTGACGGAGCGCAAGATCATGGAGGCGGCTCTGCAGGCACGCACTGCGGAGCTCGAGGCGCTCGTCGATACCACGCCCGTGGCGGCGTGGTTCACGCACGATCCCGACCTGCGGGAGGTGAGGGCGAACCGCTTCGCGTCGGAACTGCTGAAGATGCCCCTCGTGCACAATACCCCGTTCTCGGCATCGGGCACGACGGTCTATCCCCCGCGCCGGATCTACAGGAACGGCGTGGAGCGACTGCGCGAGGAGTACCCGCTGGCGCGCGCCATCCGGGGTGAGGAGGTCCGAAACGAGGAGTGGGAGGTCCGCTTCGCGGACGGGCGCAATCTGGTCTTGCTCTATAACGCCTCGCCACTACGGGATGTGTCAGGAGCGGTGACCGGCGCCATCTCGACCGCCATGGACATCACGGAGCGCAAGCGCTCCGAGGCGACGCTGCGCGAGCGCGAAGCGCGGCTCCGGTCCATCCTCGACACCGTGCCGGAGGCCCTGATCACGATCAGCGAGCGCGGCATCGTCGAATCCTTCAGCCGCTCGGCCGCGGCCCTGTTCGGCTACGAGGCCGAGGAGGTGATCGGGCAGAACGTCAAGATGCTCATGCCCTCGCCCTATCGCGAGGAGCATGACAGCTATCTGGAGCGCTATCTGCGCACGGGCGAGAAACGCATCATCGGCATCGGCCGCGTGGTGACCGGCCAGCGCAAGGACGGCAGCGTCTTTCCGATGGAACTCGCCGTGGGCGAGGTGCGGGTTGGCGGACAGCATCTGTTCACCGGCTTCATCCGCGATCTCACCGCCACGCAGAAGATCGAGCAGGAACTCCGGCAGGCGCAGAAAATGGAGGCGGTCGGCCAGCTCACCGGCGGCATCGCCCACGACTTCAACAACCTGCTCACCGTCATTCTCGGCAACCTCGAGATGCTGGAGATGAGGCTGACGGACGAGCGCCAGCGGGAACTGGTCCGCGAGGCCTGCGAGACGGCGGAGCATGGGGCCCAGCTGACCGAGCGCCTGCTCGCCTATGGCCGACGCCAGCCGCTCCAGCCCAAGCTGACCGATGTCGGCCAGCTTCTCGGGGAAATGACCCCGCTGCTGCGGCGGACCCTGGGAGAGACGATCAGAATCAGGGGACGGTCGGACAATGACCTGTGGCAGGTCCTGGTCGATCCGAGCCAGCTGCAGAACGCGATCCTAAATCTGGCCATCAATGCCCGCGATGCGATGCCGAGCGGCGGCAGGCTGGCGATCACGGCCGAGAACGCGGAACTCGACGCCGATTATGCCCGGATGCACCCGGAGGTCCGCGTGGGCCGCTATGTGCTGATCGCCATCACCGACACCGGCACGGGCATGTCCAAGGAGGTGCAGGAGCGGGCTTTCGAGCCCTTCTTCACCACCAAGGAGGTCGGCGCGGGCAGCGGGCTCGGCCTGTCGATGGTCTATGGCTTCGTCAAACAGTCGGGTGGGCACGTGACGATCTACAGCGAGCCCGGCCATGGCACGACGATCCGCATGTACCTGCCGCGTGCCGCGCTGGCGGAGGAGACCTCGGAGAGCCGTGCGCCCGAGACCTCGATGGAGACCTTCCGCGGTCGCGGCGAGACCGTGCTGCTGGTCGAGGACGAGCCCCGCGTGCGGCGGATGACCGTGGGGCGGCTGCAGGAGCTCGGCTATCAGGTGCTCGATGCGGCCAACGGCCCGGCGGCGCTGGCGCTTCTCGACCAATACCCCCAGATCGACCTGCTGTTCACCGACATGGTGATGCCCGGCGGCATGACCGGAGCCGACCTGGCGGAGGCCGTGCGGGAGGCCCGGCCCGGGATCAAGGTGCTGTTCACCTCGGGCTATGCCGAGCCGGACGTGGTGCGGCGCGGGCGGGCGGCCGAGGCGGGCTGGCTCAAGAAGCCCTACAGCACGCTGGAGCTGGCCCGGACATTGCGGGAAATTCTCGATCCGGCAAGGCAGCATTGAGCCGACACTGTTGGCCGCGAGGCCACGGTGTCAGCCTGTTTCAGGCCATTCCCGCCATTGAATGGCCTTGGTTGTTACGATCCGTTACCAAACGGCACACATTCTCACTCCGGTGCCGTTCGCCCGTAACAGAGGCAGGCTTTTATAACCTCGTCTTAACCAAGATTGAGGGCCCGCCATGTTGATCGGCACTCCCACTCTTCTCCTGCGCTTCGGCGCGCGCGCGGCGCTCGTGCTGACTGCTCTCGTCGGCACTGCGGACCTCGCCACCCGGGTGGTTTTCACCACGAGCACGATCCAGGCCAGGGCCGAGGAGGCCATCCGCCGGGCGCCGGGCCCAGCCGTCTTCGTGGCCGCCGGTGAAACGGATTTCCCACGATGAAGGTGAGGTGTGCGGTCCCAACCTGCCCTAGCCCTGTCCTGCCGGATGGCCCTATGCATCCGGCCGTCCGGAATGTTCCGAACGTCATTCGTCGCTGATCCCTGCATGTGGAGACCCGCCATGCCGGTACTCGATTCATCCGCACTCAACGACAACGAGGAGAGCTTCGCGTTCCTGCGGGCGGTCCTTGCCCAATCCGAGCCTCGCAAGACGCGGCGGCAGCATTGGGACGGCAGTCTGCGCCAGGCGGCGTCGGATGCCGAGCCTCTGTGCCGGCACTCAGCCTCCGGTGTACCTCTCATCGTCGGAGTTCCCGTCTCCATCACCATCGCGTCCAAGTAACCACTCAGCCTTCGCTGGCCGGTGCCGCTGTCCACTGGGAGCAACTTCCATGATTGCCTCGATCCTGATGACGATGCCGCTCGGACTGGCGGTCATCCTGTCGACCCTGGCGCTCGCCCAGACAGAAGCCGCGCGTGTGAAGGCTTCGGTCAGGAAAGGACGGCGCTTCTAGGGCATCGTCCGACGCCCTAGGAAAATTGAAGCCTCGAGCCTGTCGAGCGCGGCGAGGGGGCTCGCATCGTGTCATCCGCACAATAGGCGAGGAGGGCCTTGCGGGCCCGCTCCAGCTCCTGCGCGAGGCGATCGACCTGACCGAGCCCATGCCGCGCGAGTTCCTCTCCGGTGATCTTGCGCCAGTTCAGGCACAACCGGTGCACGGCCTTCGCCCCGACATTGGCGGCTGCGCTCTGAAGTCCGTGCGCTTCGCTCCGGAAACGGTAGGCGTCCGCCACGGCGGCGGCGGTCCGCAGTTCTGCGACCAGCAGCTCGGCGTCGCGGAAGAACTCGTCGATCAGCATCGTGAGGAACTCGGGTCCGCCGAGCTTTTCGAGTTCGGCGAGCACCTGGGTGTCGATTGCAGGCTCGCCATCTGCCGCGACGCCAGGAGGCGCGGCGAGGTCGCCGATCTCCGCAGTGCGGGACGCGTCACGCCGCGCCGGTGCTGTGTTCCCGCTGCCGCTCCGCGAAAAATCTTCCACGATCTTGAGGAGGGCGGCCGGCTCGATCGGCTTGGTGAGACAGGCATCCATGCCGGCCTCGGTAGTCCGCGCCACGACGTCGGATGTGGCATCGGCCGTCAGGGCGATGATCGGCACACGCTCGGGGCCCACATGCATGAACCGATAGAGCTTCGCCGCCTCGATCCCGGTCATCACGGGCATGTTGATGTCCATGATGACGAGGTCGAAGGAGCCAGCATCCAGGGTGTTCAGGGCTTCCTCGCCATTCTCGACGCAGTGAACCGAGTGACCGCCCCGTTCGAGAATTTTGGAGATCACCAGACGGTTGATGGAATTGTCGTCCGCCAGAAGGATCGACAGGTTCTTCGCCGCAATCGGAAGCGCGCCTGCCTCGGGCTCGTCCCAGACGGCCTGGGCCAGGCTGCATTGAGCCGTTGCGATCAGCCATGCGGCCCGGGCTTCCTCTTTCGTGAAATCGCGCGGGAGAACGCTGCTGAAAACCCGTTGCACGGAGAGGTCGGGCACGTCGCGGCCGGTGTCCGGCCGGATCCAGATCACGGGAACCGGAAGATCGGCCTCGGTCATCTCGGCTGCCGCAGCCTCCGCCGTATCGTGAACGAGGAACACCGCGCAGCGTGAGGCCTCGTTTCCGATCAGCCAGGTCCGGGCGTGGTACAGATCATGCATGACGAGAACCTGGGCGTCCGGCCCCAGGCGTCCGGCAAGCTCGTCGGTGCGATCCGTCGGGGAGCAGACCAGAAGGGCCTGAGCGGGACCACGGCTCTCAGCGACGGCGGCGGGCTGCTCCGCAAGTGCCTCCATGGGCAGCGTGAACCAGAAGGTGCTGCCCTGTCCCAGCGTGCTCCTGACGCCGATCTCGCCGCCCAAGCCCTTCACGAGCTGCTTGCAGATGGCGAGGCCCAGCCCGGTCCCGCCGTAGCGGTTGATGATCGTCTCGTCGGCCTGGGTGAAGTTCTCGAAGATGCGCTCCATGGCATCGGGCGAGATGCCGATGCCGGTGTCCGACACCTCGAAGCGGATCATGGCGCCGTTCCCGGCCGCGACCGGATAGGCGGTCAGCGTGATGCTTCCGGAATCGGTGAACTTGACCGAGTTGCCCAGCAGGTTGAGCAGGATCTCTTCGAGATGATGCCGTGGACCGCGCAGGCGCAGGGGAGTCCAGGGCGCCACATGGATCGAGACCCGAATGCCCCTCTGCTGCGCCCCGGCCACGACCATGGCCCGCGCTGTCGAGAGCACTTCCAGAAGGTCGAAGTCGGCCGTGCTCATCGGCATCTGGCCGGCTTCGATGCGCGACAGGTTGAGGATGCTGTTGATCTGCCGGAGCAGGGATTCCCCTGCGACCCGGATCGTCCGCGCCATGCCCCGCTGCTCGGTATCCAGGCTTGTGCCACTGATCAGCCCGGACATGCCGATGATGGCGTTGAGGGGCGTGCGCAGCTCATGACTGACGCTTGCCATGAAGAGACTCTTGGCCCGGTTCGCCGCCTCGGCCTGCGCTTTTGCGCGCGACAATCCGCGGATCAGGCTGCTCGTGTAGAGCGGCAGGATCGTGAGGCTCAGCAGCAGGCCGAGCGACAGATAGATTCCGTCCCGCCACAGAGGCGTCGTGGCGACCACGACGCCGAAGCATGTGACCGATACCGCCGTCGCGACGTAGAGATACCAGACGCCGAAGCGGAATCCGTTTCCGAACGTGATCCACAGGTAGAGCGGGAAAAGGACGGCGGCCGCCTCGCCGCCATAATGCAGCTGGATCGACGCCGTGACGAGATCGCTCACGATGGCGACCACGCGGCGGATGCGCTTTTGCTGCGGGCGCACGAGGATATGAAACGCGATGCCCACGGACACGAGCGCGAACACGGCCGCGCTGACGAGCGCCTCGCGCGCCACGGAAGGGTTGAACCAGAACGTGTAGCCCGAGATCAGCAGCAGAAAGGCGAGCCGGTTGAAGCTCATCTCGTACTCGCGGTCAGGGCCCTTCCTGAGCCGCGATAGGAAGCCGTTCGTCACCGGTCACGCGCCTTTCCTGAGCATCGGCCCCGGCCTCGGGACGAGGAACCGAGACTGCTCCCGGAGCAGCCTCTCGAAGGCTGCGGAAGGCACCGGCGGGCTGAACAGGTAGCCCTGGACCTCGTCGCAGGGATGGTTGCTCAGACATCCGAGCTGCTGCGCGGTTTCGACGCCCTCGGCGATCACCTTAAGACCCAGGCTGGTGGCGAGCGTGATGATGGCCTTGACGATGGCCTCGTCGCGGCTGTCCGCCGTGAGATTGGAGATGAAGGAGCGGTCGACTTTGAGGGTGTCGACCGGGAAGTTCTTGACATAGCTGAGCGACGAGAAGCCGACCCCGAAATCGTCGATGGCAATGCGAACCCCGAGATCCCTGAGGTTGCGAAGGATCGACATCGTCCGTTCGGAATCTTCCAGCAGGCCGCTCTCGGTCAGTTCCAGCTCGAGGCGGCTCGGGTCGAGCCCCGTCGACCCGAGCGTCTGCCGGACCAACTGGACGAGGTCCTGGCGCAGAAACTGGAGCGGCGACAGGTTGACCGCCATGCGGATGGGCGGAAGCCCGAGATGCTGCCATGCGGCAGCCTGCGCGCAGGCCTCTTGGAGCACCCATGCGCCGATCTCGCTGATGAGGCTGCTTTCCTCAGCAAGGCTCAGGAAGACCTGGGGAGGCGTGAGGCCGAACCCTGGCCTCATCCAGCGCAGGAGAGCTTCCGCTCCGGCGATGCACCCGGACGCCAGATCGATCTGCGGCTGGTAATGGAGCACGAACTCGTTGTTGCGAAGGGCCTTCCGCAGATCCGACTCGAGATTGATGTTGCTCTGCGAGACCTTCTCCATCTCCGGGGTGTAGAAGCAGAGCGTATTGCGGCCCTCGGCCTTCGCCCGATACATGGCGTGGTCGGCGTATTTGAGCAGCTTCTCGACATCGGTGCCGTCCCGCGGCGAGAGCGCGATCCCGATGGAGCCGCCGATCCTGATCTCGCGCCCTTCGAGAAGGAGAGGCGCCGAGAGGCGGTCGAGGATCCGCCGCGCGAGGGCTTCGGCATCCTCGGGATCGTCGACACCCAACTGAAGCACCACGAATTCGTCCCCGGACATGCGGGCCACGAGGTTCCGCTCCGGCACGCATTCGTTGAGGCGCGCCGTCACCTGCTGAAGAATGCGGTCGCCGCCCGCATGACCGAAGGCATCGTTGACGCCCTTGAAGCGGTCGAGGTCGATCATGTGCAGGGCGAAACGACTCCGGCCGACCGACAATTCGCGCTGGATCCGCTCGTACAGCATCCGCCTGTTGGGCAGATCCGTCAGCGTATCGTGCAGGGCGATGTGCCGGAGGGTGCGCTCGGCTTTTTTCCGCTCGCTGATATCGATGGACGTGGTCAACACGCTGATCACCGCACCTGCGGCGTCGAGCATCGGCTTCTTCGTGGTCAGGAAGACCCGCTCGGTACCGACTGGGTCGGAGACCTTCTCCTCGAAGCTGACGCTCCTTCGGGCGCCTTCGAAGAAAGACGCGTGGATCTGCTCGCGGAAATCCTGCTTGTCGCTGACGAAGAGGTCGGCGAGGACCCGGCCCATGAGCGCGTCCGGCGTGGAATCGACGAAGGCTGCGAAGTGGGCGTTGACGAAAACCGCGCGGCGCTGCTGGTCGGTCGCGCTGATCATGGCTGGGACCGTGTCGATCACCTGCGCCAGGGCATCGCGGCTGCTGCGCACGAGCTCTTCATGGAAACGCTTGCTCAGCCGGAGCTGGTGCTCCAGCGCCTGAGCGCGGCCCTTCATATACTGCTGCTGGCGATGCAGCTTCAGAAGGTTGCTCGCCCGCGTCGTGAACTCGCAGTAGTCCACGGGCGAATTAAGAAAGTCGGTGGCTCCCGCCTGGAGCGCATGCAGCCGGAACGACCGGTCGTCATAGGCCGTGATGACGATGACCGGGACGTCGGTTCCGTTCGCGCTGCTGCGGGCCTGCGCCGTGAAGGCTGCGCCATCCATGCCCGGCATTCTGTAGTCGGTGATGATCAGGTCCGGGGTGTGATCCTTGAGCCATTCCAGAGCCTCGAGAGGCGTCGCGAAGGCCTGCACCGTGACATTGTCCTCGATGGATTGAGCCAACCGGGAAAAGATGTTCCGGTTCGTGCTTCTGTCGTCGACGATCAGGATCAGTGCCATGCGTGCCTCGGGCGCCTGCGCTCAGTCTGGATCAGGGGACCCCTGTTTCACCGCACGACCATCGTGCACTGCCATTAAAGTCTGCTTTATAAGGGGCCACCGGTTTCCAAATGGTTCCGAAGCCCCTGGCGGAAGTGCCTGAGACGCAACGGTTCCGAAAGATCGCATCGACATGATCGCCCAACTCCGCGCCCGCCATAGCGGCCCCTAACGTTCCGCCGTCAGGCGCCGCATCTGGGCCGAGGTCAGGCGGGACATCATGCGCAGATCCTGCTCGCCCAATTGCAGGGCGGCATCGACCCAGATGTCGACGATGTCCTTCAGTTCTTTGTAGGTCAGCGGATTGACGTGGCGCTTGGAGCGGTACATCGCCTTGTGAGCATTGTGCCTCCGCCGGTTACGCGCAATGTATTCCCTGACGGCCATCTCGCCTTCGCCGTCCTCGGCCAGAACGTCGACGACGCCCAATCCGTGGAGTTCCTCGGCGGTGTAGACCTTGCCGCTCATGATCATCTTTTCGGCCGCGGACGTGCCGATCTTGCGCGCCAGGAAACTGTAGGCGCCCATGCCCGGGAACAGGTTGAACAACACCTCCGGCAGGCCCATCTTGGCGCTCCGCTCGGCCACGAGGACATCGAAGGACAGGGCGCATTCGAACCCGCCTCCGAGAGCGTCGCCCTGCACGAGCGCAATCGTGATCACCGGTGCATGGAAGGCCATCGCGTTGCCGTAGATCACGTCGATGCAGGCATAGGCGTAGGCCTGCAGACCGGCGCGGTCTCTCGCCCGGATGCACTTCTCGAAGAGAGCGAGATCTCCTCCGAGGTTGTAGACACCGGGCGTCTGCGATCCGGCCACGAAATATTCCAGATGCTGCTGCTGCTCGCGGTTTCCTTCCTCCATGATGGCGCGTACCGATTGCTGCAGGCACATCATGTCCTGAAGCAACTCCATCGTGATGACCGGGCGGGGGCTTGGCCGCATGGCGGCCCAGTAGGTCTTCTGCTGGAAGTCGAGCCTCACGTCGATATGGGGCAGACTGAGATGCGTCGGATCGCTGCGGGGAGGGGATTCCGCCCGGCCTGCGGGAGCATTCGTGGTCGGATCGGCGAAAGGCTGCGGCTCGGCGCTCATCCGGTCATCGTACTTGACCAGCGGGGACAGCATCATCTCGCTCCTTTGGATCGACGGCGGGGCGCAGAGAAGCGTTCGAATGACTCGTACGCGCTCCTCGCCTCACCGCTGCAAGGCTTCATGTTGGGCGTGATAATGATCTATTAACCTGTTCGCGGGTAGTGACTTTGCGGAATGCTTGCGTGTTAAGGTTAAGAGCCCTCGTACAGCATGGTCATGGACCTGACGGCGCCAAGCTGAATCTGCAGTATCTCCCGCCTTCGCCATCCAGCATGTGAGCCCTGATTTTCTGCACCTCATTTGGCGATGGGGCGCGGACTTTCGTCGATGTCATCGATCGCGCTGCCGACGCCGATGCGGGCATTCGGGCTCATCGGCTCTTGTCTGCAGCGATCTTGAGGAAGGGCGTTATTTTCCGTCGGGTGGGGCGTACGTGATGCGGATGCTCGAACCGTGCAGGACCATCAGCGGCGCGGCTTGGTCGAGGTGTCGATGATCACGAGATTCCCGGTGATCGGATCAAGAATGGTCATGGGCAGTCCTCTCGTTCGGTCATAGGGCAAACGCCGTACGCGCGAAGACGGTCATTTTTGATTGTGGTTGTGGTTACGAGACGGTTACTGCACTGGGATGATCTCATCCCATAACAGACCGAGGCGGTACATCCGCGCCTCGTCTGCTTTGGAGGAGAAAGCTGATCTTCTGAGTTGGATCAGTCGCCCTATCGTTGCCGGAAGATGGTTAACAGGGTCTTAACAAGCGTGCGCGCCTGGGGATCGAACGAGGATGCGAGATCGCCAGGCCAATGGTTCTGCTGTCTTCCAGAATGGGAAGGTTGTCGCATTCAACCCTGCACCGGCGTTGCGGATCCTCGCGGTCGACGAGTTCACGGGTGACCGCGATAGCAGGCCCGACCGATGCCGGGGTTCCGCGATGGCCTTTCACCACAGTCCCACATCATGTCGTCAGCTCAACAAAAAACCGCCCCCGTGAGGAGGCGGTTTCTGATCGGCTTCAGATGCTTCGATCAAGCAGCTTACTTGATCTTGGCTTCCTTGAACTCGACGTGCTTCTTCGCGACGGGGTCGTACTTCTTCATCGCGAGCTTTTCGGTCATCGTGCGCGAGTTCTTCTTCGTCACGTAGAAATAGCCCGTGTCGGCGGTGGAGACGAGCTTCACTTTGATCGTTGCGGCTTTGGCCATGGTCGGACCTCTTCGGTTCTAGTTCGGCGGGTCGGCTAGCCCAGAGCTTGGCCGAAACGCAAAGGCCGGGCGAGCCCGGCCGGAAAATCGTGACGTTCCCATGCCCGATAATCCCGGTCCCGTCAAGGGTTACGAGACGGAAGAGGCGGGGTCATGGCGAAAATGGCCTGGGGCTCTGCCTAAAGGAGCTCCCGCATGAAACGGCCATGCCTCTGGTAGAAGAACGGGACCGGCAGTTCGTGGCCGAAGCCCGCCGCGATTCGGGCCTCCAGCTCGGATAGGATAACCGCCGTGATGGGAGGCAGGTCCAGGGTCTTGGCCTCCGCGATGGTTACCCAGGCGAGCTCGACCAGCTCGGAATCCGGACCGACGACGCCTCCGACCTCGTCAGTGATGGCTGTGCGGTCGACGGCGAAGAAACGAGTGTCGAATCGTTTCACGCGCTTCGGGGGCGTGATGGCCCGCCCGATGAAATGCAGCTCCTCCAGATCGGGAAACACGCCCCGCTCCTGGAACGCGGCCCAAACCCCCGCAGGGGCGCTCTCCGGGCTGCCGTAATCCTTGGTCCCGAGCAGGAGGCCCGTTTCCTCGAAGGTTTCGCGGATGGCGGCCAGCGCCAGTGCCCGGCTGCGCTGCGTCGAGGGACGCACGACGCGGGCCATGAGGGCCTGCTCGGCTCTCGGGTGAAGGGCGCCGGCCACGCTCATGGAACGGTCGCCCGCCTCGATCCGCCCTCCGGGGAAGACGAACTTTCCGGGCATGAACTTCAGCCCCTCATGGCGCCGGCCCATGAGAAGCCTGGGCGTCCTGGCCTTGCGGTCGATGATGATGAGGGTCGCGGCGTCGACGGGGCGCAGCGTCGGGTTGCTGGCGTTACGCTCGGCGGAAACGAGCTGATCCATCCGGGCCAGTGTCTGAGCGTCCGTCACGTTCCGTCTCCCCCATGATCCTCCTCCGGGCTCGCGACGCACCGAAGCCGTGCATTCCTAGCGCGTATTGCAGCCCCACGACAGCGCCTTTGATGGGCTGGAGAAGCACCAGACACAGGAGGAGGGTGAGCGCGGGCCAGATGGCGAGGTGCAGCCACATGGGCATCTCCAGCCTCGTCTCCGTCACCAGAATGCCGTAGCCGATGAGGTGGCCGACGATAAAGATCACCAGATAGGGGGGCAGATCGTCCGCCCGGTGATGGTGGAGCTCGGTTCCGCACGACCCGCAGCTTTCGGCGACCTTCAGGAAGCGGCCGAAGAGCCGCCCCTGGCCGCAGGCCGGGCAGCGGCCCATGAAGCCGCGCCTCATGGCCGGGACGACCTTGATGGGGGCTGAGGCGGCCGGGGGTATCCGCTCTTGTGTCTGGAGCATCGTTTTTCCTTGTCAGGCGCGACCGCGCCGCTTGACCTTCACCTTCGTCGGGGAGCGGCCGCTCGGCTTGGTGGCCTTGGCGCCGCGGGCCCGCTTCGCCCCCTTCTTCGTCCCCCCGGGCCTGCCGGTATAGCGGCCGCGGGACAGGAGCTCAAATCGCAGCGCTCCCGCAACGGGCGCGGCCTCGACCAGCCGCACCTGGACCTTGTCGCCCAGGCGGTAGGTTTCGCCCGTCCGCTCGCCGCGCATGGAATGAGTCCGCTCATCGTAGCGATAATAATCGTCGCCGATGGTGGCCGCCGGAACGAATCCGTCGGCGCCGGTCTCCTCCAGCTTGATGAAAAGCCCGGCCTTGGTCACTCCCGAGATCTGCCCCTCGAATGTGGCTCCGATCCGGTCCGCAAGGAAGTGCGCGATCAGGCGGTCGATTGTCTCACGCTCCGCCGCCATGGCGCGCCGCTCGGCCGCCGAGATCTTGGCGCTGATCTCGATCAGTTCGGCCCGGGTCGTGTCGGGCGGCAGCCCGTCCTTGCCGAGCTTGAGGCTAGTGATGAGGGCGCGGTGGACGATGAGGTCCGCATAGCGGCGGATAGGGGAGGTGAAGTGGGCGTAACGGCGCAGGTTCAGGCCGAAATGGCCATAGTTCTCCGCCGAGTATTCGGCCTGGGACTGGGAACGCAGCACCACCTCGTTGATGAAGAGCTGATGTTCTGAGCCCTGCACGTGGCGCAGGATCCGGTTGAACAGCTCCGGCTTCAGGGCTCCCTGCGTGGGAAGCTTGAGCCCGATGGAGGCCAGCACTTCGCTCAGGGCCCGCATCTTTTCGAGGGAGGGTTCGTCGTGGACCCGGTAGATCAGGTCGGATTCGGCCTTTTCGAGGGTTTCGGCCGCCGCGACGTTGGCCAGGATCATGAACTCCTCGATGAGCCTGTGCGCCTCCAGCCGCTCCGGCACGAAGACCCGGTCCACGGTGCCGTCGGGCTTGAGGACGATCTTGCGCTCCGGCAGGTCGAGGAGCAGCGGCTCGCGGATGTCGCGGGCCTTACTGACGCAATTGTAAGCCGCCCAGAGGGGCTTCAGGATCGCATCGACAATGGGGCCCGTGACTTCGTCCGTCCTCCCGTCGATGGCGGCCTGAGCCTGCTGATAGGAGAGCTTTGCGGCCGAGCGCATCATGACCCGGTGGAAGCTGTGGCGCACCTTGCGTCCGTCGGGGCCGATCACCATGCGGACGGCCAGGGCAGGGCGAGGCACGTGAGGGCGTAGCGAACAGAGGTCGTTCGAGATCTTCTCCGGCAGCATGGGCACGACCCGGTCCGGGAAATAGACCGAATTGCCGCGCTCCTGCGCCTCGCGGTCCATGGCGGAGCCGGGGCGCACATAGGCGGCCACATCCGCGATGGCGACCGTGACGATGAAGCCGCCCGCGTTGTTCGGGTCCTCGTCCCGGACCGCATGGACCGCATCGTCGTGGTCCTTGGCATCGGGCGGGTCGATGGTCACGAGAGGCACCTCGCGCCAGTCCTCGCGGCCCGCCATGGAGACGTGCCCGGCCTTTTCCGCTTCATCCAGGACGGCCTTCGGAAACTCGTTGGGGATGTTGTGGGCGTGGATCGCGATGAGGCTGACGGCCTTCTCCGATTTGACGGAGCCCAAGCGCTCCTTGATCTTGGCGTGGGGAAGGCCGATACGGCCGTGCTTCACGATCGCGGCGGCCACCAGGTCGCCGTCCAGCGCCTCGCCCTCGTCGCCCGGACGGATCGCGATCTCCTGCTCCCGGGCCTTCTTGTCGACCGGGATCAGCCTGCCCCCGCCCTCCGGACGGGCACGGAAGATGCCGAGCACCTGCGCCTGCTTCTTGGCGATGATCTTGGTGACCCGGCCCGCATAGCGGTGGAGGTCGCCGGGCTTGAGTGGATCGACCCGAAGCAGCGCCCGGTCGCCGACGCCCGCGACCGGCATGCCGGGGCGCGGCTTGCGGGACGGCATGATGACGATCGTGGGAGCCGCGCCGTGCTCCTCCTCGTCCCACTCGGTGGGCACCGCGATGAGTTCGCCGTCGCGGTCGCGCTTCGTGATGTCCGCCAGCACCATGGAAGGCAGCTGACCGGACTTATGCACGGTCTTGCGCCTGCGGTCGATCACGCCTTCGACCTCCAAGTCCTTGAGCATCTGCTTGAGCCAGATGCGATCACCGCCCCTGATGTTGAAGGCCTGCGCGATCTCGCGCTTGCCCACCTTGCCGGGCGTGTCGGCGATGAAGGAGATGACGTCCTCCCGGGAGGGAAGAGCGGCGGCGGAGGAGGCTTTCGAACGTTTCGCCAAGGGAAAACCCGTTGAGTGTGTCAGGCCTTGTCGCATGCAAGCTCGGCCGCGGCTAGCCCGGGCGGCCTGCTTCAGTGATGACGCACAAGGGACGATGAGGATCCATCGGCGACCTAAGAGCCGTTTCGGGCAAAAAAAAAGGCCCCAGAGGGAGCCTTTGAGGGACCGGCCCGTGGGGGCAGAATGAGCCGGTGATGCCTATCAACGAACGGGGTTGATGTTGGTTCCAAGTTTTTTCGAAAAAATTTCAAAAAAATTTCAATGAGCGCTTATTCGCTGAAAAATAAGGGAAAATCCGCGGAATTTTTCTGGTGCGGCAATCCCTTCCGTGCCTGCTGAAGCCGGGAAAGCCGGGAAAGCCGGGAAAGCCGGGAAAGCCGGGAAAGCCGGGAAAGCCGGGAAAGCCGGACCGGGCACGAAGAACGGCGCTGAATCGTGCTCCGCGCCGTTCTTCGACCTGCTCGTCGTATGGGCCTTCAGATGTCCAGGTCCGCGTCGTCCGCGAAGGCCGCCCGTTCCTGGATGAAGGCGAAGCGGGCCTCGGGCTTGTTGCCCATTAGGCGCTCGACCGTGTCGCTGGCCTCCGGCTTCTCGTCGGCCTCCACGACCACCTTCAGAAGCAGGCGCTTCTTCGGGTCCATCGTGGTCTCCTTGAGCTGGGCCGGCAGCATCTCGCCCAGACCCTTGAACCGGCCGATCTCGATCTTGCCGTTGCCCTTGAACACCGTCTTCATGAGCCGGTCCCTGTCTGCGTCGTCGCGGGCATAGGCCGACTTCGTGCCCTGGGTCAGCCGGTAGAGAGGCGGAACCGCGAGGTAGAGATGCCCATCGTCGATCAGGCGTGGCATCTGCCGGTAGAAGAAGGTGATGAGGAGCGAGGCGATGTGGGCGCCGTCCACGTCCGCGTCGGTCATGATGATGACCTTCTCGTAACGGAGATCGCTGTCGCGGTAATGCGAGCCCGTGCCGCAGCCGAGCGCCTGGCTGAGGTCGGCGAGCTGCTGGTTCTGGTGCAGCTTGTCCCTTCCGGCCGAAGCCACGTTCAGGATCTTGCCGCGCAGGGGCAGGACGGCCTGAGTCGCGCGATCGCGCGCCTGCTTGGCGGAGCCTCCGGCCGAGTCGCCCTCGACGATGAACAGTTCCGAGCCCTTGGCTCCCGCGTTCGTGCAGTCCGCCAGCTTGCCGGGAAGGCGCAGCTTGCGGGTCGCAGTCTTGCGGGCGACCTCCTTCTCCTGGCGCCGGCGCAGGCGCTCCTCCGCCCGATCAATGACCCAGTCGAGCAGCTTGTTGGCCTGCTGCGGCGATGCGGCGAGCCAGTGGTCGAAGGTATCGCGGATGGCGCTCTCGACGATGCGGCCCGCCTCCACGGTCGCCAGCTTGTCCTTGGTCTGACCCTGGAATTCCGGTTCGCGGATGAAGACCGACAGCATGGACGCGCAGGTCGCCATCACGTCGTCGGTGGTCACGGCCGCCATGCGCTTCGACTGGCCGACGCGCTCCGCATGGTCGCGCAGGGCGCGCAGGAGCGCGATGCGCAGGCCGTTCTCGTGCGTGCCGCCTTCCGGGGTCGGGACGGTGTTGCAGTACGAAATCGAGAACCCGTCCTCGTTCGCCATCCAGGCGACCGCCCATTCCAGCGAGCCGTGGCTGCCGGGCTTGGTGATCTTGCCGGAGAAGATCTGGTCCGTGACCAGTTCCTTCCCGTCGATGTCATGGAGCAGGTAATCCTTCAGGCCGTTCGGGAACTTGAACGTGGCCTCGGCCGGGACGTTGTCGGTGCCTTCCAGCAGGGACGGGGAGCATTTCCACCGGATCTCCACGCCTCCGAACAGGTAGGCCTTGGAGCGCGCCATCTTGAACAGGCGCCGGGGCAGGAAATGGGCGTCCTTGCCGAAGATCTGGTGGTCGGGCTTGAAGCGCACCTTCGTGCCGCGCCGGTTGAGCACCCGGCCCACCGTCTCGAGCTTCGTCTGCGGAACACCGCGGGAGAAAATCTGACGATAGAGCGTCTGGCCGCGCGCCACCTCGACCTCGAGGATCTCGGAGAGGGCGTTCACGACGGAGACGCCGACGCCGTGCAGGCCTCCGGATGTCTCATAGACCTTCGAGTCGAATTTGCCGCCCGCGTGCAGCGTGGTCATGATGACCTCGAGCGCCGACTTCTTCGGGAATTTCGGATGAGGATCGACCGGGATGCCGCGCCCGTTGTCGGTCACGGAAAGCCAGCCGCCTTCCTCCAGCTCCACCTCGATGAAGGTCGCGTGGCCAGCGACGGCCTCGTCCATGGAGTTGTCGATCACCTCGGCGAAGAGGTGGTGCAGGGCCTTCTCGTCCGTGCCGCCAATATACATGCCCGGACGGCGTCGAACGGGCTCAAGCCCCTCCAGCACCTCGATGGCCGAAGCGTCATAGCCGGCCTCGCCCGGCGTGCCGGTCTGCGGCGCCGTGCGGGCCACCTTGACGGCGGCGTTCCTGGCGGAGGCAGGCGCTGCGCGCTTGGCCGCTGCGCCCCCGAAGAGATCGTCATTGTCTGTCATTGGGACCTTGGTCCGTGATGATTCGCGCTTCTTTACACTATTTCTCATGCCGTTTTTATACGTGAACAAAACGGAAACGAAAAGAGTGATGGGAGATTCGAGGCTGCAAAAGAGGGGAGCTTCAGCCCCCTCGGGCGAGTATTCCATGTTCCTCTAAAGGATGTCTTTCAGATGTCATCAGGAACTGTTTAGCTGCCATTCACGTTAGGAAGTTAAGCTTGTGGCTTAACGGAGATCGGGCCTGAACATGCGGACAACTCAGGGATCGGCACAGAAGCTTCACCTGGATCGTGCGGCGCGCATCGCGGGCGAAGCCTTCGCCTTCGACGAGCCGGAGGCTGCCCCCTCGGCGGGCCGCTCGTTCGGGCCGAGCCTGCTCTGGCTCTCGATGGCCCTAGTCGCCGTTCTGGGCCTGAGTTTCGCTTTCTAAATCGTCGTGGAGCCCTCTCTGGCCGCCGAGGCATTTGTTGAGCGCCCGTTCGAATGGTTTTCCGAAAATCAGAAGCGTTAGGGCAAGCCCGTTGCCCACGATGGTGATGAACCAGGCGCCAAGGCCTGCCGTCACCCCGAGAGCAGCCGCGATCCAGACGGTGGAAGCCGTCGTCAGTCCCTGAACCCCGGCAGGGTTCTGCCGGTGGATGATGACGCCGGCCCCGAGAAATCCGATCCCCGTTAGAACGCCCTGGATCACGCGGCTCACCGCATCCTGAGCATAATGAAGGTTGCCGAAGGCCGAGCCCGAGAGGACCACGAGGGCGGAACTGAGGGAAACGAGACCCAGCGTCCGCATGCCGATGGGTTTTCCCAGCAGGTCCCGGTTGAGGCCAACCGCCATGCCCGACACCATCGCGACGAGCAGGCGGAGGAACATTTCCACATAGTTCCTGTTCGCCTCATACACCCAGGTCAGCCAGTCCATCGCCGAACTCAACCGCTCTTCGAGGCCTTCTTGGTCGCAGGCTTCTTGGCCGTAGTCTTCGTAGTAGTCTTCTTGGCGCCTGCCTTCGCGGCCGTTTTGGCGGGCGCCTTCTTGGTGGCAGCCTTCTTTGCGGCGGCCTTCTTGGCCGGAGCCTTGCGGCTGCGAGCGGACTTCTTGGTTCCGCCCGCGGCCCGGCGCGCCTTGAGAAGCTCGATTGCCTCGTCCAGCGTCACCGTTTCGGCCGCCACTGCCTTTGGTAGCGTGGCGTTGGTTTCGCCATCGGTCACATAGGGACCGAAGCGGCCGGCCTTGACCACGACCGGCTTGCCCGTCTCCGGATCCTCGCCCACCGGGCGACCGGGATCGGCCGCGCCCCGTCGGGCCCCGCCTCCGCCGCTCTCCTTGGTGACGATCAGGTCGATGGCCCGGTTCGCGCCGATCTCCAGCACGTCGTCGCCGGCGCCCAGATTGGCATAGGTCTTGCCGTGCTGAACGTAAGGGCCGTAACGGCCGATGCCGACGAGGATAGGCTCGCCCGATTCCGGATGGGTTGCGACCGGACGCGGCAGCGACAGGAGCTTGAGGGCCTTCTCGAGGTCGACGAGGGCAGGGGACACGCCCTTGGGCAGGGAGGAGCGCTTGGGCTTCTCGCCCTCGCCGAGCTGAACGAAGGGACCGAAGCGGCCGTCGCGCAGGGTGACCTGCTGCCCGGTGTCCGGATCGTCGCCCAGCACCCTCACGCCCGGCGTGCCGCCATTCTCCGACGAGCCTTCGCCGTCGCCCTCGACGCCGCTGGCGGCGAGCTGGCGGGTGTACTTGCACTCGGGGTAATTCGAGCAGCCGATGAAGGCGCCGAACTTCCCGAGTTTCAGCGAGAGCTGGCCGGAACCACAGCTCGGGCAGGCGCGCGGGTTCGTGCCGTCGCCCTTGTCCGGGAAGATGTGCGGCCCGAGGAGTTCGTTGAGCGCGTCGAGCACTTCCGTCGTCCGCAGCTCCTTCGTCTCGCCGATGGCGGCCGAGAAGTCGCGCCAGAAGTCGCGCATCACCTGCTTCCAGTCGATCTCGTTGTTCGAGACCCGGTCGAGCTGCTCCTCCAGGTCCGCCGTGAAATCGTACTCCACGTAGCGGCGGAAGAAGCTCTCCAGGAATGCGGTGACGATGCGGCCCTTGTCCTCGGGGACGAGGCGCTTCTTCTCGATCCGCACATATTCACGGTCGCGCAGGGTCTGCAGAACGGCCGCGTAGGTCGAGGGGCGCCCGATGCCGAGCTCTTCCATCCGCTTCACCAGGGAAGCCTCGGAATAGCGCGGCGGCGGCTCGGTGAAGTGCTGGGACGCATTGATGCGGCGGCGCTCCAGCGGGTCGCCCGCCTTCATGGGCGGCAGACGGCCCTCATCCTCGTCCGCCTCGTCGTCCTTGCTCTCGTTGTAGAGCGTGAGAAAGCCGTCGAACTTGACGACCTGGCCTGTGGCGCGAAGGTCGAGCTTGCGCGGTCCGACCTGGGCCGCGATGTCGGCCGTGGTGCGCTCCAGCTCGGCCGATTCCATCTGGCTCGCGATCGTGCGGGTCCAGATGAGGTCGTAAAGACGGGCCTGCTCGGGCTCCAGGTATTTCGCAACGTACTTCGGCAGGCGGCTCATGTCCGTCGGGCGGATAGCCTCGTGGGCCTCCTGCGCGTTCTTGGCCTTGGTCGTGTACTTGCGCGGCACGGACGGCACGTAGCGGTCGCCATATTCCTTGCCGATGACCCGGCGGGCGGACTGCACGGCTTCAGGGGCCATGTCGACACCGTCGGTACGCATATAGGTGATGAGGCCGACCGTCTCGCCGCCGATGTCGACACCCTCGTAGAGGCGCTGCGCGATGCGCATGGTCTGCGCGGGGGCAAGGCCCAGCTTGCGCGAGGCCTCCTGCTGCAGGGTCGAGGTGGTGAAGGGCGGGTAGGGATGGCGCTTGGCGGGCTTCGCCTCGATGTTCGCCACCGAGAAGGTCGCGAGCTCCAGATCCTTCTTGAAGGCTTCCGCCTCCGCGCCCGTGCCGATGTCGAGGCGCTGGATCTTCTTGCCGTCCGCGCCGACGAGGCGCGCGTCGAACACGCCGCCGTCCTTGGTCGCCAGGGTGGCGATCAGGGACCAGTATTCCTTGGCCCTGAAGGTCTCGATCTCGAGTTCCCGGTCGCAGACGAGGCGGAGCGCCACCGACTGCACGCGGCCGGCCGAGCGCGCGCCGGGGAGCTTGCGCCAGAGCACGGGCGAGAGGGTGAAGCCCACGAGGTAGTCCAGTGCGCGGCGGGCCATATAGGCATCGACCAGCGCCTGGTCGATCTCGCGCGGCTGGCGCAGAGCCGTCTGCACCGCGTCCTTGGTGATGGCGTTGAAGGTCACGCGCTCGACGGGCAGATCCTTGAGGGCGCGCTTCTCGCGCAGGGCCTCGACCACGTGCCACGAGATCGCCTCGCCCTCGCGGTCCGGGTCGGTCGCGAGGATGAGCTTCTCGGCTCCCTTGATCGCCCGGGCGATCTCGGAGACCCGCTTCGAGCCCTTGTCCTCGAGCGTCCAGATCATGCGGAAATCGGCATCCGGGTCGACTGAGCCGTCCTTCGCGGGCAGATCGCGGATATGCCCGAAGGAGGCCAGGACCTCGTAATCCTTGCCGAGATATTTGTTGATCGTCTTGGCCTTCGCAGGCGACTCGACGACGACGACTTTCATGGACGACTTCCTAAAGATGGCCGCGAGCGAATGCCCGATTGCCCACACGAAACGCGGCGGTCAGTCCCTGACCGCCGCAGGGCGGGATAAGTGGTAGATGATTGCGGACAAGTCAAATCGAACCTGGCCGTTAACTCGTTATATGGTGGCTAAGCCCCTATCCAGCAAGGGTTTTACAGCTGCCCCGGGGTCGTTCGCGCCGATCATCCGGGCCGGGGAGGCAAGCCGTGTGAGGGCGTAGGCCTCAGTGATTTGGGGCGGCGCGGAGCGGGCGAGGGCGGCCGTGGCCGCGAGGACAAACATGCGTTCGGCCACGAAACGGGCCCTGGCCTCCGCATCGGGAGACTGGAGCGCCAGAACGATGTCGCGGGCCGCCTCCGAGGCCCCGGGGAGCTCTCCTGCGTCCGCCATGAGCCGCTCCAGCACCGAGGCGGCGGCCTCGGGTTCGCGATTCTCGGCCCGGAGGATGTCGAGGGCGATCACGTTGCCCGATCCCTCCCAGATGGCGTTGACCGGAGCCTCCCGGTAGAGGCGGGGCAGGGGGCTTTCCTCCACATAGCCGTTGCCGCCCAGGCTCTCCATCGCCTCGTAGAGAAGCCGGGGCGCAGCCTTGCAGATGCCGAACTTGGCCGCAGGCGTCATCAGACGGGCGAACGCGGCCTCGTGCTCGTCGGCCTGGCCCAGATCGAAGCTCTTCGCCAGCCGCAGGGAGAGGGCCGTCATGGCCTCGCTTTCGAGGGCGAGATCCGCCAGCACCATGCGCATGGCGGGTTGATCGATGAGCTTCTTCTGAAACACGCTGCGGTGCCGGGCATGGTGGAGGGCGAGCGACAGACCCATTCGGACGAGGCCGGCGGATGCCACCGCGCAGTCGAGGCGGGTCAGCTGGACCATGTTGATGATGGTGCGAACGCCCCGGCCTTCCTCGCCGATCCGCCACGCGAAAGCATTGTCGAATTCGACCTCCGAGGAGGCATTCGAGCGGTTGCCGAGCTTGTCCTTGAGGCGCTGCAGACGAAGGGCATTGAGGGTGCCGTCCGGCCTGAAGCGCGGCACGAGGAAGCAGGTCAGGCCGCCCGGAGCCTGGGCAAGCACCAGGAAGGCGTCGCACATGGGAGCCGACATGAACCATTTGTGCCCGGTGAGCGCGTACTCGTCGCCACCCGCCGAAACAGCGCGGGTGGTGTTGGCCCGAACGTCTGTGCCGCCCTGCTTCTCGGTCATGCCCATGCCGAGGGTGACGGAGGATTTTTCCCAGAACGGCACGAAGCGCGAATCGTAATCCCGCGAGCGGATCCTCGGCAGCCAGTCCTTTAGCCGCTCGGGAGCCGCCGCAAGGGCTGCCACGGCCGCATGGGTCATGGTCATGGGACAGACATGGCCGCTCTCGACGCCGGACACCGTATGAAGCCGCGCCGCCCGCGCCACGTGCCCCCGGCTCGCCAGCCTGCCCTGCTCCGAGGCATCCCAGGTCGAGGCATGGAGGCCGTCCGCCATGCTGGCCCGCATCAGGGCGTGGTAAGCCGGGTGAAATTCCACCGCATCGATCCGGTAGCCGCGCGGATCGTGCGTGTGGAGCGTCGGCGGATTCTCGTTGGCGAGACGGCCGAGGTCGAGACGTTCCGCCGTGCCCCAGGCTTCGCCGAAGGCAGCCAGCCCATCGGCTTCGGGATCGGCCCCGTTCGCTTTGAGAGCATCGAGCAGCGCCCGGTCTGCTGCGATCAGATTGACGTTCCCGAAGGGCGGCGTCTGGTTGAAGACCTCGTGAGTGTCATGGGGGTACGACATGGCCACGATCCCCGGAAGCGAAGTTCTCACCGTATTTTAGGGCGGCCGTCATGCGCTCCCAACATTCCCTGTCGGCGAGAGGAAGAGGAACGGGGAGCCAAACGCGTCTTGCCGCTTCAGCCCTGAGCGCCTATAGCCGTTTCTTTAAGATGACAGACGCCCCCCGATCCGTTTTTCCCCACCGGCATCTCCTCGGAATCGAGGGGCTGTCCCCCTTGGATATCCAGGCGCTCCTCGATCTGGCCGACCAGCAGGTCGAGGTGAGCCGGCAGATCGAGAAGAAGAAGTCGACCCTCCGGGGCCGGACCCAGATCAACCTCTTCTTCGAGCCCTCCACCCGCACGCAATCCTCCTTCGAGATCGCAGGCAAGCGCCTCGGTGCCGACGTGATGAACATGGCGGTTGCCTCCTCGTCGGTGAAAAAGGGCGAGACGCTGATCGATACGGCGGCGACGCTCAATGCCATGCGGCCCGACATCATCGTGGTGCGGCACCACGCGGCAGGAGCCGTGCATCTGCTCGCCCAGAAGGTCGACTGCTCCGTGGTCAATGCAGGCGACGGCGCGCACGAGCACCCGACCCAGGCCCTCCTCGACGCCCTCACCATCCGCCGCAACAAGGGGAGGATCGAGGGTCTGACGGTGGCGATCTGCGGCGACATCCTGCATTCGCGGGTCGCGCGCTCCAACATGATCCTGCTCGCGGCCATGGGAGCGCAGGTGCGTCTCGTCGCGCCTTCGACCCTGCTGCCGCCCGGAATCGAGCGCCTCGGCTTCCCGACCTTCACGGACATGCGCGAGGGGCTGCGGGATGCGGACATCGTCATGATGCTGCGCCTGCAGCGCGAGCGCATGGACGGCTCCTTCGTGCCGTCCGTGAAGGAGTATTTCCGATTCTACGGGCTCGATCAGGAAAAGCTCGGCTACGCGAGGCCCGACGCGCTCGTGATGCACCCGGGCCCCATGAACCGGGGCGTCGAGATTTCCTCCGATGTGGCCGACGGGGCGCAGTCCCTGATCCGCGAGCAGGTCGAAATGGGCGTCGCCGTCCGCATGGCGGTGCTGGAGGCCCTGGCGAGCCACCTGCCGAACCGATGAGACGCGCAATGACCACCCAATCTCTTCTTTTCAAGAACGCGCGCCTTGTCGATCCCGCCAGCGGGCGCGAGGAGCGGGGCGGCCTCCTGGTCCGGGACGGCGTCATTCAGGATCTGGGGCTTCAGGTCGCCGAAGCGGCGGGCGCGGAGGTTATCGAGTGCGGCGGGCAGGTGCTCGCGCCGGGGCTCATCGACATGCGCGCCTTCATCGGCGAGCCGGGGGGCGCTCATCGCGAGACCCTGAAGAGTGCCGGCGAGGCGGCTGCGGCAGGCGGCGTCACCACCGTTGTGTCCATGCCCGACACGAGCCCGGTTCTCGATGATCCCGCCGTCATCGACTTCATCGTGCGCCGGGCTCGCGACACCTCGATCGTCAACATCCGGCCAGCCGCCGCCCTGACCAAGGGCCTTCAGGGCGAGGAGATGACCGAGATCGGCCTGCTCAAGGAGGCCGGTGCCATTGCATTCACGGACGGAGCGCGCTCTGTCACGAATGCCCAGGTCATGCGGCGGGCACTCACCTATGCCCGCGACTTCGACGCGCTGGTCATCCATCACGTGGAGGACCCGGACCTGGTCGGCCCCGGCGTCATGAACGAGGGCGAGTTCGCGGCGCGCCTCGGGCTGCCGGGCATTCCGCGTGAGGCCGAGACGGTGATGCTGGAGCGCGACATGCGCCTCGTGCGCCTGACGGGCGGGCGCTACCACGCGGCGATGATCTCCTGCGCCGATTCGGCCGAGATCATGCGGGCCGCCAAGGCGAGGGGACTTCCCGTCACCTGCGGCGTCTCCATCAACAATCTCGCGCTCAACGAGAACGACATCGGCGATTACCGCACGTTTCTCAAGCTTTCGCCGCCGCTTCGGCACGAGGACGACCGGCAGGCGATGATCGAGGCGCTGGCGGACGGCACCATCGACGTGATCGTCTCGGACCATAATCCACAGGATGTGGAGACCAAGCGGCTGCCCTTCGCGGAGGCCGCCGATGGGGCCGTGGGCCTGGAAACCCTGCTCTCGGCCGCCCTGCGCCTGGTCCATGCAGGCCGTATCCCGCTGCCCCGGATCCTGCGCGCGCTCTCGACGAAACCCGCTGAAATCCTCGGTCTTCCGGGCGGACGGCTGCAGTGTGGGGCGCCGGCCGACCTGATCGTGTTCGATCCGGACGCCCCTTACGTCCTCGACAAGCGGCAGCTCCGGTCACTCTCCAAGAACACGCCTTTCGACGAAGCCCGTCTGGAAGGGCAGGTGACGATGACGACGGTTGCGGGCAGGATCGTCTTCGACCGCCGCACGATGTGACGAGAATCGAATGTCTGAGGAAGCCAACCTGCTGCACATCCTGGGAGCCCTTGTCTTCGGCTATCTCCTGGGCTCCATCCCGTTCGGGGTGATCTTCACCCGCATGGCGGGGCTCGGGGACATCCGCAAGGTCGGCTCCGGCAATATCGGGGCGACGAACGTCCTACGGACGGGGCGCAAGGGGCTTGCGGCCGCGACCCTGCTCGGCGATGCCCTGAAGGGCACGTTCGCCGTGCTCATCGCCGCGAGCTTTGATCCGAAGCTCGCGGCCATCGCGGCGCTGGGCGCCTTCCTTGGCCATCTCTTTCCGGTCTGGCTCAAGTTCAAGGGCGGCAAGGGCGTCGCCACCTTCATCGGCGTGCTCATCGGTCTCAAGCCCCTCGCAGCCCTGATTTTCGCGGCGGTCTGGCTGGGGCTGGCCTTCACGACCCGCTACTCGTCTCTCTCGGCCCTGGTGGCGAGCGCTGCGTCTCCCATTGCGCTGTGGCTTCTGGGAGAGCCCGGAATGGCCGGCGTGTCGGTGATCCTCGTGGCGCTTCTCTGGTGGAAGCACAGCGAGAACATCAGCCGCCTCCTGGCCGGAACCGAAGGCAAGATCGGGCAGAAGGGGTAAGCGGCGTGCGCCTGACGGACGAGCAGCGCATCGACTGGCTCCGCCTGATCCGCTCGGAGAACGTGGGGCCCAGGACCTTTCGGGCTCTCGTCAACCAGTTTGGGGGGGCGTCGGCTGCTCTGGAGGCTCTTCCGGATCTCGCCCGCCGCGGCGGGCGCCTGCTCCTGAAGGTCACGAGCCGCGCGGAAGCCGAGAAGGAGATGGCTGCGGCGGCCCGGCTCGGCGTCCGGTTCGTCGCCATGGGCGAGCCCGACTATCCCAAAACCCTGCAGGCCATCGACACGGCCCCGCCCCTGATCGCGGTGCGCGGCTCGACCGATGTGCTCTCGCGACCCTCCGTGGCCATCGTCGGCTCGCGCAATGCCTCCGCGGCCGGCCTGACCTTCGCCGACCGCCTGTCGCGGCAGCTAGGGGAGGCCGGTTACGTCGTCGTGTCGGGGCTCGCGCGCGGCATCGACACGAGAGCCCACAAGGCGACGCTGGAGACCGGTACCGTCGCAGTGCTCGCCGGCGGCCACGACCGGGTCTATCCATCCGAAAACGAGCCGCTCCTGCGGGCCATCGTCGACAATGGCGGAGCCATTCTGTCCGAGATGCCTTTCGGCTGGGAGCCGCGCGGGCGGGACTTTCCCCGCCGCAACCGGATCGTTTCCGGTCTGTCCTATGGCATCGTCGTGGTAGAGGCCGCCCGGCGCTCCGGATCGCTCATCACGGCCCGCTTCGCGCTCGAGCAGGGGCGGGAGGTCTTCGCGGTGCCCGGCTCGCCGCTCGATCCGCGAGCCGAGGGGACCAACGATCTCATCCGCGAAGGGGCGACGCTCTGCGCCGGGGTCGAGCACGTCACGAGCGTACTGGAGCCCCTCATCGCCCAGGGACCCCGTCCCGATTCCGGAGCCGAGGAGCCTTCATACGCCGCCAGTACGGAAGAACTGTGGGACGAACTCGATCTGCCGGACGTCCTCCGCGCTCCGGTGGGGGATGTGATCCCGGATCCCGGCCCCGCTGGGGAGACGGAGGAAGCAGCCCACAGCCTGATCGATCTTCTCGGTCCGTCCCCGGTGGCCGTCGACGATCTGGTCCGCCAGTCCGGCCTTTCGATCCGAGCCGTTCAGATGACCTTGCTCGAACTCGAGATCGCCGGGCGCCTCGAGCGCCACGGGGGCAATGCGGTGTCGCTGATCGCGATTCGCTGAGGCTATCTCTTTCTCACGGCCGCCTGCATGGCCCGAACAGCCTCGAGCTTCGACATGTCGAGAAGGTAAGCCAGGAGATCCAGCTTGCTCCGGCGGGCGAGAAACGACAGCTCCGCCGTAATCTCCGCGATGTACCGGGCCGTTTCCGCGGGGGGCATCTCCGTCCTGTTCAGGGCGCCTGCCCCGCTCACCACCTGCTGGTCATCGGACAACGGCCCTTTGAGGGAACGGCGCGGAGCTTTGGCCATGAGCGTGAGACTGTCTCTTTGTTTCACTCCCCTTAGATAACAATGCAACTAAAAATCATACAAGAAGGATATTTCGTCTTTTAGTTGTAATGAACTGTCGCTCAAGCGCCGAGCCAGGTGATGAGCAGGGGCATCGAAACCAGGGCCGCAAGGGTCTGCAGGGTCAGGATCTCGGCCATGAGGGAGGCATTGCCCCCCATCTGGCGTGCCAGCACATAGGCGGCGCTGGCCGAAGGGACGGAGGCCGCGATGATGGTCACGACCACGTCGTTGCCGCCCACGCCCAGGAACCGGGCGAAGGTCACGGCCATGAGCGGCATGAGGATGAGCTTGAGCCCCGCCGCGATCACGTGAGGCACACCCGGCTTGGCAAGGCGGCGGATGTCGAGCCCTGCTCCCACGATGAGCAGGCCTGCCGCCAGGGAGGCTCGCCCGACCATCTCGATATAGCCCGCGATGGGCTTCGGAAGCGGAGGCGCCAGGATATTGAGCGCAAGCCCCACGGCGCAGGACCAGATAAAGGGATTCGTCACGAAGGAGCGCAGGATGTCCCAGGGGCTTTGCCGCGGCCGGCCCGCGTAGCGGATGAAAACGTAGAAGGCCAGCAGGTTGAGAAGCGGCACCATGGCGGCGATGGCCACTGCGATCAGGGCGATCCCGCGCTGCCCGAAGAGGCTTCCGGCGACGGCGAGACCGACGAAGGTGTTCCACCGTGTGGCGCCCTGGAAGATGGACGTGAAGCTCGGGCCGTCGATGCCGAAGCTGCGCTCCAGCAGAGGCCTCAGCGTCAGCACGAACACGGCCATGAACAGGATCGAGCCGACCAGCGCCCCTCCGACGCCGAGGACCGGAACGGAGGTGAGGTCCGCACGGGAGAGGGTGTCGATAATGAGGGCCGGGAAGAAGATCACATAGGTTGCGCGCTCGATCCCGTTCCATTGCGGCTCGCTGACGAAATTGGTCACGCGACAGAGCCAGCCGGTGGCGATGATGAGGAAGGTTGGGATGAGACTGGCGAAGACTGCGAACATGGGGACGGGGCCGGAGGGCAAGGGGGCCGGCAGCGGTTCCGGCGAATTTGAGGTGCATGAGGCGCTTAGTCGGGAATCGGGCAGTCGACAAGCGCCCTGTAACCCCGCATGGACAGGGAGCGCCCATGCTCCATCTTCCCTTCCAGTTTCACGCCGAGGGCCCATGATCCACGTGACCAACTCCATCGCGCTCGATGAGGCGGAGCTTCAGGAGAACTTCATCCGCGCATCCGGTCCGGGCGGCCAGAACGTCAACAAGGTCGAATCCGCCGTGCAGCTGCGCTTCGACGTGAGGAATTCGCCCTCGCTGCCCGAGGACGTAAAGGTGCGGCTGGAGAGGCTGGCGGGGAGCAGGCTGACCAACGATGGCGTTCTCATCATTACGGCGCAGCGCTTCCGCGCCCAGGAGCGGAACCGCGAGGACGCGCTGGAGCGCCTGATCGCGCTGATCCGCCAGGCGACGGAGCGGCCGAAGCCGCGACGACCCACGAAGCCGACCCTGGCCTCCAAGCGTCGCCGGCTGGAAGCCAAGGGACGGCGTTCCGAGATCAAGAAGGGTCGCAGCGGGAAACCGGGCTTCGACTGAACTCCCAAATCGGATTCGTCAGTTCCGGGCGCTGCTTTGACCCGCATCAATTCGAAACCAGTTCTCTGCGTTATGAATATTCTCAGGCCTGGAATCGGAGATCCAAGATGCTGCGCAGTATTCTCGTCGCCCTGGACGGGTCCAAAATGAACGTGACGGCGGGCAAGCTGGCGCTCGAAATCGCTCACCGCCACAAGGCCCATGTGGAAGGGCTGGGCATCGTCAACGCGCCCTTGATCGAGCGCCCGGAGGCCGTGCCGCTCGGAGGAGCGGCGATCAAGGCAGCCTCGAACGCCCGACGGCTCGAGAGCGCCAGACAGCGCGTGAGCGCCATGCTCGAGATCTTTCGCGTGCAAGGGGAGAGCTTCGGCGTTTCCTCCCTGCACCTTCGGCAGGCCGACGGGGATCCCAATGTGCTCCTTCAGGGTGAAGCCACAGCCCATGATCTCATCGTCCTCGACCGCAGCAGCATATTCGAGGTCGAGGCGGACGAGCGTGAGGTGTCTCCTTGCGTCGATCAGGTGATCCGGAGCGGAACACGACCGATTCTTCTTGTGCCGGGGGCGTCCGAGCAGGAGGACGAGGGCCTGGACGCCGGGCCCGTTCTCGTGGCCTTCGACGGAAGTCCCACATCGTCCCGCACCGTGCATCTTTTCGCCCTGCTCGGCATCGCGACGGACCAGCCGCTTCACGTCCTGACCGTCGATCATCGCTCCCGCGAGCACGCGCAGGCGACGGCCGCGCAGGCCTGCTCGCTGCTGCGGCGGCACGGAGCCAATCAGGTCCATGCCATCGCGCTCGGCAACAACGAGGCCGGCACGCCCGCCGAGGCGATCCTCGGAACCGCAAAGGCGCTCGGCGCGCGCATGATCGTCATGGGGGCTTACGGTCACAGCGGGATCCGGGAGCTCTTCGGCTCCTGCAGTCGCGAGGTTCTCAGCGCCTGCCCGGTTCCCCTTTTCCTGCATCACTGATCGGGCAAAGGCCTCCCGGTCGGGGCCAAAGCAGTCGGCTTGTTCTACTCACTCGGATCGCCGGGCGGGTAGGCATGCTCTCCACCCTTGAAGTCGGACACCGTATAGCAGCCGCCATTCTGCCGGATCGCGTCGGGCCCGATCACCGCTTTCCCATGTCCCCCGGGAATATCCAGGATGTAGGTCGGCTGGCACAGGCCCGAGATCCGGCCGCGCAGGCCCGCGACGAGCGCCCGGCCTTCCTCGATCGAAAGGCGGAAATGGCTCGTGCCGGGGGCGAGGTCCGGGTGATGGAGGTAATAGGGTTTGATCCGCGTCTCTACGAACGCGCGCATGAGGGCCGCGAGCGTATCGGGATGGTCGTTGATGCCGCGCAGGAGCACCGACTGGCTGACCATAACGATGCCGGCGTCCACGAGGCGGGCGCAGGCGGCCCGGGCGGCCGGGGTCAACTCGCGCGGATGGTTCGCATGGAGCGCCACATAGGTGGTCTTCCGGCTCGCCTTCAGGGCCGTGACGAGATCCTCGTCGATCCGCTCCGGCTCGACCACGGGAACGCGGGTATGAAAGCGGACGATCTTCACATGGTCGATGGCGGCAAGCCGCTCCATCATGTCCGAGAGGCGGCGCGGGGAGAGCACCAGCGGGTCGCCTCCGGTGAGGATCACCTCCCAGATTTCGGGATGCGAGGCGATATAGGCGAAGGCCTTGTCCATGGCCTCGGGAGAGAGGGTGCCGAGCCCCTGCGGCCCCACCATTTCGCGGCGGAAGCAGAAGCGGCAATAGACCGGGCACACATGGACGGCCTTCAGAAGCACCCGGTCGGGGTAGCGGTGGACAATCCCCTCGACCGGCGAGCGGGCAAGGTCGCCGATGGGGTCGTCTCGCTCCTCGGGCGTCACGACGAGTTCGGCGGTGTCCGGCACGAACTGGCGCGCAATCGGATCATCCGGATCGTTCGGATCGATCAGCTCCGCCATGGCCGGAGTAACGGCGACGGCATAGCGCTCCGCCACGCGCGCGATGTCGGCCTGCCGCTCCGGCGCGAGGAGGCCGGCGGCAACCAGCTCCTCCGGCGTGCGGATGGGGCGGTCAGCGCTCAACGGCCCGTCTCCGGCACCGGGGCCCAGAGAACCTGATCGATGCGGGATGCTCCGGTCGCCAGCATCACGAGGCGGTCGAAGCCGAGCGCAATCCCACTGGCCTCGGGCATCAGCGCCAGCGCCGCCAGAAAATCCTCGTCCACAGGATAACTCTCTCCGTAAACCCGCATTTTTTCCGCCATCTCGGCCTCGAACCGGCGGCGCTGTTCGGCGGGGTCCGTCAGCTCGCCGAAGGCGTTGGCCAACTCCACCCCGCAGGCATAGAGCTCGAACCGCTCCGCGACGCGGGGATCGCGGGCGGTCGGACGGGCGAGGGCCGCTTCCGCCACGGGGTATTCGTCCAGGATCGTGGCGCGTCCAAGGCCGAGATTGGGTTCCACCCGCTCCACGATGACGCGGCTGAAGAGGTCCGACCAGGTGTCGTCCTCGGCAATCCTCAGGCCGGCCTGCTTCAGGCTGGCGGCCAAATGCTCCCGGTCCGTTGCGCCGCTTCCATTGATGGAGCCCAGGAGGTCGATCCCGGCGAAGCGCCGAAATGCCTCGGCCACGCTCAGTCGCTCCGGCTCCAGGAAGGGGTTCGTCTCGCGCCCCCTGAATGAGAGGGTGCGGGTGCCCGCCGTCTCGGCCGCAAGCGCCAGAATCTCCCGGCAATCGCGCATCAGCGTCTCGTAGCTCTCGCCCGTCCGGTACCATTCCAGCATCGTGAACTCGGGATGGTGCAGGGGGCCGCGCTCCCGGTTGCGGTAGACATGGGCGAAGCAGGCGATCCGGGTTTCGCCGGCCGCCAGCAGCTTCTTGCAGGCGAATTCCGGTGAGGTGTGAAGATAAAGGGGGGTCTTCGTGCCATCGAGCCCGACGGCCTCCGTCACGAAGGCATGGAGATGCGCCTCGTTTCCGGGGGATGTCTGAAGCGTGGCCGTATCGACCTCCACGAAGTCCCGAGCCGTAAAGAAACCCCGCAGGGCGGCCTGGATCCGGTTCCTCGCCAGCAGGAAGGGGCGGCGGTCGGCATGGACATGCGGCGTCCACCAGGGGGAGGGGGCGGGCATGGCTTTTTCCATAGCGGCAGGCTTTCGTGAGGTCAGACTGGCGATTTTCGCAAAGATAGGATACTGCGGCACCGAAATCGTTTTCGGCGTCGCGGGGGCTGGGGAGCCCGGCCCCTCATGACGCGCCTCTATCTGTCACAAGGAAAGCTTCCCGTGAAGGTCATCGCCTCTTCGCTCCGCAAAGGCAATGTCGTCGATATCGACGGCAGGCTCTATGTCGTGCTCACCGCCCAGAACATCCACCCGGGCAAGGGCACGCCGGTCACCCAGCTCGATATGCGCCGCATCTCCGATGGGGTGAAGGTCTCCGAGCGTTACCGTACGACCGAGCAGGTGGAGCGCGCCTTCGTGGAAGACCGCGAATACACCTACCTCTATGAGGACGGCGAAGGCTTCCACTTCATGAACCCGGAATCCTACGAGCAGGTGGCGGTGCCGGAGGACATCATCGGCGACCAGAAGGCCTATCTCCAGGAAGGCATGGCCGTGATGCTCTCGACCCATAACGGCGTGCCGATCGCCATCGAGCTCCCGGCCCGCGTCACCCTCGAGATTGCCGAGACCGAGCCGGTCGTGAAGGGCCAGACGGCCTCCTCATCCTACAAGCCCGCCATGCTCTCGAATGGCGTCCGCACCCTGGTTCCGCCCCATATCACGGCCGGCACCCGCGTGGTCATCATGACGGAAGACGGCTCCTACGTGGAGCGCGCGAAGGACTAAGCGTTCCGCCGACCGAAGGCCGGGCTCTTCCCGAGCCGGCAGTTCGCGCTTGAAGGGCAGGGAATTTCGGTGGACCTTCGCCGGAGTTGCCTGCCCTTTCTCATGCCTCCAGGAGTTGAACGGCTTCATGACTCGCGGTCTCCTCAATCCTATCAACCCCCTCATCGCGGATGTCGGGAGCCCTCCGATCCCGGAGGCGCAGAGCTGGACGAAGCGCTATGACGGCTCATACGGGCCGCTCATCAACCTGTCCCAGGCCGTTCCGGGCAATGCGCCACATCAAAGCTTCCTGGATAAACTCGCTGCCGCTGCGGGCTCGGCCTCGGGCGCCCAGTACGGGCCGATCAACGGCGATGCGGACCTGAGGCAGGCCTACGCGGCCGAGATGTCCCGCCTCTACGAGGGCCGGATCGAAGCGGCTGACACGGCGATCACGGCCGGCTGCAATCTGGCCTTTTTCGCCGCCATGATGCTCCTCGCCCACCGGGGCGAGGCCGTGCTGCTGCCGACGCCGTGGTACTTCAATCACCAGATGAGCCTCGACATGCTGGGAATCGAGCCACGGCCTCTGCCCTGCCGCCCGGAAGCGGGGTTCGTGCCCCGAGTCGAGGATGCGGAGGCGCTCATCGACGACAAGGTGCGAGCCATCGTGCTCGTCACGCCCAACAACCCGACCGGCGCCGTCTATCCCGCCCATGTGATCGAAAGCTTCGCGGCTCTCTGTCGGAGGCGCGGCATTTATCTTGTGATCGACGAGACTTACCGGGACTTCCTGCCGCAGGGGATGAACCGCTCGCATGGTCTCTTCACCGAAGAAGAATGGCGCCACACGGTCATTCAGCTTTACTCGTTCTCGAAATCCTATGCGATTCCGGGGCACCGGATGGGGGCGATCACGGCCGATGCGCGTCTCGTCGAGCAGATCGCCAAGATTCTCGACTGCATCCAGATCTGCCCGCCGCGGACCGCGCAGGCGGTCCTGCCCTGGGCCATCGAGGCCCTGAGGGACTGGCGTGAGGACAACCGGGCCGAAATCAACCGTCGTGCACAGGTTTTCACCCGGGCCCTCGCGCCTCTGCCGGAATGGCGGATCGAGTCGGTCGGCGCCTATTTCGCCTATCTGCGGCACCCGTTCCCCTCCGCCTCGGCGCAGGCGGTCGCTGAAAAGCTGGCGACGGAACGGGGCGTCCTCTGCCTGCCGGGAAGCTATTTCGGCCCCGGGCAGGACCGGCATCTGCGGGTCGCGATCGCCAATGTCGGGGCGGATGTGCTGGCAAGCTTGACGGCACGCCTGGAAGATTTCCGACTCTGAGACCATTTAGAGGGTAGCCGGATAGATCATGCCTCACCCTTGGCAGGACCATGGACCGGTTGTTACTCTCAACCGAACACATGGCATCCTGTCGTGGTGCCCAAGGATTCGACTTTGACCGTAAAAACCGACGCGACGACCAAGCCAGGCGACCGACGCGCGGATCCTCTCAACGGGTCCGCAGCCGGTTCGCCATGGCTTGCGGAGCGTCCGGGAACCGCGATCAGAAAGGACACGCGGCGTTCGACGCGCAGCTACGCCGCGCTCGATCTCGGCACGAACAATTGCCGCCTGCTCATCGCGGAGCCGGCGCATTTCGGCTTCCGGGTGGTGGATGCCTTCTCGAGGATCGTCCGGCTGGGTGAGGGTCTCGGGCTCGGCAATCACCTGAGCGAGGATGCCATCGAGCGAACCATCGAGGCCCTTCGCGTCTGCCGGGACAAGATGATGGCGAAGGAGGTCAAGCGGGCTCGCCTCGTGGCCACGGAGGCCTGTCGCCTTGCCAAGAACGGGCTGTCCTTCATCGAGCGCGTGCGCAGCGATCTCGACCTCGAACTCGAGGTCGTCGACCGCCAGACCGAAGCCTATCTGGCCGTGACCGGCTGCGCTTCGCTGGCCGATCCCAAGGCCCAGTCCGTGATCGTATTCGACATCGGCGGCGGCTCGACGGAGATCGCCTGGCTCGACGGTCAGGCACCTCATGCCTTCGCGGATCCGTGCAAGCGGATCCGGGCCTGGGACTCCCTGCCCGTCGGCGTCGTGACGCTGGCCGAGCGGCATGGCGGCATCAACGTGACCCGTCAGAGCTTCGAGGACATGATCGGGGAAGTGGGCGAGCTTCTGGTGGATTTCGCCCGCGAGGCGACCGAAGCGGGCCGGGCGCGGAACTTTCATCTCCTGGGGACATCTGGAACGGTGACGACCGTCGGCGGCATCCATCTGGGTCTTGCGCGGTATGACCGTCGTCGGGTCGACGGCATGTGGATGCGCAACGGGGAGATTTCGACGGTGATCGAACGCCTGCTCCGCTCCAATTTCGACCAGCGGGCGGAAAATCCCTGTATCGGCAGGGAGAGGGCCGATCTTGTGCTGGCCGGCTGTGCAATCCTCGAGGCGATCCGCCGGGCGTTCCCTGCGGACCGCCTGCGCATCGCGGATCGCGGCCTGCGTGAAGGAATTTTGATGAAGATGATGCGCGAGGATTCCGTGTGGCGGGAGGGTAGCCAGAGGTGAGTGCCAAGTCAGGTGCGGGCACCCGCAACCTCAAGCAGCGCGTGAAGACGGCGCACAAGCGCTCCCTCTCATCGCAGAAATGGCTCGAGCGGCAGCTCAACGACCCCTATGTCGCTCGCGCCAAGCGGGAGGGTTATCGGTCGCGCGCGGCTTTCAAGCTGATCGAGATCGACGAGAAATTTCACATCCTCAAGCCGGGGCAGCGGATCGTCGACCTGGGCGCGGCCCCCGGCGGCTGGTCGCAGATCGCGGCGAAGAAGATCGGCCCGAAGGGAAAGGTCGTCGGGATCGATCTTCTGCCCATCGACCCCATGCCGGGCGTCGAGTTCATTCAGCTCGACTTCCTCGACGAGAGCGCGCCCGGAAAGCTCATCGACATGCTGGGCGGTCCGGCGGATGTGGTCATGTCCGACATGGCGGCCAACACGACGGGTCACAAGAAGACGGACCATTTGCGGATCATCGGCCTCGCGGAGGCTGCGGTCTACTTCGCCCGCGAGATCCTGGCGCCGGGCGGGGTCTTCCTGGCGAAGGTGTTCCAGGGCGGCACGGAAAACCAGCTCCTCGCCGATCTCAAGCGCGACTTCGCGGTGGTGCGCCATGTGAAGCCTGCGGCAAGCCGGGCGGACTCTGCGGAACTCTATGTGCTGGCGACCGGTTTTCGGGGTGCGGCAGGCCAGACGCCTTCGCCCTGATGGGCATTTGCGTGGCCGCCGCAGAACGAAGGGCCACGCAAATGACGACGCACAAGATCGGTATCATCGGCCTCGGGAAGATCGCCCACGACCAGCATCTTCCTGTGATCAAGGCCAACCCTCATTTCGAGCTCCTGGCGGTGTCGAGCCAGCGCGGGCTTTCCCACGAGGACGCCCAGTATACCTTCCAGGACTATCGTGACCTGCTCAAGCTGCCCGACCTCGATGCGGTGGCGATCTGCACGCCGCCGCAGGTCCGTCACAAGATAGCCCACAAGGCGCTGCTCGCGGGCAAGAGCGTGCTGCTGGAAAAGCCACCCGCAGCTACCCTGAGCGAACTCGAGGACCTGAAGCACATCGCCGAGCGGACGGGCAGGACCGTGTTCACGACGTGGCACGCCCAGTACAACAAGGCCGTCGAGGAGGCGAAGAAGGCGCTCGCCGGATGGTCGATCAAGCGCCTCCAGGTCAACTGGAAGGAGGACGTGCGGCACTGGCATCCCGGCCAGCAATGGATCTGGGAGGCCGGGGGGTTCGGGGTCTTCGACCCGGGCATCAACGCCTTGTCCATCGTGACCTGCATCATGCCCGAGCCAGTCTTCATCCGGCAGGCGAGCCTGGAGTTCCCCGCCAACAAGGATGCTCCCATCGCGGCCGACCTCCAGTTCGCGGTGAGCCATGGTGGAGGTGACCTGCGCGCCGCCTTCGACTGGCGCCAGACCGGACCGCAGAGCTGGGATATCGAAGTGGAAACGGAGGCCGGCTTCAACCTGAAGCTCGCCCATGGCGGCTCGTGTCTCGAAATCGACGGGCGGCTCGTGGTGAAAGAGGAGCCTGCGGAATACCAGGGCATCTACGAGCGCTTCGATACCCTCCTGACGGAGCACCGCTCCGTCATCGACGATGCCCCCTTTCGTCTCGTGGCCGACGCCTTCATGATCGGGAAGCGGGTGCAGGTCGAAGCCTTCGAGGATTGAGACCTTGAGTTTCTCCGGCCCCAACGACGCGTGGCCCTCCGGGGACGCACGTTCAACGTCGGCGATCGCATCGCCATGGGGGCGTCCGAGGCGATGCGATCGCCCTCGGATTCATGCAAACGCCATCATGGAAATGGGTCAGCCGCCTATGACGAGGCCGGCATCGGGATCGCATCCGCGACATTCGAGGTCGTCGGCGTGCCGCCGCTGACGCTCGCGACCCCGAACGAACGCTGAAGCGGGAGAGCGTGGCCTGACCACCGCTCCAGCCGGATGCCTCTAAAGCCTCGGACGGGAACTCGCAGCCACGTCCGAGGCTTTCGTTTTCGATTCAGCGCATCTTTTCACACAAAACCGGTTCCCACTTTTGCGTTCGATGCCTCTAGGCCAAGTGCTGCTTCAGGAATGCCACCGTGCGGCTCCAGGCGAGATCCGCGGCCTCCTTGTCGTAGCGGGCGGCGTTCGTGTCGTTGTTGAAGGCGTGGTTCGCGCCCTCGTAGACGTGGATCTCGTAAGTCTTTCCGGCCTGCTTGAGGGCCGCCTCGTAGGCGGGAATGCCGGCATTGATCCGGGTATCGAGGCCGCCGTAATGCAGCAGGAGTGCGGCGTGGATCTTCGGCACATCCTCGGGCTTCGGCTGGCCGCCGTAATAGGCCACGCCTGCATCGAGGGCGGGTTCGTTGACAGCCAAGGCATTGACGGCGCCTCCGCCCCAGCAGAAGCCCACCGCGCCCACCTTGCCGTTGCCGTCCGGACGGCCCTTCAGATAGGCCACGGCCGCCTTGCCATAGGCGATCACGTCCGGCTGCTTGAGCTCGCCAATCATGTCGCGGCCCTTGTCCTCATCGTCCGGCGTGCCGCCCATGGGCGAGAGGTAGTCAAGGCCCAGTGCCAGGAAGCCTTCGGTTGCCAGCCGGCGGGTGACGTCCTTGATATGCGGGTTGAGGCCCCGGTTCTCGTGGATGACCAGGACGGTCGGCAGCCTGTCCCCGGCCTTCGGCCTGACGAGATAGCCCTTGAGGCCCTGGACTCCGGGGATGTCGACCGTCTCGCCCACGATCCTCGGGTCGTTCTCCTGAACGGTCTGCGCCTGGGCGTAGTTGTTCTGGAGGATTGGCAGAAGCGCCGTCGCTCCGGCCGCGCTTCCCGCGAGTGCCGCGAGACGGTCGAGAAACGCCCGGCGGCTCATGCCGCCGTGGGTGAAGTGGTCGTAGAGATCGATGATGCGCTGGTCCATGAGAGCCTCCCGGTCTCAGGAGGATGGTAACGCAAACTTAGCGGCGTTCTACCTCATCACCGAGATTTGTTGTCCCGTCGCCCATTCCGGTGGCGGCAGGCTTCTGGTCCACGGCCTTGTGGCCCGACATCTCGGCGCCCGCCGTGGGGGACAGCTGCGCGAAGACGAGGCTCGCGAGGGCGGACACGACCGCCACGGCCCAGAAGGCCGGGCCGAAATCCGGGGCTCCGATCTCGGTAGCTCCCCGAAGGTTGGCGGCCGCCTGGACCACGAAGGCCCCGAAGGCGACCCCCACGCTGAGCGAGACCTGCTGAATGGCGCTCGACAGGCTCGTGGCATAGCTCATCTCCCGCTTCGAGATCTCCGCATAGGCGATGGCGTTGAGGCTCGTGAACTGGAGCGAGCGGAAGCAGCCGCCGATCAGGAGGATCAGCATGATCAGCCAATGGGGCGTCGAGGGCGCGAAGAACCCGTTCGCCGCGATGAAGGCCGCGCCGATGAGGGCGTTGATCGTCAAGACCCTGCGGAATCCGGCCCAGGCGAGGATGCGCTTGGCCATGGTCTTCATGAACAGCGCGCCGACGGCCGAGATGAAGGTCAGCGATCCCGAGGCGACAGGGCTCAGGCCGAAGCCGACCTGGAGCATCAGCGGCAGGAGGAACGGGATGGCGCCGACGCCGACCCGGAACAGGAAGCCGCCGAGAACACTGATGCGGAAGGTCGGGACCTTCAGAAGCCCGAGCCGGAGAACCGGGTGAGGGCTCCGCCTGGCGTGAAGGACATAGAGGATCACGCACGCGGTGCCGACCACGACGCAGCCGAGCGAGACTTCCGCCGGGATGAGATGCCGTCCCCCGGAGGCGAGCCCCAGCATGAGAAGGGCAAGCCCGATCCCCGAGAGCAGGAACCCGGTCACGTCGAGGGGCGGGGTGTCCTCCTCCTTGATGTTGGGAACGAAGATCGTGGCGAGCAGGATTCCGAGGAGCCCGATCGGAATGTTGATGAAGAAAATCCAGCGCCAGTGAAAATAGGTGGTGATGAAGCCCCCGAGCGGCGGGCCGATCACGGGGCCGACGAGGGCCGGGATCGTGAGTGTCGCCAGGGCCTGGACGACCTCGGTGCGGGCTACGCTGCGGAGCAGCACGAGGCGTCCCACCGGCACCATCATGGCCCCGCCCATGCCCTGCGCGAAGCGCGCCAGCACGAAGCCTTCGAGGGAATTGGAGCCCGCGCTCGCAAGCGAGCCCGCCATGAACACCCCGATGGCGGCCGTGAAGATGGTCCTGGCCCCGAACCGGTCCGCCATCCAGCCCGAGATCGGGATGAAGATCGCCAGGCTCACGAGGTAGGAGGTGAGGGCGAGCTTGAGCGCGATGGGATCGGTCCCGAGGTCCTGCGCGATCATCGGCAGGGACGTCGAGATCACCGTCGAATCCATGTTCTCCATGAACAGGGCGGTGGCGATGATCAGGGGGAGAAGGCGGGATTGGCGCATGACCTCTGGCAATTAGCCCCCCCATAACGCATTGGAAAGCGCTTTGGTGCACGGCAGATCTTCGGCGGGTGCGCTCCTCAAGCCTTTCCGAAAGTGAAAGGCCGTGCTACGGACCCTCGCCAACCCGACATCGCGTTATGCTTCATCAGACCGCGCAGCACCGAAGGAGTTGGCCATGGCCCCTATTCTCGCCGATAAGTTCATCGAGGGATTGACTTTCGATGACGTCTTGCTCCGGCCCGGCCGTTCCGAGGTCCTGCCCGGCGACGTCGATGTGGCCACGAAGCTGACCCAGACCATCCGCCTCAACATGCCGATCATCGCGTCCGCCATGGATACGGTGACGGAGGCCCGCATGGCCATCGCCATGGCCCAGAACGGCGGTCTGGGCGTGATCCATCGCAACCTCGAGCCCGAGGCCCAGGCCGAGCAGGTCCGCCTCGTGAAGCGCTACGAGTCGGGCATGGTGATGAACCCCATCACGATCCATCCGGACGAGACCCTGGCCGATGCGCTCGCCCTGATGAAGAACCATGGCATTTCGGGAATTCCGGTGGTCGAGCGCGGTCCTGGCGGCGCGAAGGGCAAGCTCGTCGGCATTCTCACGAACCGGGACGTGCGCTTTGCCAACAATCCCAACCAGCCCGTCTCCGAGCTGATGACCAAGGACCGGCTCATCACGGTCCGCGAGGGGGTCAGCCAGGACGAGGCCCGGCGGCTCCTGCACCAGTTCCGCATCGAGAAGCTTCTGGTCGTCGACGACCATTACCGCTGCATCGGCCTCATCACCGTGAAGGACATCGAGAAGCAGGTGGCCTATCCGAACGCCGCGAAGGACACCCAGGGCAGGCTCCTGGTGGCGGCCGCCACCACCACCGGCGAGCAGGGCTTCGAGCGCTCCGAGCGCCTCATCGACGCGGGCTGCGACGTGATCGTGGTCGATACCGCCCACGGCCACTCGGTGAAGGTGCTGGAAAGCGTCACCCGGGTGAAGAAGCTCTCCAACGCGGTCCAGGTCATCGCCGGCAACGTGGCGACGCGCGAAGGCGCCCAGGCCCTGATCGATGCGGGCGCGGATGCGGTCAAGGTCGGCATCGGCCCGGGCTCGATCTGCACCACCCGTATCGTGGCCGGCGTCGGCGTGCCCCAGCTCACGGCCATCATGGAGGCCGTGGAGGCCGCTTCCGCGGCTGATGTTCCGGTCATCGCGGACGGTGGCATCAAGTTCTCGGGCGATCTCGCCAAGGCCTTGGCGGCCGGCGCCTCCTGCGCCATGGTCGGATCGCTGCTCGCAGGCACGGACGAGACACCCGGCGAGGTGTTCCTCTACCAGGGCCGCTCCTACAAGTCCTATCGCGGCATGGGCTCGGTCGGGGCCATGGCCCGAGGCTCCGCGGACCGCTACTTCCAGGCCGAGGTGCGCGATACGCTCAAGCTCGTGCCGGAAGGCGTCGAGGGGCAGGTGGCCTACAAGGGTCCGGTCTCTGCGGTGCTCCATCAGCTCACCGGCGGCCTGCGCGCCGCCATGGGCTATGTCGGAGCGGCCAACATGCCGGAATTCCGCGAGAAGGCCCAGTTCATCCGCATCACGGGCGCGGGCCTGCGCGAGAGCCACGTCCATGACGTGACGATCACGCGGGAAAGCCCGAACTACCCGACCCGCAGCTGAGCCTGACCCATGAGCGTCACCGCCATTCTCCTGCCGGTTTTCGTGCAGGTCGGGCTCACCTTCGTCCTGCTGTTCTGGATGGGCCGGTCGCGGCTGGCCCATATCCGGGCAGGCGAGGTGAGGGTGAAGGACATCGCGCTCGGCGAGCGCAACTGGCCCGCCCGCGCGCAGCAGGTCGCGAATTCCTACCAGAGCCAGTTCGAGCTGCCGGTTCTGTTTTATGCCCTCGTGGCGTTCGCGATCATGACCCGCAAGGCCGACGTCGCCATGGTGGTGATGGCGTGGATGTTCGTAGCGGCGCGGCTCGTTCACGCCTACATCCATACGACGTCGAACAAGGTGGCCTGGCGCTTCCAGGCCTTCCTGGTCGGCTCGCTGATCCTCATGCTCATGTGGATCGTCTTTGTGCTGCGCATTTTCTTCGCGGAGATCTGATGACACCCGCCGCCCGCATCTCCGCCGCCATCGAGGTCCTCGGCGACATCGAAGCCCGCCGCCGCCCGGCCACGGACGCCCTGAAGGATTGGGGCCTGTCGCACCGCTTTGCCGGCTCGAAGGATCGGGCGGCCATCGCGAGCCTGGTGTACGATTCCCTGCGCCGGAAGGTGTCTGCAGCCTGGATCATGGGCGAGGCTACGCCCCGTGCCGTGGTGCTCGGCATGTTGAGGCTCCAGCGCGGGATGAAGGCTGATGCCATCGCGGCCCTCTGCTCCGGGGAGCGTTTCGCGCCCGAGTCCCTGTCCGCGGCCGAGCGCGAGAAGCTGGACACCGGCGGTCTCGACGATGCCCCGGCTCCCGTCGCCGGTGACTTCCCCGACTGGATCGAACCTTCGCTCCGGCGGTTCTTCGGCGACGATCTCGTGCCGGAAATGCAGGCGCTCGCGACCCGGGCACCCCTCGATCTGCGGGTGAACACGCTGAAGGTCTCGTCCCGGGAGGAGGCGCACGATGCCCTGCCGCACCTGGGCGCCGTCGAAACCCCGCTCTCTCCCCTGGGCCTGCGGATCGCGCCGAGCGAGGACGGGCGTGGGCCTGCCGTGCAGTCTGAGCCCGAGTTCATCAAGGGCTGGATCGAGATCCAGGACGAGGGCTCGCAACTGGCGGCCCTTCTGTCCGGCGTGAAGCCGGGCGAGCAGGTGGTCGATCTCTGCGCGGGCGGCGGCGGCAAGACGCTGGCGCTGGCCGCCATGATGGACAATCACGGCCAGATCTATGCGACGGACGGCGATGCCCGCCGCCTCGCCCCGATCCACGATCGCCTGACGAGGGCCGGAATCCGCAACGTCCAGGTTCGGACCCCGAGGGGCGGCGCCGATGCGGTGTCCGATCTCCATGGCCGGATCGACTGCGTCCTGGTGGATGCGCCCTGTACCGGCGTCGGCACGTGGCGTCGCAACCCGGATGCGAAGTGGCGCTTGCGGCCCGGAAGCCTGGAGACCCGCCGCAAGGAGCAGGCGACGGTGCTCGACCGCGCTGCGAGGCTGGCGAAACCCGGAGGGCGGATCGTCTACATCACCTGCTCTGTCCTGCCGGAGGAGAATGACGATGCGCTCTCCGCCTTCATGGAGCGCCACGATGGTTTCTCGCCGGTTCCTTCGGAGCGCGTCCTGGAGGCGGCAGGATTCGAGAGCCTGAAGGGTTCCGTGCGCCCGACCGCGCATGGGCTCCAGATGACGCCGCTGAAGACCGGCACGGACGGCTTTTATGTCGCCGTTCTGGTGCGAAACGCATGAGCAAGCCGCATATTTTCGTTGTTGTCCCGACCCCGTAGGCCCTAAAGACCCCGCCATGACCCAGACCCACGACAAGATCCTCATCGTCGATTTCGGCTCCCAGGTAACCCAGCTCATCGCGCGGCGCGTGCGCGAGGACGGCGTCTATTCGGAGGTCGTGCCGTTCCAGAAAGCCGCCGAGGCCATCCGGACCATGAAGCCCAAGGGCGTGATCCTCTCCGGTGGCCCTGAATCGGTGACCACCGATACCTCGCCCCGCGCACCGCAGGAGCTCTTCGAGGCTGGTCTGCCAATCTTCGGCATCTGCTATGGGCAGCAGACCATGGCGGCGCAGCTTGGCGGCCAAGTCGAGGGCGGTCACCACTCGGAGTTCGGCCGAGCCGAGATCGAGATCCTGACCGAAAGCCCGCTCTTCCAGGGCGTGTGGCAAGTCGGCAAGACATACCCGGTATGGATGAGCCATGGGGACCGGGTCACCGAGCTGCCGGAAGGCTTCGAGGTGCTGGCGGCCTCCGAGAACGCGCCCTTCGCGGTCGTGGCCGATGAGGGGCACAAGTTCTACGGCGTGCAGTTCCACCCGGAGGTGGTGCACACGCCTCAGGGAGCGCAGCTCATCCGCAATTTCGTCCGCGACATCGCGGGCTGCAGGGGCGACTGGACCATGAAGGCCTTCCGTGAGGAGGCCATCGAGCGCATCCGCGCCCAGGTCGGCAAGGGCCGGGTGATCTGCGGCCTGTCGGGCGGCGTCGACTCGGCGGTGGCGGCGGTTCTCATCCACGAGGCCATCGGTGACCAGCTCACCTGTGTCTTCGTCGATCACGGGCTGCTCCGCGCCTCGGAGGCCGAGCAGGTCGTCACCCTGTTCCGCGACCACTACAACATCCCGCTCGTGCACGTGCAGGCTCAGGATCTCTTCATCGGTGCGCTCGAGGGCGTGTCCGATCCGGAGGTCAAGCGCAAGACCATCGGCAAGCTCTTCATCGACGTGTTCGACGAGGAAGCCAAGAAGATCGGCGGCGCCGATTTCCTGGCGCAGGGAACGCTTTATCCCGACGTGATCGAAAGCGTCTCCTTCACGGGCGGGCCTTCGGTCACCATCAAGAGCCACCACAATGTGGGCGGCCTCCCTGAGCGCATGAAGATGAAGCTCGTGGAGCCCCTGCGCGAATTGTTCAAGGACGAGGTGAGGGTGCTCGGCCGCGAACTCGGCCTGCCCGATGCTTTCGTTGGACGCCATCCGTTCCCGGGACCGGGCCTCGCCATCCGCGTGCCGGGCACCATCACCCGCGAAAAGCTCGACATCCTGCGCAAGGCCGATGCCATCTATCTCGAGGAGATCCGCAATGCGGGCCTCTATGACGAGATCTGGCAGGCCTTCGCGGTGCTGCTGCCCGTGAAGACCGTGGGCGTCATGGGAGACGCGCGCACCTACGACCATGTCTGCGCGCTGCGCGCGGTCACATCGATCGACGGCATGACGGCCGACTTCTACCCCTTCGACATGAAGTTCCTCGGCCGGGTCGCAACCCGCATCATCAACGAGGTCAAAGGTATCAACCGGGTGACCTACGACATCACCTCAAAGCCGCCCGGCACGATCGAGTGGGAGTAGGGGTAAATATTCCTAATAATGCTTAGGAAGCCTCATAATCGAAATACGTATTAAGAGATAAGCCCACGGTTTCGTGGGCTTTTTCTTGTCGAAGACGATAGTATCAAGATGTTGAAGATTGAGGCTATAACCGAGTAAAGCTCGAAGGGGCGGGAGTTTTTCTTGGTACTTCTGAGAAAGTAGGATTTTTTTATCGGTCAGACGCGCCCTGGTGCCATGATCCGTCATAGTATTAACGTCATAGTATCGCGGCGAAATCGGGTTTTTGAGAAAACTCGGAATATCCTAGCTTGTATAGGCAATTAGGACGGTTTTCGCGCTCCGGCCTTATTGATGATGTGGCTGCATCATCAATGCGCCTGTGGTTTCTAATGTGAGGTACTTGCTTGTAGTGTTGTCGGACTATGTTGGTCGGCTAGATGGCTGGATCCCACGCCTCTCATTTGCCGTGCCGATTGTCGGCTATCTTATTTTGTTCAATGACAGCATCGCTAAGAATCTGACTTTCGTAGAGTTGACTTCAGGGCATTCGGCGCTCGGGCTGTCTGGTGGCGCTCGTCTAAAATTTCTCTATCTAGGGCTGGTTCTGCTCGGTCTCGCGAATATTATTTATCGCTGGAGGCGTCCATATGTACTTCGCCAAGCTCAAGATCTGAATTCTTATATTGAATTAGGTCTGAGAAATTTCACTATTCTGACGTTCATTGATCTTCACGAGAAGATTAGACATTCTGGTTTCGACGCGTACACACGGCATGGTAAGTACTATGATGCTGAATGGGATGCCTTTTTAGACCATGCTATCGGCGAGAATACGGGGAACCGAGCGTTAGGTCGTAATCCTAAGAGTGCCCATTGGGTGGAGGCCAAGGCGAAATATGAAGGGCTGTTGAGGAGCATTCTTACCGAGACGTTCTTCAGAGAAAACACTCGAACGCGACGTGGTTGGCTCGTCATCTGTTTAGCGATAGCAACGGTGGGCTACCTTTTGCTTGCTGTGCCGAGTTTAGATCTCTTCCTCAAAGTGATGGCAGCAATAGTTAATCCTTTGGGAGGTGTTCCGACCTAGAACGCGGTTGATAGCGTCGGAGATGGAGCCCATTAGATACTTGGCCAACTTTATTGACGCCTCATTAGCACTCTAAGAGACGCTTTTCCTTGCATGGTATTCTCAATGGTATCGCCGAAAAGTGCCGAGCATAAGAATATGAAAAGGTTGGAGCTTTTTACTTCATCGATAAGGGAGTGGGAGTGAGGATCCCCGTCGGGCTCCAACGTCTTCCAGCGACACATGATGCCCGGCCTCGTGCCGGGCATTTGCGTTTTTGGACTTTCCCTTGCGGCATGTTTGAGTGCATCGCTTCCGAGCAAAATAAAAAGGCGGGCCGTCGAGCCCGCCTTTTGCATCCATGATTCGAACCGCACTTACTGGATCTTCGGCGGTTCGTCGAAGTTCAGGCCGGGCAGGCCGTTGTCGCCGCCCGGAGCCCCGAGGCCGGGCACCAGAAGTTCGTCCAGCTTCTTCTGCACGGCTGCCGGATCGACGGCCGGGCCTGCCGCCTTGTAGTGCGTGACCAGCTTCGGGAACAGGATGACGATCGCCACCATGGTGAGCTGGATGAGCACGAACGGAACGGCACCCCAGTAGATCTGGCCCGTCGTCACGGGCTCCATCTTCTTGCCGGTGACGCGGTCGATATACGGCACCTTCGGGGCGACGGAGCGCAGGAAGAACAGGGCGAAGCCGAACGGCGGGTGCATGAACGAGGTCTGCATGTTCACCGCCAGGATGACGCCGAACCAGATCAGGTCGATGCCCATCTTGTCCGCAGCGGGGCCGAGGAGCGGGATGATGATGAAGGCCAGCTCGAAGTAGTCGAGGAAGAACGCCAGGAAGAAGACCAGGACGTTGACGACGAGCAGGAAGCCGATCTGCCCGCCGGGCAGGGAGGTGAGCAGATGCTCGACCCAGAGGTGCCCGTTCACGCCGTAGAAAGTGAGCGAGAACACGCGGGCGCCGATCAGGATGAACAGCACGAAGGCCGAGAGCTTCGCCGTCGCCTCCGTGGCCTGACGGACCAGGGTCCAGTTGAACCGGGCTGGGTTGTTGTCGAGCTTGCGCTTGGCGGCCGCCAGGATGACGGAGCCGAGCGCGCCCATGGCGCCGCCTTCGGTCGGGGTCGCCAGACCGATGAAGATGGTGCCGAGCACGAGGAAGATCAGCAGAAGCGGGGGCACCATCACGAAGGTGACCTGCTGCGCCATGTTGGACATGAGGCGAAGCCCCGAGAACCGCTCGATGATGCCGACCACCAGCGCGTAGATCGCGCCGGACAGGATCATCTCCATCATGAGCGCCAGCGACTCCTGGCCCTGCTGATGCAGATAGGCGTAGAGGCCGACCAGGGCTGCCGTTACGACAGCCGAAATGGCGACCCGCTTGGCCCCGAGCATCTTGTTCATGAGGGCGCAGATCAGCGCCACCACGGTGGCGACGCAGATCGTCAGGATCACGAAATCCGCGCCGGCTTTCGTGTTGGTCTGCGACATGACGTAGTAGCCGACCAGGCCCGAGAACACGACCAGGATGCCGAGCTGCCACACGCCGCGGGAGCCGTTGGGCTCGCGGAAGCCGATGGCTTCGGGCGGAAGGCCGGGCGCCGATTTCGGATAGATGATCGACATCAGCATGACGTAGCCGGCATAGAGCGCCGTCAGGATCAGGCCGGGCAGGAACGCGCCCTCGTACATGTCGCCGACGGAGCGGCCGAGCTGGTCCGCCATGACGATGAGAACGAGCGACGGCGGAATGATCTGGGCGAGCGTGCCCGACGCGGCGATCACGCCGGAGGCGAGTCGGCGGTCATAGCCGTAGCGCAGCATGATCGGGAGCGAGATGAGGCCCATGGAGATCACGGAGGCCGCGACGACGCCCGTGGTGGCGGCAAGCAGCGCGCCCACGAAGATCACCGCATAGGCGAGGCCGCCGCGGACGGGGCCGAAGAGCTGGCCGATGGTGTCGAGCAGGTCCTCCGCCATGCCGGAGCGTTCGAGCACCAGTCCCATGAAGGTGAAGAACGGAACTGCCAGCAGCACCTCGTTCGACATGGTGCCGTAGATTCGGTCCGGCAGCGCTTGGAGGAGCGGCCAGGAGAGGGTGATGGTCTCGGGCGCGAGGGGAGCGAGCTCCACCGCCACGAAGAAGAACAGCAGGCCGTTGGCCGCCAGCGCGAAGGCGACCGGATAGCCTAGCAAGAGGAAGACGACGAGCGCCGCGAACATGATCGGCGCGAGGTTCTGGGCAAGAAGCACAGCCATTGACGAAAACTCCGGAAAACTGAACAGGGCGCCTGGGGATCAGCTGATGCCGTCGCCCGGAGGGGTTCCGCCGCTGCCAGGGGCATTCGCAGTGCCCAGTTCGGTGAGAAGGCGCTCCGCCTCGGCTTCGGCGCCATGGCCGCCAGCCTCTTCGTCGGCCAGCTGGCCGCCCATGATGGCAATGCGCTTGATGAGCTCGCTCAGCCACTGGAAGGCCATCGAGATGAAGCCCAGGAGGATGAGCCCCTTGGCGGGCCAGATCAGCAGGCCGCCCGCATTCGAGGAAACCTCCCCGGATTCGTAGGACCGGATGAAATAGGGGACCGACAGGTAGAGCATCAGGGCCACGAAGGGGAACAGGAAGAAGATGTGGCCGAAGACGTCGATGCCGTCGCGAGCGCGCTTCGAGAGCCTGTTCGAGACGATGTCGATGCGGATATGCTCGTTGTCTCTCAGGGTCCAGGCGGCGCAGAGCATGAAGACGGCGCCGAACAGATACCACTGGAGTTCGAGCCAGGCGTTCGACGAGACGCCGAAGACGCGCCGGATGATCGCGTTGATCGCCGACACCAGGATGGCCAGCACGATGGCCCAGGCTGCGACTTTGCCGATGCGCACGTTGAGCGCGTCGATGATGCGGGATAGGTGAAGGAGTGCTGCCACCTGTATTCCCCCTGATCCATATTGGTTTGAAGTTGCGGCCTAGTATCGGACTTGGCGCCGTTTCGCTAGTGCCGCGTTAGTCTAATCAACTGTTTAGGTCACTAGCCGGGATATTTCCGTGCTGCAAGGCGCCTCGCCTTAAAATTTCTATTCGCCCAAGCCATTGTGACGCAACACAAACTTGCATTGCCGGACCGTAGGGCTTTTATTCACAATCAACGCCATAAGCTCGATTTCGGAAGATCCAATTCTTTCTTTCGTCTCTGGGGGTAACCGTGACGCTTCTCATCCTTGGCCTCGTTGTTTTCCTTGGAACGCATTCGTTCAGCATGGCGCGTGACGCGCGCGCATCCCTCATCGCGAAGATGGGCGAGGGGCCTTTCAAGGGCTTTTACTCGCTGCTGTCTCTGGCCGGGATCGTCCTGATCGCCATCGGCTTCGGGCATTACCGGGCTGGCGGCTACATTCCCGTCTGGGACCCGCCGGTCTGGACGCGCCATCTCGCGCTCCTGCTGGTCTGGTTCGCCTTTGTCTGCCTCGCGGCAGCCTATTTGCCAGGACAGATCAAGTATCGGCTGAAGCACCCGATGCTGGCGGGGGTGAAGATCTGGGCCTTCGCCCACCTGTTGGCCAACGGGGATCTGGGCTCCATCCTTCTGTTCGGCTCTTTCCTCGCCTGGGCCGTGGTGGCGCGCATCAGCGCCAAGCGCAGGGACGTGGCGGCTCAGCATGGCGGGCCGGCGGCAGCGCCCTCGGGCTTCCGCAACGACGTTCTGGCCCTCGCGGTCGGCACCGCCGCGTATCTCGTTTTCCTGATCTGGCTGCACCCGCTCCTGATCGGCGTGCCGGCCCTGCCTGTGCGGGCGTAACCCGCTGCCTTGGCACCGTTTTGTGCTGAAAATGCGGGCCTGGGCCTTTTCGTGAGCCCGGACCGCACCTATTGAGGAAAGAGGAGACGCCCCTGCAGCGTGATCTGCCTCTCGCTTTGGGCGGGGGGCTGTGGTAGCGCATCGTGCGGAACAGTGGGTCCGGTTTTCCGCGCCAGACGATACAGGGAGCATCGGATCGGCTCGAAAGTGGGTTCCACTTTGAGGTCCGATGCTCTAAGCGACCCACTTCGATAAAGGAGGCGGCCCTGGCCGCAGAATGAGTATGGCTCCGAACGACGAGTTCATCCGCGAGGTCGATGAGGAATATCGCCGCGACCAGATCACCCAGATCTGGAACCGCTACAACGGAATCATCATTGGCGTGGTTGCTCTGATCGTGGCTTCCGTTGGCGGCTGGCGCTATTGGGAGCACGTGCAGGAGACCCGTTCCCAGGCCGCCGCCGTTCGCTATGAGGAGGCGCTGAGCCTCTCCCGCCAGGACAAAGGCAAGGAAGCGGAAGCCGCTCTCGAAGCCCTCGCCAAGGAGGACGGCGCCAGCGGCTACGGCCTGCTCGCGCGCTTCCGTCTCGCTGCCGAACTGGGACGCGACAACCCGGAGAACGGCGCTTCGGCCTATGACGCCCTCGCGAACGAGGCTGGCTTGAGCCCGCTCTGGAAGGATCTCGCCCGTCTGCGCGCCGCCTGGCTGCGCCTCGACAGCGCCGATCCGGCAAAGGTCCGTCCGGTCCTCGAACAGCTGGCCGCCCCGGGTAATACCTGGCGCCATTCCGCACGGGAACTCTTGGGGCTTTCAGGCCTTAAGGCCGGTGAAATGGATTACGCCGGGCGCTGGTTCGACCAGATCGCAGCGGATCGCGAAACGCCTCCCGCCCTGAGGCAGCGGCTTGCTGTCTATACCGCGCTCGTGGCGGGCGGTCCCGTTCAGGTCACCCAGTAAGGCAAGGTACGAGACATGACGCCTACCGTCGCCATTGTCGGGCGGCCGAATGTCGGCAAGTCGACTCTCTTCAATCGTCTCGTCGGCAAGAAGCTCGCTCTCGTGGACGACCGGCCGGGCGTGACCCGCGACCGGCGCGAGGGAGAGGCGCGCCTCGGCGATCTCGAATTCCGCATCATCGACACCGCGGGCCTGGAGGAGGCCACGGAGGAATCGCTCCTGGGCCGCATGCGGGCCCAGACGGAAGCCGCCATCGAAGACGCCGACGTCATCCTCTTCGTCGTCGACGCCCGCGTCGGCATTCTTCCGGCCGACCGGCCCTTCGCCGAGATGGTGCGCCGCTCCGGCAAGCCCGTCATCCTTATCGCCAACAAGGCCGAAGGCGGAGCCGGCATGGCGGGCGCCTACGAGGCCTTTTCGCTCGGGCTGGGCGAGCCGGTTCCGCTCTCCGCCGAGCACGGCGAGGGCATGGCCGACCTCTTCGAGGCCCTGATGCCCCACTTCCCCGAACCCGGGGAGGAGGAAGAGGAGGAGGACCCGAACAAGCCGCTGCAGGTCGCCATCGTCGGGCGCCCCAATGCGGGCAAGTCCACCCTCATCAACCGCATGCTGGGCGAGGAGCGTCTGCTCACCGGACCCGAGGCCGGCATCACGCGCGATTCCATCTCCCTCGATTGGGAGTGGCGCGGGCGCCCGGTGAAGCTCTTCGACACGGCGGGCCTGCGCAAGCGCGCCCGCGTCGAGGACAAGCTCGAAAAGCTCTCCGTCGCCGACGCCCTGCGGGCGGTCCGCTTCGCCGAAGTCGTGGTCGTGCTGCTCGATGCCACGATCCCATTCGAGAAGCAGGATCTGTCCATCGTCGATCTGGTGGAGCAGGAGGGCCGCGCCCTCGTGATCGGCCTCAACAAGTGGGATCTCGTCGCCGACCAGCCGGGATTGCTGAAGGACCTGAAGGAAAAAGCCACCCGGCTTCTGCCGCAGGTCAAGGGCGCGCCGGTCGTTCCGCTGTCGGGGCTGGCGGGGACCGGGCTCGATCCGCTCATGAAGGCGATCTTCCAGGTCTACGAGACCTGGAATACCCGCATCTCGACGGCCCGGCTCAATCAGTGGCTATCCGAGGCCATCGAGGCCAACCCGCCGCCCGCCGTGTCGGGTCGCCGGATCAAGATCCGCTACATGACCCAGGTGAAATCGCGCCCGCCGCATTTCGCCATCTTCGGCAACCAGCTCGACGCCCTGCCGAAGAGCTACACCCGCTACCTCGTCAACAGCATCCGCGAAGCCTTCGACCTCCCGGGCGTCCCGATCCGCGTCTCGCTCCGGATGGGTCAGAACCCCTTCGACAAAGGGCGGAAGTAGGGGGCGTTCTCCCTTTCGCGCTCCACTGTCATGGCCGGGCTTGTCCCGGCCTTTTCTTTTGGCGGCGCCGGACGCCCCCATGAGCCAGCGAACGGATGAGTGGGCGAGAAGCGCCCGGAGGGAGAAGCTCGGATTTGTCCGTGCGCTCTCGTGACCTTTGGTCATGCAATCGGAATGTGCAAATTCGGTGACTTTTCAACAGCTTCGTTCTCCTGCCTGCATGATTGAAGAGTAGGCACGACCTGACCCGATGCTTGTAAATCGGGCCAAATGGGCTCGGGCTGTTCTGACACGCCTGTGGGCCTGCACGTGTTGGATCGACAGATTCTGGGGCAACGATGGTCTGGTATAATCTTATCGACGAGCTGGAGCGGTTCGAGGCTCTTCACGGCGGTTCCGTTGGGTATGGCGGCGCGCAGGTGATGAACCTGCCGACATCGGGCGGAGCCGGTTCGATGACGACGGGCAATGGCAGTGCGGGTACGCCCGGCGGACAGACCTCAGTGGTCAAGAACGCTGATGGCACCACCACGACGATCACCAAGACGGTGAGCCCGGACGGCACCAGCGTCACGACCGTGAAGATCACCAAGGATCCGAACGCCAACCCTGGCAACCCTGATAACTATACGACGATCACCCTCGGTGACCCGCTGGATGGAGCCGTTGCTGAGAATGGATCCAGTGTCGGCACAGCTCAGAAGGTAATGATTGCGCGTGTCGATAGTGTTTCGACCACCACATCTGCGGATGGCGTTGTCACTGTTCGATCGACATGCACCCTGGAGAACGGGCAAATTGCCATCTTCCTAACCAAGGTTGGTCCGACAGGGGCAACCACAAAGGAGATGGTTGTTATCGCTCCATCTCAAGAACACCCCGACAATTACGTGTACACATTCACGAACTATCGGGGAGAAAAGTACAAAGTTACAGAAGGTCCGGATGGCTTCAAGCTCGCTGTCCTTGGACCAGACGGAAATATTTTAAAAGAAACCTCGAAAAGCTATGATACGGGCGTCCCTGATGCAAGGTTTGAACCGTCGCTGATCGAAAGAGAATATTATGAAGAAACTGGTTCCTGGAAAATCCGGCCGATTATTATTGATTTCCTGTTCAACAGTTCTGGAGTTAGTCCTTCACCCGCAGGTGGCCCAGTCGTAATAGAAAAGGACGTGGGCATTCAGGTTGGTAAAGGCGCAGTTGCGTCCCAGGGGATCTACCACGCGTCTGAGGGCCAGTCTGTTACGTTCGCCATCGGCAGCACGGGTGACGACGCACTCACGGGCCAAGGCCTGCTGATGGGGGATGACGGCAACGACACCCTGACCGGGTCCACGGAACAAGACGAACTCGTCGGTGGTGCTGGCAACGACGTCCTCCAGGCTGGAGCCGGCGACGACTTTCTCCGGGGTGGCACAGGCGACGACAGCCTATGGGGCGGCTGGGGCCATGACTTCCTCAAAGGGGATGACGGCAACGATTTCCTCTCGGGCGATGGCGGCCATGACG
>JBOZRS010000052.1:0-63736 GCA_050789065.1 Microvirga sp.
CCAACAACCTGACGGCCGGCATCGAAGGCCTGTGGGTGAACCTGAACGGCGACAACAACGGCACCTATGTCGGCAGCTCCGTGCCGGCCGTGGGCGCTGCCCGTCAGGCCGTGTACGCTGTCGGCTTCGACAACAACAACGACAACGAGTTCTTCGTTGCTCGCGCCAAGCTGAACTTCAAGTTCGGCTCCTACTAAGATCCGTCGCTTGCGCGGCAGACAAAGGCCCGGGGCAACCCGGGCCTTTTTGCGTCAGGCCGCCACCCTGGTCTTGCCGAAGGCCGGAACCCGGGTCTCGAAATCGTTGAGCCATGCCACCAGTTTCGGACAGGTCTCGCGCCACCGGCCGCCCATGCGCAGGTCGAGATAGCCCAGCGCGCAGGCCAGCGCGACATGACCGATATGCAGGTTGGGATTGGGCGTGGAGAGGTGGGCCTCCGCATAGGCGAGCCCCCGGCGGACCTTGTCGGCCTGATGCTCGACCCATTTCGGCTCGTGGCGCTCTTCCGCCCGCCAGCGACCCTCGTAGACCTGCAGCAGCGCCGCGTCCATGATGCCGTCCGCCAGGGCCTGCTCGCGCAGGGCCGCGAAGCGGTCCCAGCCGGTGGGCAGGATGCGCCCGCCGCCGGCCAGATGGTCAAGATATTCCACGATCACCCGCGAGTCGTAGAGCGCCTCGCCGTTCTCCAGGATGAGGGCGGGAATCTTGCCCAGGGGATTCTGCTGGCGCAGCGTGTCCTCGGGATTCGTCGTGTCGGCGTCCACGACCTGGATGCGGTCGAGGAGACCCAGGAGGGACGCGGAGATCTTGACCTTGCGGCCGAACGGGGACGCGGGGGAAGAGCGGAGAATGAGCATGGGAGAGATCCTGCCTTGAGAACGGCAGGACTCTTGAACCCTCGCAAGTCAGGCCGCAACCGGTTTCATGCGGGCGGCCCGAAGGTCTCACAGCGATAGGCGCCGTAGCCGCCCCGCGACAGGCGCTCCGCCAGGGCCGGAAGGAGAATCTCCGCCTCCTGCTGCAGCGACCAGGGCGGATTGAGCACGAAGAGTCCGCTGCCGTTCAGCCGGGTCGAATCGTGCGGGTCATCGACATAGAGTTCGAGGCGCAGGCCGGGGCGCGAACTCTGCTCATGCAGCCGTGCCGCGACCGCATCGACGGGCCCGACATCCTTGACGGGATACCAGCCCACATAGACGCCGGTCGGCCACTTCTTCAGGGCGGCCAGCAGCTCCGTGCCGAGCCGCTCCAGTTCGTCGGGCTTCTCGTAAGGCGGATCGATCAGCACGAGCCCGCGCTTCTCCTTCGGCGGGATCAGCGCATGGAGGGCCGTCCAGCCGTCGAGATGCAGGACTTTCAGGTTCGTGACCGCATTGAAGGCCTCGCTCAGCACCGCATGGTCGGCCGGATGCAGCTCGACGAACACGCCGCGGTCCTGACGCCGCAGCAACTCGCGCACGATGGCGGGGGAACCGGGATAGGCCGTGCCGCCATGCCGCGCACGGACATCGGCGATCACCTTCCGGTACGGGGCCAGCAACTCCTCCACCTCCGGCGTGAAAGCCTCGTCCAGGCGGCCGATCCCATCGACCCACTCCCCCGTCCGCTCGGCCTCGTCGGCCGCCAGATCGTAGAGCCCGATCCCCGCATGGGTGTCGATGACCCGCAAGGGCGTATCCTTGCGCTGGAGATAAGTGAGGATCCGCACCAGGAGGGCGTGTTTCATGACGTCGGCGAAATTGCCGGCGTGAAAGGCATGACGATAGTTCATGCTCCGTCTTTAGCGCATCGCGCGGAAAATCGCGTCCACTTTTGCGTTCGATGCGCTAACGAGCGGTCGGGACGGCGATCTCGCCCGCCCGGCAGGCGTCGCGATCCACTTCGGGACAGGAGCGGAAGCCGCGCAGATCCTTATCGAGGCAGATGCGCACTTCCTGAAAGATGCGCCGTCCGCAGGACACCGCAATCATGTCGGGCCGCAGGCCCGGATTGGCCGCCATGAAGGCGCGCTCGATCTCCGCGGGCAGGACCTTGGCGCCGGATGCCAGGCTCTTGAAGCTGTCGGGAACCCGCACCCGCTCCCGGGCGCGCTGGACGGCCCGGAAATAGCCGCTCGGACTCTCTCCGGTGCAGGTCCCGTGCTTGCGCCATTCATAGCGCGCCAGGTTGTCGTCCGGGAAAAGGCCCCTGGCCTCGTCGATCACCGCGCGAGGCACGAAGCGGCCGCTCGGCTCGCAAAAGCTGGGATAGCCCTGCTCGCTCTGCGGCCAGAGCCCATGAACCACGAAGCCGAGCCCGCTTCCGCTGTCGCATTGCCGGCTGCGGCTGCCGGTGATCTCGCAGAAGCCGGGCGACCACGACAGGGCGAGCACGTAGAAGTCGAACTGGCCCATGGGGGCGCCCCGCGTCTCGCGCGGCGACTGCGCCGCGGCGGGAAGCGGGGAGAGCAAGAGCAGAAAGGCGCCCGCGAAGGCGAGACACCGGCTCAGTCTCAAGGGGCGGCCTGCTTGCAGTGGGGCGCGAAGGCGTAGTGACGGTCCAGCCCGTCCACGCAGGCCTCCGTATCCCAGCCGAAGCCGATGAAGCCGAGCTTCTCACGGATGGAGAAGTTGATCCTCCGCCTGAAGCCGTCGGACACGATCACGGTGCCCGTGCAGTACCGGCGCGGAATGTAGTCGAGCCCCCACGGCCGCCACGCCACCTGGCGGACCTGCTCGAAGGCCACGATCCTCAGATCCGAGTTCCAGAACCGGCCTTCCTTGGTGGAGAAATCGGACGAGATTTCCGAAAGCACGCCGGGATCGGCACAGGCCGGCAATGCGGCATCGAAGGAATGGTCGCGCCGTTCCGCCGGCGTTATCTCGCGGGACAGCGCAGGCGCGCTCAAAACCATGCATGAGACCAAAGCCGCCAGCCACTTCATCCTACGCTCCAAACATCCGTTGCCTTTGCGTAGCATGGATCATTTGGGCAGGACGCCGCAAGGTCAAGGCTCAGCTTGCGTTTAATAGATGTTGTGGCTGTTCAGCACCATCGGCTCCCCCGCCGGGCGCTGGGCCGGTGCGGGCGACGCGTAGGGGCGCCCATAGGGCTGCACCGGCGGCAGAGGCCCGGACTGCAGCGGCGGCACCCGCGACGCGCCGGCATTCGGGGGCGACAGGTCGGCCGCATAGCCGCCGGCCGGGTAGCGCGGCGCGGCCGGCGAAACCGGCGCGGTCAGCACGGGCGACGAGGCCATGGGCGCCGCCGGCGCGGGAGCCGGAGCGCCCTCCTCCGCGATGTCCTGCTCCATATCGATGGGAGGCAGGTCGTTGGAGGAGTTCAGGCTCTGCATGATCTCCTGGGATTTCTCGGGATCGATCCGGGGCGTGAACTTGATATAGGGCTGGCAGATGCGCCGATAGCCCCGCGGATCGTGCCGCGCCAGGTCGATGTGCAGGTGATCGTAGTGATACGCGTTCGAGCCGGGGCCGAGCACGGTGGTGAAGTAGCGGCAGGCCCCGACGAACACTTCGCGCAGGAACTCCTGCTCGGCCGGGCTGCCCTTCCAGCCTTTCACCACCGAGACCTCCCGGCCGTCGGCCAGGGCGAAGCCCATGACGTCGAGGGCGTTGCCGAAGGCGTGCTCCGAGACCTTCGCGCCCCTCTGGTTGTTGCGCGGGCGGCAGGAATAGGAGCCCGCCTTCAGGTCATAGAGCTGCACGCCGAAATACAGCATGGCGGCCGGCCGCACGATCTCGTCGAGCCATTGGTCGATCCGGGGAATGATCGGACAGGCGAGCGTCACCCGGGATTTCAGGCCGACATTCCCGTTGCTGAAGGCCGAGACCTTGAAGGGATAATCCATCCCGCAGACGCCGGGGCCGTCGATCTTGGCCGAGAGAGCCATATAGGCCGAAGGCTGAACGAGACGCTGGGACAGGCAGGCCTGCTCGGCTTCCGCACGCCAAGGCTCGCGTTGCTCGAAACGAAACAACCCGCAACCGGTAAGCCCAAGCCCGACGAGCGATAGGGCAACAAACGCAACTAACCCACGACGCATGGGCGAAAGACTAGGCGATCACGGGTAAACATCCCGTCAACGCCCGGCCGCAGCCTTGGAGCATCGAGCGCGGGAGCGGGGTCTGCTCTCGTGAAAAGATGCCTTAAATCAGGGACTTGAAGCCAGGACCGGAGGCCGTTCCGAGGGAATTCCGAAGGCGGGCGGCGAGCCTCTCGCGCCCATGGTCCGGGACCGTGCCAAAAAGCCACACTCGACGTTCTTCACAGCCGCCCCAGGCGGATTTTTCTCAGGCGCCGCAAGTCGTTAACACTTTGTTAACCATTTCCTTCATCCACATGCCGCAACGTCAACGATTCGAAATCCTTTCCAGGCCGTTTCCGGTTTGCTAGCCTACCTATCCATTCAGAGGGGGCCATATGAACACGACATCACATCTGGACTGGGCATCCACGCTGAACATCGCAGCCGCCTGCGTGTCGTTCTCGTTCATCTGCGCCGTGATGACCGGCGTTTTCTAGGCGATGCCCGCGCCCCGTCCGAGGGTCCGCAACCGAAATTCTTGAACTTCCGAAAGCTGCCGCCACCGGCAGCTTTCATGTTTCCGGACAGGGCGTTTCCGTGATGCTCCAGGACATCACGTTGATTTCCATCCCGCACTGGGCAAGCCGCGGCCCCTCCGCCGTCCTCAGGCAGACCTTCTCGCCGGGGGCGAACATCCGTCCCTGGGCGCGGCAATAGCAATCGAGAGGGTTATGACCTGGCGATTGGGCCTGATGGATTGCGGGCTCATCGAGGGCGCCCGCGGGGGCTGCGGCCAGGAAGACCAGAAAGGCAACGACGCTGCGCATGATGCACCTCTCGCCTGTCGCTCCAGTTGCGAGAGTCTGCCTCTTGCCGGGCGAGGTCAAGCGCGGCGCTCAGGCCCACCGCTCCGCCGCCGTGTCGTCCGCAGAGGTCGCTTCGACCCAGGCCCCGACCGTTCCGTCCCTGAGGTGTTCGCGCTTCCAGAACGGCGCGCGGGTCTTGAGGTAGTCCATCAGGAATTCGGCAGCCTCGAAGGCGGCGCGGCGATGGGCGCTCGAGGCGAGCACCAGGACGATCTGCTCCCCCGGCCGGATCTTGCCGTAGCGATGAATGACGGTGAGACCCAGCAGGGGCCAGCGCTCCTGGGCCTGCGCGGCGATCCGTGCGATCTCGGCCTCGGCCATTCCCGGATAATGCTCGAGCTCCAGAGCGGAGAGCGCCCCTCCCTCATCCCGGCAGAGGCCCGTGAAGGCGACGACAGCCCCCACATCCGCCCTGCCCCCGGTCAGGGCCGCCGTCTCGGCCGCGGTGTCGAAATCCTCGGCCTGGATGCGGATGGCGACTCTCACCTCACCCCCCGGTCATGGGCGGGAAGAAGGCGATCTCCCGCGCGCCGGCGATAGCGGCATCGGGTTTGACATGGACATGGTCGATGGCCGCGCGGACGACGCTCCCGTTCTCGAAAGCGTATTCATATTCCTCGCCCCGACTCCTGAGCCAGCCCACAAGATCGGCAATCGTCTCGACGCCCTCCGGCGGATCCACGTCCTCGTCCGTCCGGCCGACCCGTTCCCGCACCCAGGCGAAATAGACGAGCTTCATGATGCTCAACCCTCGTCCATGAGATGGTGAATGCCTGTCTTGAGATAGTCCCAGCCCGTGTAGATCGTCAGGATCGCGGAGGCCCAGAGAAGGATCGTGCCGATCACGACCGTTCCCGGCAGCACCGTCTCGCCTGCGGGCCCGGCGATCAGGAAGCCGATGGCCAGAAGCTGGAAGGTGGTCTTCCATTTGGCGACGCGGCTGACCGGAACGCCGACCTTCAGCTCCGCCAGGAACTCGCGCAGGCCCGAGACGAGGATCTCGCGGCAGAGGATCACGATGGCGGCCCAGATGGCCCAGCCCTGGATCGTCTTGTCGGCGACCAGCATGAGCAGGCAGGCCGCGACCAGAAGCTTGTCGGCGATGGGATCGAGCATCCGGCCCAGGGCCGATTGCTGCGAGTAGGTGCGGGCGACGTAGCCGTCCAGGTAATCCGTGATCGCCGCCAGGGCGAATACGGCCAGCGCGAACCAGCGCGACCAGTGGTCCTCGGGCCAGAACAGCAGACCGACGACGGCCGGAACAGCCACAAGCCGGCCATAGGTCAGCAGATTCGCGAGATTGAAGGCCTTCGACCGGCGCATGGTGGGGGCAGTGCTCATGAGACAGGCAGGAAACATGCCGAGGCTTGCTCCGTCAACCAGGACAAGCCCCACATGGCCGTGATCGGACGACCGGTCCGCAGCCGGATGCTCCCCTACCGCCTCTGCCAAGGACGCAGGCTCTCGGCAGTCCTCTCCCTCATTCGAGTGCGGCCCCGAAGGTCCGGAGGTATTTCATGCCCGTGTCGCACATGACGGTCACGATGGTCGCGCCCGGACCCAGCCGTTCGGCGAGGCGCAGGGCTGCGACCACATTGGCGCCGGTGGACGTTCCGGCGAACAGCCCCTCCTCGCGGGCCAGGCGGAACGCCATGGCCATGGCCTCCTGCGTGGAAACCCGCTCGATCTCATCGGCGACGCCGTCGTGCCAGAGCGGCACGACATAGCCCGCTCCGATGCCGTCGATCTTGTGGGCGCCCGAGGGGCCTCCCGACAGGACCGGGGATTCGGCGGGTTCCACGGCGACGATCCTGATCCGCTCATCGTAGCGGCGCAGGGCTTCCCCCGTGCCGCGCAGGGATGCGGCGGTTCCGACGCTCTGGACGAAGCCGTCGATCCGCCCGCCCGTCTGCCCCCAGATCTCCTCCGCCATCCGGCGATAGGCCGCCATCTGGTCCCTGTTCTTCATCTGGTCGGTCCAGAAGGCTCCGGTGTCCTCGGCGATCACCCGGGCAGCCTCGATCATGTCCCGGGTCAGCTTCTCCGTCATGCGCCCGCTGTCGCTCCGCACGATCTGAAGCCTGGCGCCCAGGAGCCTCATGTGATCGAGCTTTTCCCGCGCGAAGGCATCCGACGTCACGATATGCAGGGGATGCCCCTTCACGGCGCAGACGAGAGCCAAGGACACGCCGGTGCTGCCGCCGGTGTACTCGACGACCGCCCCGCCCGCCGGGAGGCGCCCGTCCGCCTCCGCCGCCGCGACCATGGCGAGCGCCATGCGGTCCTTCATGCTGCCGGTGGGGTTCTCGCTCTCCAGCTTCAGCAGGATGCGGGCTCCGTTTCCGGGCACGACGTTGCGCAGGGCCTGCAGCGAGGTGTCGCCGATGCCGTCCAGAATATTCCGCCGCAGTTCTTTCATGATGCCTGTCCCGTTGCCGGATGCGATCCGACGCATCCGGCGTTTCCTCGCTCCTAGACGGGGATCGCCCGCGTGTCAGGTCCGGAATCCGGACTTCTCAGGCCAGTACGACCATGCTAGCGCTTCGGCATGGCGGGTTATGGTCAGTTCTGTTCCGTGGCGCGGGCGCATGAGGTCCTGGGAGGTCGCTGGACCCTCCTGGTCGTGCGCGAGCTCCTGTGCGGGAGCAGGCGCTTCAACGATATCCGCCGGGGCATCCCGCGCATTTCGCGCACCATGCTCTCGGAGCGGCTGCAGGAGCTGGTCCTCATCGGAGCCGTGGCGCGCGTCGATGGCGGGCACGGGCCCGAATACGACCTCACGGAGGCCGGCAAGGAACTCGTGGCGCTGGTGGGCGCCCTGGGCTCCTGGGGGCAGAAATGGCTGCCGCGGCGCCCGGAGGACGAGGATCTCGACCTCGAGCCTCTGCTCATCGACATGCAAAGACGCGTCCGCGCCGAAGCGCTCCCCAAGGACCCGATCGTCGTGCGCTTCGAGATCGACGGGCAGCGGCAGCCGCGCTTCATGCTGCTCAAGGCCTCGGAAGTTTCGCTCTGCACGCAGAATCCGGGCTTCCCGGAAGCGCTCTGCGTCCAGGCTCCCCTTCCGGCGCTGGTCGCGTGGTGGCGGGGCGACACAGGCTTCGTGGAGGCGCAGCGGATGGGCCTTACGGTCGAAGGGCCGAAGGCGCTCGCCCGCGCCTTTCCCGACTGGTTCGATCGGTACCTGTTTTCCCATATCGGCCCCGCCGCAGAGAAACGCAGGAGCACGGCATGACCCTCCGGATCGTTCGCCTCGGAACGCCCCGCCACCCGAAAGAAGGGACACGGATCGGCACCGTGCGGCGCCTGCCGCGCGGCGTCCGCAAGGAACGCTACGCGGCTGACGACTGGTTCGACGTGTGGTACCCCGAGCTGTCGCCCAGCCCCGAGCTGATCCCGCAGGCCAAGGGGGCGCAGACGGAGGCGGAATGGAGCGCCTTCGCCAAGAAATTCCGCGCCGAGATGAACGAGCCGGCACCGCGGCGGACCCTCGATCTCCTGGCGGCCCTTTCGCACAACGCCCATTTCTCCATCGGCTGCTACTGCGAGAACGAAGCCCGGTGCCACCGCTCGGTGCTCCGCGAACTCCTGGCGGAGCGTGGCGCGGAAATTGAGTAGAGGCGGAGCCTGTCCGCTATCCGCGCTCGTGGAAGAAATCGAAGACCGCGCGGGCCGTGGCGGCATTCACCCCGGGCGCCTTCATGAGATCCTCCAGGGCCGCGCGCTGGATCGCCTTCACGGTCCCGAAATGGTGCAGGAGCGCCCGCTTGCGGGTCGGCCCGATCCCGGGAATCTCGTCAAGGGGGTTCTTGACCATCTCGCGCTTGCGCTTGGCCCGGTGCGCCCCGATGGCGAAGCGGTGGGCCTCGTCGCGCAGGCGCTGCACGAAATAGAGCGCCGGGTCGCGCGGCGGCATCTTGAAGGGCGGCTGGCCGGGCTTGAAGAAGGTCTCGCGCCCCGCGTCGCGGTCCCGGCCCTTGGCGATGCCGATGAGCGCGACGTCGTCCTCGCTGACCCCCACCTCCGCCAACGCCTGACGCGCAGCCTCCAGCTGTCCCTTGCCGCCGTCGATGAGCACCAGGTCGGGCCAGGCCGGGAAACTGTCCTGGTCGCTTGACGGCGCCTCCCCGTCCGGCGTCCTCGGCTCCTCCTTCACCAGTCGCGCGAAACGCCGCTGCAGCATCTCGCGCATCATGCCGTAATCGTCGCCCGGCTTCAGATCCTCCGACTTCATGTTGAAGGTGCGGTAATGCTGCTTCATGAAGCCGTTCGCGCCCGCCACCACCATGGCGCCGACCGCGTTGGTGCCCATGATGTGGGAGTTGTCGTAGACCTCCACGCGCCGGGGCGCCTTCGCGAGGCCGAAGGCCTGGCCCAGGGAGACGAGGAGCTTCTGCTGCGAGGCCGTGTCGGCCAGCCGCCGCCCGAGGGCCTCCTTGGCGTTGCGCAGCACGTACTCGATGAGCTGCCGCCGCTCGCCCCGCTGCGGCGTATGGATCTCCACCTTGGCCTCCGCGCGGCTGGAGAGCGCCGCGCCCATCAGCTCCGCATCCTCGATCTCGTGGGAGAGCAGGATGAGGCGCGGCGCCGGCTTGTCGTCGTAGAACTGGGCCAGGAAGGAGCCGAGCACCTCTTCCGGCGTCATCGACTTGTCGGCCTTCGGAAAGTAAGCGCGGTTGCCCCAGTTCTGCCAGTTGCGGAAGAAGAACACCTCCACGCAGAACTGGCCCGCCTGCTCGTCGAGGGCGAACACGTCAGCCTCTTCGACCGATTGCGTGTTGATGCCCTGCACGCCCTGGATGGCGGAGAGCGCGGCCAGACGGTCGCGGCAGCGCGCGGCGCGCTCGAACTCGAGCTCTTCGGCAGCGGCCTGCATCTCCTCCGTGATGCGCTGCTTCACGGCATTCGACTTGCCCGACAGGAACGCGCGCGCCTCGGCGACGAGCTCGGCGTAGTCCTCGGGCGGGATCTCGTTGGTGCAGGGCCCCGAGCAGCGCTTGATTTGATAAAGGAGGCAGGGCCGCGTGCGGTTCTCGAAGAAGCTGTCGTTGCAGGAGCGCAGCAGGAACGCGCGCTGCAGCGCGTTGATCGTGCGGTTCACCGCCCAGACGCTGGCGAAGGGGCCGTAATAATTGCCTGGGCGCTTGCGCGCGCCGCGATGCTTCACGAGCTGGGGGGCCTCGTGATCCCCAGTGAGCAGGATGTAGGGCAGCGACTTGTCGTCCCGCAGGAGCACGTTGTAGCGGGGCTTGAGCTGCTTGATGAGGTTGGCCTCGAGCAGCAGCGCCTCGGTTTCGGTCGCCGTGGTGACGAACTCCATCGAGGAGGTTTCCGCGATCATGCGAGCGATGCGGTTCGAATGCGCCTGCCCCCGCGCATAGGAGCCGACGCGGTTCTTCAGGCTCTTGGCCTTGCCCACATAGAGAACGTCGCCCTTCTGATCGAACATGCGATAGACGCCGGGCGCGTTGGGCAGCGTCGTCCAGAACCGGCGGATGACCTCGGTCCCGCGCTGGACGGAGCTGGGATTGGCCTCCAGGTCGAACTCGACATCGGAACCGCTCTCGACGGCAACGCTGTCGTCATCCTCCTCGTTGTCCAGGATATCCGGCGGAACGTCGTTATAGGTATTGCGACTCATGGAGGAGATTTAGGGGTTTGCGCCGGTCCGGGAAAGTGCCGAGGACGAACTGGCGCGGACGCCTCTTCCCGGCTAAACCGTCCGGCTCCCGAAGCGAAGCGGAGCCGAGCCCCATGCGCCTGTCGATCGTCACATCCGCCGTCGTCGCGGCCCTGGTGGGCTTCGGCAGCACGATCGCCATCATCATCGCGGCGGCCCAGGCCGTCGGAGCCGACCCGGCGCAGACCTCGTCCTGGGTCGCGGCCCTGTGCCTGTCCATGGCGGCCACGAGCGGCTATCTGAGCGTCCGCTACCGCATGCCGGTCGTCACCGCCTGGTCGACGCCGGGCGCGGCGCTGATCGCGGCCTCCAGCGGCATCTCCATCCATGCGGCGGTCGGCTCCTTCCTGCTCGCGGGCGGCCTCATCGTGCTGGCCGCCTCGGTAAAGCCGTTCGGGCGGCTGATCGAGCGCATCCCCACCTCGATCGCGGCCGCCATGCTGGCCGGCGTCCTGATCCGCTTCGTCATGGCGGTCTTCGAGAGCGCCCAGGGGGCGCCCGGCCTCGTCCTGCCCCTCGTCGGCCTCTTCCTGCTCGTCCGTCTGTTCAATCCGGCCCTCGCGGTGCTGGCGGTCCTCTTCGTCGGGCTCGGGCTCGCCTTCGGCAACGGCCACGCCCAGCCCCTGCCCTCCGATTTCAGCCTCTCGTCGCTGACCTTCATCGCCCCTGCCTGGGAGCCCACCGCCCTGATCGGGCTCGGGCTGCCGCTCTTCCTCGTCACCATGGCGTCCCAGAACCTGCCGGGCTTCGCAGTTCTGCGCGCCTCCGGCTATGCGCCCCCGTCCCGGCCGATCTTGGCGGTGACGGGCCTGTCCTCCATCGTGACCGCCCTGTTCGGCGCCCATATGAGCAACCTCGCGGCGATCTCGGCGGCGATCTGCACCGGTCCTGACACGCATCCCGATCCGGGCAAGCGCTGGATGGTCGGTCCCTTCTACGCCCTGAGCTATCTGGTCTTCGCCGCCTTCAGCGCGGCGCTCATCGGCCTCATCGCGGCGCTCCCGCCCGAGCTCATCAAGACGGTCGCGGGGCTGGCCCTCATGGGCGCCTTCGCGGGTGCCCTGGGCTCGGCCCTGTCGGAGGAGGCCAAGCGCTTCCCGGCCGTCCTGACCCTCGCGGTCACCGCGTCGGGCCTCACCCTTTTCGGCATCGGCTCCGCCTTCTGGGGTCTGGCCGCAGGTCTCGTTGCCCTGGGCCTCGACTTCGTGGCCATCCAGATCCGCAAGCGCGGCTGATCTGGACGGCGGCTCCCGTTAAGCTTAAGACTTCGTTACGAAGAACAAGAACGGGAGGCGTCATGGCCGGGGCAATGCATGTGGGGCGGCTCGCCGCGATGGGGATGATGATCGCGCTCGGCGCCTGCCAAGGCCCGCTCGGCGGATCCCCGGAGGGAATTCCGGTGGCGGTCGAGAGCATCGATGGCGCCCCCGCCCCCGTGCAGACGGCCCTGCTCACCGAACTCGCCACCGCGGCGACCGACCGCAAGGTCGAGCTCGTCGGCTCCAGCACCCCGGCGCGCTACCGGGTCCGCGGCTATCTCTCCACGGCGACCGAGGACGGAGAGACCAAGGTGGCGTATGTCTGGGACGTGTTCGACTCCCAGAAGCGCCGCGCCAAGCGCCTGACCGGATCAAGCCCCGTTCCGGCTTCCTCGGGCTCCATTTCCGACCTCGACAAGGAGGCTCTCGCCAAGCTGGCGCAGGCCAGCATGAACGAGATCGCCGAATTCCTGACGGCCTCGAAGTCGGAAGGCTCGTTCCAGACCGCCGAGGCTCCGGCGGAGGAAAATCCTGTTGCAATGCAATAATCGCATGGCAATAAGTCGATCTTGCCGCAAATTGATCGGCTTATGCATATTGTGACGATTTCATATCGCTGCTAAGACCCTTGCGCCTTGCCGTGCAGGGGTTCCACGGTCGCGCGGCAGGCCCAACAGGTCACACAGAGCCAAAGTTGCTTTCATGAAGCTCGTCGCGGGAAATTCCAATCGTCCGCTGGCGGAGGCCATCTCCGCCTACCTCAACGTTCCGCTCGCCAGGGCCCAGGTCAAGCGCTTCGCGGACATGGAGGTGTTCGTCGAAATCCAGGAGAATGTGCGCGGCGAGGACGTGTTCATCATCCAGTCGACTTCGTTCCCGACGAACGACCATCTGATGGAGCTTCTCATCATCACCGACGCCCTGCGACGCGCCTCGGCCCGGCGCATCACGGCGGTGATCCCGTATTTCGGCTACGCCCGCCAGGACCGGAAGCCCGCGGCCCGCACGCCGATCTCGGCCAAGCTCGTGGCCAACCTGATCACCCATGCGGGCGCTGACCGCGTCCTGACCCTCGATCTCCATGCCGGCCAGATCCAGGGCTTCTTCGACATCCCGACCGACAACCTGTTCTCGGCCCCGATCCTGGCTCGCGACATCAAGGAGCGGCTCGACGGCGGCAACCGCATGGTGGTCTCGCCGGACGTGGGCGGCGTGGTGCGCGCCCGCGCGCTCGCCAAGCGCATCGACGCGCCGCTCGCCATCGTGGACAAGCGCCGCGAGCGCCCGGGCGAGTCCGAGGTGATGAACATCATCGGCGACGTGACGGGCCGGTCGTGCATCCTGGTCGACGACATCGTGGATTCGGGCGGAACCCTGGTGAACGCGGCCGACGCCCTCCTGTCCAAGGGCGCGAAGGAGGTCTACGCCTACATCACCCACGGCGTGCTCTCCGGCGGCGCGGTCGCCCGCATCGCCAGCTCCCGGCTGAAGGAGCTCGTCATCACCGATTCCATCATGCCGACCGAAGCCGTGAAGGTGGCCCACAACATCCGGGTCATCAGCATCGCCCAGCTCATGGGCGAAGCCATCGGCCGCACCTCGACCGAAAGCTCGGTCTCGAGCCTGTTCGACTAAGCCTTCGTTCTGAGGCGCATGACCAGCCACGGAGTGGGGACGGCTCTCCACTCCCAGACAGCGAGGAGCTGGTCGAGATGCCCCAGATTATCGAGCCATGCCGGCAGTTCCGGAACGACGGTTCTTGCCTGCCGCTCCTCGACCACGTGCGTGCTCTCGAAGCGCCGCGCCAGGTCCTCCGCCCTCATGGTCCGCCGCGGGTGAACCTCGACCACGAGATCGAGCCAGCCGAAATCGGCCGCATCCGGGTCCAGCAGATCGAACTCGGCCCCCTCGCAATCCATCACGAGCAATCCTTTCGGCCTGCGCCCGAGCGATCCTGAGAGGTCGGCGCGGGCCGCATCGACATGCTCCGGCTCGAAACGCTCGCGGAGGTCGATCCGCGCCTCGACCCCGTTGAGCCGCGCCAGGTCCAGGCATTTCCGGCGGGCGACCGGGTCGATGTCCCAGGCCAGGATTGCGGCCTCCGGCAGGAGGCGGGCGCAGCCGACCGCATAATAGCCTTCGGCGCAGCCGACATTGAGGACGGCGTCGTAGCCTGCGCCGGGAGCATTCAGAAAGACGTCGTGCAGGGCGGTCTCGTACACGCCGAGCAGCTTCGGCGCGATGCCGCCCTCCGAGGTGGACGCCACATAGGTCATGCCCGCGAAGGGACCGGCCTGGATCACGGTGCCGTCGCGGGCGACCAGGGTCGAGCCGATGAGCTGGGACCGCCACTTGGCCAGGGCCCGCAGGGCCTGTTCGAGCTTCTGCCGCTCCGGCAGGTCGGAGTTCAGAATTCGTGTGGCGTGCTCCAAGGCGACCTGATCCAGCCCCATTTCCGCTCCCTGTGGCGGGCCTTTCCCGCGAGCCGAGATTACACGATACACCGTATCGGCCAAAACCGTTGTCTTTGGACCACATTGCCGCTATAAGCCGCCTCGCGCCCGCTCGACACCCTTGGAGGCACGGGCGCGGACCTCATGGCCGCCCAAAGGCGGCCATCGGTTTTTACAATTCCATTCAAAGGACCACGACCATGAGCGAAGTTAAGCAAATCAAGGCCGTGGCGCGCGACCGGGCTGGCAAGGGGGCCGCCCGGGCCGTTCGTCGCCAAGGCCAAGTTCCTGCCGTCATCTACGGCGCCGGCCAGTCGGCCGAGGCGATCGCCCTCGACTTCAACCAGACCAAGCAGCTGATCTTCGCCGGCCACTTCCTGACCACGATCTTCGAGATCGACGTGGACGGCAAGAAGACCCGCGCCATTCCGCGCGACTACCAGCTCGACCCGGTCAGGGACTTCCCCGTCCATGTCGACTTCCTGCGCGTTTCTGCCGGCCAGACGATCAAGGTCGTGGTGCCCGTGCACGTGATCGGCCAGGAGAAGAGCCCCGGCGTGAAGCGCGGCGGCACCCTCCAGGTCGTCGAGCACAACGTGGAGCTGCAGGTTTCGCCCGATTCGATCCCGGACTACGTCGAGGCTTCGGTTGAAGGCCTCAACATCGGCGACTCGATCCACCTCAACGACATCAAGCTGCCGAACGGCGCCAAGGCGACCTCCGCCGAGAACCTGACCCTCGTCACCGTCGTGGCCCCGACCGGCCTGAAGGAAGAGGAAGCTGCGGCTCCGGCCGAGGGCGAGGCGGCTGCCAGCGCCTAACGGCGTTCCCCGGGCGTTGAGCCCATCGAACGGCTTCGACGCTCCGACCGCAAGGCCGGAGCGTTTCTCTTAAGTAAACACGCTCAGCGATGCATCTCTTCGTCGGCCTCGGCAATCCTGGATCCCGCTACGCCAAGAACCGTCACAACATCGGTTTCATGGCCGTGGACGAGATCGCGCGCGTTCACAACGCAGGCCCCTGGCGCAAGCGCTTCCAGGCGGAGACGGCGGAAGCGGTCATCGGCGGCCAGAAGGTTCTGCTCCTCAAGCCGCAGACCTATATGAACGAATCCGGCCGGGCGGTGGGAGAAGCGCAGAACTTCTTCAAGATCCCGCTCTCGCACGTGACGGTCTTCTACGACGAACTTGACCTGCCGCCCGCCAAGCTCCGGGTGAAGGTCGGCGGCGGCAATGCCGGCCATAACGGTCTGCGCTCGATCACGGCCCATTGCGGCAACGACTACCGCCGCGTTCGCCTTGGCATCGGCCATCCCGGCCACAAGCCCCTGGTGCAGAGCCATGTGCTGGGCGATTTCGGCAAGTCGGAGGAGGCATGGGTCGACGACCTGTGCCGCATCGTCGCGGACAACGCTCCCCTCTTGGCCAAGGGCGAGGACGGGAGCTTCCAGAACAAGGTCCACCTCGCCATGGAGGCGAGAGGCTGGACGGACGTGAAGCGGCCCGGAGAAAAGGCCGCCGAAGGCAAGAACAACGCTGGCTGATGCCGGCCCGAACAGGAATGACGCCGGCCGGAAGCCGGCTATGCAAGGAGTGAGGCCATGGGCTTCAAGATGGGCATCGTCGGCCTGCCGAACGTGGGCAAGTCCACCCTTTTCAACGCGCTGACCCAGACGGCGGCGGCCCAGGCCGCGAACTATCCGTTCTGCACCATCGAGCCCAATGTGGGCGACGTGGCGGTGCCGGACGAGCGGCTCGACAAGCTGGCCGCCATCGCGGGCTCGGGCCAGATCATCCCGACGCGCCTCACCTTCGTGGACATCGCGGGTCTGGTGCGCGGCGCGTCCCAGGGCGAGGGCCTCGGAAACCAGTTCCTCGCCAACATCCGCGAGGTCGACGCCATCGCCCATGTGGTGCGCTGTTTCGAGGACACGGACATCACCCATGTCGAGGGCAAGATCGACCCGGTCGCCGATATCGAGACCATCGAGACCGAGCTGATGCTCGCCGATCTCGACAGCCTCGAGCGGCGCGTCACCGCCCTCGAGAAGAAGGCCAAGGGCAACGACAAGGAAGCCAAGGAGACCCTGGACCTCGTCAACCGCGCGCTGCCCCTGCTGCGCGAAGGCAAGCCCGCCCGCCTCGTGGAGCGCAAGCCCGAGGAAGAGCGCCTGTTCCAGATGCTGGGCCTGCTTTCGTCCAAGCCCGTTCTCTACGTCTGCAACGTGGAGGAAGCCTCCGCCGACCAGGGCAACGCCTTCTCGGCCAAGGTCTTCGAGCGGGCCAGGGAGGAAGGCGCGAAGGCGGTCGTCGTCTCGGCCAAGATCGAGAGCGAGATCGCCGTTCTGGCCCCCGACGAGCAGAAGGATTATCTCGACGCCATCGGCCTTGCCGAGCCCGGCCTCAACCGGGTGATCCGCGCCGGCTACGAGCTTCTCGGCCTCATCACCTACTTCACGGTCGGGCCCAAGGAGGCCCGCGCCTGGACGATCACCAAGGGCACCAAGGCTCCAGGTGCCGCAGGTGTGATCCATACGGATTTCGAGAAGGGCTTCATCCGGGCCGAGACCATCGCCTTCACCGATTACACCTCGCTCAAGGGCGAGGCCGGCGCGCGCGATGCCGGCAAGCTGCGGCTGGAAGGCAAGGAATACGTCGTCCAGGATGGCGACGTGATGCATTTCCGCTTCAATACCTGACGGATTCCTGAACGCGGGTTTCCAGGCCCGTTCAGGGCGAATGTCTCATCAATCCTGCGTGGAGGGTTCGATCCATGCAGGATTTCCTTGAAAACTTTGTCGCGTCCTTCGGCAGCGCCGTCGTGGCGCCGGGCCTGGGAGCCGCCGAGTTCTTCGTGGCCGTGCTCGTGGCCGCCGGCCTCGTCATGATCGCCGTTTCGTCCCTTCTGCCCAAGAGCCGGAACGAGGACCTCGAATGGTGGGAGCGGTGAGGCCAGGCGCTATGGTGCGGCGCGCGGAAGCTTCAGCGCCTTGGGGCCGATCCCGAGTCCGATCTGCAGGCTGTCGGCGATGCGCTCGGCGCGGTCGATGAAGAACTCCGCCACATCGGGCTCGCAGATCTCGCGGGCCGTGGCCCCGAACAGCGCGAGCCAGCGGGCGAAAAGCTCGGGCGTGAGCGGAAGCCCCGCATGGGCCGACTGGGGCTTGCCCTGGTAACGCCCGGTCCTGAGGGCGACGGAGGACCAGAAATCGACCATGATGGCCAGATGCCTGCTCCAGCGGCCCGACAGGGCGTGGTGGAAGATGGGGCCGAGGTCAGGATCGCGCAGCACGCGGTCGTAGAAGGTTTCGACCAGTTGCCGGATCAGCTCTTCCGAGACGCCTTCGGCGGGTGTCACGATCGGGATGCTGCGTCCTGTCGCTGCTGAATGAGCCAATGTCGGTTACTCTTGCGCTGTGGACACGGCGGCCGGGCCACGGGACGACAGTCTGGCGCCCACGGGCTTCATGGGCAACAGTGTCATGCGGCCGTCCGGGCCGTCCATGAGGGGGTTCCCCTCATGTGGTGATCACCCTGCCCTTTGTGAACCTTTTGCGGATCGAACGCGGGCCTCGGGCGTTGAGCCTCACGCCGCCCTCAAGCTTGACCTCATGCAGATACACCGCCCGCATTCCTGGAATCTTTCCCCGACAGAAGCCATCGCGCTCCAGAAGGAGCTGAGGGCCGAGGTCATTTCCGACCGCCCCATCGCGCTCGACGAGGTCAGGCTCGTGGCGGGGGTCGACGTGAGCGTCAAGAACGAGCAGTCCCAGGCCGCCGTCGTCGTGGCGACCTATCCGGGCTTCCTGGTCGTGGAAACCGTCCTGGCGCGGCGCCCGACCCCATTCCCCTACGTCCCGGGCCTCCTGAGCTTCCGCGAGGGTCCGGTCCTGGAGGAGGCCTTCGAGAAGCTGAAGAGCGCGCCCGACGTCTTCATCTTCGACGGCATGGGCATAGCCCATCCCCGCCGCATCGGCATCGCGAGCCACATGGGTCTCTGGCTGCAGCGCCCCACTGTCGGCTGCGGCAAGACGCTCCTGTGCGGACGCTACAAGGACCTTGGAGAAGAGAAGGGCTCGGCAGCCCCGCTCATCGACAAGGGCGAGGCCATCGGGGTCGCCCTTCGGACCCGCACGGCCAGGAATCCGGTCTTCATCTCACCCGGTCATCTGGCCGACATTCCGACCGCCGCGGAGCTGGTCCTGCGCTGCTCGCTAAAGTATCGCTTGCCCGAGCCGATCCGTTTGGCGCACAACGCGGCCGGTCAGTTCAGCCCCTGACGGGCCGAATCCCCCAAGCCCTTTCCTGCCGAAGTTTGCCCGATGCCCCGTTTTGCTTTCGAAGACCTCACGCCCGGCTCGATCCAGATGCTCGGCCCCGTCACCGTCACGAAGGACGACATCCTCGCCTTCGCGCGGGAATTCGACCCTCAACCCTTCCACGTGGACGAGGTCGCGGCCAAGGACAGCTTCATCGGGACCCTCATCGCCTCGGGCTGGCACACCTGCAGCATCCACATGCGTCTGCTCTCCGACGGCCTGATCCTGGATTCCACATCCATGGGCTCGCCCGGCATCGAGGAGGTCAAGTGGCTCAAGCCCGTGCGGCCCGGCGACACGCTCCGCTCGCGCATGACGATCCTGGAAAGCCGCCCCTCGAAGAGCAGGCCCTCCATCGGCCTCGTCCGGTTCCTGTTCGAGCTGCTGAACCAGTCGGACGAGATCGTCATGACGCAGGCCAACTGGATCATGTTCGCGCGGCGCGATGCCGAGCCGGTGACCGGCGAGGGCCAGACGGCCTCGGCTCCGGCAGCGGATCCGGCGCCGCGCGAGGCCCCCCATATCTCGTCGAACCCCTATCTTGAGGACCTGATCGTCGGCGAGACCGACGAGCTGGGCTCCTGCACCTTCACGTCCAATGACATCATCCGCTTCGCCCGGCAGTTCGATCCTCAGCGCTTCCACGTGGACCCGATCGCCGCGAGGGACAGCCTCTTCGGCGGCCTCTGCGCCTCCGGCTGGCACACGGCCAGCGTCTGGATGAAGCAGATGATCGCCCATCGCGATCGGGTTCGCGCGGACGCCCTCGCCCGCGGCGAGCGGCCGGCGAGACTCGGCCCGTCGCCGGGCTTCACCAACATGAAATGGCTCAAGCCCGTCTATGCGGGCGACACGATCACCTACCGCTCGACCGTGACCGGCAAGCGCGTCTCCGCCTCCCGCCCCGGCTGGGGCATGGTCACGCACCGCAACACGGGCGTGAACCAGAACGGGGAAGAAGTCTTCGGGTTCGACGGCGCGGTATTCTGGGAACGGCGGCCGGAGCGCTAAGTCCGTCCTGCGGTTCCGGGCCGTGCAGGAGAGCCCGGAACGACAAGGCCGGGTTCAATGCCCCTCGAAGCTCACGAGGCTGCGCACCTCCACGCCAAGGTCGCGCAGCTTCTTCGCGCCGCCGAGATCCGGCAGGTCGATGATGAAGCAGGCCGCGACGATGTTGGCGCCCATCTGACGCAGGAGCTGCGTCGCCGCGACCGCCGTGCCGCCGGTGGCGATGAGGTCGTCGACCAGGATGACGCGCTCGCCCTGCCCGATGGCGTCGGTGTGGATCTCCATCTCGTCGACGCCGTATTCGAGCGAATAGGCGATCCGCACGGTCTCGTGGGGCAGCTTGCCCTTCTTGCGGATCGGCACGAAGCCAGACGAGAGTTGGTGCGCGATGGCGCCGCCGAGAATGAAGCCCCGCGCCTCGATGCCTGCCACCTTGTCGATGCGTCCGCCCGCGAAGGGGTGCACGAGTTCGTCCACCGAGCGCCGGAAGGCCCGCGCGTCGCCGAGAAGCGTCGTGATGTCCCGGAACACGATTCCGGGCTTCGGGTAATCGGGAATCGAGCGGATCGCCGCTTTCAGGTCCGTGATGAGGCGCTGGTCCATGAGAGAGCCTGCCATAGGTGGGATTGTGTCTGGGTTATGCGAGGAGCTTTGCCATGGCCGAACAATCCTCACGAACTGTTCTTACCGACATCGACATCCCCTTTGGAAGCCTTGTTCTGTTCTTCGTCAAGGCTTCCCTCGCGGCGATCCCCGCCGCCATCATCGTGACGTTCATTCTGGGCTTCATCGGCTGGATCCTTCGCCTCGTCTTCGGCTTCGGCCACATGGGCTGGATGATGACCTAATCCGCCGCGCCCCTCAGGATCCGCCCCGCCACGGCATCGAGCCTGCTCAGCAGATCCGGGTCCCTCGCCGAGGGCGCCGTCATGATCGCGCCGTCGAGCGCCCGGTCGGAGCGTGCCGGGCAGGGCTCGTGCTCGGCCGGGAAGTCCATGGCCACGCGGGCGATCAGCCGCGCCACCGTCGATGCATTCCGCCGGGCGGTGGCGACGACGGCCGCCACGTCCACGTCGTCGTGCTCCGGGTGCCAGCAATCGTAATCCGTCACCATCGCGACGGTCGCGTAGGTGATCTCGGCCTCGCGGGCGAGCTTGGCCTCGGGCATCGCCGTCATGCCGATGACGTCATAGCCGAGGTTCTTGTAGGTCATGGATTCGGCGTAGGTGGAGAATTGCGGGCCCTCGATGCACACGAGGGTGCCGCCCAGGGTGAACGGAATCCCCTCGGCCACCGCCGCGTCGGCGATGCGCTGCTGCAGCAGGGGCCCCACCGGGTGCGCCATCGGCACATGGGCGACGCAGCCTTGACCGAAGAACGAGCTTTCGCGCCTGAACGTGCGGTCGACATACTGGTCCACCAGCACGAAGAAGCCGGGGTAATACTCCTCCCGGAAGGAGCCACAGGCGGAAACGGAGATCAGATCCGTGACCCCTGCCCGCTTCATCACGTCGATATTGGCGCGGTAATTGATGTCCGATGGCGACAGGCGGTGGCCGCGGCCATGGCGCGGCAGGAACACCAGATCCGTGGTGCCGATCCGGCCGATCCGGAGAGTATCCGAGGGTTCGCCCCAGGGCGAGGCGATGCGCTCCTCCCGGACATCCTCGAGCCCCGGCAGGTCATAGACGCCCGACCCGCCGATGATGCCTAAGACCGCCTTCGTCATGTTGATCCCGCCTGTCGATGTGTTGCGGAACTCTCTAAAGGCGGACGAATGCCGAAGCGAGTCCCGAATGGGGGCCGGAGGGCTCTCGGGCGCTTCGTGGAGACCTCTATCGCAACGGAACCGAGGCGATCTCGTCCATGACCAGGCAAGGGAAGATGGTCTCCCGGACGATCTTCATCCGGCCGACGCGTGCCGGAATCGAGACCGGCAGGCTCTCGATCGACTCGACGGCTTCCCTGGGCACCGGTCCGGAAGACCGGTAGCGGGCAATGGTCGAGTGGATCAGGTCGTAACGCATGGGCTGCCGTCCGGGCGGCGGCGGGATCGTGTCCGCGATCCTCTGCCGGATGGCCGCGATGAGGCCGGTCTCGTCGCGCGCCACGGCGATGATTGCCGCATCCGTCACCTTGAGCCGGTGAAAGGTCAGCTCCAGAGGCCCATGGCTCGCGCACAGTTCCTCCAGCAGGTCGTGGCACGGCCCGCCGATCTCGCGCCAGTAACTTTCCTTGTCGAAGCGATCCTTGACCGGGACGAGGGCATAGACCGTGATGTGGAGCGCTTCGGGGGATGCCATGTGAAGCGGGACCGGCCAGCGCTCGGCAAGGGCCTTCTGCACCTGCCCGAGCGCCGCCTGGGTGTCGGGCGTCAGGCTCGGCTGCACGTGATAGGCGAGGCACGGCAGGCCCCAGAGATCGTCGGCGACTGTCTGCAACATGGTCACCGGGATAGGCCGGATTTCGGGAAGAGTCATCCCAAAAGAAAAAGGCCCCGAAACGGGGCCTTTTCCTGATCTTATGGATTGTGCGTCATGGGCGGAGTGGCGTGGCCCTCGACCTCGCCACCGACCCGGGCCCAGACCTTCTTCTTGGTGAAGTAGAGCAGGCCCGAGAGGATGAGCAGGAACAGCATGACCTGGAAGCCGAGGCGCTTGCGGGCCTCGAGGTGCGGTTCCGCCGTCCAGGTCAGGAAGGCGGTGACGTCGCGCGCATATTGCTCGACCGTCTCCGGCGCCTGCGGCTGGCCGTTCTCGTTCTTCGGGTATTCCACCTGGCCGTCGCTCAGCGGCTTCGGCATCGCGATGACATGGCCCGGGAAGTAGTGGTTGTAGTGGCCGCCCTCGGGAATCTTGAAGTCGGCCGGGGCCTCTTCATAGCCGTTGAGCAGCGCGACCACGTAGTCCGCGCCGTTCTCCGAATACTGGCGGAACACGTCCGTGATGAACCAGGGGAAGCCGCGCTCGTAGGTGCGGGCCTTGGGCATCAGGGACAGGTCCGGCGGAGCCTTGCCGCCGTTGGCGGAGGCCGCCGCGTTCTCGTTCGGGAACGGAGCCGGGAAGTGATCGGCCGGGCGGCCGGGGCGCTCGAACATGTCGCCCGCCTCGTTCGGCCCGTCCTGGATCTTGTATTCCGCCGCGAGCGCCTTGACCTGCGCCTCGGAGAATTCCGGCCCGCCGGGCTGCGACAGGTTGCGGAAGGCGACGTAGTTCAAGGAGTGGCAGGAGGAGCAGACCTCCCGGTACACCTTGAAGCCGCGCTGGAGCTGAGCCCGGTCGAAGGTGCCGAACGGACCAGCGAAGGTCCATTTCAGCTGCGGCGGGACCGGGGTCTCGCCGGCGGCGAAGGCCGGAGCGGAAAGCCCCAGAACGGCGGCGGCGATGAGAAGGGTACGCTTCATCATTGTTCTGTTCCTCAACGCTCGCATCAACCCTTGGACTGCGGCTCGGCCTTGGCGCCGGTCGGCAGGCCAGCCCCGCCCTTCTGCACGCCCATCACGGATTCGAGGATCGAATTCGGGAGCGGCAGCGGACGCTCGATGAAGCCGAGCACCGGCAGGACGATCAGGAAGTGGGCGAAGTAGTAGGCCGTGCAGATCTGGGCCGCGAGGGTGTAGTAGCCCTCCGCCGGCTTCGAGCCCAGCCAGCCGAGCACGATGCAGACGGCGGTGAACACCCAGAAGAACTGCTTGTAGAGCGGACGGTAGGCCGTCGAGCGGACCTTCGATGTGTCGAGCCAGGGCATCAGGCACCAGATCAGGATCGCCGAGACCATCGCGATCACGCCGCCGAGCTTGTCGGGGATAGCGCGCAGGATGGCGTAGAACGGCAGGAAGTACCATTCCGGAACGATGTGCGACGGGGTCACGGCCGGGTTCGCCGGGATGTAGTTGTCCGCATGGCCCAGGTAGTTCGGGATGTAGAACACCCACCAGGCGAAGAAGAGCATGAACACCACGACGGCGAAGATGTCCTTGATCGTCGCATAGGGGGTGAAGGGCACCGCGTCCTTGCCCGACTTGATCGGAATACCGGTCGGGTTATTCTGGCCCGGCACGTGCAGCGCCCAGATGTGGAGGGCGACGACGCCCGCGATCATGAACGGCAGCAGGTAGTGCAGGGAGAAGAAGCGGTTGAGCGTCGGGTTGCCGACCGAGTAGCCGCCCCAGAGATAGCTCACGATGATGTCGCCCACGCCCGGGATCGCCGAGAACAGGTTCGTGATCACGGTGGCGCCCCAGAAGCTCATCTGCCCCCAGGGGAGCACGTAGCCCATGAAGGCGGTGGCCATCATGAGGAGGAAGATGATCACGCCGAGGATGTAGAGAACCTCACGCGGCGCCTTGTAGGAGCCGTAGTAGAAGTTCCGGAAGATGTGGACGTACACGGCGACGAAGAACATCGACGCGCCGTTGGAGTGCAGATAGCGGATGAGCCAGCCGTAGTTCACGTCGCGCATGATGTGCTCGACGGACTGGAAGGCGAGCGCCGCGTTCGGCGTGTAGTACATCGCCAGGAACACGCCCGTCACGATCTGCGAGACGAGCATGAACGCCAGGATCGCGCCGAAGGTCCAGAAATAGGTCAGGTTCCGCGGCACCGGGAACGCAATGAAGGACGAATGGACGAGGCCTGCGATGGGCAAGCGGCTCTCGAACCATTTGCCGAAGGCGCTCTTGGGAACATAGGTTGTGGAATGTTGGCTCATGGGTATCGCCTGATCGCTTGAGATCTTCGCGGGAATTACGCCGTGACTTCCTGACCGATCACGATCTTCGTGTCGGACGTGAAGGTGTAGGGCGGGATCGGCAGATTGATCGGGGCCGGACCACCGCGAACGCGGCCCGAGGTATCGAAGATCGAGCCGTGGCAGGGGCAGAACCAGCCGTGATACTCACCCTGCTGACCGAGCGGCACGCAGCCCAGATGGGTGCAGTTGCCGAAAACGATCAGCCATTGATCGTGACCCTGCTTCACACGGGCCGAGTCGGGCTGCGGGTCACGGAGCGAAGCGACATTCACATCCTGGGCAGCCTTGATCTCTTCGGGCGTGCGGTGCCGGACGAAGATCAGCTTGCCGCGCCAGAAAACCTTGACGATCTGCCCTTCGGCGATCGGCGACAGGTCGACCTCGACGGGCGCACCGGCAGCCACCGTCGCAGCGTCGGGCGCCAGGGACTGGACGAAGGGCCATACCAGGGTTGCTGCGCCGACCGCGGCGGCAGCGCCCGTGGCGATGTAAAGGAAATCGCGCCGTGTCGGCTCAGCGACATGAGTGGTGGTCTCGGCCACTTGGCTCTCCAGCATTGATCAAAAACGAGAACCGCGCGTCTTTAAATACCTTGGCAATCCAGGCATTCGGCACGCCGGCCCCTTATGGAACAAGCATACGCGTCAACGCGCGCGCAATGCGACTGGGAGTCGCCGCGCGGTGGCTCTTTCGCACGGCCAAGCCCTCCTGTCCATAGCCGGATTGGAGATGTTCCAACCTGTTTGACCTAGATCACCGTCGTCTTCTCGGCCCCGAGGAACCCTCCGGACTGCCGCCGCCAGAGCCGGGCGTAGAGCCCTCCCGCCGCCAGAAGACCGGCATGGCTCCCCTCCTCGACGATCCGGCCCTCGTCGAGAACGATGAGCCGGTCCAGGGCCGCGATGGTGGACAGGCGGTGGGCGATGGCGATCACCGTCTTGCCCTCCATGAGGGTCGAAAGGGATTCCTGGATGGCGGCCTCGACCTCCGAGTCCAGGGCGGAGGTGGCCTCGTCCAGAACCAGGATCGGGGCATCCTTCAGGATCACGCGGGCGATGGCGACGCGCTGGCGCTGGCCGCCGGAGAGCTTCACGCCGCGCTCGCCCACATGGGCGTCGTAGCCGCGCCGGCCCCGGTGGTCCTCCAGGCGCATGATAAAATCGTGGGCATGCGCCATGCGGGCGGCCTGCTCGATCTCGTAGTCCCGGGCCCCCGGCCGGCCATAGGCGATGTTGTCCCGGATCGAGCGGTGAAGGAGCGAGGTGTCCTGCGTCACGACCGCGATGGAGGCCCGCAGGGAATCCTGGCTGACCTCCGCGATGTCCTGCCCGTCGATGAGAATGCGGCCTCCCTCGAGGTCGTGAAGGCGCAGGAGAAGGGACGCGATGGTCGTCTTGCCCGCCCCGCTCGCGCCCACGAGACCGACCTTTTCCCCCGCGCGAATGGTCAGGTCGAGGCCTTCGATGACGCCCTCCTCCCGGCCGTAATGGAACGACACGTTCTCGAAGCGGACCTCTCCCTGCGTCACTTCGAGCCGGGGAGCCCTGGGCGCATCGACGATCCCATGCGGGCGGGCGATGGTGTCCATGCTCTCCTGCACCACGCCGATATTCTCGAAGACCCCGCGCACGGTCTGCATGACCCAGCCGGACATGGCGAGGATGCGCATCACCAGGGACAGCCCTGTCGCGGCTTCGCCGCTCGTCATGAGGCCCCGCCTCCACAGCATGATGGAGAATGCGCCGGTCGAGACGAGGAGCGCGCTGTTCATCAGGGCGAGCAGGCCGGACACGCTCGTGATCAGCCGGAAGGAATTGAGGAAGGCTTCCGTATGGGCCGCGAAGGCCGCCCGCACGGCGGAGCGCTCCTCGGCGCTGCGGGCGAAGAGCTTGACGGTCAGGATGTTCGTGTAGCTGTCGACGATCCGCCCCACGAGGACCGAGCGGGTGTCGGCCACTTTCAGGGAGCGCAGCTTCGCGCGCGGCACGAAATAGCGCAGCAGCAGGACATAGCCGACGATCCAGAGCCCCATGGGCAGGGCGAGCCAGGGGCTGACGGTGGAAAAGACGCCGAGCGTCGTGAAGGCGAAGACCGCCACGTAGAGGAGCGTATCCAGCACCGTGACGGCGATCTCGCGGATGGCGCCTCCGCCCTGGGTGATCCGGTTGGCGAGCCGTCCCGCGAAGTCCGCCTGGAAATAGCTCAGGGCATGGCCCAGCGTGTAGACATGGGTCCTCCACCGGATCAGGTTGGTGCTCTGCGGCACCAGCACCTGGTTGGTGATGACCTCGTGCAGGAAATGCAACACGGGCCTCAGGAAGAGGACCAGCCCGCCGGCGAGCAGCAGCGCATGACCATGCTCGGCCCAGATCCGCTCCGGCGTCGAATGGGCCAGGATGTCCACGAGCCAGCCGAGCATGATGTAGAGCGAGGACTCGAACAGGCCCACGATCAGCGACACGACGAACAGAGCGGCGAGCCAGAACCGGATCGGCCGGAGATAGTGCCAGGTGAAGCGGCTCACCGTTCCCGGGGGCGTTTCGGTCTCGTCGAAGGGCGCGAACGGGTCGATTCGCTTTTCAAACCACCGGTACATCCTGGTCCTCGGATCTTGCTCCCGCCCTGCCCGTCAACCCGTCGCATGACGAAGCGTTCACTTGACGCGGACGCCTCCTGCGCCGATGACGCATGTCATGCCCCGTCTCGCCATCTATCAACCGGACATCCCGCAGAACACCGGCACGATGCTGCGGCTCGCCGCCTGCCTCGGCGTGCCGGTCGAGATCATCGAGCCTGCCGCCTTCGACGTCTCCGACCGGAATCTCCGGCGCTCCGGCATGGATTATCTCAACCATGTGGCGATTACGCGTCACATCTCCTGGCGCGGCTTCGAGGAATGGCGGCGGACGGACCAGGGCCGGCTGGTGCTCGCCACGACCAAGGGTGCGACGGCCTATACGGACTTCGCCTATGAGCCCGACGACATCATCCTGGTCGGGCGGGAATCGGCGGGGGTCCCGGACGAGGTCCACCAGGCCGCCGATGCCCGGGTCCTCGTTCCGATGCAGCCGGGGATGCGCTCGCTCAACGTCGCCGTCACGGCCGCCATGATCCTCGGCGAAGCCTTGCGGCAGACCGACTCGTTTCCCACAATCATCCCCTCACAGACCTGAAGCGACATCACCATGACCGACAAAGCCGCCATCGAGCGCCTGCAGACCGAAGCTCCCGTCTGGTTCGCTTCGCTGCGCGACCGGATCTGCGCCGCCTTCGAGGCGCTCGAGGACGAGACCGCGGCGCCTCTCCCCCCGGAGGCGTCGGAGCCCGGCCGCTTCGAGCGCACGCCCTGGGAGCGCAAGGACCACGGCGGGAATCCCGGCGGCGGGGGCGTCATGTCGATGATGCGGGGACGCGTCTTCGAGAAGGTCGGGGTGCATGTCTCGACGGTGCATGGCGAGTTCGCGCCGGAATTCCGCGGCCAGATCCCCGGCTCCGATCAGGACCCGCGCTTCTGGGCCTCGGGCATCTCGCTGATCGCTCATCCCTGGAACCCGAACGTGCCGACGGTGCATATGAACACCCGCTTCGTCGTCACCACGAAGCCCTGGTTCGGCGGCGGAGCGGACCTCACGCCCGTTCTCGACCGGCGCCGGACGCAGGACGATCCCGACACCGTCGCTTTTCACGAGGCCATGCGGAAGGCCTGCGACCGGCATGCGCCGGAGGGTTCCTACGAAAAGTACAGGAAATGGTGCGACGAGTACTTCTTCCTCAAGCACCGCAACGAGCCGCGCGGCATCGGCGGCATCTTCTACGACTACCATTGGACCGGGAGCCCGGATGAGGACTTCGCCTTCACCCGCGACGTGGGCGAGGCTTTCCTGACCATCTATCCCGAGATCGTCCGCCGCAACGCAGGGACAAGCTGGACCGAGGCCGACCGCTACGAGCAGCAGGTGCGGCGCGGCCGCTACGTGGAGTTCAACCTGCTCTACGACCGGGGCACGATCTTCGGCCTGAAGACCGGCGGCAACATCGCGTCGATCCTCTCCTCCATGCCGCCGACGGCGAGGTGGCCGTGAAACTCTTCTCCCGTCAGGAAGAGGGTCGATCGAGAACCCGCCTGAGCAGGTCTCCCGCATAGGCCTCGTCGGTCCGGCAGCCTTCGTCCAACCAGGCCCGACGGGCCAGGGCCAACACCTCGCCCACCCTCGGGCCCTTCGGGATGCCGCCCTGGATGAGGTCGGCGCCGCGCAAGGGGAAGACCGGGATGGCCTCGGCCCCGGTGCGGAAGCGCTCCAGGGCTTCGGGAGCATCGTCACGAACCACCGGCAGGGGCTCCCCCGCCGTCGTGGTCAGGACGATGCCGAGTGTCTCGGCCCCGTGATCGGCCACGAGGCGGCGGACCGCCATGGCGTCCAGGGGTTGGGACCGCGTCTTGAGAAGGTTGAGCAGCCTCGCATAGGCTACGAGTTGCCGGTGCTCGTCGTTGGAGAGCCGCAGGCGCTCCCGCAGGCGGTCCGCATCTTCCTCGACCATGACGGCGAGCGCTGCCAGACGCCAGATCGGGGCCGGATTGTCCCGGTCGGCCGCGCTGAGCCGGCCGAAGCGCCCGAGTTCCGCCACTCCATCGAGAAGCCAGGTGAGAAAGCCGTGGTCGGCCAGGATGCCGATCGTGTCCTCTGCCCTCTGCGCCACGAGAAGCTTGAGCAGCTCGTGGCGGATTCTCTCCTTCGAGAGCCGTTCCAGCCCCCGGCGCTCCGCTCCCGCGGCTTCCATGCCCTCGGGATCGGGGCCGTTTTCGGAATATTCCGCGTAGAAACGGAAGAACCGCAGGATCCGCAGGTAATCCTCGCGGATGCGTACATGGGGATCGCCGATGAAGCGCACGCGCCGGACCGCCAGATCCGCGACGCCGCCCGTGTAGTCGTAAAGCCTGCCGTCGAGGCCGAGCGAAAGGGCGTTGATGGTGAAATCGCGCCGCCTCGCATCGAGCACGAAATCGCGCCCGAAATGGACGACCGCGTAGCGCCCGTCCGTTTCCACGTCCTCGCGCAGGGTCGTGACCTCGAAGGGTTCGCCGTCGACGATCACCGTGATGGTGCCGTGATCGATGCCGGTCGGGACCGCCTTGAATCCGGCCGCGTTCGCCCGCCGCACGATGACGTCGGGCAGCGCGGTCGAGGCGCAGTCGACCTCCGTCACGGCCCGCCCGAGCAGGGCGTTGCGCACGGCGCCGCCGACGATGCGCGTCTCCTCGCCGTCGCCGTTGAAGGCCTGCAGCAGGCGGCGCAGCTGAGGACGCTCGAGAAGGCCCAGGAGCGCCCGTTGATCGAGAGTTTGGATCACTTGAAGTGTCCCGGGACGACCCGGCCGTTTTCGATATGCGTCGGCACGAACGCGCCGGTCTGGCGTTCGGCCATGATCCCGGCTGTAAATAGCGAAACGACCACGATGGCAAGCCCGGCCATGGTGAGCCAGATCGACTGGTCGCTCCAATGGGACCAAGCCAGGGGATTGCGGCGGCGGACGATGAGGTAAATGGCGAAGGCGGCAAAGGGCAGGAGAAAAAGCAGCACTTCCTGTGTGACGGCCCGCGTCATCGCGTGTAGAGCCTCTCGTACAGATTGCGGATGATGCCGGCTGTGACGCCCCAGATGTATCGTCCCTCATAGGGCATGGCATAGTAGCGCCGACGCCCGCCCTTCCATTCGCGCTCGTGCAGCTCGTGGCGTGCGGGATCCATGAGGAAGGAGAGCGGCACCTCGAACGCGTCCGCGACCTCGTGCGGATTGAGGCTGAGCGTGTAGGAGGGAGAAACCCTCCCGACGACGGGCGTCACCAGATAATTGGTGGAGGAGAGATAAGCGTCGAGATAGCCGAGCGGGCTGATGAACCGGCCGTCGAGGCCGATCTCCTCCTCGGCCTCGCGATAGGCGGCCGCCATGACGGAATCATCGGTCGGATCGACCCGCCCGCCCGGAAAGGCGATCTGCCCCGAATGCTGCCGGAGATGCGCGGAGCGCTCCGTCAGCAGCAGCATCGGCTCCTCGCGCACGACGACCGGCACCAGGACCGCAGCGGGCTTCGGCTCCAGCGGATGGACCAGGGGCACGTTGTCGAGCGAATGGTCGCCCCTCGGATTGGCCAGGGCATCGTTCGGGTCGGGTGGCTCCGGCCGGAGCCGTTCGGCCGCGAGCGCCAGGAAATCAGGCATATCGAGAGAAGCCCCCCGCATCACGATTCACTCACTTCCGTCGCAGGCGCAATGGGAAAGAAGGCGCCGCCCGCCCTGATTCCGAAGAAGGACCTGCCGTCGATTTCCTCCTCCTCGCCGAGCGCGATCAGATCGAGCGCGAGCGCCCGTGTCACGCGCGCCCACAGATCGCCCCGCACCTTAACGTAGGGCTTCACGCCCCCATTGGCATCCTGTTCGAAGCGCAGGGGGCGGTCGGGGCCGACCTGCACGACATCGTTCACGTTGGTGCGGAAGGCGACCTGACGGCCGCCGCCTTCTCCTTCGACGGCCATCTCGACCGCCAGGAACGGCACATCCTCGACCACGATCCCGACCCGCTCCACCGGCGTGACGAGCACGTAACGATCCGGATCCTTGCGCAGGACCGTCGAGAAGAGCTTCACGAGAGCGGGACGGTTGATGGGCGAGCCCATGTAGTACCAGGTGCCGTCCGCGGCGATGCGCATGTCGATCTCGCCGCAATAAGCCGGGTTCCAGCGTTCCACCGGAGGCGGGCCCTTCCGCTGGGCGTCGGGGCCGAGCGCCTCGGTCAATCGGTTCAATGCGGAGCCGGGAGGTGGGATGGTCGGGTCGGTCATGACGCAAGCGTGAACGAGAAAATGAACATTGATGATCGACCAAGTGTTATTAGCTGTTACTTCGTAGAGCATAGAGCTGTCGGCCGTGTCGTCCAACTCATCGGTTCATCGCTGCGGCGCATCGACCCTTGCCTATCGACATCAACCAGGGGCAGACTAGCTTTCGGGGCGAACGAGAGGGAGAGTGACCTCATGACGGCCAGCATGTCTCAAGCGCCCACCGCCATGGACGACGCGATCATCCGCAACGCGGAGGCGACTCTTGAGACTGTCGGGCGCGCCCGGGAGGCCATCCATTCGGTCATCTTCGGCCAGGAGGAAGTGGTCGATCTCACCCTCATCACGCTCCTGGCCGGCGGCCACGGTCTCCTGGTCGGCGTGCCGGGCCTCGCGAAGACGAAGCTCGTGGAGACCCTCGGCACGGTGCTGGGCCTCGATGCCCGGCGCATCCAGTTCACGCCGGACCTAATGCCGTCCGACATCGTGGGCTCCGAAGTCCTCGACGAGGGAGTCGACCGGCGGCGCTCCTTCCGGTTCGTGAAAGGGCCGGTCTTCGCGCAGCTGCTCATGGCCGACGAGATCAATCGCGCGAGCCCGCGCACCCAGTCCGCCCTGCTGCAGGCCATGCAGGAGCACCACGTCTCGGTCGGCGGCGAGCGGCACGACCTGCCCCAACCCTTCCATGTGCTGGCGACCCAGAATCCCATCGAGCAGGAGGGCACCTATCCGCTGCCCGAAGCCCAGCTCGACCGCTTCCTGCTCGAGATCGACGTCGGCTATCCGAGCCGCGACGCCGAGCGGCGCATCCTCATCGAAACGACCGGCGCGGAGGAACACAAGCCGGTTGCCGTCATGGACGCCGAGGCGCTCATGAATGCTCAACGCCTCGTGCGTCGTCTGCCCGTGGGCGACAGCGTCGTCGAGGCGATCCTGGATCTGGTGCGCTCCGCAAGGCCCGAGGGCGAACGCGTGGAAGGCGTGACGGACAGGATCCTCTGGGGTCCCGGCCCCCGCGCCAGCCAGGCGCTCATGCTGGCGGTCCGCGCGCGCGCGCTCATCGAGGGTCGCGTGGCGCCCTCGCTGGCCGACGTGGTGGCCCTCGCCGAACCGGTGCTCAAGCACCGCATGGCGCTGACCTTCTCGGCCCGCGCGGACGGGGAGACCCTCAAGAGCGTCATCGGCCGCCTGATCACGCGGCTGGCAGGCTAGGACATCCGCCATGGCCCGTGTCCGGGTCCTTCCCGAAACCGCCCGCTCTCCAGGCAGGCACGAAACGGAAAGCGCGCTCACGCTGGCGCAGCGGATGCCGCGCCTCGTGCTCGAAGCCCGGCGCGTCGCCGCGAACCTCGCCCACGGCATTCACGGCCGCCGGCGCGCGGGCGTCGGCGAGAGCTTCTGGCAGTTCCGCCCCTTCGTGGCCGGAGAGGCCGCACAGCGCGTCGACTGGCGGCGTTCGGCCCGCGACGACCGGCTCTATGTGCGGGAGCGCGAATGGGAGACGGCCCAGACCATCTGGCTCTGGATCGACCGCTCCGCCTCCATGGGCTTCAGCTCGGACCTGGCGCAGGCTCCCAAGATCGAGCGGGCCGTGGTGCTGGGGCTCGCTCTCGCCGACTGCTTCGTGGAGGCCGGCGAGCGCATCGGAATGCTTGGCCTCATGTCGCCCCGCGCCTCGCGGCGGATCACCGAGATCATGGCGCAGACGATGGTGGCGGACCGGTCTTCGCTGGACGAGGACCTGCCCCCCCAGGCGGCCATCGCCCCTCTCGACGAGGCGATCCTGATCAGCGACTTCCTGTCCCCCGCCCGGGACATCGCCGCAGCGGTCGAGGGCATTTCGGCCCGGGGCGCGCGCGGGCACCTCGTGATGATCGTCGATCCGGTCGAGGAAACCTTCCCGTTCCAGGGAGAAGCCGTCCTGCACGATCTGGAGGACGGGTTGTCGCTCAGGATCGGCGACGCGCAGTCCTGGGGCCATGCCTACCGGCGGCGGATCGAGCAGCATCGCGCGGAGATCGACGAAATGGCCCGCCGCCGCGGCTGGACCGTGACGATCCACAGGACCGACCGCCCCGCGAGCGAGGCGGCGCTTCGCCTCATGACCCTCGTATCGGCCTCGCGCGGTGCCGACCCGGGAGGGCGTTAGCCCATGCTCGGCCTCCCCCTCACCTTCACGGTCCCACTCGTCCTCACGGCCCTTGCGGCGCTGCCGGCCATCTGGCTGCTCCTGCGCATCACCCCGCCGCAGCCGAGGCGGGTCGATTTTCCGCCCCTCAAGATCCTGGCCGATCTCCGGCCCGAACAGGAGACTCCGGCCCGCACGCCCTGGTGGCTTCTGATGATGCGGCTGCTTCTGGCGGCCTTTCTCATCCTGGCGGCGGCGGGTCCGATCTGGAACCCCCTGGCGGAGGACAGCGACCGCTCGCCCCTCCTGCTCATTCTGGACAACGGCTTCGCGGCCGCCCACGACTGGCGGGACAGAATGAACCTCGCCGCCGAGCGCATCGAGGCGGCCGGCCGGGAGGGCCGCGTCGTCGCTCTCCTGACGACGGCGGAGGAGCCTGCCGCAATCCAGCCCTCCAGCCCGTCGGCAGCCCTGGAGCGCCTGCGCTCCTTCCGGCCCCTGCCGCACCTGCCGGATCGCAGGTCTCACCTCGATGCGGTGAAGCATTTTCTTGAATCGACGCCGGATGCGAACATCGTCTGGATCAGCGACGGGGTCGCGGGCGTTGATGGACAAGGCTTCATCGATGGCTTGGCGCAGATGGCCGAGAAACGGCGGATCACAGTCCTCAAGGCGGAGCGGGCCTCCGCTCTTGCGATCGCCGGCGCGGAGAACGCCAGCGGCCAGCTGAACACCAGGATCGTCAGAGCCGAACCGAACGGGCGCGACGCCGGCCTCGTCCGCGCCCTGGATCTCAAGAACCTGCCCCTGGCCGACATGCGCTTCTCCTTCGATCCGAACGCCACCGAGACCAGTGTCGCGTTCGATCTCCCGACGGAAATCAGGAACGCCATCGCGCGCATCGAAATCCTCGGAGAGGGCTCGGCCGGAGCCGTCAGCCTCCTGGACGAGCGGGGCAAGCGCCGGCGGGTCGGCCTCGTGTTCGGCGGCACCTCCGATCAGGCGCAGCCTCTGCTGTCGCCGCTCTACTACATCGAGCGCGCCCTCTCGCCCTATTCGGAGATCCGCATGGGACGCGGCGGCGTCGCGGATGCGGTGAACCAGCTCATCGACGAACAGGTCTCCGTCCTGGTCTTCGCCGATGTGGGCGGGCTCGACCGCGAGACCACCGGAAGGGTGACGAACTTCGTCGAGAAGGGCGGCCTGCTGCTGCGGTTTGCCGGATCGCGGCTCGCCGCCGGCAACGACGAACTCGTGCCTGTGCGCCTGCGCCGGGGCGGGCGCAGCCTGGGCGGAACGCTCTCCTGGGATACCCCGAAGACCTTCGCGCCCTTCACCCGCGAAAGCCCGTTCTTCGGCCTGAACATCCCGGACGAAATCGGCATCCGCCGCCAGATCCTGGCCGAACCTGACGGCGATCTGCCCTCGAAGACCTGGGCGTCGCTCGCGGACGGCACGCCGATCGTGACCGCCGATAAGCGCGGCGACGGCCTGATCGTCCTCTTCCACGTGACCGCCGACACCACATGGTCGAACCTGCCCCTGTCGGGTCTCTTCGTCGATATGCTGCGCCGGATCACGGCCCTGGCCGGTGCGCCCAACGACGTGAACGCGCAGGCGCGCGACGCGGAGAACCAGACCGTCGCCCCGCGCCTGATCCTCGACGGCTACGGCACCTTCACGTCGCCGCCCGCGAATGCCCGCGCGGTGTCGCGCAGCTACGCGGATCGCGCCACGGCCGAGCATCCGCCGGGCTTCTACGGCCCGGTGGATTCCAGCCTCGCCGTCAACGCCCTTACCCCGAGCGACCGGCTGGCGCCGCTGAACTTCGCGCCTCTCAGGGCGAATGTGGCGCCGCTCGCCGGGGCGCAGACGATCGACCTTCGCACGCCCCTCTTCCTGCTGGCCCTCCTCCTGCTCCTCATCGACACCCTCGCGTCCCTGTGGCTCGGGGGCCATCTCGGGAACCTCGCCGGACGGCTGCGGCGGGCAGGCGCGGCTGCGGCCGTCGTCCTGGCGTCGATCCTGATCCTCGGCTCGTCCTCCGATCTTCGGGCCCAGGAGCGCAGTCCCTATGGGTCGTCCGAGGGTTTGAGTCCGGCGCTGGTGACGCGGCTCGCCTATGTAGTCACGGGCGACTCGCAGGTCGACGAGACGAGCAAGGCGGGGCTCGCCGGACTGACCCAGGTTCTGGGACAGCGCACGGCGCTCACGCCCGGCGACCCGATCGGGATCGATCCGGCGCGCGACGAGATGGCCTTCTACCCGCTGATCTACTGGCCCATCGTCGCGACCCGGCCCATGCCCTCCGAGGCCGCGATCCGGCGCATCGACGCCTTCATGAAGAACGGCGGCACGGTGATCTTCGACACGCGCGACGCCTTCGGCAACCGCCCGGACGGGGCCGTGAGCGCCGAGGGGCAATACCTGCGCCGCATGCTGGCGACCCTCGACATTCCGGAACTCGAGCCCGTGCCGTCCGATCACGTGCTCACGAAGACTTTCTACATCCTCAACAGCTTCCCGGGGCGCTACAGCACGGGCCAGACCTGGGTCGAGGCCCTGCCGCCGCAGAGCGAGGGCGAGGAGAACCGGCCGGCCCGCTCGGGCGACGGCGTCTCGCCGATCATCATCACGTCCAACGACCTCGCGGCTGCCTGGGCCGTGGGGCCACGGGGAGAATGGCTCTACCCCACGGTCGGGAGCGACCAGCGGCAGCGTGAATTCTCCTACCGGGGCGGCGTCAACATCGTCATGTATGCCCTGACCGGCAACTACAAGGCCGACCAGGTGCATGTGCCCGCGCTGCTCGAGCGCCTCGGACAATAAGGCGGGACAGTGCCTGTGCTCTCGATCAGCTTCTCCCCTCTCATCCCGGCCTACGCCCTCTGGGCCGTGGCGGCGGTTGCGGCCCTGCTCGCCATCCTGGCGCTGATCTCGCGGGGGCCCGTCGCGATTCTCCGGGCCGTGGCCCTCGGCCTCGTCCTCCTGGCCCTCGCCAACCCGTCGCTCGTGCAGGAGGAACGCGATAAGGTGAAGGATATCGTGGCGGTCGTGGTGGACCGCTCGACCTCCCAGACCCTGGGCGACCGGCGCGCCATGACGGATCAGGTCAAGGCCGAGCTCGAGCGCCGCTTCGGCTCGCTTCCCGACGTGGAGCCCCGCTTCATCGACGCGGAGGACGGCGGGGGCGACGGCGGGACACGCCTGTTCGCCGCCCTCTCCAACGGGCTGGCCGATGTGCCGCCGGACCGGCTCGCCGGCGTGCTCTTCGTGACGGACGGCGTGGTCCACGACATTCCGAATTCCGTGGAGGGCCTCGGCTTCAAGGCTCCGCTCCACGCCCTCGTGACCGGACGGCCGGACGAGCGCGACCGGCAGATCAAGCTTCTGGAAGCGCCTCGCTTCGGCATCGTCGGCAAGGACCAGACCATCCGCGCCCAGGTGATGGAGCGGGGCGGCACGGGCTCGGCCTTCGTCACCGTGAGCCGGGACGGACAGGCCCTGGCCCGCCAGCAGGTGCAGGCCGACCGGCCCTTCTCGATCCCGGTCCGCATCGAGCATGGCGGGCCGAACGTAGTCGAGCTCGAGGTGGAAGGCCTGCCGAACGAGCTGACCCAGGCCAACAACCGGGCGGTCGTGCCCATCGAGGGCATCCGCGAGAAGCTGCGCGTCCTGCTCGTCTCCGGCGAGCCGCATGCGGGCGAGCGGACGTGGCGCAATCTCCTGAAATCCGACGCCAACGTGGACCTCGTCCACTTCACCATCCTGCGTCCGCCGGAGAAGCAGGACGGCACCCCGATCAACGAGCTCTCCCTCATCGCCTTCCCGACCCGGGAGCTGTTCCAGCAGAAGATCAAGGAATTCGACCTGATCATCTTCGATCGCTACGCGAACCAGAGCATCCTGCCGTCCAGCTATTTCGATAACATCGTGCGCTATGTGCGCGAGGGCGGCGCGGTTCTCGTGGCGGCGGGGCCGGAATTCGCGAGCTACGGCAGCCTCGCCCAGACCCGCCTGTCCCCGATCATCCCCGGCACGCCCACGGGGCGCATCGTCGAGGAACCCTACAAGGCGAAGATCACCGATACCGGCGAGCGCCACCCGGTCACGCGCGATCTGCCGGGCTCCGAGACGCAGCCGCCCTCCTGGGGCGAATGGCTGCGCATCATCGACTCCCAGGTTCAATCGGGCTCGACCCTCATGTCCGGGGCCAACAACCTGCCGCTTCTCGTGCTGCGCCGCGAGGACAAGGGCCGGGTCGCCCTTCTCCTGTCCGATCATGCCTGGCTCTGGGCGCGCGGCTACCAGGACGGCGGACCGCATCTCGACCTCCTGCGCCGCCTCGCCCACTGGCTCATGAAGGAGCCGGCGCTGGAAGAGGAAGCCCTGCGGGCCAGCGCAGTTGGCCGCGACATCCGCATCGAGCGCCAGACCATGCAGGAGACGGCCGAGCCCGTGACCCTCGTGGCCCCGAGCGGCCAGGAGAGCAGCATCCCCCTCACCGAGACGCGTCCCGGCCTCTTCACGGCGCAGGTGACGAGTTCCGAGCTCGGGCTGCACACGGTGCGGTCGGGCGATCTCATCGCGTTCGTGAGCATTGGCCCTGCCAATCCGCGCGAGCTGATGGACGTGTTCAGCAACACGGAGGCGCTCACTCCTATCGCGGAGGCGACGGGAGGGTCGGTGCGGCGCGTGGCCGTCGCCGGGGATCAGAGCATCACGGTGCCGCGCATCCTGGCGGTGCATTCCGGCACGCGCTTCTCCGGCGGAGACTGGATCGGGATCAAGCCTTCCGACAGCGCCATCGTGCGCGGGGTATCGGTCTTCCCCATGGCGCTTGGCTTCCTCGGCCTCGTGCTCCTCGTCGGCGCCACCCTCGCGGCCTGGCTGACGGAAGGGCGCACGCGGGCCTGACGGCCAGATAGGCCCGCGCACCGGATCAAAAGAAAGCGCCCGCCTGGCGGCGGGCGCTCCCGATCAAAAACGTGACGATTCAGGTCCAGTCGCCATCGTCGCCGTTATCGCCGCCGAAATCGGAATAATCCTCCTGCTCGTCCGGCTCGCCCTGCTGGTTCTGCGATCCCTGATAGAGGGAATCCGTAATGCTGGCGTAATCGGATTTGCCGTCTTGGTCGGTCCCTCCGAGACCCGCAAGGGCGGAGGCTCCTCCGGCGGCGCCGTGCTCTCCACCACCGAAGGCGTGGGACAGGGCATTCGCGATCATCATGCCGCCCGCGACACCTGCCGCCGTCGACAGAGCACCCTGCAGGAAGCCGCCGCCGCGCGGCTGCATCATGCCGCCGCCCCACAGTCCCGGCGCGCCGCCCATCATGCCGCCCTGGGGAGCGCCATAGGGCTGCTGATACGTCGGCTGCGCATTCGGATCGCCCCAGGGCGAGGCCCGGCGCGCAGGCGGCGCGTTGTAGGCCGGCTCCGGCGGGCGGGAGCCGCCGCCGAACAGGCCGGACAGGAAGCCGCCCTGCTGCGGCTGACGATGGAGATGATCGAGCTCGGCCCGAAGCTGCTCGTTCTCGGCCTGGAGGTTCGCCAGCGCCTGCTCCTGAACGAAGATGGCCTGTGCCATGGCATAGGGAGCGTAGGGCTGCTGGCGCAGCTTGTCGGCGATCAGGCGTTCCGCTTCAGGATCGCGCGGCTGGTTCGCGACCTGCTCGAGGCGTCGGAAGATGTCGTTGATGACCTCACGTTCCTGGTCGTTCATCGCAAGCCTCCTTCGGGCATGGGGATGGTGCCCCATGATGTAAGCATGGCCTGCCCTTTTGTCAGGGGAGAGCAAGGCCGAGTTTGCGCATGTTCAGCACAGCCTGCGGGGCGATCCTCTCCAACTCCGGGAGGCCGCGCCATTCGGCCCCGTGCACCTCGGCCAGATTCGGGTGGATCTCTTGGGCCTCCGTCGCCCGAACCACGTAGCGGAAGTCGTGATGCCAATGCTCGGGCTCGCCCCTTTCGGGACGGGCCGGAATGCGATGGCTGTCGATGTCGACGGGCAGGCCAGACGACACATGCCAGGGATCGACCATGAGGCTCTGCACGCCCGTTTCCTCGACGGCCTCCCGCAGCGCGGAGGCTGCCAGTTCCTCCGGCATCTCGTAATGGCCGCCGGGCTGGAGCCAGCGCCCGAGGGAGCGATGGTGAATGAGCAGCGTTCTCCGCCCCGTCGCATCAAGGATGAAGGCCGACGTGGTGATATGGCCCGGGAAGGTGCGGCGGGAATGGACGTCGTCCCCATCCGCGATCTGCCGCCGCAGGAGGGCATGCCGGTCCACCGGCACCCCGAAGGCTTTCGCATGATCGTCGAGGAGCGCCTGAATTGTCCGCCGGAAGGCCGTCGGGTCGAAGGTCATGGGAAGCACTCCACGCGTTCGCTGCGCCATGCCATAGCGCTTACTCCGCCATGAACTTCGCGAAGGCGTCCTTGTAGTCGGGATGCCAGCGGGACAGCGCCGGGCGGTTCTCGATGATGTCCTCGGCCGCCCAGCGGATGCGCTTCCGGTCCATCTCCGGCGTGGTCTCGTTGTCGGGACAGAGCACGTAGAAATCGCCCTGCGCCAGGGCCGGCAGCAGGAAGTCCATGACCTGCTCGGGCGCCCAGGCGCCCTCGGGCTTTTCCGTCACGCCCCGGGCCCGGGTGAGGCCCGTATAGACGAAGCCTGGGATGAGGAGATGCGCCGTCACCTTGCAGCCGGGCCTGTTGCGCAGCTCGTGGGCGAGCGCCTCGGTCACGACCTTCACCCCGGCCTTGGACACGTTGTAGGCCGTGTTGCCCGGAGGCGTGGTGATGCCCTGCTTCGATCCCGTGTTGATGATCGCGCAAGGGGTGCCCTGATCGACCATGGCGGGAGCGAAGACCTGGACGCCGTTGATGACGCCCCACAGGTTGGTGTCGAGAATGGCATGCCAGCGCTCGGGATCCCCGAAGAGCGCTCCCCCGCCCTCGACCCCGGCATTGTTCATGAGAACGGCCACGTCCCCGAAAGCGGCATAGACCTTGCTCTTGAGGTCCTCGACGCTCTCGCGGCGGCCGACATCGGTCGCGACCGCGAGCACGTTCCCGGGCTTGCCCGCAGCCTCCGCGACCTCGGCGGCCCCGCGCCGGAGAGCCTCGCCTTCGAGATCGGCGAGGCAGACCTTCATGCCCAGGCTCGCGAAGCGCTTGGCGGCCGCCAGACCGATGCCGCTCGCAGCTCCGGTGATCACGGCAACCCGGTTCTCGGCGATAGCGGGATGATGAGCCATGGCGCTTATCCTTCGTTGGTGTGGCGTTTCGATATCTGGATCACCGCCGCGATGCCGGGCTCATCCCCGCTGGAGAGAAGGCGAGGAAGCAAACCGACTCACGACCCGGCGCTTGAGGACGTCAGCATCCTCGTCCGACCGGCATCGTCTCCGCAAGGCGACCGGTTCACGGTTTATAGGGCATCGACAAGGAAACGCGCCTGACGGCAGGTCAGCGCATGTTTCCCGTATGGCCGAGGGAATATCGTCCAGGCTGCGGCCACACGGTGAGGCCGTGGGGCGTGCGGCCGACCGGGATCGACTGGACGGCCCAGCTTTCGGTGTCGATGACATAGACGACATCGTCAAAGCGCCCCGAAAGCCAGAGCCGACGGCCATCCGCGCTGACCTGCCCCATGTCGGGGCTGCCCCCGCCCGGGATGGGCCACGTGGCCTCGACCTGTCGGGTGGCGAAGTCGATCACCGATACGCTGCCCGGCCCGCGGGGCGCTCCGGCGATCCGGTGGGTGCCCCGGTTGGCCACGTAGAGCTTCTGGCCGTCCCGGCTCGGATAAAGCCCGTGGGCGCCGATCCCGGTCGGGATGAAGCCGACCTCCTTCAGGGCTTCACCATCGACGAGAAAGACGCCGTCCGCCCTCATGTCGGCCACGTAGAAGATCCTGCCGTCCGGCGAGATGCGGATGTCCTGCGGCATGCCGCCCCTGGAGAGCCTGAGGATGCCCTCGACCCTGTCCTGGACGAGGTCGATCTTGGCCAGAGCGCCGGCGAACTCGCAGGTGAAGACGGCGTAGCGTCCGTCGATGGAGAAATCGGCGTGGTTGATTCCGGAGCATCCGGGGACGGACAGGCTGTGCTGCAACGCCATCGTCCGGGGATCGCGGAACTCCAGCCGCCGATAGGCCTCCGCGACGACGATGGCCGAGCGGCCGTCCGGCGTGAAGTACATGTTGTACGCATCGGGCACGGAGATGACGCGGCCGGGCCTGCCTGTCTGCGGGTCGATGGGCACGAGGCCGCCCTGGACCCGCCGTCCCCGGGTGCTTCCGGTCACCCAGAGGGTGGAGAGATCCCAGGACGGAACGACATGCTGGGGACTGCGCCCGACCCTGAAGCGGTCCACGACCTTGAGGCTCGCGGGATCGATCACGCGCACGTCGTCGGATCCGATATCGGGCACATAGACCCGGGACAGCGCCGTCGCCGCGGAAGGGCCGAAATGCCCCTCGCCTGTCTCGCTGTAGAGATTCGCCGCATCCGGGACCGGCGGCATGCCCGGAACGGTTTCAATGGCCGGAGGAGCGGCGGCCGGGTCGGCAATCGCGCCTCCCGGGAAGCAGGACAGCCCGGCTCCAAGACACAGGCAGACGAGCCGGTGCAGGCGGGAGCGGTGCGGGATCGTCATGATTCACCCCAGAGCACATCCCCCGGCGGACGATACCATGCCCGCGCAGGACCGTCCCTCACCCTTCGGGTGGGGCGGCTCCGCCTGCTTTCCTGAACGATCAGGGCCCCGTTGGGCGTGGAGCCTTTGAAGTCTATTCGGCGTCCGGCGATTTCAGCGGCCGGACATTCGTCTCGACCTCGTCCTCGTCGACGAGGGCCGGATCGTCGTCCTGCGTGTCGAGGCGGGTCTTCTTGCGCAGCGCGATGTATTTCTTCTGGATCTTGATGCGGCTCTCGCGGGCGATTTCCAGGGCGCCCTGGACGAGGGAGCGCTCGGCCTTCTCGTTCTGCAGCTCTTCCGTGAGGCGTCGGTTGGCGGCCTCCAGGGTGCCGCGCTCCTGCTCGAAGCGCTTGGTGAGCTGGTCGATGCGCTCGGACAGGCTCGCCACCTTGTTGTCGGAGCTCTCGATCTGGAAGTCCTTGGCGGCGATGGCCTTGCCCAGCATCTCGACGCGCTCCTGCAGCTCGATGCGGGAACGCTGCAGCTCGTTGACCATGGCGATCTGGCGCTCGACCTCCTGCTGGGTCGCCTCCAGCCGACGATCGAGGGTGTTCTTCTCGATCGTGGTCTCTTTCAGGCTGCGCTCGACGCCGCGCAGCGCCTCGTTCTTGTCGCGCAGCTGGTCGCGGGTATGGGCCAGGATCTTGTCGGTCGCGGCCAGGCGCGAACTGAGGCCCTCGATCTTCATGTCGAGCGCCGAGAGGTCCGTCTGGTGGGCCGAGCGCTCGGAATCGAGCTGCGTCTCGAGGCGCTGGCGCAGGACCTGCTCGGCCATGAGCTTGGTCTCGAGCTCCGAAGCGCGCTGGCGCGTGGCTTCGAGCTGCGTCTCCAGCTCGCCGTAGCGGTTGGTGAGGCTTGAGAGGCGGTAGTTCTGCTCCTCGGCCACCTTCTGCAGGCGCTTGACTTCATGATCGAGGAGGCCGTTGCGCTCGCGGGTCTCGATGAGCTCGCGCTCGGCCCGGGCCACGGTCTGGTCGGCCTCCTGGGCTTCGAGACGCAGGGCCTGGTTCTCTTCCGTGATGTTGCGGGCGCGCTCGGTCTCGATGGAGAGCTGGTTCTCCAGGTCGGCGACGATCGCCTCCTTGTCCTTGACGTTCAGGCGCAGGTCTTCGATGTGCGATTCCTGGTCGCGGACCTTTGTCTCGGCCTTCCGCAGCTGGGAGACGGTGGAGGACAGGTCGTCCATGGTCCGGGCATGGAGGCTGCTGAGATCGCCGAGCTCCCGCCGGAGGCTGGTCGTGGTGTCGGTCTCCTGCCTCAGGACCGCCTCGGTCTCGAGGAGCCGGGACTGGAGCTGCGGATAGCTGTGGATGAGTTCGTTCACGGGCTCGCTGAGGAGGGCGAAATCCTCCTTGAGGCTGCGGATCTCCTCGAGCCGGTCGATCATGTTGGCGAAGCGGACGCGGATCAGCTCGTTCTTCTGCCCGACGGAATCGAGCTTGCCGTTCGGCCGGACGATGATCGGCTCGCCCTGGTCCCCGATCCGGGGCGCGGCAGCAGGCGCGGCGGCCTCGCCCTGCTCGGGCAGGGTCGTGCCCAGGATGTCGTCCTGCGGCTTCTTGCCGAAACGGTTTCTGAAAGACGCCCAACCCGAAGACATGGAGCCGCCCCCTCACGCATGAAATTTACGCTTTGGGCCTCTTTTACCGCAGAGGGGGCGAATTGGAAACAAAATTTCGTTGCGCCGCAATGCCGCCGGGTTATTCGGCGGCCACGCTCACGGGCGGGGAGAGCCGGTCCTTGAATCCCGCCTCCTCCAGGGCCTCCGGCATCGGGCCGCCGGTCGCCCAGTCGAGAAGCTCAACCGTGTGGACGATCGGGATTTCGGTCCCCTTCCCGATCTGGGTCATGCAGCCGATATTGCCGGTGGCGATGAGGTCGGGCTTGGTGCGCTCGATATTGGCGACCTTCCGGGCCCGCAGCTGCGAAGCGATCTCGGGCTGGAGCAGGTTGTAGGTTCCAGCCGAGCCGCAGCAGATATGTCCTTCCGGCACGTCCTTCACCGTGAAGCCTGCCTTCTTCAGCAGGGTCTTCGGCTCGGTCCGTATGGCCTGACCGTGCTGCATCGAGCAGGCGGAGTGATAGGCGACCACGAGATCGGTCTCGCGCACGGGCTCCATGAGCGTCAGGGTCGTGACGTATTCGGTGATGTCCTTGGCGATGGCTGAAACCCGGGCCGCCTTCTCGGCATAGGCCGGGTCCTCGCGGAACATGAAGCCATAATCCTTGATCGTCGTGCCGCAGCCGGAGGCCGTGATGATGATGGCGTCGAGCCCCTCGCCGTCCATCTCGGCGATCCAGGCGTCGATGTTGCGCTTGGCGAGGCCATGGCCCTGCTCCTCCCGGCCCATGTGGTGGACGAGCGCACCGCAGCACCCCTCCCCCTTCGGCAGCACCACCTCGATTCCGTGGCGGTTGAGAAGGCGGATGGCGGCCTCGTTGAAGCCGGGCTTCAGCACCGGCTGGGCGCAGCCGGATAGGATCGCGACCCGTCCCCGGCGTTCGGCCTGGGGCCTGAAGGTGCCCGGCTCGTCGAAGGGCGAGCGGGCCGGCACCCGGGTGGGGGCCAGATCGATCATCGCCTGCAGGCGGTTGCCGAGAACCGGCAGCGCGCCGATCAGGCCCTTGAAAGGCTTCGCCAGCATCGCGGCCCCGATCGCGACCCGGAAGCGGTTCGGATAGGGCAGGATGCGCGCCAGCAGGCCGCGCAGGAGCCGGTCGTGCCAGGATCGCGTATAGGTCGCCTCGATATAGGCGCGGGCATGGTCGACCAGATGCATGTAATGCACGCCCGACGGACAGGTCGTCATGCAGGAGAGGCACGAGAGGCAGCGGTCGATATGCTTCACCACCTCGGGCGAAGCGGGCTTCCCGCTCTCCAGCATGTCCTTGATGAGATAGATGCGCCCGCGCGGCGAATCGAGCTCGTCGCCGAGCAGCAGGTAGGTCGGGCAGGTCGCCGTGCAGAAGCCGCAATGGACGCAGGTCCGGAGAATCTTCTCCGAACTCGCCATCGCGGGATCTCTCAGCTGATCGGGCGTGAAATTGGTTTGCATCGTTTCAACTCAAATGGCCGATTGCCACTGATTGATGGCCTCAATGGGGTAGATCAGCATGATGATGTTCAGGGCGAGATTGTCGTGGATCCGGTAGCCGACGACAACCTCCATCAGCACCGCCGCGAGAACGGTCAGCCGGACCGGCCAGACTTTCGCCAGACAGAATCCCGCGACCATGGCCATCACATCCGAGACCGAATTGATGACGCTGTCGCCGTAATAGTCGAGAGCGATATTCGTCGCACGATAGCGGTCGATGACAAAGTTCGTGTTCTCGACGATCTCCCAGGCGCACTCGGCCCCGAGCGCCAGCAGGAAGGCGGGACCGGCCGGCAGCGGCTTTCCCCGCAGGCGGCCGATGATCCAGGCCGCCATGTAGAACAGGAAGCCGTGGATCACGTGGCTGGGCGTATACCAGTCCGTCAGATGCTGCGAATTGCCGGAATCCCGGACCGTCCCGTGCCAGAATTCGACCGTGCCGCATGTGCAGATCGGTGTCCGGCCCATGGCGAGCAGGATGACGGCCGTGAGCGCGACGAGCCCGACCGCGAGACTGGCATACAGCGCCGTCCGGGCACTCCGTGGCTTGCCCGCCCCGGTCCCGAGGGTCATGGCGCCCGTCACGTCAGATCCCCGCATACATCCGGCCCGGGTTGAGGATTCCGGAGGGATCGAAGGAGGCCTTGATGCCTCGCGTCAGCGTCATCACCGCGTCGGATTGCGGCTCGAACACGTCGAGGGTCGAGCGGATCTCGGTCGGGGCCCGCACCAGGGTCGCGTGGCCGCCGAGGGCCCTGGTGGCCTCGCGGATAACGCCCGCGCCCGCATCGCCCTCGAGCGGCGTCGAGATCCAGATCAGCCCGCCGCCCCAGTCGTAGAACCATTGGGCATCGAGCGACCGCGCGACGAGGCTGGCGAATTCGGGGCCTTTCGTGGGCGCGGTGGAGACGCGCCAGATCGCCCGCTCGCCCTGGTCCATCAGCACCGCCGCGTCGCGGACGGATTGCCAGAGGGCCACGGCCCCCTTGCCTTCCAGGATGTCCGTCGAGCCGAAGCGCTTCAGGAGACGGCGGAGTTCGTTGAGGCGGTAATCGACCGAGACCGAGAAGCCTTCGAGACGGATCAGGGTGCTGGCCCCCTGCCGGTCGCGGGCGGGCAGATGGGCCGCCCCCGTCACGTCGTAGGGGGAGCCGAGGGCCTGGGAGAGCGCATCGATCGCCTGGCTGTCCTTGAGACCGCGGATGACGAGGGTCGCCATGCGCTCGGTCTTGGGCAGCACCTTGAACGTGACCTCCGTCAGGAAGCCCAGCGTCCCCCAGGATCCGGCCATGAGCTTCACGAGATCGAGCCCCGTGACGTTCTTCATCACGCGCCCGCCGGACTTCACGACCTCGCCCCGTCCGTTGACGAAGCGCACCCCGATGAGGCTGTCGCGGGCCGCCCCCGCCATGATCCGGCGCGGCCCGGAGATGTTCATGGCCGCGACCGCCCCGATGGTCGGCTCGCCCCGGCTTCCCAGGAGCGGGCGGTAATCCATAGGCTCGAAGGGCAGTTCCTGCCCCCTGGCGGCGAGTGTCCGGACCACCTCGGAGACCGGCGTTCCGCTGCGGGCGGAGATCACGAGCTCCGTCGGCTCGTAGAGGGTGATGCCGGCGAGCGCGACCGAGGACAGGGAGGCGTCGGTCTGGTTCGGGCGCCCCATCGAGGCCTTCGTGCCCTGGCCCGACACGCTCAGAAGCGTCCCCTTGGAGGCGGCCTCGGTGACGATCGTCGCGGCGTCCTGCTCGTCGCGGGGGGTATGAATGGTCACGCGGCGACTCTCCCTTCGAGCGGGAACACCTTGGCCGGATTGAGCAGCCAGCGCGGATCGAACACGCCGCGCACCCGCATCTGCTGCGCGAGGTCCGCTTCGTTGAACTGGCACGTCATGAGATCGCGCTTCTCGATGCCCACGCCATGTTCGCCGGTGAGGCAGCCGCCGACCTCGACGCAGAGCCGGAGGATGTCCTCGCCCGCCTTCTCGGCCTTCTCCATCTCGCCCGGCTTGTTGGTGTTGAACATGACCAGGGGATGCAGGTTGCCGTCGCCCGCATGGAACACGTTGGCGACACCGAGCCCATAGGACTTCACGATCTCGTCGATGCGCTTGAGCACATGGGGCAGCTGGCCGGTCGGGATCGTGCCGTCCATGCAGATGTAATCGGCGATGCGCCCCGTGGCGCCGAATGCCGACTTGCGGCCCTTCCAGATCGCGGCGCTCTCGGCCTCCGACTGCGAGACCTTCAGGGTCTTCGGCCTGAAGGGCTCGGCGATGGCGACGATGCGCCGGAGCATGTCGTCGATCTCCTGATCCGACCCTTCGACCTCCACGATCAGCATGGCCTCCACATCGAGGGGATAGCCCGCATGGGCGAAGGCCTCGCAGATCTGGATGGCGGGCTTGTCCATGTATTCGAGGGCGACCGGGATGATACCGGCTCCGATGACCGCCGCCACGCAGGCGCCCGCATCCTCCACCGACCCGAAGCCGAGAAGCGCGGGTCGCGCGCCCTCGGCCGAGCGGAGGATCCGCACCACTGCCTCGGTTACGACGCCGAGCTGGCCTTCCGAGCCGCAGATCAGGCCGAGCAGGTCGTATCCCGGGCTGTCGAGGTGATCGCCGCCGATCTCCACCACCGTGCCGTCGAGGAGCACGATCGTGACGCCGAGGAGGTTGTTGGTGGTGACCCCGTATTTCAGGCAATGGGCCCCACCGGAATTCATGGCGATGTTGCCGGCAATCGTGCAGGCGAGCTGGCTCGACGGGTCGGGCGCGTAGAAGAAGCCCTCATACGCCACCGCCTGGCTGATGCCGAGATTGGTGATTCCGGTCTGGACCCGGGCCGTGCGGTTCTCGAAGCTGATGTCGAGGACCCGGTTCATCTTGGCGACGCCGAGAACGATGGCGTCCTCCTGCGGGATCGCCCCGCCGCAGAGCGAGGTCCCGGCCCCGCGCGGCACGACCTTCACGCCATTCTCATGGCAGAACCGCATGATGGCCGAGACCTCCGCGGTCGTGGATGGCAGCACGACGGCCAGGGGCATCCGGCGATAGGCGGTTAGGCCATCGGTCTCGAAGGCGCGGCGCTCGTCCTCAGAGACGATGAGGGCCTCGGACGCGACGAGGCGCCCCAATCCCTCGATGATCTCCCTCCGGCGCGCCAGGACGGCTTCGTCCGGCTTTGGAAATGCGATCGTCATGGCACCCTCCTGGCTGACCATGGAACAGCGTTCAGCACATATCAGTCCTGATGGAGAAGGTAGCTGTTCTTGGGGGAATTTTCCAATAATGTGGAATCTGTCTAAGCTGGCTTCGCCATTCAAGCAAAGGAGTTTTTGATGCGATCCGTCGTTCTCTCCGCCGCTCTGCTGCTCGCAGCGCTCGGCCACGCTCAAGCTCAGGATGCCGCTGCCGGCGAGAAGGTCTTCGCCCAGTGCCGGGCCTGCCACCAGATCGGCCCGAACGCCAAGAACGCCGTGGGCCCCGAGCTGAACGGCGTCATCGGCCGCCATTCGGGATCCGTCGAAGGCTACAACTACTCCCCCGCCAACAAGAATTCCGGTCTGACCTGGGACGAGGCGACCTTCAAGGAATACATCAAGGACCCCAAGGCCAAGGTTCCCGGCACCAAGATGATCTTCGCCGGCATCAAGGACGACCAGAAGATCAACGATCTGGTCGCCTATCTCAAGCAATTCGATGCCCAGGGACAGAAAGTGACCCAATGAGCGGTTTTTCGCTCCAAGCCGAGGGCCGACGCGCGAATCCCCGCGTCGGCCTTTTCGTCACCTGCCTCGTCGACCTGATGCGCCCCTCGGTCGGGTTCGCGGCGGTGAAACTCCTGGAAGACGCCGGGTGCACCGTCGAAGCGCCGGTGCAGACCTGCTGCGGCCAGCCGGCCTATAATTCCGGCGACCGGGGCACGACGCGGGATCTGGCGATGCAGGTAATCGACGCCTTTCATGGCTTCGACTACGTGGTCGCTCCCTCGGGCTCCTGCGCCGGGATGATCAAGCTCCATTATCCGGAACTCTTCGAAGAGGACCCGAACTGGCGCGCCAAGGCGAATGCTCTGGCGGCGAAAACCTATGAGCTGACGAGCTTCCTGGTCGACGTACTGGGCGTCACGGAAGTGGACGCTGCCTACGACGGCGCAGTGACCTATCACGATTCCTGCTCGGGCCTGCGGGAACTCGGCGTGAAGGCTCAGCCGCGCAAGCTGCTCGCCAGCGTGGAGGGCCTCACCCTCGTCGAGATGAACGACAGCGACGTCTGCTGCGGCTTCGGCGGCACCTTCGCGGTGAAGTACAGCGACATTTCCGGCGCCATCGTCGATGCGAAGGCCAGGAACATCGAGGCGACGCAGGCCCCGACCCTGCTCGCGGGCGATCTCGGCTGCCTCATGAACATGGCGGGCAAGCTCAGCCGGGACGGCAAGCCCGTCCAGGTGCGTCATGTGGCGGAGGTTCTGGCCGGCATGACAGACGAAGCGCCGATCGGGGTCGCAAAAGCCGCGCCAGCAAAGTAAAAGTCAGTCATGACCGTTCACACCACCTCCCCCCAGTTCAAGCAGAACGCCGCGCGCGCGCTTGACGACGTCCAGCTGCAGAAGGCGCTGGGCAACGTGAAGCAGGGCTTCATTGACAAGCGCCAGCAGGCAGCCGACAAGCTGCCCGAGTTCGAGGCCCTGCGGGACTCGGCGCGGGACATCAAGAACCACACGCTCGAGCATCTCGACCTCTACCTCGAGGCCTACGAGGCGAAGGTGAAGGCCTCCGGCGGGCACGTGCATTTCGCCCGCAACGCGGAGGAGGCCCGCGACATCATTCTGGGCATCTGCCGCGAGGCCGGCGCCAGGACGGTGACCAAGGGCAAGTCGATGATCTCCGAGGAGATCGAGATCAACCGGCACCTGGAAGCCAATGGCATCAGGCCGGTCGAGACCGATCTCGGCGAGTACATCATCCAGCTCCGCAACGAGCTGCCGAGCCACATCATCGCGCCCGCCGTGCATCTCAACGCGACTCAGGTGGAGCAGGACTTCCGGCGCGTCCACAAGAACCTCGACCCGAAGCGCGACCTGTCCGAGCCGGTGCAGCTTCTGACCGAGGCGCGCGCCGTCCTGCGCGAGCGGTTCCTGGCCGCGGATGTCGGCATCACCGGCGCGAACTTCCTCGTAGCCGAGACCGGCACATCGATCATCGTCACGAACGAGGGCAACGGCGACCTGACGCAGATCCTGCCGAAGACCCACATCGTGCTGGCCTCCATCGAGAAGCTCGTGCCGACCCTCGAGGACGTGAGCCAGATCCTGCGGGTGCTCGCTCGCTCGGCCACGGGCCAGGAGCTCTCGGTCTACACCACCTTCTCCACCGGTCCCCGCCGCGGCACCGATGCGGACGGGCCGGAGAACTACCACGTCGTCCTGCTCGACAACGGGCGCTCGTCCATGCTCGGCACGAGCTTCGAGGAGATGCTGCGCTGCATCCGCTGCGGCGCCTGCATGAACCATTGCCCGGTCTATCACGCGGTCGGCGGACACGCCTATGGCTGGGTCTACCCCGGTCCCATGGGCGCGGTCCTCACGCCGTCGCTGATCGGCGTCGACAAGGCCGGGCATCTCCCCAATGCCTCGACCTTCTGCGGGCGCTGCGAGAGCGTGTGCCCAGTCCGCATTCCGCTCCCCAAGCTGATGCGCCACTGGCGCGAGCGGGAATTCGAGCGGCACCTGACGCCCGCCACCGTGCGGTCCGGCCTCCAGCTCTGGGGTTTCTTCGCCCGCCGCCCGGCCCTCTACCGGCTGGCGACGCGGGTCGCCATGGGGACCTTGGGCTTCGCGGGCCGCCAGCGGGGTCGCTTCAAGTGGCTGCCCATGGCCAAGGGTTGGACCAAGTATCGGGATTTCCCTGCACCGCAGGGCGAGACATTCCAGCAGCGCTGGAAGCGCGAGCGCAGCAAGGGGCAGGCCGCATGAGCGCCCGCGACGAGATTTTCGCCAATATCCGCCGCTCCCTCGGCGTGAAGGGCAACGAGACGATCCGGGAGCAGATCGTGCAGGAACGGCTGGAGCGTGCCCCACGGGGCGTGATCCCGGCCCGGGGCCAGGTCTCCGGCGATGAGCGGATCGCCCTGTTCAAGACCATGGCCGAAGCGTCGCTCGCCACGGTCACGGAGGTGTCGTCCCCGGCGGAGGTGCCGCAATCCATCGCGCTGTTCCTGCGCAACCACAACCTGCCCGCGACTTTGCGCATGGGCGACGACCCGCGCCTCCAGGCCATGCCCTGGGCGGAGACGACCCTGGAGATCGCGCATGGCCCCAGCCAGGGCGGCGATCTCAACGCGGTGAGCCATGCCTTCGGGGGCGTGGCCGAGACCGGCACCCTGGCCCTCGTGTCGGGCCACGAGAATCCCTCGACCCTCAACTTCCTGCCCGACAACCACATCATCGTGGTCGCCGCCAAGGACATCGCCAGCGACTACGAGTCGGTCTGGAACCGGGTGCGCTTCGCCTTTGGCAAAGGCAGCATGCCGCGCACGGTGAACTGGATCACCGGCCCCTCCCGCTCGGGTGACATCGAGCAGACCCTGCTGCTGGGCGCCCATGGGCCCCGGCGGCTGCACGTCGTGGTGGTGCGGGACTGACAACCGGGTCGACAAGCCAAAGGACCAAGGCAGAATGGCCGTCGCGAACGTGCAACTCATCGCGAGGCCCGAAGGATGTCCATCCCGACGCTGATCTTCCGCACCATCCGCTGGTCGGCCTGGGACGGCTGCGAGGCCGGTCTGGACCATGCCGACATCCGCCCTGCCGACGGAGGAGTCGACATCGCGGGCGTCGTGATCGGCCGGGAGGGCAATGACCCGTTCGGCCTGACCTATCGCCTGAAGCTGGACGCCCTGTGGCGGACCCGGGAGGTCGAGATCCGGACGACTGCCGGACAGGCGCTGCATCTGGAGAGCAATGGCCAGGGAAGCTGGCAGGAGAACGGCAGGGATCAGCCTGCGCTCCAGGGCTGCCTCGATGTCGACATCCAGGCGACCCCTCTGACCAATACCCTGCCGATCCGGCGGCTGGACTGGAAGGCCGGAGAAAGTGTCGACATCCGCCTCTGCTACATCGCGGTGCCGGACCTGACGGTTACGCCGCGGGACCAGCGCTACACGGCCCTGACGCCCGGCTCCCTCTATCGCTTCGAAAGCCTCGCAAGCGGGTTCACGGCGGATCTGCCGGTCGATGAGGACGGCTTCGTGCTCGATTATCCCGGCCTGTTCAGGCGCATGGCCTGAGCCTTGTCTGCCCGTGACATCTGGGCGCGCCCGAAGGCATGGCGCCCCGACCATATTTCAGTTAAATCTTTGAAAGAAAAATAGTTTTTAGCAATTCTAAACTAGTGTCCCCATGATCGTCTGCTCCTGCAACGTTCTCTCCGACGGCGATGTGAAGTCCTGCCTCAAGCCGGGGCCGGGCTGCCCGCAGACCCCGGCCCAGGTCTATCGCTGCCTCGGGTGCAGCCCCGATTGCGGGCGTTGCGCGCGCACGATCCGGGACATCATGGACAAGGCCCTGACCGAAGCGGGCGCGGCATCTGCCGCCTGCGAGCGCGGATGCTGCCCCGCCGTCCTCGAAAAGGCCGCTGCAGAGCCCACCCTTTGAACAAAGGGACTTCCTCCCTAGTTCATAAATCCTCTAAAGAACTCCGATGGCGCCCCCGGCGCCGTTTCGACACGAGGATAGGATGAAGGGCGACCCGAAGGTTATCGAGTACCTGAACCGTGGCCTGCGCAGCGAGCTGACGGCGGTCAACCAGTATTGGCTGCATTACCGGCTTCTGGACGACTGGGGCTACAAGGATCTCGCCAAGCAGTGGCGCAAGGAATCCATCGAGGAGATGCACCACGCGGACCGCTTCATCGAGCGCATCATCTTCCTCGAAGGCTTCGCGAACCTGCAGGTTCTCGATCCTCTGCGTATCGGCCAGAACGTCCAAGAGATTCTGGAATCCGATCTCGCGGCGGAATACGACGCCCGCAACCTCTACGGCGAGGCGGCCGCCTATTGCGACAGCATCGGCGACCGGGTGTCCAAGAACCTGTTCGAGGAGCTGATGGCGGACGAGGAAGGGCACATCGACTTCCTCGAGACCCAGCTCAACCTGGTCGAGCAGATTGGCATCGAGCTCTACGCCCAGAAGCATATCGGCGGCCTCGAAGACCACGAATAGCAACGGACGGGGCGCCTCCAGCGTGCTCCACCGTCCATGCACGAAAACGCCCGCCGGAAAGCGGGCCTTTTGCTTTCTCAGCTGACCTGCGCCAGCTTCTCCGGCTCGTCGATCGCCGCAATGGGCAGGGTCACGAGCCGCAACTCCGGATCGTCCGGATCGGTCCTGATGGAGAAGCCGAGGTCGCGGCACATGTCGAGCATGGTGGTGTTCTCGCGCAGCACCTGCCCCTCGACCTCGCGCAGCCCCTCGGCTTTCGCCCATTCGATCATCAGGCACATGAGCTGCCAACCGAGGCCGATGCCCTTCAGGTCGGAGCGCAGGAGAATGCCGTATTCGCCCGTCTCGTGGTTCGCATCGGCATGGATTCGAACTGCGCCCATCATCTCGCCCGTCCCGGCGTCGAACGCCACGAACGCGATGGCGCGGGCATAATCGAGCTGCGTCAGACGCGCCAGGAAGGCATGGCTGAAATCGCGCACGGGCGCGAAGAAGCGAAGCCTCAAATCCTCCGGGGTGATCTGCTCGAAGAAGCGCCGGAACTCGTCCTCGTCCTCGGGCCGCACGGGCCGGACGAAGGCCTTGCGTCCGTCGCGCAGCTCGATCGTCCGCTCCCATTCCTGCGGATAGGGCCGCACCGCGAAGCGGGGATGCCCCGCGCCTTTCCGGGTCTCGGGGGCGACCACCACACGCGCGTCCACGGCGATCACGCCCGTGTCGTCCGCCAACAGCGGATTGATGTCGAGTTCGCGGACCTCGGGCAGGTCGGCGGCGAGCTGCGCGAGCTTCACGAGGGTGAGCGCAATGGCCTTCTCGTCGGCGGCCGGCACGTCCCGATAGGCCTTCAGCCGGCGCGAGACGCGGGTGCGGGCGATGAGATCGCCGGCCAGCTTCAGATCGAGGGGCGGAAGGGCGAGCGCCCTGTCGTTGATGACCTCCACCGCCGTGCCGCCGCGCCCGAAGAGGATCACGGGGCCGAAGGACGGATCGTCCGCGATGCCCATGATCAGCTCGCGCGCTTTCACCCGCCGCACCATGGGCTGCACGGTGACGCCGGTGATCGAAGCCTCCGGCCTCAGGCGCGCGGCGCGCTCGAAGATGTCGGCGGTCGCCTTGCGGACCGCGGCTTCCGTGGTCAGGTCGAGCTTCACGCCGCCGATATCGGATTTGTGGATGATGTCGGGCGAGAGGATCTTCACCGCGACCGTTCCGCCCTCGGCCAGGATGGGACGCGCGGCCTCCGCCGCCTCGTCGGGCGACTTCGCCAGGATCACGGGAGCGGCGGGAATGTCGTAGGCGCGCAGCAGACCGTTCACCTCGAGCGGATTGAGCCAGCGCCGGTTCTGGGCCAGAACGCCCTCGATGATCGTGCGGGCCGCCGCCGTGTCGGGGGCGAAATCATGCGGAAGGCTGTCGGGGGTCTTCATCAGCTCGTCCTGCGCCTCGCGGTAGCGCACGAGCTGCAGGAAGCCCCGCACCGCGTCGGCCTCGGTGGCGAAATGCGGGATTCGCGCCTCCTCGAACACCCGGGCGGAGTCCGGGTCCTCGCCGATCCAGGAGGCGAAGACGGGCTTCTGCCGGAGGCCCCTGGCGCGGTCGCGCCTGACCGTATCCGCCACCGCAGCCGCCACGTCGGCTGCGGCCGCGACCGCCGTCGGCACGTTGAGGATAAGGATGGCGTCGTTCTCGGGATCGGCGAGCAGGGCTTCCAGGGCCCCTACGTAGCGGGCCGGGTCCGCATCGCCCACGATATCGATCGGATTGGCCTTGGACCAGGTGGGCGGCAGGATGGCGTTGAGCTTTTCCCGCGTCGCATCCGAGATGGTGGCGAGCCTGCCGCCGAGATCGATGAGCCGGTCCACAGCCAGCACGCCGACGCCGCCCCCATTGGTGAGCATGGCAAGGCGGCTGCCTGGGAAGGGCTTCTGACGGCTCAGGGTTTCAGCGGCCGAGAAGAGCTGATCGAGATCGAGCACGCGCAGGAGACCGGCGCGGCGGAAGGCGGCATCATAGACCGCATCGGAGCCGGCGAGCGCACCCGTGTGGGTCGCGGCGGCCTTGGCCCCTTGGGCGTGCCGCCCGGCCTTGATGACCACCACGGGCTTGGTCCGCGCGGCCGCGCGGGCCGCCGACATGAACTTCTTCGCGTTCTCGAGGGACTCGATGTAGAGCAGGATCGCCCGGGTCGAGCCGTCGGCGGAGAAGTAGTCGAGGCAGTCGCTGAAATCGACATCGAGCTTGTCGCCCAGCGAAACGATGGCCGAAAAGCCCACCTGCCGCTGGGACGCCCACTCCACCAGGCCGGCCGCCACCGCGCCCGACTGGGACACGAGGGCCAGATCGCCGGCCTTCACGCCATGGGCCGCGAAGCTCGCGTTCATCCGGGCGCGGGGCGACATCACGCCGATGCAGTTGGGGCCGACGATGCGCAGGCCATGGCGGCGCGCCTCGAGCCTGACCTGATCGGCCAGGGAGCCGGCCCCGTATCCAAGCCCCGCCGTCGCCACGATGGCGGCCGAGACGCCCTTGCGCCCTGCCTCCTCGACGACGCCGAGCACATTCTTCGGCGGCACCGCCACCACGACGACATCAGGAATCTCGGGAAGCGCTGCCAGGGAGGGGAAACAGGGCTTTCCCTCGATCTCCCGATGATGCGGGTTGACCGGGTAGAGCGCCCCCTCGAACCCCCCAGCCATCAGGTTGCGCAGGAAGGTCAGGCCCAGGGAGCCGGGCCGCGGGCTTGCGCCCACGATGGCGATCGACCGGGGAGCGAACAGTTTATCGAGGCGATAGGTGGACATGAGCGATCCTTCGTCTCGCGGGGCTTCGGAACAAGGCCTGGAACGTAACGCCAATTCGGTGAGGATCAATTGTCCTAGCTCAAACCGCAAAATCCTGAGGCGATCCGCGGAACCGGATCCCGTTGCCGCATGGTGCGTCAGTCCGCCCAGACCCGGACCGGCGGGAAGATCACTTCCACGAGAGTGCCCTCGTTGGGATGGCTCGCAATCTGCAGCGCCCCCCGGTTCGCCTCGACCAGGGCCTTGGTGAGCGGCAGCCCGAGGCCGGTGCCACCCCGCTTGCGGGACGTGGCGAGCTGGCGGAACGGTTCGAGAGCGGCCTCGACCTCCTGCTCCGTCATGCCGATGCCCGTGTCGCGCACCCGGAAGGCCACCTCGCCGCGGTCGGTCACGGCCGTCGAGACGATGACCTGCCCGCCCGCATCCGTGAACTTGATCGCGTTCGAAACGAGGTTGAGGATGATCTGGCGCACGGAGCGCTCGTCGGCCACCACCGGCAGGAGCTTCGGCACGAAGCTCGTGCGCATGACGATGCGGTCGCGGGCGGCCTGCGGCTGAAGCAGGGCGACGCAGGCCGAGACCAGATCGTTGAGATTGACGTTGGTGAAGGACAGTTCGAGCCGTCCGGCCTCGACCTTCGCCAGATCGAGCAGGTCGTTCACCAGGCTGATCACGTGCGCGCCGGAGGCGTGGACGTCCCTGAGATATTCCTTGTAGCGCTCGTTGCCGATCGGGCCGAAGCGTTCCTCCAGCATCACCTCGGCAAAGCCGATGATGGCGTTGAGGGGCGTGCGGATCTCGTGGCTGATCCGGGCCAGAAGGTCGGATTTCTGGGCGCTCGCCTCCTCGGCGGCGCGCTTGGCGCCGACCAGTTCGCCCTCGGCCTTCTTGAAGGCGGTGATGTCGCGCAGGACGGCGCAGAACCGGCGCTCCGGCCCCTCGCCCATGTGGCCCATGGTCATGAAGAGCGGAATGGTGCCGCCCTGGCGCACCCGGCCCAGCACCTCGCGCCCGTCGTTGAGAAGGCTCGCGACGCCGGGCGAGCGCAGCCTTTCAAGGTAGTCGAGAGCCACGATATGGCTCTCCGGCGCCAAGAGAACGGTGATGGCGTCGCCCACGACCTCCCGCCCGTCATAGCCGAAGAGCGCCTCGGCCGAGCGGTTGACGGAAAGTATGCGGCCCGTCTCGCTGAGCACGATGACCCCGTCGGTCGCCGTGTCGAGGATGGCTTCCAGCTCCCGGATCCGGCTCTCGCGCCGTCGCTGCGCGTCGTCCGCTTCCGGCATCCGGCGGATCGTGATGAGGTCTGCCGGCGCACCGTCCCATTCGGCCGCCGTGCGACGGATGGTGACGGCGATGCTCTCGCTCTTCCGAGTCGTCAGGGCCAGAGGCGAATCCTCCTCCGACGATCCACCAACGGGAGAGCCCTGGAACAAGCGCGAGAAGCCGCCCCCGGCTTCCATCTGCCCGATGCTCTCGTAGCCGGTCAGGTCGAGAAGGAAGCGGTTGGCAAAGAGGATGTGCTCGTCACGCAGGATCAGGATCCCGATGGGAAGCCGGTCGAGGACCTGGCCCCCGTCGACGGGGAGCGCGGCTGCGAACGAGGGCAGATTCATCCCCTCTTCGGCGGCCTCCCCGGAGAAGGTCTCCTGGACAGAAGCCGCGTCCTGGACCGGGGGCGCCTCCTCCTCGAAGCGGGCCCCGAGGGCCCGCGCGATCTCCCGGAAGGCATTGCGCTCGGTCTGGGACAACCCTTGCGACGAGGCGGCCGCGCGGGATTTCTTCTCGCTCCCATCGGCTGGCTTCTCGGAGGGCTCCTCAGCGGAGGATTTGGGCCCCGACAGGGCCTCCGCGACCCGGTCGCGGAGATGGGCGAACCAGCTGTCGTCATCGGTGAGGTCGGAAGGCTCCATCGCGTCCGGGAGCGCCTCCGGGTGTTCCCGCTCGCGGATGGCATCCAAGCGCAGGAGCCCGAAGCCCCGGAACCCGGCGAGTTCGCGTTTTCCCCCGAAGACCGGCATCCCGGCCCAGTCCACCGGCACCTGCAGGGCCGAGTTGTCGATGCTCCAGGCGACGGTGCGCCCGCTCCAGGTGTCGCGGCGCGCGAAATGGGCCGCGACGACCCCTTCCGGGTCCTCGACCACGGATCGGCACAGCTCGTCCCAGGTCCGTCCGACGATGTCGCCCGCCATCGGCCCGACGGCCTCGGCAAGGCCTGGCGAAACATGGGTAAAGCGGGTCTCGGCATCCGTTTGCCAGACGAAACGGATCGTGCCCTGCGGCTTCTCCTGCGAAACCTCGGAGGGCGACACGGCGGCGGGCTCGGCGCCGGCCTCCTCTTCGAGCTCCGCAGCGGAGCGCGGGCGTCCGGCTCCCTTCGGGACCGGCCCCGTCAGCGCGGTCACCAGAACGATCTCGCCGGTATCCAAGACAGCCAACCGGCAGGCGCAGGTCACAGGAAGCCAGGGACGGGCCGGATCGAGCCGCAGGCGCTCCAGCCGGGCACCTTCGCGAGGGGCCAGTCCCGATCCCAGGTCCTTCAGCCGATCATGGGCCCGGAAACCCCGCGCCACCCGCCCTGCCCTGTCGGCCAGGGCATTCCGGATCCCTTCGGCGGCGGGCGAGGCCCAAAGCACCCGGTCGACGGTCCGATCCCAGACGAGCACGCCCGCTCCGGGCTTGACCGCGCCGGCCCACCCCGGATCGGCGGCAAGCCGCGCGATCATTGCCTCAAACCTGTTCGGTACGTCCGTCATGAACGGCTTCGACCTCAAGCTTCCCCGGATTCATCATTCGTGGAGGTTCTAACCCATTCCCCGCAAGGGGGCATAGGCAGCAGAACACTTGAATCCTTTTACTTTGAGGTAACCTTAATAGGAAGGCTTCAGGGCAGTTGATTTTGCATCGCACAATGTGATATTGCACTGCACAAATGCCTTTATGACAGAGGAGCAATCGATGGCGACGACCCAGACCAAAGGTTACGAAGTCCCGGCCGAAATGCGCGAGTTTGCCGAGAAGAGCGTCGAGCAGGCCCGCAAGGCCATGGACGGCTTCATCAACGCGGCCCAGAAGACGGTCGATACCTTCGAGGGATCGGCAAACACGGTTCAGACCAGCGCCAAGGATGCGACCCGCAAGACCTTCACCTACGCCGAGCAGAACATTGCGGCCGCTTTCGACCTCGCCCAGAAGATGGTGCGCGCGAAAGACATGCAGGAGGCCATGCAGATCCAGGCTGAGTTCGTCCGCTCGCAGTTCGAGGCGATGCAGACCCAGATGAAGGAATTCGGTGCCATGGCGCAGACCGCCATGAAGCAGCCCGGCTCCAAGAAGTAAGAACCGATCAGAACTGTTGCTGAGGACGTCACCATGACGGAAGCGAAGAAGGCCCGCGCCAGAAGCCCCAAGAACGCGCCGAAAGCCGACCTCGTCGAGATGGCCGCCGTCGCGGCTGCCGAACCGATCAGCCCGACGGTTGCGGAGCCGGCTCCACAACCGGAGGCGCCCAAGGTCGAGCCGACGGAATCCGGAACGCTTTTCACCTCCGTCCGGGAGCAGGGCGACGTCCTTCGTCACGCCATGAGCGAAGCCGTGACCGTGTCGGCGCAGGGCGCCCTCGAGGTCAACGGCAAGATCATCGACGCGCTGCACAGCCAGCGTGATGCGGCGATCGACCTGTGGCGGACGGCGATCAGCGCGTCCCACCTTCCCGGTGCCCTTCAGGCTCAGACCAGCGCAGCCCGTCAGGCCTACGAGGCGGCGTCCGCCCAGTGGAAGGACATCGCTGAGACGGCGGCACGCTGGGCCACCCGGAGTCTCGAGCCGCTTCAGACGGCCCTGCACCGCCAGGAGCGTTGAGACGCGGACTGTCTGTCCCGAGCAGCATTGATACGATAAGGCTCGGTCATGACTGACCGAGCCTTTTTGCCGTCGCCCTCCCCCGTTCCGGCCGTGATAGCCGTCGTCATCCACGAGGGCCGCGCTCTCCTCGTGCGGCGCGCCAACCCTCCCGATGCGGGATTGTGGGGCTTCCCCGGCGGGAAGATCGAATATGGCGAGACGGTCGAAGCCGCGACCCTGCGTGAGCTTTTCGAGGAGACCGGCGTCAGGGCGGAGGCCCGGGAGGTCATCACGACCCTCGATATCCTGATCCGCTCCGACGATGGTGAACTGCAGCAGCACTACATCCTGATCGCCGTCGGCTGCCGGTGGCTTTCCGGCCATCCGCAAGCCGGGGACGATGCCCTCGAGGCCAGCTGGTTTCCGGTTGCGGACCTTCGCCCGGACAGGCTTCCCATGAGCGCGGACGTGGACACGATCGCGAGGCGGGCCGAAGAGCTGGCCTTACGGTGGACGAATTCCTGATTCCCACCCCTCAAGCAAAAAAGGCCCTGCCGCGAAGGCAGGGCCAGGATTTTCTTGTCTCTAGCTTTGAGCCCGAAGGCCAAACCGTGAGCGCGATCTGCGCACAGGAGGCAAGCAACCGTCAATAACACTGACCTGAACATGGTTTATGGAAAGTAAACGTTCATAGGCCGTCAATCATGTTTCGAAGCGCCGCCAGCAACCGTATTGCAACATTCTCCGCAATGACCTTATTACACCGACGACGGGCAATTAATGCCTACCTCTTTTGCTTCTCATGATGGGATATAGTCATGCGTACCTCTGCTCTTGCACTCATTGCCGGAACCGCAGCCCTCGCCATTGCGGCCTCGACGGCCCAGGCTGCCGATCTTCCGTCCCGCCGCAGCCCCGCCCCGGTCTACAACGCCCTTCCGGTCTTCACCTGGACCGGCTTCTATGCGGGCCTGAATGCCGGCTACGGCTGGAGCACGGGCACGAGCCGCTACTATGACCCGTCCTTCGGTGTCGTGGGCGGCCGCCGCAAGGGCGGCTTCGTCGGCGGTGCCCAGGCCGGCTACAACTATCAGTTCGGCATGTTCGTCCTCGGCGCCGAGACGGATCTCCAATACGCCGGTGTCGGCAACAAGGGCTCCTCCTACGGCACCACCTACTTCCCCGGCGACTCGGACGGCTACTTCGGCACGATCCGCGCTCGCGCCGGCGTCGCGCTCGACCGAGCCTTCGTGTTCGGCACCGGCGGCTTCGCCTATGGCGATATCGGCGGCAACAAGCCCTATGACACGGAGCTCGGCCGTCATCGCGACAACAGCACCAACTGGGGCTGGACCCTGGGCGGCGGCGTGGAATACGCCATCACCGACAACATCACGGCCAAGGTCGAGGGTCTCTACGTGAACCTGGACACCAGCGACAACTATGTCCTGAGCGACCGCATCGACCTTCGCCGCGACACGGAATTCGGCGTCGTGCGCGCTGGCGTGAACTACAAGTTCAACTGATCCGCAGACTGCGGAAAGCCGAAAAGGCCCGGTGAAAACACCGGGCCTTTTTCATTGCAACTCCTGCGCCCGATCGCGGAGCACGTTCCGCCGCTACGGTTCGAATCTCTCTCCTCGAACGCTCGAGTCGGCCGTCTTCGAGTGTTCCCTCCTGCACGCTTCAGCGCAGCCGCCGTTCGCGCTGCTTGAGCGCCAGCAATCGCTGCGCGGCGATCCCGCCGGGCTCCGATGAATAGAGCCTGTCGTTGAGAACCTCGATCTGCCGACGCTGCAGCTCGAGCAAAGCCTTCAGGCTTCTGATCCGGATGTGGAGCTCAAGAGCATCCTGGAGAGGGTCTGGTCCGCTGGCCGTCATGGGACCATCCCTGTAGGTCTTGGGATGAATCATGTCTGAACGCGTGTAGCAGGAAGGCCCGAAGCCTGGCCCTCATGAAAGACGGGAATGAAGCGGCTCCGCTGGCCAGAGTCGTTGCCCGGCGAGCGGTGGAGGCAAAGGGCGAAACGCTTGACTTCAAAACAAGAGAGAAATGCCGCCCGCAGCGAGCGGACCTCTGCACTTAGATCAGAGACCAGTTTTATACGGCCAAGCCGCGCGATTGACAATCGACCCGCGGCACATCGTCAAGCGTGACAGGAACTCAAGGCCAAGTTTGGCCGTTGCTCCTCTGCACCACCCGACGGAGGAAACCGAGATGCCGGAGAGACATCACGAGAAAGAAGCCGAAAAACTGCTGACGGCGATCGTCCTCCGAGGGGACGACGATCAAGCGCGCTCGCAGAGCCGCCGCCTTCTGGCCGAGGCTCTGGAGAGAGCCGAACGGCGGGGGCGCGAGCGCTCCGGAAGCGAGAAGGAATCGAGCGGCTGAAGCCTCGTCCGTTCATCATTCGCTAACCTCCTGGGCGCAGTCTTGTCCCGTGCCTCACGGCACGCTCGTTCTCCCTGGAAACGGCCGTGACAACCGGCCTACCTCGAGCGCCACTCGAACCGGCGCTCTTTCTTTGACGGCGTCGCGGAACCCCAGGCGGGCAAGGCCTGAAGTCCGCCAGCGCATCGTGCGGAACCGGAGGCCCGCGTCAGCGACCCGAACGATGCGTCGCCCAGAGCAGGAGCATCGGAGCCGTATTTTCTCCGCTTTTGGGCGTCTATAAAACCCCGGTTTCCGATATGAGGATTCGCTGTGTCGCCACGACTTCTGATCGTCATTCTGGCCATCACGCTCGGCCTGCCTTTTCTGATGCTGCTCGCCATCGTGTCTTCCGGCTCGGGCGTTCACAGCGTCGTCTTCACCAACGCGCTCACCATCGCGGTGCTCTCGGCGTTCCTCGCCCTGATGATTTCCGAGATCAAACGCGTTGCGGAACTGCCGCCCGAAAAGCACTGAGAGACCCGGCCAGCAGGGCGTCGTCACGGCCGCTTTTCATGTCACCTTCCGGGGTGTCGGAGCAAATCCGCTTGCCCCGACACGATGACCGTCTCTTCGTGCGGGGATCGACCCCGCATCGGAACCAACGAGCCTTTCCGTCCACGCTCGCGCAGCCGCAGCTTGGTGAACGGGCAGCCTCCCTTTCGACGTACCCATTTTTCTCCTCTTTCGCCTGACATGATTGGACTGACATAGTTGCAGTGCGGACAAGAGGACCAAACGCAATGACCGGTGATGTTTCCCTGATGCGTTTGAGGATTCATGAGCTGGAGGGGAAGATCCTCGCGCGGCAGCGCCTCGCGGACCAAGCCCCCGAACGCGCATGGCATCTGCGCTATGTCGAAACCTATGCGGCGGAGATCCGCAAGCTGCAGGTCGAGATTCTTCTCAAGGAACTGGTCTCGTCGTCGCATTTCGACGTCGTGGCGCACAGGGAATTTCCGCCGCACGCGCCTCCTCGCCTTTAGGCCGAGCAAAGGCGAAAGACAGCCAATGCCATGTCCCTACAGGGACGGCGGAAGCGTGCTCCTGCATGGATTGCCGGTGATTCGACAGCATGGATCCGGAAAGCGAGAGGCTGCATCCCGCAACGAAGGCGCAGCCTCTCGCGTGAGGTGATTTATTCTATGTTTCGTGAGAACGCTTAGGCGGTGAGCAGATAACCGTCCGTGCTGGTGCTGATCTCATACGCGCCGAGGTCTGGGGCGGCACCGGCATAGGGCAGGCTGCCGACCTTCATGCCCTGGTCGATGAGGTCGCTTCCGGCGGCGAGGTGGAGGAAGCTGGTGCCGGGCAGGG
>JBOZRS010000008.1:0-27543 GCA_050789065.1 Microvirga sp.
ACCATCAACACCATGGTGGATCAGCTCAACTCCTTCGCGGGCGAGGTGACGCGCGTGGCGCGCGAGGTGGGCACGGAAGGCAAACTCGGAGGCCAGGCGCAGGTGCGCGGGGTCGGCGGTGTCTGGAAGGACCTGACCGACAACGTGAACATGATGGCCGCGAACCTCACCGGCCAGGTCCGCAACATCGCCGAGGTGACGACGGCGGTCGCGAACGGCGACCTGTCGAAGAAGATCACCGTCGACGTGAAGGGCGAAATCCTGGAGCTGAAATCGACCATCAACACCATGGTGGACCAGCTCAACTCCTTCGCTGGCGAAGTGACGCGCGTGGCGCGTGAGGTGGGTATCGAAGGCAAGCTGGGGGGCCAGGCGCAGGTGCGCGGGGTCGCGGGCACCTGGAAGGACCTCACCGACAATGTGAACATGATGGCGAACAACCTCACCGGGCAGGTGCGCGGTATCGCCAGCGTGGTGACGGCGGTCGCTGAGGGTGATCTGAAGCGCAAGCTGACCGTGGATGCCAAGGGCGAGATCGCGTCTCTGGCCGACACGATCAACGAGATGATCGACACCCTTGCGACCTTCGCCGATCAGGTGACGAACGTGGCCCGCGAGGTGGGCGTCGAAGGCAAGCTCGGTGGACAGGCGCGTGTGCCCGGCGCCGCCGGTCTGTGGCGCGACCTTACTGACAACGTGAACCAGCTCGCCGCCAACCTCACGACCCAGGTTCGCGCCATCGCGGACGTGGCGACGGCGGTGACGAAGGGCGATCTGACCCGGTCGATCTCGGTGGAAGCCTCGGGCGAGCTGGCCTCGCTCAAGGACAATGTCAACGAGATGATCCGAAACCTGCGCGACACGACGCTCAAGAACGCGGAACAGGACTGGCTCAAGACGAACCTTGCCAAGTTCACCCGCATGCTGCAGGGCGAGCGCGATCTCACGACCGTGTCGAACATGATCCTGTCGGAGATCGCTCCGCTGGTGAACGCGCAGCACGGCGTCTTCTACGCCATGGACAGCGACGGCGGCGAGCCGACGCTCGAACTGGTCGCGTCCTATGCCTTCACGGAGAGAAAGCGCCTCAACAACCGCTTCCGCCTCCGGGAGGGTCTGGTCGGGCAGGTGGCGCACGAGAAGAAGCGCATCCTCATCACCAACGCGCCGAGCGACTACATCATGATCAGCTCGGCGCTGGGCGAGGCCCCGCCGCTCAACATCATCGTCCTGCCGGTGCTGTTTGAGCAGGAGGTGAAGGCGGTGATCGAGCTCGCCTCCTTCAACCGCTTCTCGGAAACGCACCAGTCCTTCCTCGACCAGCTCACCGAGTCGATCGGCATCGTGCTCAATACGATTGCGGCCAACATGCGGACGGAAGGCCTGCTCAAGCAGTCGCAGCTTCTGACCACGGAGCTGCAGAGCCAGCAGGAGGAGCTGAAGAACACCAACGACCGCCTGGAGCAGCAGGCCGCGACCCTGCGCCAGTCCGAGGAGCTCCTGCGCCAGCAGCAGGACGCGCTCCAGAAGACCAACGAGGAACTCGAGGAGAAGGCGCGTCTCCTCGAATTGCAGAAGCGGGAGGTCGAGACGAAGAACCAGGAGGTCTCCGTTGCCAAGACGGCTCTGGAGGAGAAGGCGGAGCAGCTTTCGCTGACGTCGCGCTACAAGTCCCAGTTCCTGGCCAACATGAGCCACGAGCTGCGCACGCCGCTGAACTCTCTCCTGATCCTCTCGAAGCTCCTGACGGAGAACTCGGAGGGCAACCTCACGGACAAGCAGAAGGAGTTCGCCAAGACGATCCATGCCGCCGGCTCCGATCTGCTGGCGCTCATCAACGACATCCTGGATCTGTCGAAGATCGAGTCCGGCACCGTCAGCCTCGAGGTCTCGAGTGTCGGCTTCAGGGATCTGGTCGAGAACATGGAGCGCACCTTCCGCCAGATCGCGGAGGAGCGGAAACTCGACTTCGTCGTGGAGGTCGATTCCAAGCTGCCGCCAGCCATCCGCACCGACTCGAAACGCCTGCAGCAGGTGCTGCGTAATCTCCTGTCGAACGCCTTCAAGTTCACCGAGAAGGGGGGCGTGAAGCTCCAGATCGGTTCGGCCGAAGGCTCGCCCCTGCGGGCCGGCAGCCAGTGGATCTCGCTGTCCGTGACGGATACGGGCATCGGCATTCCGGAGGACAAACAGCGCATCATCTTCGAGGCCTTCCAGCAGGCGGACGGAACGACGAGCCGGAAATACGGCGGGACGGGCCTCGGCCTCTCCATCAGCCGCGAGATCGCCCGTCTTCTCGGCGGCGAGATCGTGGTGTCGAGTGCGCCGGGACGCGGCTCGACCTTTACGCTCTTCCTGCCCCTCGAACCGCCGGCGGGCCATGGACTTTCGACGCCCTCGTCCGTCATGCGGCCGAACGGCGGCAACGGTCAGCCCACCGGATTCGAGGAGCCGGCCGCCGCGATCCTGCGGCAGCCGCCGGCCGCCATGGCGCTCTCGGCCTCGATGGACGACCGGCACTCGATCGTCACCGGCGACCGGATCGTCCTGATCATCGAGGACGATGCGATGTTCGCCTCGGTGCTGCTCGAACTCGCCCGCGAGGAGGGCTTCAAGGGCCTCATCGCCATGGACGGCGCTGCGGCGCTCGCCCTGGCACACCGCTACAAGCCCCATGCGATCACGCTCGATATCGGGCTTCCCGACATGGACGGCTGGGCGCTGCTCGATCTCCTCAAGCACGATCCGAGGACCCGGCATGTCCCGATCCACGTGATCTCGGTCGACGACCAGAAAAAGCGCGGCCTCAAGGCCGGCGCCTTCGGCTTCCTCGAGAAGCCCGTGGACCGCGAGGCGTTGATGTCGGCGCTCAACCGGACCAAGGAGTTCATCGACCGGCCGGTGAAGAAGCTGCTCCTCGTCGAAGATGACGACAACCAGCGCATGAGCATCGCCGAACTGATGAAGAGCGAACAGGTGGACGTCACCGCTGTCGGGACGGCGGAAGGGGCGCTGGAAGCCATCCAGGCGCGCCAGTTCGACTGCGCGGTGGTGGATCTCGGCCTGCCGGATCTTCCCGGAACCGAGCTCATCGAGCGCATCCGCAAGACCAAAGGCGGCGAGGAGCTTCCGATCGTCATCTATACCGGCCAGGATCTCTCCCGAGCGGATGAGCGCCGTCTCGAACGGATCGCCGCGACGGTGATCGTGAAGGGCGAAGGCTCCTCCGAACGGCTCCTCAACGATACCGCTCTCTTCCTGCACCGGGCGATCAGTGCGATCCCAGAGGAGAAGCAGATCCTGGTCGAACGGCGGGCCGATGGCTCTCTCGAAGGCCGAAAGGTCATGATCATCGACGACGACATGCGCAACATCTTCTCGCTGACGAGCGCTCTCGAGCAGCATGGGATTTCGGTTCTCTTCGCCGAAAACGGGCTCGACGGCATCGAGAAGCTGAAGGAGGCGCCCGACGTGGACGTCGTCCTCGTCGACATCATGATGCCGGGCATGGACGGTTACGAGACCATGCGCGAGATTCGGAAGATCCCGCGCTATCGCGACCTGCCGCTCGTCGCCGTTACGGCGAAGGCCATGAAGGGCGACCGGGAGAAGTGTCTTGAGGCCGGTGCGACGGACTACGTGTCGAAACCTGTGGACATCGATCAACTTCTGGCCGTCTTGCGCGTTCAACTCAGTCGGAGCATCTATGTCCCCGATGGGAAGGTTGCTCCCAATGGTGCCGCAGAGACCGGGCTGAGCTCATGACGGAAGATGTAGGGCTGGTGGGGTCGAGCCTGGGCGAAACCCGCCCAGGCCCGGTTCGCACCCTGTCTAACCAGATCCCTGCGAAGATCCTGGTGGTCGACGACGATCCGCGGAATCTCATCGCCGTCGAGGAGGTTCTGCGGTCGCCGGGCATCGAGATCGTCACGGCGGATTGCGGCGAGGCCGCCCTGCGCCATGTCCTGCGGGAAGACTTCGCCGTCATCCTTCTCGACGTGCAGATGCCGCGGATCGACGGCTATGAGGTGGCGGGCCTGATCCGCAGCAGGCCGCGCTCGTCGCGGGTGCCGATCCTGTTCCTGACGGCCTTCAACAAGGACGATCTGCACGTCTTTCGCGGCTATTCGGCGGGCGCGGTCGACTACGTGTTCAAGCCGATCGAACCGCTGATCCTGAAATCGAAGGTCGACGTCTTCGTCGACCTGTACCGCAAGACCGAGGAGATCCGCCGGCAGGGCGAGGAGGAGCGGCGTCTCCTGATGGAGAACCTGCGCGTCCGCAGCGAGAAGCTGAAGACCGAGCAGGCCCTGCGCCGCCGCGAGGAGCATCAGTCCATCGTTCTGCAATCGCTTCCCATTGCGCTCTACACCGCCTCCGTCGAGGAGGACCACCGGCAGCTTCATTTCACGAACGAGAGCATCGAGCGCATCACGGGGTTCGGGCCGGAAGCCTTCCTCGAGCGCTCGGACTTCTGGTCCTCGCGGCTCAATCCGGAGGATCGGGAGCGGGTGCTGGCGCAGCTCCGGAAACTGCCCGAGGAGGGAGTCGTCGCTCTCGAATACCGCTGGCGCTGCGCCGACGGCACGGAGCGGCATTTCCTCGACCAGACCGTGCTCATGCGGGACGACGAGGGAAAGCCGCGGGAATTCTTCGGCATGTGGTTCGACATCTCCGAGCGCAAGCAGATGGAGCAGAACCTGCTCCACGCCAGCAAGCTCGAAGCCGTCGGCCGCCTGACAGGGGGCATCGCCCACGATTTCAACAACATGCTGAGCGTCGTGATCGGCAATCTCGATCTGCTGCAGAAATCCATCGAGGGCAACAAGAAGGCCGAGCGGCGGGTCAGGATGGCCATGGAGAGCGCCCAGCGCTGCGCCGACCTGACCTACAGGCTTCTCACCTTCTCGCGGCGCCAGCCGCTGCAGCTCTCGACCATCGACGTGAACGTCCTCATGCCGGGCCTGCTCGATCTGATGCGCCGGACCCTAGGCGAGCGCATCAATGCGAGACTCCGTTCCGAAAAGAGCATCTGGCCGATCCAGGTCGACCGGGCGCAGCTCGAGGCCGCGCTCCTCAATCTGGCCGTCAATGCCCGAGACGCCATGCCGGAGGGCGGCGATCTGACGATTTCGGTCGAGAACCGGGTGATCGAGGAGGGGAAGGCCGCCACGCCCGGCGAATACGTGATGATTACGGTCAGCGATACCGGAACCGGCATGCCGCCCGAGGTGCTGCAGCGCGTGTTCGAGCCGTTCTTCACCACGAAGGAGAGCGGCAAGGGCACAGGCCTGGGGCTCAGCATGGTCTATGGCTTCGTCCAGCAATCCCACGGCCACATCGAGGTTGACAGCCTTCCAAATAAAGGGACGACGATCCGCATCTTCCTGCCCCGCACCGAAGGAGTCGCCGAGCGGTCGCTGGAGATGCAATCGGCCGTGGCGAGCCCATTCGGAGCCGGTCAGACCGTGCTCGTCGTCGAGGACGATCCTGCGGTCCGTCAGGTCGCCACCTCGACGCTCCGCTCGCTGGGTTTCAGGGTGATCGAGGCGGGATCCGGCGACGAGGCGGCCGGCATGCTGAAGGCGCATGAGAAGATCAGCCTCGTGCTCTCGGATGTGCGCATGCCGGGCGAGCTCAACGGCATCGACCTTGCGCGCCTCATCAGGCGGGAGAGGCCGGAGATCCGCGTGCTCCTGACGACCGGCTATGTGGACAGCGACGGGATGATCGACGACCTCGATCTCCTGTACAAGCCTTACCGCGCCACGGATCTCGCGGAGAGGATTCAATCATTGATGAAGGCGCCGCGCGCTGTCGTGACCAGTGAGTTTCCGGCTCTCGCGGCGGCCTCCGCCGGGAGGTAGAGCGCTCGGAACTCGTCTTCCGACATGCCGGGCGGAGCGGGCCCGATCCGCTTCGCGTCCTGCGCCTTGCGGCATCGCGCGAGAGCGGCCCTTCTCCAATCCCCGCTCAATCCCGTTGCGGCACGCCGGCGGAGCTCCTGTTCTTCCGGATCACGGCCCCGATGATGATCGCGAAGGCCGCCACCCGGAGAAGATAGATCCAGCTGCGTTCCTCACGGGCCACATCGATGAGGGCCACGAGCGCCTGATTGGCGGCGAGAAGCCAGAAGGCGGCCGCGAAGGCGGCGAACAGCTGGTCGCGTGTCTTCGTCCAGAAGCGCAGGAAGAACAGGCCTGCAATCAGGAAGCCCATCGTGATAAGGCCGGAAACGAACTGGGAAACGGCGGCACTCACTTATTCGGCCTCCCAGATGAAGCCGAACAGCAGCGTGCTGACGGCCGCGAGGGATGTCAGGTTTCGGAGCGGGATAAGATCGACGCTCGGCAGGAGCAGCAGATCGATCACCACGAGCAGATTGTTGAGCGCCAGAAGAACGAAGCAGAGGGCGCTCCAGAGGAGCAGCTTCGCCCGCGACTGCCCGTAGCTCCGCACGAGGAGCAGCGCGCACCCGGCGCTCGTCAGAAGGCATAAGCTGTAGATGATGGCCTGAAGGCTCAGCATGAGACGGTCAATCCTTTTTCAGGCGGAACGCATCGGCAAAAGTCGCCAGCTTGTCGCTCGGCGCGGAGAACAGGGCCCGGGTCACGACGGAGGGACGCTCCTGGTAGAGACGCTGAAGCTTCTGGACCAGATGGTCGAGGTCGGTCGAGGCTGGCGCATAGCGAAAAGCGCCATCCGCCTCGGCGGCGACCAGCCCGGCCTGCTGAAGACCGCTTACGCCCTGGCTAACGATCAGGTCGCTGGCGCGCAGTTCCCGCACGAGTTCGTTAGGGGGCCAGCTGCGGCTCGAATGCCGGTAGAGCCAGAGAAGCAATTCGATATTCCAGACTGACCTGAGGGAATGCTGGAGAAATTCACGCAGTTCGTCATCCATTAGACCAGCGCTTGTCGTGAGGGAGGCAGCAGGGAGGACACCTGGAGAGCAGGGTCTAGATCTCGGCCGGGCAGCCGGCGCGCCCGAACATCCGGAGAGGCGCGAAGGCGCCATCCTCGCACGTAGCCCGATCGGCACCGGCCTTGTTCAAGCGCGTGTCGAGGAGACTCGCATTCAGCCGCGCTGCCCAGCAGCTGCCAACGGACATGATCGTGTACTGGTCAGGTTTCATGGCGGCCCAGATAGGGCGCTCATTTCGTCGGACCAGATGTCCCGTGAAATATTTCTGCAAGGTTGTCTCTCAGCTTCAGCGAGAACCCGCGCAAGTCGAGACGGTACGAGCGCATTCACAGGAATCCCGCATGTCCTCCGGACTTCTGGGGAAGTCTGCCGAATGCGTCCCTTGCTCCCCTAGGGGATGCGTCTATAAACATTCCATCTCGTCCGGTCGGCTTCGGGTGATCCAGCGCGAAGGTCTTTCGTCGGGCCGGTTCTCCGAAACGTCGCACTCTTTCACGCAAGGGCCATCAATGGCACTGGTCAAGACGTCTGAACTTGCAGGCAAAGGCAGCTCACGAGCCGTGAGAGACGATGTAGCATCGTCTCCCGTTCCTGAGCGGGGAGGCACGTCCCAGCGCCGCGCTCTCGAACGCGTGCGGGCCCGGCAACAGAAAGCGGCCGAGCGCATCGGCGCAGCGACCGAGGAGCTTGCGAGCGGAGTCGCCGAGGCGTCCTCTGCCGCCGAGGAGCTGCGCCGCGCGATGGAGCAGATCGCCAGCGGCGCCGAAGAGGCCGCGGGCGCATCGCATCAGTCGCTCTCGGCCATCACCAACCTGAGCGCCGCGTTCTCAGAGGCCCGCAGCCACGCGGACCTGTCCCGTGTCAGAACGGTGGCGCTGCAGACGCTGCTGACCGAGACAGGCGCTCAGATCGAATCCTCCGTGGTGGCGGTGGAGGCCAATGCGGCCCGTCAGACCGCCATGGTCGGCGTCATCGCGCTCCTCGAAAAGCAGGCCGCCGATATCGGCGAGATCACGCGCGCCGTCGGCGACATCTCCGATCAGACCAATCTTCTTGCGCTCAATGCAGCCATCGAGGCTGCGCGGGCGGGCGATCACGGCCGCGGCTTCGCGGTCGTGGCGGACGAGGTGCGCGCCATGGCAGCAACCTCGGAGAAGTGCGCCCAGGACGTCCAGGCGCTCGCGGGCGGCATCGAAACGGAGGTCCGCTCCGTCGCCGGCCGCATCCGGTCGGCCGCGGAGACAGCTTCGGGAGAAGCGCAGCTCGGCCGGGTCGTGGTGGCGGCGCTTGACAAGATCCGGGTCGATGCCGCGTCCCTCGCGGAGGGCAGCCAGTCCATTCTGGTGGCCGCCGTCGAAGCCGAGGCGGCCGTCCGCGAGGCTCAGCGGGGGGCCGAGCAGGTGGCGAGCGCCGCCGAGGAGCAGGCCGCAGCCGCGTCGGAGGCGCAGCGCGCGGTCCAGCAGCAAAGCGAGTCTCTCGACCAGAGTCAGCAGACGGCGCAGGCTCTTGCGGCACTGGCCGATAATCTTCAGGCCGGCACCACCATGGCCTCCAGCGGCGAGCAGGTCGGGTCGGCGGCCGAGGAGCTTTCGGCGACCATCCAGGAATTGTCCGGCGCCGCCGGTCAGATCATGACTGCCGTCGAGCAGATCGGTCGAGGAGCCCAGATGCAGGCTGCCGCGACCCAGCAGGCCAATGCCGCGATGGAGCAGATCGAAAAGGCGACTGGCGCGTCCCGGAACACAGCCAACACGGCTCTCGGGCAGGTGGAAGCGATCACGACGACGCTCCGGGAAAATCGCGCGTCGATGATGCGGCTGGCCGCGAGCGTCGAGGCGGCCCTTCAGGAGACGAGGGCCGTTGTCGGGCTGATCGGCGGCCTGGACGAGACCAGCCGACGCATCGAGAAGATCGTCGACGGGATCGCGCTCGTGGCGGTCCAGACCAACATGCTGGCCGTGAGCGGCTCCATCGAGGCGGCACGGACCGGCGAGGCGGGTCGAGGTTTCGCCATCGTGTCCGGCGACATCCGCAGCCTCGCGCGGGATGCGTCCGACAACGCCGACCGCATCAAGGACGTGGTCCGCCTGATCCGCGACCAGATCGCGACGGTCCGGCGCGAGCTGGAGCAGAGCGCCGTCGTGTCGGAGGCGGAGGTCGCCAAGAACACGCTCATCGCCGAGAGGCTCGGCGCGATCGAGGCCGACGTGGAGACGGTCCGCCAGGGCAGCGCTGCGATCCTGTCGGGAGCCGAGACGATCCTGACGGCGGTGCGCGAGGTGCGGGCCGGAACGCAGCAGATCGCCGCCGTTGCCGAGCAGGCCGGAAGCGCCGCGGCGCAGGCCGCGGCCGCCGCCCGCCAGCAGGCGCGCAGCGCCGAGGATCTCGCCGCAGCCATCGAAGAGATTGCTTCCCTGGCCGACGAACTTCAGATTGCAGGGGCCTAGGCTCATGACTCAGACGGCCCTCCTGGCTGTCGACCGATCGTTCCTGACCGTGGAGGTTGGGGATGAGCGCTTCGCCCTGCCAGCCTCCGAGATCGCCGAGGTGATCCGGCTCCCGGCGGTGACGCGCGTTCCGCTCGGCCCGACGAGTCTCGTGGGTGTTGCCAACCTCAGGGGCGCGGTGATGCCGGTCGTCTCGTTGCGCGCCCTGCTCGGAGCGGGTGGCAACCCGCCCGCGAGCGTCCGCGTGGTCGTGGTCGACCGCGGCGCGCCGGTCGGCCTCGTGATCGACAGAGTGGCATCCCTCGGCAGCGCCGATGGCGCGCCGGCTCGGCCGCTCGATCTCGACGCTCTGCTCGCCCGTGACTTCGGCAGCTTCGTCCGAACGTCCCGTCACCGGCAGGTGCCGTCTTCCGCTGCGATTCAAACGCAGGAGGCGGGTACGAGCGATGCGGTGGCTCTCGTCAGCTTCGATGTGGGAGGGCAGGATTTCGCCCTGCCGCTCGACAGGGTCCGTGAGATCGTGGCGCTTCCGGCCGGGGTCGCCGTGGTCCCGCGCACCGATGCGGTGATGCTCGGGGTCATGACCCTGCGCGGGCAATTGCTCCCGCTGGTCTCCCTCCAGGGGCTTCTGGGTTTGCGCTCGGGCACGCGCGACGTTCGGAAATCGCGCGTCGTGGTGGTGCGGATCGGCGATGCGCTCGTCGGCCTCGTTGCCGACGGCATGAAGGAAATTCTACGCGTTTCCTCCGACATGATCGATCCGGTTCCGGCGGTCCTGACACGGGGCGCCTCGGAGGCTGAAATCCAGGGCATCTGCCGCCTCGACGACGGTCGCCGCCTGGTCTCAGTTCTGTCGGCCGATCGCCTGTTCAGGGATCAGGCGATCGCCGACGAGGTCGCGCTGCAAGCCGGGGAGGACCTGGACGAGGATATGACCGACATGCGCTCCGACAGCGATGAGCAGTTCGTCGTCTTTCAATTGGGTGGCGAGGAATACGGCCTGCCCATCGCGGCCGTCGACGAGGTTGTCCGCGCGCCGGAGACCCTGACGAGAGTGCCCAAGGCCCCCGCCTTCATCGAAGGAGTCATGAATCTGCGCGGCCGGGTCGTTCCGGTGATCGACCAGAGGCGGCGCTTCAGCGTCGAAGGACGCGGCGAACGGCGTCGGGAGCGCGTCGTGGTCGTCACCATCGATCACATGCAGGCGGGCTTCGTCGTCGATGGCGTCACGGAGGTTCTCAGGATACCCGTAAGCCAGCTTCGCCCGACCCCGGATCTGGCAGCCGACCGGAGCCAGGTCATCGAGCGGATCGCCAATATCGAAGTCGAGGGCCGCATGATCCTCCTCCTCGACCCGCGCGAACTCCTGGACAAGGCCGAGAAGGATCTGCTCGCGGCGATGGGCGAGGGCAGCCCGGATCGGCCGGCTCCGTGATCAGGCTGCTCATCGTCGACGATTCTCCCCTCATGCGACGTCTTCTCGGCGGCATCTTCGCGGCCGAGGGTGACTTCGAGATCGCGTTCGCGCGCAACGGGCTGGAGGCTCTCGAGCAGTTGAGCGCGTTCAAGCCCGATGTCATCACTCTCGATATCACCATGCCGCAGATGAACGGCCTCGAATGTCTCGACCGCATCATGCTCGAACGTCCCTGTCCGGTCGTCATGGTCTCGTCCCTGACCGAAGCGGGAGCGGCCGTCACGCTCGAGGCCATGGATCTCGGCGCGGTGGATTTCATCGCGAAACCGGCGGGGGCCGTTTCCCTTGAGATCGACGCGCTGGCCCCGCGCCTGGTCGAAAAGGTCCGGGCGGCTTCGCAGGCGCGCCTGAGACGCACTTTGAGGCTCGCCGAGCGTGTCCGGTTGCGCAACGGCCTTCACGCGGAGCCCGCAACCCGGACCCGCAGATCACCTCCGGCGGCCCCGAAGGCGAAACTGATCAAGGGCACGCCCGCCGATGGAATCGTTCTGGTCGGCACTTCGACAGGAGGTCCGCCGGCGCTCGACGCTCTGCTCTCCCGCCTGCCCGCGCATTTCCCCTGGCCTGTCGTCGTGGCGCAGCACATGCCGGCATCGTTCACCGGCCCGCTCGCGCGCCGGCTCGACGGTCTTTGCCCATTGACCGTCACCGAAGTGACGGGGCCGATGCCGCTTGCATCCGGAAATGTGTATGTCGGACGGGGTGATGCGGACATCATTGTCGGCATGCGACCGGGCGGCCCCGTCGTGCTGGCGGCGCCCTCGCTTCCGGAGCACCGATGGCATCCGAGCGTCGACCGCATGGTGGACAGCGCCATGCAGCACTTCGCGCCCGAGAGGCTGATCGGCGTGCTGATGACCGGAATGGGTTATGACGGGGCAAGCGCCATGACGAGGCTACGGGCCTCGGGCGGCCGAACGATCGCGGAGGCCGAGGAGACCGCCGTCGTCTGGGGCATGCCGGGCGAACTGGTTCGCCAGGGCGGCGCAGAGTTCGTCGAGCCCCTGGAGCAGATCGCTGGGCGGCTCATGAACGTGCTGGGGGTCTCATGAGCCGGAGGCCTCGATCCCCCAAGGCACCTCGGGGACCTGCGGAGCCGCCACCGCCGGTCCTGACGGCTGATGAGTTGCGTCGCTTCTGCGACTTCCTTTATCGCCGCACCGGAATGCTGTTTGGAGAGAACAAGCGCTATTACATCGACCGGCGCGTGGCGGATCGCATGGCGGCGGTCGGAGCGCCATCCTTTCCGGCCTACTTCGCGCGGCTCCAATCGGATCCGCAGGAGGCCGAACTCCTGGTCAACAGCTTCACCGTCAATGAAACCTACTTCTATCGGGAGGAGCACCAGCTTCAGTGCCTCGGGAAGTCGCTTCTCCCGGACATCGTGCGACACCGAGGGCCGGGCGATCTGGTCCGCATCTGGTCGGTCCCGTGCTCCACCGGAGAGGAGCCCTATTCGATCGCGATCTGGCTGCTTGAGAACTGGGCCATGGTCGATGCCTATCACATCGAGATCGTGGGCTCGGACATCGACACCCGTGTGCTGCTCGACGCAGAGGCCGGCGAGTACGGCGAACGTGCATTGGCGCGGCTTCCGCCGGACGTGATCGAGCGTTACTTCGAGCCGCCACGGAACGGACAGCGCAGGCTGATCCAGGACCTGCGGGAATCGGTGAAGTTCACGCAGGTGAACCTCGTGGACAGCGCCTCCGTGGCCGCTCAGGGCCAGTTCGATATCATCTTCTGCCGCAATGTGCTGATCTATTTCGACGAGGCGTCGCGTCTGCTGGCGGTCAGCAATCTGTACGACAGCCTCCAGCCGGGAGGCTACATCTGCCTCGGCCATACGGAATCCATGACGCGCATCACGGACAGGTTCAAGATCCGGCGCTTCGAGGATGCCATCGTTTATCAGCGGCCCGAGGGGAGGTGACGATGGACGATCTCCTCCAGCATTTCATCGTCGAGGCGCGGGAACTCGTCCAGCAGGCGACCGACGATCTCCTGGCCCTCGAGCGCCACCCTGCCGATGCCGCCCGTCTCGACAGCGCGTTCCGCGCCGTGCACACGCTCAAGGGTTCCGTCGGCCTCTTCGACTTCGCCCCGATGGGTCTCGCCCTGCATGCCGGCGAAGATCTCCTGAGCGCCCTCAAGGAAGGCCGCGCAACCGCCGACGGCGCGATCATCGACGCGCTTCTGGAATGCATGACCCGAACGGAACGCTGGGTCGATGCCGTCGAGGCGACGGGGCATCTTCCCGCCGATGCGCCGGAAGAAGGCCGGCATCTCGCGCAGGAACTGCGTTCCCGACTTGGTCGGGCTTCCGCAGCCGGTGACACGGCGGAACCCGCAGCTGTTCCCGGTTGGGCCGAGATGCTGCTGGCCGATCATCCGAAGGTTGCCGCGCGTGCCGAGGCCGGGGATGCGCCGCTCGTGGCGTTCCAGTACGTCCCGCGTCCCGACTGCTTCTTCGCGGGCGACGATCCGATGGCGCTGCTGCGCTCGGTCCCGGATCTCGTCGCCGTCCGGATCTCGAACCGGGATCCCTGGCCGCCCGCGTCGGAGTTCGATCCGTTTTTGTGCAATCTTAAGGTCGAGGCCCTCTCCGTTGCGCCGCTCGACGATGTGAGGGCGGTCTTCCGCTTCGTCCCGGATCAGGTCTCGTTCCACATGATGTCCAGTCGCGCCGCGTCTGGCGAGCCGGACGGGGACATCGGTGTCGTGGATCACGGGCCGGAGCTCTCCGAGGGCGGTTCGCGGAGCCTGCGGGTCGATGCGAAGCGGATCGACGTTCTAGCGGGCCTCGTCGGCGAGCTGGTCATCGCCAAGAATGCGCTCGCTCATCTGGCCGCCCAAGCGAGCGACGGGATGGATGGCAGGCAGCTGGCCCAGGGCATCCTGTCCAGCCAGGCCGCGATCGACCGCCTCGTCTCCGACATGCACAGGGCCGTCATGGATGTCCGCATGCTGCCTCTGCGGGATATCTTCCGGCGCTTCCCGCGTGTGGTTCGGGGCATCGCCGGCCGGCTCGGCAAGGGCATCGACTTCGTGATGGAGGGCGAGGGAGTCGAAGCGGACAAGTCCGTCGTCGAAGGGCTGTCGGAGCCTCTCCTGCATGTGATCCGCAACGCCGCCGATCACGGAGTGGAGCCGGAGACTGCGCGTCTGGAAGCGGGCAAGCAGCCTCGCGGAAAAATTGCGCTGCGGGCGCGCCGCGAGGGCGATCAGGTGATTATCGAGGTCGAGGACGACGGACGCGGGATCGATGCTGCGAGGATCAGGCAGGCGGCCCGCGAGCGCAACCTGCTCCCCGGGCATCGGATCGATGGATTGACGGATGCCGAAGTCCTTGACCTGATCTTCGCTCCTGGATTTTCGACGGCTTCGGAGGTCACGGATCTGTCCGGGCGCGGCGTCGGGATGGATGTCGTGCGTGCCTCCATCGAGAAGATGGGCGGGCGGGTGAGCCTTCGGAGCATCTGCGGTCGCGGCACCGCTGTGCGTTTCGCCATTCCGGTGACGGTCGTGATGACGAAGGTCATGACGGTCCTGGTCGAAGGAGAGCGCTATGGAATACCGCTCGACGGCATCATCGAGACGGCCTTCGTGCCGTCCGACCGTATCGTCCCGGTTCGGGATGCGGAGGCATTCGTCATGCGGGACCGCACGCTTCCTCTGGTCAGGCTTGCCGACCTGCTCGGCCTTCAACGGACGAGACGCCCGGGCGCGGGCGAAAAGGTGCTCGTGATGCCGGCGGCGAACGATCTCGTGGGCATCGCGGTCGACCGGTTCGGCGAGCGAATGGACGTCCTGATGCGCCCCATGACCGGCATCCTCGCCGGAATGCCCGGCGTGATGGGAACGACCCTGCTCGGCGATGGCAGCGTCCTGATGATCCTCGATGTTCCGGAGCTGATCGGATGAGCGTGCGGCTGGACGGTAACATCGTTGTGCTGGAGGGGCGCTGCCATGTCGAGGATGCAGAGCCGCTCTGCGCTTGGCTTCAGGCGGACCGAAACCGCATCGTGAGCATCAGCGGCGCCGAGCATCTTCATGCGGCGGTGGTCCAGCTTCTGATGGCCCTCAGGCCCGCAATTCAGGGCTCCAGCCAGGATCCCTTCATCCGGGACTGGATCACGCCGTTGCTGCGGACTGACGCGGCCAGCGGCTCATCGTCACCGGAGACCTGAAAGCTTGCTATTCCGGGCACTTACCCTAAAAGAAATGAACGAATTCCGCGCCCGAGGCGATATCTTTCGCTCCAGCAGGCCATTCCCCCTCGTGGAGACAAATAGGTGGCAACAACCGTTCTGATCGTAGACGACAGCAAGCTCGCCCGCATCGTGGCCGGAAAGGCGCTCGCTGCGCTGCAGCCCGAGTGGAGCCGCGTCGAAGCCGGAAGCGCGCATGACGCGCTGGCTATCTTGCGCGACCAGAAGATCGATGTCGCCATGATCGACTTCAACATGCCCGAGAAGGATGGATTGGCACTCGCCGCCGAGATCCGCACTCTCCATCCCACCATGCCCATCGCGGTGATCACAGCCAATATCCAGGACGAGGTGATCGCCCGCGCAAGGGCGGTCAATGCCACGTTCGTGAGCAAGCCCCTGACCGAAGATGCACTGCGCGGCTTCGTGTCCGGAGCTGCGCTTCGCCTGCGGGCGGGCGGTGCATAATCGTTATGTCATTCGATGTCGATCTCAGCGAACTTGAACGGGATGCCCTGACCGAACTGGTCAATATCGGTGTCAGCCGGGCCGCCGCGAGCCTGCGCAAGATGATCGGGGAGGAGGTTCTGCTCTCGGTCCCGTCGATCGAGGTTCTCATTCCCAAGGACGCAGCCAGACTGATCGGAGAGCGTGAAAGCCATCAGCTCGTCGCGATCCGGCAACAGTTCGAAGGCGCTTTCTCGGGCAGCGCGCTCTTGATCTTTCCCGAGGTCACCAGCCTGGATCTGGTCAGGGCGATCATCGGCAATGACGTCTCGCCGGACGAACTCGCCGAGATGGAGCAGGAGGCGCTGGCGGAGACGGGCAACGTCATCCTGAACGGCTGTCTCGCCACGATGGCCAACATGCTGAAGCGCTCCCTTCACATTTCGCTGCCCGAAGTGGTGCGGGGCGATGGAGCATTGCTGTTCGAGGTCGCGCAGGAGAGGCCGGATGGCGGATTGGTGCTCTTCCTCTATATCAATTTCTCGGTGCGCAACCGGGATATCCGGGGCTATATCGCCATGCTGATGGACTTGCCGTCGCTTGGGGCGCTCAAGATCCTGATTGCCGATTTCATCGAACGGGTCGTTGGAGGAGACAGAGAAGCGTGACGTCCATCCCGACCGGATCCCACGGGCAGATCCTGCAGGCATGACTGCCCGCACGAACGCGTCATTGACGACATCCGACCGGGCCGTCAGGGCTGCGGTCGATGAACTGCGCCGGTTGGCCGGCCCATTTTTCACGGCGTTCGAACGCTCAGGCCTGCCCATGGTCGTCACGAACCCACGGTTGCCGGACAACCCCATCGTTTTCGTCAACGAGGCTTTTTCCCAGGTTACAGGATACACCTTCGATGAGGCGATCGGCCGCAACTGCCGGTTCATGCAGGCGCCGGACACCGACCCGGAAACGCTCTCCCGGGTGCGGGAGGCAGTCGAAGCCGGGCGGGAGATCTCGGTCGAGCTGCTGAACCGTCGCAAGGATGGCACTCCCTTCTGGAACAGTCTTTTCATCACGCCCATTCGCGTCGAGGGCGGGGAACTCATCTTCTTCATGGCAACCCAGCTCGACGTGACCCAATCCCATCGGGCGGAGGAGACGGAAGCGGCACTGCGCGCCAGCCAGAAGAAACTCGACGAGACCAACGAGCGGCTGCGTCTGACGCTGACCGTCGCCGGAGCCGGCGGATCCTGGGACTGGGACATTTCCAACCAGTCACTGACAGCCGATGCGCGCTTCGCCGCGCTCTATGGCCTCGATTCGATCGAAGCGGCGCGCGGCCTGCCGGCCAAGGTCTTCTTCTCCGGCATTCATCCTGACGATCAGCTCAAGATCCGGATCGCCATCGGGGGCATCCTCAACGGGGCTGAAGTCTTCTCCAAGGAGTACCGGCTCGTCTCGTCCGACGGCTCTGTGCGGTGGGTTCACGCGCGCGGGAGGTCCCATTTCGACGACAACGACCGCCCGATCCGATTCACGGGCGTCCTCGTCGACATCACGGATCAGAAGCACGTCGAGGAGCGCCTCCGGATCGCGCAGAGCACGGGGGGCATCGGGACCTTCGAGCATGTGCAGGGCTTCGGAACGGCCAGCGTTTCGCAAGAATTCTGCCGGCTCCTGGGACTCTATCCCTCCAATGCCCTGCCCGTGCAGACCATCAATGCGCTCGTCGTTCCGGGCGATCCGCCCATCATCGGACACGATCCGGCTGTCGAGAGTACGTCCTATACCGAGTTCCGGATCCGGCGGCCCGACAACGATGAGGTCCGCTGGCTCGCGCGGCGCGGCGAATACGTGCAGGATGCCGAAACCGCCGGCACCAGGTTCATCGGCGTCATCTATGACATCACGGCGGCCAAGCGGTCCGAGGAGAGGCTTCGGGAACTCAATGAGAAGCTGGAAAGCCGCGTCGAACAGAGAACCCGGGAGAGGGACAGGCTCTGGAGCCTTTCGAGCGACCTGTTCGGCATCTGCGGCGCCGATGGCCGCCACAGGGCCGTCAACCCGGCCTGGACGGAACTGCTCGGCTATGACGAGGACGAGGTCGTAGGCACACAGTTCGATGCCTGGGTCCATCCCGAGGATGAGGACGCGACCCGCACGCAGCTCCGAAGGGTCCTGCGCGGGCAGCCCGTCCGGGATTTCGACATCCGCCTTCGGGCGAAGGACGGATCTTACCGCTGGATCAACTGGACCCTGGCCCCGGCCGATGGCGGGTTCTACAGCGCCGGCCGCGATGTCTCGCAACGCAAGGCGCTCGAGGAGCAGTTGCGGCAGAGCCAGAAAATGGAGGCGATCGGCCAGCTGACCGGGGGGATCGCGCACGACTTCAACAATCTCCTGACCGGCATCGTCGGATCGCTCGATCTCATGCAGAGCCGCATCGCTCAGGGGCGGATCGACACTCTCGAACGGTATGCCAAGGCGGCCATGTCGTCGGCGAACCGGGCGGCCGCATTGACGCATCGGCTTCTCGCCTTCGCGCGGCGGCAGCCCCTCGATCCGAAGCCGGTCGACGCCAATCGCCTGATCCTCCTCATGGAGGATCTTCTGCGGCGAACCCTGTCGGAGGCGATCCGACTCGAACTCGCTCCAACCGAGGGCCTGTGGCTGACCCTGTGCGATCCCAATCAGCTGGAGAGCGCCATTCTCAACCTCGCCATCAATGCGAGGGACGCGATGCCCGATGGCGGCAAGCTGACGATCACGACCGCCAACACCCATTGCGACGAGACCTATGCCGGCCAGAGCGACATCGCCCCAGGCCCTTATGTGGTGATCAGCGTTTCGGACACGGGGACGGGCATGCCGGCCGACGTGATCGCCCAGGCTTTCGACCCGTTCTTCACGACGAAGCCGCTCGGCCAGGGGACGGGCCTCGGCCTGTCGATGGTCTACGGCTTCGCCAAGCAATCCGAAGGGCATGTGCGGATCTCCAGCGAGGTCGGCAAGGGGACGACGGTCAAGGTCTATCTGCCCCGCTTCCAGGGTGAGCTCGCGGACGAAAGCGCATCGTCAGGCTTGAGCGACGCGCGTCGGGCCGGAGCCGGGGAAACGGTTCTCGTGGTCGAGGACGAGCCGGTCGTCCGCGCGCTCATTCTGGAGGTCCTGTCGGATCTCGGCTACCGCGCATTGGAGGCTGTCGACGGCCCCTCGGGTCTCAGGATGCTGGAAGCGAAGCAGCAGATCGACCTCCTCGTCACCGATGTCGGCCTGCCGGGCCTGAACGGCCGCCAGCTCGCCGACCGGGCCCGCCTGCTGCGGCCCGATCTCAAAGTGCTGTTCATCACCGGCTATGCGGAGACCGCCGCGCTCGCATCCGGCTTTCTCGAACCCGGCATGGAGATGATCACGAAGCCGTTTGCAATCGACGCCCTGACCAGCCGGATCCGAGAGATCATCGAAAGAGCGTGACCAGCCTCGCACCGGCTCTCTTTGACAATAGTCAAGAGCCGGAATGGACCGCCCGTTATGGTCGCCGAGAGTGCATGGCGAGATCGAGTCCTTGCAGGTCACCCGCGAGGGTTTGCGTCCGATATCCATGCCCGAGCGCGAGAGCACGATTTACTCTTCACCCGACCTATCCGAGAGGCTGCCCGATGCAGGAGATGAAACTTTCCAAGGACGACATCGCTCACCTGGTCGGCGACGTGTCGGACGAAACCATCGTGGCCATTCTTGAAACCGGAGCCACGACGGAAGACATCGAAACGGCGGTGCAATGGATGGCGAGCGCCGACGACGTCATGGGCAAGGCGGGAAAGGCGCTCTCGGGACCGGCGGCCGCCGTTTACGACATCCTGCTTGCCGAGGAAGCGGCCGACGATCGGGAGCGGTAAGACTTTCCTCTGCTCACCGTCGGTGGGCGCCTACGGGTGCTTCCGCTCATGCCGCTTCAGGTGTTCGGCGAACCAGTTCGCGGCCTCTGCAACGACCCGATCCAGCGTTCCCGGCTCCTCGAAGAGATGGGTCGCGCCTGGAACGACCACGAGGCTCGTCGGGCAGCGCATCTGCCGCTGGGCCTCCCGGTTCAGCTCCAGAACCTCGTGATCCCGTCCGCCGACGATCAGGAGGGTCGGGGCCGCGACCTTCGCCAGCGCCGCGCCTGCCAGATCCGGACGGCCGCCGCGCGATACAACCGCATTCACGAGTTCGGGCGCTTCGGCCGCCGCCACGAGAGCGGCCGCAGCCCCGGTGCTGGCACCGAAGAGTCCGATCCGCTGCGCGGCCAGATCGGGCTGACGGCTGACCCAGCGCAGGGCCTCGTTCACGCGGCTTCCCAGCAGGGGAATATCGAACACGTTCCTGCGGTCCTCGGCCTCCCGGTCGGTGAGCAGGTCGAAGAGGAGCGTGGCGAAACCCTGGCCGTTCAGTTGCTGCGCCACCTGGGTGTTGCGCGGGCTGAGCCGGCTCGAGCCGCTGCCATGGGCGAAGACGATCACGCCCTCGCTTCGGGGCGGCAGAGTCAGGGTCCCGGGCAGGCCGGGCGGGCTGATGAGAACGTCTCGCGTGGCGTGGAATTGAGGCATGTCTCAACCTAGCGCGCTCAGACCGGCCCTTCTTGACATTCCTCAATGCAGAGCCGGGCGGGCGGCCCACCCTGTCGGCTCATGGCCAACAAGAGGAGCAGGTCGCATGCAGATCCCGGCGCAAATCGACTTCCAGGGTTTCGAGCCGACCGAGCGGCAGCGCAGCCTCATCGCTCAGAAGCTCAGCGGTCTGGAGGAATTCTTCGGCCGCATCACCGCCTGCCGCCTGGTGATGAAAGGACCCGGGCAGCGTCACCGGACCGGCGGGCAGTACGAGGTCAACATCCATCTGGTGCTGCCGGACGGGCACGAGGTCGCCGTGGAGCGCACGCCGCCGGCGGACGAGCGCTTCGCCGACCCGGTGTTTGCCATCAACGATGCGTTCAGCCGGGCGCGGCGGCGGCTGCAGGACGAGGCGCGGCGCCTGCAGGGGGAGGTCAAGGCGCATGAGGGCCAGCCGGTCGCGAGCGTACGGCAGATCTGGCCGGAGGAGGGCTACGGCTTTCTGGAGAGTGCCGACGGGCGAGAAATCTACTTTCACCGCAACAGCGTGCTGGACGAAGCCTTCCCGCATCTCAAGCCGGGGGCACGGGTGACGTTCGTGGAGGAGACAGGCGACAAGGGTCCGCAGGCCAGCACCGTCCGGCTGCTCGGCAAGCACGGGCTCAAACCATGATTGCGGCGCAGTCGCCGCTCCCGGATCGAGCGATGCCTTCCTTCTGAAGTCCGCCCGGAGGAGGTCCCATGACGGACCATCATCACATCGTGACATCCTACGATGCCGAATTGCGGAACCTCCGCCAAAGCCTTCTGGATATGGGCAGGATGGCGGAAGGGATGCTGCAGGACGCCATGACGTCGCTCGCCCGGGCAGACGTTCCGCTGGCCGAGGCGGTCGTTGCGGCGGATCCGCAGCTCGACGGGCTGCAGCGGCAACTCGAGGAGCAAGCCGTGCTGCTGATCGCGCGGCGGCAGCCGATGGCAATCGATCTGCGCGAGATTATCTCGGCCATTCGGCTGGCGGGCGACCTCGAGCGCATCGGCGATCTTGCGAAGAACAACGCCAAGCGGGTCCTCGCCATCCGGGCAGCCATTCCGGCAGGCAAGGTCAAGGACGATCTCCTTCGCTTGGGCGGTCTGGTCCTGGCGCAGCTCAGGAACGCTCTCGATGCCTACGCGAAGCAGGACGACAGGGAGGCGCTCCAGGTCTGGCAGAGCGACGCCGCGATCGACGAACTCTACACGGGGTTCTTTCGCGAAGTTCTCCAGTCCATGGTGGAGAACCCCCGGGAGATCGCGCCGTCGACGCACCTGCTCTTCTGCGCCAAGAATATCGAGCGGATCGGCGACCATACGACGAGCATCGCGGAGACCGTTCACTACCTTCTGACCGGCGAGAGCCTTGGGGAGCGGCCCAAGCAGGACCGCTCCTATTTCGAGACCATGGAGGATCAGAGCCGTGGTCCTGCGGCGCAACCTTGACGGAGAGGAGCGCGATGAACGGCGAGATCGGGGCCGAAGCAGGAGAAGCCTGCTCCAGGCGCTTGCGGCGCTTGCCGCAGCCCAGGTTCCGCTGATCATGCCCGGCACCGGAAAGTCTGGGGCCTCCGGCCGGGCTGGCGAGAGGCCGCAGCCCAAGAGCGCCATCACCATCTTCCTGTGCGGCGACGTCATGCTCGGGCGCGGCCTTGACCAGATCCTGCCGCACCCGAACGATTCGAGGCTTCACGAGGACTATGTCGGCACCGCGCTCGGCTATGTGCGCCTCGCCGAGGAGGCCCACGGGCCGATTCCGAGGCCGGTCGGCTTCGACTATGTGTGGGGGGACGCGCTGGAAGAGTGGCGGCGGTCCCGTCCGGATCTGCGCATCGTCAATCTCGAAACCGCCGTCACGCGCAGCGATGCCTATGAGCCCAAGGGCATCAACTACCGGATGAGTCCGGAGAATGCCGACTGCCTTCTCTCGGCCCGGATCGACTGCTGCGGCCTCGCCAACAACCATGTTCTGGACTGGGGGGAGGCAGGCCTGATCGAAACCCTGCAGGCTCTCAAGGGACGGGGCATCTCCATCGCCGGAGCCGGGCGGAACCTGGCCGAAGCCGAGGCTCCCGCCGTGATGGAGGTTCCCGGCAAGGGGCGTGTGCTCGTCCTGTCGTTTGCAATGGCGTCGAGCGGGACTTCACCTGACTGGGCGGCGACATCGCGCAGGCCGGGCGTGAACTACCTGCGCGATCTGTCCGAGGACAGCATCGCCGGAATCGCCCGGCAGGTCGGAGCGGTCAAGCGGCCGGGCGATGTGGTGATCGCCTCGATCCACTGGGGGCCGAACTGGGGTTATGCCATCCCGGATGAGCACAGGCGCTTTGCCCATGCCCTTGTCGATCGAGCCGACATATCTGTCCTGCATGGCCATTCCTCGCATCATCCAAAAGCCCTGGAACTCTACCGGAACCGGCTGATCCTCTATGGCTGCGGCGACTTCCTCAACGATTATGAAGGCATCACCGGATACGAGGAGTTCAGGAGCGATCTCAGTCTCATGTATTTCGCGACCGTGGAAGCAGCCACGGACGATCTCACCAGGCTCGAGATGGCGCCATTGCAGATCCGCCGCTTCCGGCTCAACCGGGCGACGCACGAGGATGCCGAATGGCTGCAGCGGACTCTCGACCGCGAGTGCCGGCCATTCGGCCGCGGGATCAGTCTCGGTCCGGACGATCGACTTGTCCTGTCCTGACCGGCATGGCGTTGCGAAATGTCAATGTGCCGAGCGTCCGGGCGGCAATAGTCGATGCAGGGACGCATCGTTCCGCGCCGGGCGCGGCCCGAACCGACAACGGAGGGGATCTTGAAGCCGCACGACTCCGTACAGACTGGCTCCGGCAAGGCGATTTCCCGTGGCGCTGCGCCCCTCACGGGAGCCAACGCGCGATGCAATCAGCAGGTCGCTGAGCGGCTTCAGGAGGCGGCGGATCTTCTGGCCGCGACCGAAGGCGATCCGTTTCGGATTGCGGCCTACCACAAGGCGAGCGAGTCCGTCGCTCATCTCGACCGCGACCTTCGCGAGATGGCGCGGGGCGGAACGGAGGCGCTGGAAACCATTCCCGGCGTGGGGCACTCGATCAGCAGGGCCATCATGCAAATGATCGAGACGGGACGCTGGGCTTATCTCGAGCAGCTTCGCGGAAGTGCCGATCCTGTCCGCCTCTTTCAGATGATTCCCGGCATCGGTCCCGGTCTTGCCACGCGGATTCACGACACCCTGCACGTCTCGACGCTCGAACAACTGGAAGACGCCGCGCATCACGGACGTCTCGACGAGGTGCCGGGCATGGGGGCGCGCCGCGCGAAGATGCTGCGGGTCGCCCTGGCCGAGATGCTCTCACGCGTTCGCCGCCGCGGCGGCGCCCCGGTGCGGGAGCCCGGCGTCGATCTCCTGCTCGATGTGGATCGCGAGTACCGCGAGCGTTCCGGCGAACTTCCGAAAATCGCACCCCGACGCTTCAACCCGACTGGCGAGGCGTGGCTTCCCGTCCTGCACACCCAGCGCGGCGAATGGTCCTTCACCGCCCTCTACTCCAATACGGCGACGGCGCACGAGCTCGGCAGGGAGCACGACTGGGTGGTGATCTTCTTCGGCTCGGATCATGCCCCCGAGGGACAGCGCACCATCGTCAGCGAGGGCCATGGGCCGCTGGCCGGACGCAGGGTGGTTCGCGGCCGTGAAACGGAGTGCCACCATTTCTACGAGGCCGGAACCTGACAGAGCGATCCTGCGGGCTTCTGTCGAAGGGATGTTGTGACGTTCATCGACGCCGCGCGCCGCCCGAGCCGATACGGTTGCTGTCGGCCGAGACAAGAAGGTGCTTCGCACTGACGAACGGGAGTTGCCCCATGGTCGCCGATCGCGTCGAAACAGCTAGGAAAGCCCGGGATCGGCTGCTGGCCCGGAGGCGCAGCCTCATGGAAGACATGGCGCTGGTAGACAAAGTCTCGATCGAGGATGCGGCGGATCTCAAGATCATCCAGGATGCGATCGATGTCGCCGACAAGGCCATCGAGGAGGAACATGCCCTTCAGTCCGAGCTCTACGACGATGTGCCGGGAGAGAGCTGACGCTCCATCGCGGCATTGCAGCGCGTCGAACGGTGTCGTTCAAGAATCGATGCGAGGTTGAGAATTGGTTTGAGGACAATGCTGGAGGCTTCTCATGCGATTGCAATCGACCGCATTTGGCGAGGGGGCGGCGATCCCGCGGCGCTTTACGTGCGACGGCGAGGATCGGTCTCCTCCGTTGAGTTGGAGCGGCGCGCCAGCTGAAACCCGCAGCTTCGTGCTCCTCTGCGAGGATCCCGATGCCCCGAGAGGCACCTGGCGCCACTGGGCCGCCTACGACATCCCGGCCCAACAGACGGCGCTCGCGGACGGTGCGGCTCAGGAAGCGGACCGGCATGCGTTCAGACAGGCGGTCAATGACTTCCAGCGGACCGGTTACGGTGGACCCTGTCCGCCTCACGGTCATGGCCCGCACCATTACCGCTTTCATCTGCTCGCCGTGTCGGTCGATCGCCTGCCCGTGCCGGAGGGGGCCAATTGCCGCGATGTGGAGCGCGAAGCGCGCAAGCACGTCCTCGCGGAGGCACAGCTCGTCGGCATGTACGGCCGGTGAGTGTTCATCCGAGGGTGCTTGAAGGTCGAACGCCTGTCGCAGGTTGACACCGGTCAATGACACACGGCGCCAGGGTTCCGAAAATGCCCGCGCTTGAAAGACCGGTCTCCCGGAGCGCAGGGGAGGCCGCAGGAGCACCCGATGAGGCATATCAAGATCGTATTCTGGGGCGCACTGGCGCTTCTGGCCGTTCTCTCGCTACTCGCCGATCCTCCGTCCCTGCGGCCTGTCGGCTTCTTCGCCCTGCGCGGATCGATGGTTCAGCTCAGCGGCGTTCTCGCCATGGGGTGCATGAGCCTGGCGATGATCCTCGCCCTGCGCCCGCGCTGGCCGGAGCGCTGGCTCGGCGGTCTCGACAAGATGTACCGCCTCCACAAGTGGCTCGGCATCGGCGGCCTGGTCCTCGCGGTCACGCACTGGCTGTGGTCCCAGGGGCCGAAATGGGCGGTGGGGCTCGGATGGCTCGAGCGGCCGGCCCGTGGGGCGCGGCCTGTCGTCGATAACGCGCTGGAGCAACTCCTGCTGACGCAGCGCGGCACTGCGGAGGGCGTCGGCGAATGGGCCTTCTATGCAGCGGTCCTGTTGATCGTCGTCGCGCTCGTCCGCTGGATTCCTTATCGCCTGTTCTACAAGACTCACCGCCTGATCGCCATCGCCTATCTGGTGCTGGTCTTTCACAGTGTCGTGCTGCTCCAGTTCGGCGATTGGGCGACGCCTCTGGGCGTCATGATGGCCGGCCAGCTGGCATGGGGATCTGCCGCGGCTGTCCTGGTCCTGCTCCGCCGCGTCGGCGCCGGCCGCAAGGCCGAGGGCCGGATCGCCGGCCTCCACTACTACCCTGAACTCCGTGTCCTCGAAGGAGAGATCGACATCCCCGGCGGATGGCCGGGGCATACCGCCGGGCAGTTCGCCTTCGTGACCTCGAACGCGACCGAGGGCGCTCACCCCTACACCATCGCGTCGGCCTGGAACCCTGCCGAGCACCGGCTCACCTTCATCACCAAGGAACTGGGCGATTATACAGCCACCCTGCGGGACGCGCTGCAGGTCGGCCAGCCCGTGGGGGTGGAGGGGCCGTATGGCTGCTTCACCTTCGAGGATGACGCTCCGCGGCAGATCTGGGTGGGAGGCGGCATCGGGATCACGCCCTTCATCGCCCGCATGAAGCAGATTGCCTTGCGCCGGCAGACCGACCCGGAAAGGACGGAAACGCAGGAGATCCACCTGTTCCACACCACGGCCGATTACAGCGAAGAGGCTATCTCCAAGATGCGAGCCGATGCGGACGCTGCGAACGTGAACCTGCATGTTCTTCATGATGCGCGCGATGGGCGCCTCTCCGGCGACCGCATCCGCGCGGCGGTTCCCGGCTGGCGGGAGGCCAGCATCTGGTTCTGCGGTCCGTCGGGATTCGGCGCAGCGCTCCGGCAGGACTTCGCCGCCCACGGGCTCAAGGTGGCAAGGCGCTTCCACCAGGAACTCTTCGCTATGCGATGAGACGAGAGCACGGGCCTGCGTCGGCCGATTGCGCCGCAACAAAGAGTCCCGCCGGAAAGCGGAGCATCCTTGTTTCGCATGTTCAACTTGGAGGCCTGTCCATGAGGTCGGGATCGCCTGGGAGATCAGTGCCGCGCACGCGGCGATGGCCCATGACCCGCTGGGTCGAGCGGCAGGCCAACTTGTTCGGGCGGATGATGGAGCGGGTCGGGGCGAATCCCGGCGCGGCGGTCCGGGAGCGGTTCGATGGCGGTTTCGCAGCCGCATGCCGCCGCTGCCTGGCGTGCCGAAACTCCATCGACTGCCAGCGATGGCTCGAAGGGGAAGGCCCGGCTGCCGCGCCTGGCTTCTGCCCGAATGCCGCCTTCCTCAACCGCGTGCGGATACCGGACCTGAACTGATCCGCATCCCGAAGAGAGAGTGCAGAAGGAGCCCTCGCTCCGGCGGCAAGCGGAGAGGGTGGGGCCTGCGGCCAGCATCATCCCCGCTCATGCATGCCGACGCCGCGTCACCGGGCGGCGATCCGGTGCCCTTGCACGAGCTCCGCGGTCTTCTTGCCGGAGGCGTCGAACTGCTTCAGGAAGGCGGTCAGGTCCTTGATCTTCTGCTCGTCCTTGATGCCGGGGAAGATCATCTTGGTGCCGGGCACCTTGGCTTTGGGATCCTTGATGTAGTCGGCGAAGGTCGCTTCGTCCCAGGTCAGGCCGGAATTCTTCATGGCAGGCGAGTAGCTGTAGTTCTCGACCGATCCCGCCTTGCGGCCGATCAGTCCGTTGAGCACGGGGCCGACCGCGTTCTTGGCGCCCTCGCCGATCTGGTGGCAGGCCTTGCAGGGAGCGAAGACCTTCTCGCCGGCGGCGGCGTCCTGGGCCTGAGCGGCAACCGGGGTGAGGGCGAGAACGGCAGGAACGAGGAAAGCCAGACGCATCACAGTCTCCTTGCTGGATTCGGAAGGTCGAGAGCATAATGGGACAGCGATCCGGCTGTTCCAGGCTGTCCAGCGCATTTTCCGGGTTGCCTTGCGGTCACGCAGTTCTAAAAATTGAAGCCAAGGGCCCATCTGCAGCCCCAATATCCAGGATGGAGGCCGCCTCCGGCGCGCAAACCTCCACCAATCATGTGGGAGGGGGTACCAGGAAGGCTCGCCATGGCTCACGCACCCCATGCTGTCGCCACCGACCATGACCATCACCCGACCTTCTGGCGCCGGTGGTTCTATTCGACGAACCACAAGGACATCGGCACGCTCTACCTCCTGTTCGGCTTCACGGCCGGCATCATCGG
>JBOZRS010000053.1:0-17195 GCA_050789065.1 Microvirga sp.
ACGGCCGACACGGCAGCGCCGGGAGGAAGAAAAAGCGGTGCCGCGTTGAAATCAGCCACCGCTCATATCGGCTGCATCCCGCCTCTTTGCAATACGAGCTGCCTCATGAAAGGGCTGCGCTGGAAACATGGCGTGGCTACATATCTTTGATGCCCCTCGTCCCGTCAGGGGCATCACGACACACGAGTATCGAACATTCTCGGGATTGTAGATATTGCTGGCCATCGCCTCCGCGGCGTTCCCCGATCGTTTCGATCGGACACCGCTTCACACACAATCAACTCTATGAGAAGAGGCTTTTGGGCGTTTCCCAACTGGCCCTGCTACGTGCCGATCAGAGGTCTCGTTGGATAGCACATATCATGCAGCATGCATGACTGGGGTTTGAATCCGTCCGGTCGACAGATGGTCAACCGGGATACGGGTTTCTCCAACAGTCACGAGATCAGCCACGGCATGACCAATAGCAGGAGCCATCTTGAAGCCGTGTGCCGAGAAGCCGACAGCAGCAACGACATTTGGTAGGCCTGGTATCTCGCCGACAAGCGCATGCTCGTCAGCGGTGAACCCGTCCGTGTACGAAGTGGTGCGCACAGGCTCCGGCCAGATCTGTGGATAGAGTTCAGCCATGATGGCACTGAGGCGGGCCGCCTCGACCTGAGGATAGGTGCGAGCCGCATCGGGATCTCTGACAGCACCAGCCGAGCCATTCACCGCGGTCTTGACCGTGGTGCCGTCCTGCGAGGAAAACAAGCTTATGCCCGTCTCGGCAAAAATGCGGTTCACCGACGGGAACACGTCCGGCATGAATAGCCTAGGCTGGCGAGCGAGAAACCAAGTCAGACTGACCCGATGTGGCGCGACGAGATCGCGTGGGATGAAGTCGGCTGCCCATGCTCCCGCCGTAAGAACGAGTTTCCCGACCCTGTAATCGCGATCCTTGGTGCTGACCCAAACGCCGCCTCCATCGGGCTCTATGGCTAGCACCTTCCCGTTCCGTATGAGTGTAGCCCCTCGGGCTTCAGCCAACGCTCCTGCTGTCATCACCGCTAGTTCCGGCCTGATAAGACCCGCAGCCTTATCGAGGACGGCGATTTCACTTGGCAGGACATTCAACGCCGGATATCGGGTGTTCGCCTCGTCTGCTGAGAGGATTTCGGCATCGAGGCCAAAGCGCTCGATGCATTCCATGGCGCCAGTGATGTAGCGGCTGTCGGGCGTTCCGATCGTCGCTAGCCCGTTGAGCGAAAGGAGCGACGTTCCGGTCTCCTCCTCAAGGGCTCGCCATAACCGGCGAGCTTCCTGAAGCAAGGGCACGTAGGCATGGCCTTCTTGATAGGCGGTGCGGAACATTCTCGTTTCTCCGCCTGCGGCCCCTCGGTCGTGACCAAGCGTGAACTGTTCGAAGCCAATAACGCGGACCCCACGCTGGGCAAGCTGCCAGAGAGCCATGCTGCCCATGGACCCGACGCCGACAACGCCAACATCATAGATCATCTCGTGCTCCGTCCCTTCAGCCAAACCTCCGTCGGCCCCTGCCACTTGGTCGGACATCAACCTTGATAAGCGACTTAGGGCGTTGCCGCATTGGCAAGCAGCACACTAGCAATGGCGTTCCATTCGTCTTTGAGGGCGCCATCGTATGAGGGCTGCCCTGCCCGGCTGTACCAATAACGCGCATTGGCAAGATCACCCTCGACACGATATAGGTAGGCGTGGACCCAAGCCGCCTCAGCGCTTGTTTCGTGCTCCACGAGGCTATGGGCACTGTTCCAATCATCCTTCGCTTCCCACCACAAGGCATCGAGCGCTGGCGAGAGTCCCGGAGCAGGCTGACTGTCCGCAAGCGATTGGGCAGATTCCAAGAAGTTCACAAGGCATCTCCATCACTTGGGCACCATCAGGCCATAGCGGCGCGTGGAGTCGTACCGTTCCATGCCTGAAGATTAAGATCATCCCTGATGCAGGCCTTGAAGCGCCCTGGCATGACCTCTCTGAGCTCAGGAACTCGCTCGGCACATGCCGGTAGGGCATAGGGGCATCGTGTGCGAAAAACACAGCCGGATGGTGGGTTCAGCGGACTAGGGATGTCGCCCCTCAACACGATGCGACGTCGACGGACTGACGGATCGGGGACGGGAGCAGCGGAAAACAAGGCCTCCGTGTACGGGTGCAGCGGAACCTGGAAAAGATCCGTTGTTTTGGCAACCTCCATGACCCGGCCTAAGTACATGACAGCGATGCGGTCCGAGATGTGGCCGACAAGCGCAAGGTCATGGGCTATGAACAGGATGCTCAGGCCAAAGCGCCGGCGGACGTCCAGCAGCAGGCGCACGATCTGGGCCTGGATCGAGACGTCGAGTGCCGAGACTGGCTCGTCGGCCACGAGAAGGTCGGGCTCCATGATCAAGGCCCTTGCAATGCCAACCCGTTGCCGCTGGCCGCCCGAAAACTCGTGCGGATACCGATTGGCGTGGTTGGGAGCCAGTCCAACCATCTCCAGCATGGCCTCGACCTTTTCCCGCCGCAAGTCGCGCCCGGTCACCCGCCCATGGATCTTTAACGGCGCTGAGATGATCTCCTCAACCGTCATACGAGGGTTCAAGGAACTGAACGGGTCCTGAAAAATCATCTGCATCTTTTGCCGGACAGACTTCAGGGAGCGGCGGGAAAGATGCGCGATGTCCTGGCCATTGAAAAGGATCGACCCCGATGTCGGCTCCGTCAGACGGAGGATGGTCCTCCCGACTGTGGACTTGCCAGACCCTGACTCGCCGACAAGCCCGAGGATCTCACCGCGCCTGAGCTCGAACGAGATCCCATCGACGGCCTTGACCGCCTCCCCTCCGGATGGAAGGAAGCCTCGTCCGAGGTGATACCATTTTCTCAGATCGCGTACATCGAGGATCGTGCTGGGGATTTGATCCATGGCTATGCCTTTCTCCGCACCAGCTCCGACCAGCGAACGCAGCGCACCAGATGGCCTTCCCCCGCATTTTCGAGGGGCGGTAGCGTGGTCGTGCACCGATCAAGCTCCATATGCGGACAGCGCGGGTGAAAGGCACAGCCCGTCGGCTGATGTGCCGGATCCGGAACGGTGCCACCAATACCCTCAATGGTGATGTCGGTCCGGCCGGCCATTTCCATTCTTGGAACTGATTGGAGAAGTCCCTGCGTATACGGCATCAATGGCTGTCCGAACAGGGCCTCAGCCCCCGCAACTTCCACGAGGCGGCCGGCATACATGACCATCACGCGGTCTGCAATCTCCGCGACAACGCCAAGGTTGTGGGTGATGAAGATGATCGACATGCCCATTTGGGCTTGCAGATCCTTGAGGAGTTCAAGTATCTGAGCCTGCACCGTCACATCAAGCGCAGTCGTCGGCTCGTCCGCGATCATCACCTGGGGGTCGCACGCGAGCGCCATTGCGATCATCACGCGTTGACGCATGCCGCCTGATAGATGGTGAGGATAAGCCAAGAGCCGTCGCCGGGGCTCCGGAATACCGACCGTATCGAGAAGCTCCAGTGTCCGGTCTACTATCTGCTTCTTCGGCAACGGTCTGTGGAATGTGATCGCCTCGGCAATCTGGTCCCCAATGGTGTGGACCGGATTCAGTGAGGTCATGGGTTCCTGGAACACGATGGACAGTTCGTTGCCACGGATCTCGCGCATCCCCTCCGATGACAGGCTGAGAAGGTCCTCCATCCGGCCATCCTTGCGCCTGAGCCTCACCCTTCCTTCGATCCGGGTCCGCGGCGCGGGCGGGAGGAGGCGCATGAGTGCGAGGCTGGTGACACTCTTTCCCGAGCCGGATTCGCCGACCAGCGCTAAGGTCTCGCCCTTCCGGATAGAGAACGACACGCCGTTGACAACCGTGATATTTGCGCCTTTTCGAACAAAGGTGACAGAAAGATCCTGGACCGAGAGCGTGACAGGGCGATCGGTGACCATTGGATCCGGATCAGGATTCAAGACGGGGATCAAGTGCGTCACGCAGTCCATCTCCGATGAAGTTGAAACTTGTCACAGCCATTGCGATGAGCAGGCCGGGAAAGATCGCCAGCCAAGGCGCTGAGACGAGGTATTGCTGGGCATTGTTCAGCATGTTGCCCCAGCTGGGAACCGGCGGCTGAATCCCGTAACCCAGAAAGCTGATATACGATTCCATGAGGATCGCCCGCGCGACGTTGAGGGTTGCGGCAACCACGATCGGAGCCACCGCATTGGGCAAAAGCTCACGCATGATGATATAGCGATCCGTGGCACCGAGCAGTTCTGCGGCAACCGCGAAGTCCCGCTCGCGCAGGGAGCGGAATTGTCCCTCAACGACCCGGGCCACCTCCATCCAGGAGGTTGCAGCGATGATGAGAGTGATTGTCACGACACTCGGCTTGATGAACGCGGCGAGCGCCAGCAGCAAGAAGATGCTTGGGAAACACAGCATGGCATCGACACAGCGCATCAGCACCATTCCGATCCAACGGCCATAGTAGCCAGCGATAGCGCCAACTAGTGTGCCGATGGTGATGCTGATGAGCATTGCGGCAAATCCGATCGCCATGGAGATGCGCCCTGCCATCATAAGGCGAGCCATGAGATCGCGCCCGAGCGGGTCAGTTCCTAAAACGTGGAGACCTGAAAAGGGCGGAGCGAACCGGGCCCGGACGTCGATCCGCAAGTCGTCGAATGGCCAGAGATAAGGCCCGACAAAGGAACCGAGCACGAGCGCCACAATGATGATGATGCCGAATAATGCGAGCCTGTGCCGGAAGAATCGACGTAACACCGTATTTCGGATAGGCTTTAGCTCACTGGCTTCTGGCTTCAACTCCAGATCGGGCACGCTCACTGAGCTGACCATGGGTTCTCTCCTAATCGAGCCGGATCCGCGGATCGGAGATCGCGTAGAGGATGTCGGCCAGCATGTTCCCGATCAGTACCAGAACAGCGGACAGCATCAGAACGCCCATGACCACGGGATAGTCACGGTAGCTGAGCGAATCCAAGAAGAGCCGCCCCATCCCCGGCCAGGTGAAAACCGTCTCGGTGACCAGGGCTCCACTCAGAAGTGTTGGCAACTCTAGCCCACCGATTGTGATCATCGGCAGCAAGGCGTTGCGCATAGCGTGATGCATCAGGATCACTCGCTCCGGAACTCCCTTGGCACGCGCCGTGCGGATGAAGTCTTGATGAATGACGTCAAGCATCGATGAACGCATGTACCGGCTCCACAGGGCAACGGTGACAAGGCCCAGAACAAGTGCGGGTGCAATCAGGTGGTACAGGTAATCCAGCAGCGATCCGTCACCGATTGTGTACATGTTTCCGGATGGAAGCCATTCCAGCTTGACGGAAAAAATGTAGATCGTGATGAGACCGAACCAAAATGTAGGAATAGACAGGGCGATCATCGCTCCAACGGTGGCAAGATAATCGAAGAGCGAGTAGCGCTTGATGGCCCCCAGCACGCCAACCCAGATGCCGATCAGAATGGCAACGAGAGACGATGCCCCCATCAGCTCCAATGTGGCCCACAAGTGCGAACCGATAACGGCAAGGACGGGTTGTCCATCGCGGTAGGAACGCCCCCAATCTCCGGTCAGGAGACGTGTGAACCACTCCCAGTATTGAGCTGGAATTGGGTGGTTGAGCCCCATCTGCTCGGCGATCCGGGTCAACTCCGCTTGTGACATGCCTGGTACCAGGGCAAATTGGGCCAGCGGTCCTCCCGGTGCGAGGTACAGGATCCCAAATCCCAGCATGGAAACCAGCCAGAGCAGGATCAGGTTCTGCAGCGATCGGTTGAGCATGTATCTCGCCATACGGTCCGTCCGTCGCATTGACTTGCAGGATGCTGCCGCTTCCATTCCGGGTTGGTCTGGAAGCGGCAGTGCAGATGGAACGAAGCGCCACGCGCCCGGTCAGATTACGACTCCCAGTACCACTCGTTCATGTTCCAGGTATTGGTCTGTGTGTTGACGTTGGGCTCATAGCCCTTCAGTTTCGCCTTGGTCCCCTCGACCATGGCATACTGGAAGATGGGAAGATAAGGCAGATCTCGCCGGATGATGGTCTGCATCTTGACGTAGATTTCCCGGCGCTTCTCCGGATCGACAGTACTCGCGCCCACTGCCAGCAAGGCGTCGACCTCCGGGTTGGAATACTGCGTCGTATTCTGGCCCGCACCCCCCTGTGCATTGATGGACTTGCTCGAAAAATAATCGGTGGTGTCAGGATCTGGGCCGATCATGAATCCGATGCCGACCATTGCGGTGTCGTATTTCGACTGCATCCAGTTCTCGCCCCACATCACTGCGGCCGGGAAATTCTGGATCTTCATGTCCACACCAATGTCGCGCCAGGTCTGCTGCAGAAGCTGTTGCGCCTGCTCCCGAACATGATTGCCTGCCGTCGTTGAGTTCGTGAATTCCAACCGGACGCCGTCCTTGACCCGAATGCCATCGGACCCTGGCTTCCATCCCGCCTCATCAAGGATCTTCTTTGCTCGGTCGGGATTGTACTCGTGCTTTGGCAGGTCGGGATTGAAGACTGCGGCCTCCGCTGGCAGATAGGACTCCGTCGGCTTGGGTAAGCCATAGTAAATCGCATCAATGATGGAATTCTTGTCCATCGCGTAATATAGCGCTTCGCGGACGGCTCGGTCCTTGAACTGCGGCTTGCCGAGATTGAATGCGATGTTCTCGATAAAGGGCTGAGGCACCGGCTTGACATCACGGTCCTTCAGCTTCTTGGCCTCGTCATAGTGGTCCGGCGTAATGCCCTGCAGGCCAATGTAATCGATCTGCCCCGTCTGGAACTGTGTGAACAAGACGGTCAGGTCGGGAATATATTTGTACACGAGTCGTTCGATATAGGGTCCTTTCTCAAAGTACTTGTCGTTTGCCACCAGCAGAATATGGTCGCCAGGGACGCGCTCTGACCATTTGAATGGACCCGTGCCGATCGGCTTGTTGCTGAAGGCCGTTGAATTGGGGTCAGAGACCTGGCTGAGGATGTGCTTGGGGACGATAAAGGTCCATGACAGAATGGCGTGATATGGCGCGTAGACTTTTTCCATGCGCCACTGGATCTCGGTCGGGCTGACGACCTTGATGTCCCGGACTAAGTCATGGCCGGCGCGACGACCAGCCCGGAAGTCAGGGTTGTTCAGGAGATCCAATGAGAACTTGACGTCTTCCGCCGTGAAAGGCGTGCCGTCATGCCAAACCACATTGTCGCGTAGTTTGATTTTCCAGTTGAGGCCGTCTGCAGAAATTCCCCCGTTCTCCACCGTTGGGACCTCTGCTGCGAGCCGGGGGATGAAGGTCCCTTTGGGATCAACGCCCCAGAGCGGGCTGAACACGCTCCAGTGGACGCCCTGATCCACCTCGATGTTCAGCATGAGCGGGTGGAAATTTGTCGGCTCCTGCGAAAACCCGACGATCACCTGTCCCGTCGGCTTTGAGGGCGGAGCAGCCTGTGCTCTGCCTGGCCTAACCAGGGTGGCCGCGCCTGCCATGAGGCCGAGATGGAGCAGATGGCGTCGGCTTATACCATAGCGTTCCGCTATCTCGGTAAGATCGTCCGCTGACGGATGATGGTTTGGGCAGTCAATGCTGTCACTCATCTGGCTCCTCCATTTTGCGTTCCGGAACCTCTGTTCCGGCCCTCGGATCGACGCCGGATCAGCCCGGCTGTTCGGTTTAAAGCGCCGTATCTTGGTGGCGCGATCCGGATGGTACGATGTCCATGTTCAATCACACTCCCGCCTCGGGCTTCGGGCGGGATCCGTCCGTGAACCGCGAGAAGCGAAAGGGCGTGGGATCCACGATAGGTGGGTCTCCGGTCACAAGATCGGCAGCAAGCCGGCCGGCTCCAGGGCCAATTCCGAACCCGTGGCCGGAGAACCCGGTGGCGACTACGAAGCCCGAGATCCCATCGACGTGAGAAATCACCGGTACGGCATCGGGCGTCACGTCGATCATGCCGGCCCATTGCTGGGCGACCCTCGCCTGTTCGAAGGCTGGAAACACGGCTTTCAGTTCAGCCAGGGCCTTGTTGTTAATGGAAGCCTCAGGCGCTGGATCGAGAACGCGCACCTGCTCATAGCGAGAGGGCTGGTCGAGGGGCTTTTTCGCGGCCACCGACCACTCGTCATAGAAGCGGCGGCCGAGTCTCAGTTGGAGTGATTTCCACTCCATCCGCAATGCGGGGAGGAAGTCCGAGAAGAATGCGAAGGTGTCCGGGACGATGTCAGCGATATTAGCGTTCGCACTGGCGATTGTGTAGCCGCCATCCAGGCGCTTGCGGTAGGCAACCTTCGGAAGCCAGGCCGCGGTAGTCGGGCCATTCTCCAGGGGTTCGGTGCGCAGGACCGACGAGCGAACCTTCAATTGCGGGAGGCGGATGCCGAGGTCACGGCAAAACATCCGGGACCAGGCTCCCCCTGCAAGCACGACGGCGTTGCAGGCAATAGGTCCCCTCTCGGTCACGACACCGGTGACGCGGCTCCCCGTCGTCTCGACGCCCCGGACAGCGCATTGCGTCAGGATGGTGGCGCCAGCACGCCGTGCGGCTTGGGCGATGGCCGGGGCTGCCTTCTGGGGTTCGGCGCGGCCATCGGAGGCTGTGTAAAGCGCTCCTTTGAAGCCCCGGTTTGCACCGGGCATCAGGTTGCTGACTTCCTCAGAACCGATGAGGCGGGTATCGAGCTGGTAGGGCCGCGCCAGTTCCAGCCAGGCTTCTCTTCTCGCAACATCCTCGTCGGTGTCGCAGACATAGAGGATCCCGGTCTTGCGGAAGCCCGTCTCGGCTCCAACAAGCTCGTTCATTCCCTCCCACAAGCGCATGCTTTCGATGATGAGGGGGATCTCTCGGGAATCCCGGCCCTGCTTGCGGACCCAGCCCCAGTTGCGGCTCGACTGCTCACCGGCAATGTGACCCTTCTCGCACAACACGACCGAGATGTTCTTGCGGGCTAGGAACAGGGCGGTACTTGTTCCGATGATACCGCCGCCGATCACAACGACATCAGCCTTAACCGGGAGTGTGTCGTCGGAGGTAACTGAATCAACCTTTGGACCCATGCTCGTCTATCTCACTGTTCACCAAGGGACTCGATCAGCATGCGCGCCTCGCTACAGACATGTCTGGAGATGAAAGATTCTGCTCATCAGAAGCTCTCCTCAAGCTGCCAATTGACAGGAACCTCGGCGATGCTGGCGGTGCTGGGCAGGTCAAGGATAAGCGCTGCGATGCGGGCGACATCCTTCGGCTGGGTCATCAAGCCGGGGGCGGTCTCCGTCAGGGAGCGTGCCATATCCGTTGCAACGAATCCCGGGCAGAGCGCCGTGGAGCGAACACCGTTGTCCCACCCGGCATGTCTGAGAGCATGAGAGAGGGCCAGAGCCGCAAACTTGCTGACGGAGTAGGCTCCTGCCGTTGCCGACTTCACCCGCTTTCCTGACAACGAGACGATCGTAAGCACCTTACCCTGGCCGCAGGCCAAGAGGTGCGGCCATGCGGCCCGCGCTAAACGAAGCGGAGATTTCACATTGACGTCGAGCAGAGCCTCGATGTCCTCGTCGGTCGCGTCAACGACCGACTTTGGGATCATGATCCCCGCGTTGTTGACAAGCGCGTCGACGCGCCCGAACTGCTTGACCGTCTCGTTGACCCAGTTCGCCTCGCTGCCCGGATCGCGGGCTTCGAAGCGGCAGACAAGAGTCCCGTCCGGCAGGGCTCGGCTTGAGACACGAGCCGGGTCTCTGACGCCGAGGCTGAGAGTCCAGCCGTCCTGTGCCAGGCGCTCGGCAATCGCAAGGCCGATCCCTCGATTTGCACCCGAGATCATTGCTACGCGGGCGGATGAGTGATGGGCCACTACGCCGCCCTCCATCGCAGAGAGACGCTCTTGTCTACCGCCAGCCCGCCCGAGCTTCGAGATACTATGGAAGGTCGGCGATGTGACTCTGGTAGAGTTTCTGCATCAGCCCGACGAGTTGCTTCAGCTCCGTCTCCGTTAAAACCGAAAAGAATGCATCGGATTGTTCTGTCGCAATCGCGCGCACCCTCTCGACCAGTTTCTGCCCCTTCGGGGTGAGATAAAGCTCGTGTGCGCGGCGCTCGGATTCGGAAATCTCCTCGATGATAAGACCAGTTCGCTTCATTTGGTTGAGCAGTCGTCCCATCGCAGAACGATCCTTGAGAATGTAATGCGCGAGTACGGATGGGCGGATCCCCGGGTTTGCTCCGACCATTAGCAGAACAGTGACCTTGCCGGTCCCTCGCGACAGCGCAACTTCCGAAATCTTCCGGTCGTAGTCTCGATTGAGGGCAACGCTCACACTTCTGACGAAGAAACTCGGAAGGTCTCGAAGAATGTCGAAGTCGACATCGGCCAAATTGCCAGTTTTGGACTTGCGTTCGAGCTGTCGCGTATCGATCGGGCTTGACTTGAGCGGACGAGACTTCGCCATTTCCGTGACAATCCGAGATGCTTTGGGACGTGCGGTAATGCCTCTGCATCCTTATCTCATCCCGCCCTAGTATGCATCGATCAGGGTAGAACGAGAGGATGCCTGGACCGATGACACAGGTGAGGCAGTCAACGTATTTTGCTTCTGGGCACCTGTTGAGAACTGGCGGCAAGGCGGCCTGAAAGGACCGCTGTCGGATTACTGGCGCGGCATGGCGTTCATGCGGTTTAATGGCAGCTCCGAGACTCATTGCAGTCCCCTTTTGAGGGCATCGTGCGACTTTTGAGACAATCGGGATACGCGTACGCCGACATGCGGCTGAGGTTTCGAATAGCGATCCGATGTATCGCTTCAGTCCTCAGCGCTCAAGCAAACATAAGTTAACTTAGATTGTGGACATCGTCCACTATTGATTTGCGCAACTATCCAACTGATGAAGCTTAATAGGACAGCATTACTGCCTATATTCTGCACATGGAGAGCATGAAATTCTGATCCAGACCGCCCATAACCCAGGAGAATAGCGCGCTGAATTTTAACTCTTTGACGCCAATTCGCCGGGCTTTTTAAATAGCGCCCACGAGATCCGAAAGGCGTTGGCCCAATGCACGAAGCAGAGGTCATGGTGATTGGCGGGGGCATGGTCGGGGCTGCCTGTGCCTATGGACTGGCCCGGCGCGGAATACGGGTGCTTGTCCTCGACGGGGGTGATCTCGACTTCCGGGCCGCGCGCGGCAACGGAGGACTCGTCTGGGTGCAGGGCAAGGGCCTCGACATGGCGCCCTATCAGCACCTCACAAGGAGAAGCTCGGATTCCTGGCCCGACTTCGCCCGGGAATTGATGTCGCTCGACGGCACCGACATCCAGTATCAGCGCAAGGGCGGGGTCACGCTCTGCCTCGGGGACGAGGAACTGGCGAGCCGAGAGGGCGTTCTGATGCGCCTGCACAACCAGCCGGGCGGAAGCGATCGCGATTTCGAGATGCTCGATCGGCGCAAGCTCGAGGAACTCATGCCTGGCGTTCCGTTCGGACCGGAGGTCTCAGGTGCGAGCTACTGCTGGCGAGACGGCCATGTCGACCCGCTTCGGCTGCTGCTCGCCATGCAGCGCGGAGTTCGGAAGCTCGGGGGCAGGCTGATCTCGCAGCAGCCTGTACATTCCCTGACCCACACGGGCGGCGTGTTTCATGCGAAGACCCACACGGAGACCTATACGGCCCCGAAGGTTCTGATCGCGGCCGGCAACGGCACGGGGCCGCTCGCACGCCAAGTCGGCCTCGACGTACCGGTGCGTCCGCAGCGCGGCCAGATGATGGTGACTGAACGGTTTCCACCCATTCTGCCACTCCCGGCGGGCGGCGTTCGCCAGACGGGTGACGGGACTTTCCAGATCGGGGCGACGCAGGAAGAGGTCGGCTTCGACATCAGCACGACCGTCGAGGCCGCCGCCACGATGGCGCGCCGCGCCGTCAAGGTCCTGCCGCTGTTCAAGGACGCGAAGGTGGTTCGTCAATGGGCCGCTCTTCGGGTGATGACGCCGGACGGCCACCCAATCTATGCCCAGTCCGACACCCATCCCGGAGCATTCGTGGCGCTGTGTCATTCCGGCGTGACTCTCGCGGCCGTGCACTGCGAGATGCTGTCCGCCGCCATGGCGGCCGGTGCCCTCCCGGCAGAGGCCGATCCATTCCACCATAGGCGCTTCGATGTTCAAAAAGCAGCATGAGCCCACGGCCGGCATCACGATCACGATCGATGGCGTGACGGTTGCGGCGGAGCCCAGCGAGACGGTTGCGGCCGTCCTCCTCCGGACGCCGCCGTTCTTCACCCGAACGACGGCCCTCACGGGCGAGCGTCGCGGGCCCTATTGCATGATGGGCGTCTGCTTCGACTGTCTGGCGGTCGTCGACGGAGTACCGTCCACGCAGACGTGCCTGACACTGGTGCGGGATGGCATGCGGGTCGAGCGTCAGAACCGCACCGGGAGGCCTGTCGCATGAGTGAGAAGCACGATCTCGTGATCGTCGGCGCCGGGCCGGCCGGCCTGTCCGCAGCCGTCCAGGCCCGCGCCCTGGGCCTTGACGTCGTCGTGCTCGACGAGCAGCCAGCCCCGGGAGGCCAGATCTGGCGGGCGCTGGAGGCGCGAAGCGCTCGCCCCGGAGGCTCTCATGCCGGCGAGGACGCCGGCGCAGCCCTCATACGCACCTTTCGCACCTCGGGCGCCGGCTACCGGCCGGGCGTGCAGGTCTGGCAGATCGAGCCCGGCTTCGAAGTCTATGCCAGCCGGGCGGGCACGACGGAACGCATCCGGAGCCGAGCCGTCCTCCTCGCCACCGGCGCGCAGGAGCGGCCCGCTCCCTTCCCCGGCTGGACGCTCCCGGGCGTCATGACGGTCGGCGCCGCTCAAATCCTGCTGAAGACCTCGAATCAGGTCCCGGCCGAGCCTGTCCTGATTGCGGGCACCGGTCCTCTCGTTCTCCTCTATGCCTGCCAACTCCTCAACGCCGGCGGGCGCATCGCAGGAATTCTGGATACGGCCCCGCTGCCGAACCGGACGGCAGCTCTTCCTCACCTCGCCGGATCGCTGTCGCACCCTGGGGACCTCGTCAGAGGCCTGCGCTGGCTATGGCGCCTGAAAAGGACCCGCATCCCCATGACCCGCGGCGTCACGGCCCTCAGGGCCCTTGGCGACGATGCGGTCAAGGCCGTGCGATACCAAGTCAAGGGCTGCGAGAACACGACGCCGGCCCGGCTCCTCCTCGTTCACGAAGGCGTCGTCCCATCGATACACATGACGCTGGCTCTGGGCTGTACGCATAAATGGCGGGAGGACCAGATGTGCTTCGCACCGCAGGTCAATGCCTGGGGCGAAACCTCGGTGCCGAATCTGTTCGTCGCCGGCGACGGGACGGGGATCGGCGGCGCTGCGTCCGCCTGCCACACAGGGGAGCTTGCCGCAATCGGCATCGCAGCCCGCCTCGGTCGGCTCGGGTCGGAGGCCGCCGACGCCAGGGCTACGGGGCTCCGGGTCGCGCTCAAGAAGTCGCTTGCGGTGCGTCCCTTGCTCGATGCCCTTTACCGGCCGCGAGCAGAGGTGCTGACGCCAGAGGACGATACGATCGTCTGCCGCTGCGAGGAAGTCACGGCAAGGCAGGTCCGGGCCGCCGCTGCTGTCGGAATTGCCGGCCCCAACCAGGTGAAGACCTTCACCCGCTGCGGGATGGGCCCCTGCCAGGGCCGTCAGTGCGGCTACACCGTCTCGGCGATCATCGCGGACGCAACCGGAGCCTCCATGGACGACGTCGGCTTCTACCGCATCCGTCCGCCGTTGAAACCTGTGACGCTGGGAGAACTGGCGAGCATCGACGGCCATGAGGTCGCAGTGATGCCGTAGACATCAGGCGAGAAAAGCGGACGCCACTTTTGGGAGGCACCCAATGCTCGCCTTGTGAGGAGGACTTCATGCATCACGCGACCATGGAGGGATAGAAAAGTCCCGGTCTTTCGCGTCGCGCTTCGTGGATGACATGGCACGGCGCGGACCGGCGATGCTCTGAGACGCAGACCGAGCAACAGGGATGGGATAATGGCAGATCGGTATCGTTATGCCGTGATCGGCGCAGGCAATGGCGGCTGCGCGATGGCGGCCGAGTTGAGTCTTATGGGCCGGGACGTTGTGCTTTACGAACATCCGGCCTTCCGCGAGCGGCTGTCAGCCATCCGGGAGAGAGGCGGCATCATGGTCGAAAGCCGTACGGACCATTTTGCACGAGGGAGAGGCGAGCATTTCGCTCGTCTACCGAGTCTCGCGACGGATCCCGCCGTGGTGGCCGAAGCCGACGTGATCATCGTGGTCGTCCCGGGGCAGCACCAGCAGCACGTAATTGAAGTGACTTTGCCGCACCTGCGCGCAGGACAGCTCGTTCTCATCAATCCGGGCGGGGTCGGCGGCGCGCTGGTCTGGCGCAGAGCCCTCACAGAGGCTGGAATCGAAGGCGTCATGCTCGCTCAACCGTCGGATCTCCTCTATGCCGGCTCGCGCCTGCCTGACGCACGCGTGATTATCGGCGACAAGAAGCGCAAGGCGGTTCTGGGCGTCCTGCCGAATGCCGACCGGAACAGGGCTCTCGGAATCCTCGCCCAGGACTTTCCCGAATTCGTGCCCGCCGAGAATGCGCTCGTAGCGGGTCTCAGCGGGCCGGGCATGCTGCTCCATCCCCTCCCGATGCTGATGAACGCTGTTCGTATTGATCGGGAGGCGCCGTTTCGTTATGATTTCTATGACATCACGCCGTCGGTTGCCCGAGCCGTGGAGGCCCTCGACCGGGAGCGGATGGACCTCATAGTGGCTCTCGGCGGGACCCCGACTCCGGTCAAGGATGTCCTGAACGAATATTACGGTGCGACGGGCGCCGATTTCTACGAGACGGTCCAGAACGTCGGCGCCTACAGGAACCAGGCCGCACCCCCGGACTTCGAACATCGGTATGTGACGGAGGAGGTTCCGACGCACTTGGTGCCCTCTGCGGCGATCGGACAGGCTCTCGGGGTGCCGACGCCGGTGATGCAGGCGACAGCCGTGCTCGCAGGCGCAGTTGCGGGCGACGACTTCTCGAAGACGGGGTGGACCCTCGACCGGCTCGGCCTGGCTGGCCTCGACCGTGCGGCTTTACTGGGCTTGCTTGAGACCGGAAGATCGTGACATCGTGTGACGATCGGGTTTTCCTTCCGCATGAGGCAAGCCGTTCGTCACGATGCTGAACCTGCGCCAGATTGAGGCTTTCCGAGCCGTCATTCAAACCGGTACCGTCAGTCGCGCAGCTCAGCGCCTGTCGATCTCGCAGCCTGCGGTGAGCAAGCTCATCCAGAACCTGGAACACAGCGTCGGGCTGCGTCTCTTCGAGCGCAGCCCCGGGCGGGTGGTGCCCACCGCCGAGGCCCTCCTGCTCTTCGAGGAAATCGAGCGGATCTTCAGAGGGCTGGAGAGCCTGAAGACGTTTGCGGGCGACATCCGGATCCTGCACCGCAGCAGCCTGAGGATCGGCGTCATGCCGGCCCTGTCGACGGGATTCATCCAGGATATCCTGATCGATTACATGGAAACCTATCCGCTCACCCAGGTAGCGGTGCATGCCCGCAGCACGGCGAAGATCATCGAATGGCTCGTGGCGGGGAACATCGATGTAGGCGTATCGTCCCATCCGGTGAACAACAATTCGGAGTTACTCCAGATTTCCCTACACCAGAGTCCCTATGTCTGCGTGCTTCCGAAAGACCACCCTCTGGCCGGGAAGGTCGCTCTCGAGCCGCGGGACCTCGAAAACGAGCGTTTCATCTCGTTTTCGCCCGAGTCCGACATGCGCAAGGCCATCGATCAGATTTTCGAGGCGGCTGGGATACGGCGCCAGTTGCACATCGAGGCTGCGATGGCTCCCACGGTCTGTGCGCTCGTCGCGCGGGGGCTCGGCGTCGCACTGCTGAATCCGCTCTATCTCGGCGGGTTCTCCGGATCAGTCGTCTGCCGGCCGTTTTCGCCGACCGTCCACTCGGACATCCGCATTCTTCTACCACGGCACCGCCCGCATTCTCTCGTCACGAAAGCCTTCGTCGAAACCGCGCACGCGCACGTTGGCCGGCTCCTCTCCCATAACCCACCGCTATCGCCGGGCAAAAATAAGGAATTTGACGCGCTGATGCAGCACAGTACCGTGAAGATAGGCGAGACGCTCTAGTAGTCGCGGATCGAAGGGAAACTCATCCGCGCGGCAGTCTGACTGCGGGAGGAGGTGCCTTTTGGGAATTTCGCGTTACATCGTCCGCCGGCTCCTCTTCTCAATCGCTCTAATCCTCGGCGTCAGCATCATCATCTTCGGCCTGGTCAATGCGATAGGCAATCCGATCGAAATACTCTTGGCCGAACGGCCGGGAATCAGCCCTGAAGCTCTGGAAGCCATGAACCGATATTATGGCCTCGACCAGCCAGTCGTGGAGCGGTATCTCATCTGGCTCTGGAACATGCTGCACGGGGACTTCGGCACCAGCATCATGTACAACCAGTCGGTCTCCGACATGCTGACCGTCTGGGGCTGGGAGACGATCAAAATCCAGGTCCCGGCGATTCTCATCGCACTTCTCATCGCCACACTGCTCGGCGTGACGGCCGCGGTCCGTCAGTACTCCCGGATCGACTTTTCGGTCATGACCGGCGCGCTCCTCGGACAGTCTCTCCCCGGCTTCTTTGTCGGCATCCTCCTTATTCTCGTGTTCTCGTACTGGCTCGGCATTCTTCCCAGCTACGGCGCGTACTCGACCCGTGGACTTTTTCTCAACAGCAAGGTGGCCGACGGGCTCTGGCACATGGTGCTGCCGGTCACCATGCTCGCCTTCTTCAACACGGCGACACTGACGCTTCTGGTGCGCTCGAACCTCGCCGACATTCTTCGCAACGACTTCATCACGGCCGCCCGGGCGAGCGGATTGCCGGAGCGTCGGGTCGTCTACCGCCATGCCCTGCGCAACGCCATCATTCCGGTTCTGACATATCTCGGCATCCTGTTCGGCCTGATGCTGGGCACGGCTCCGGTCACCGAGACCGTCTTCACCTGGCCGGGCGTCGGCTATCTCTACATCTCGGCAATCCAGCAACTCGATTATCCAGTCATCATGGGCATCAGCATGGTGATCACGGTCATGCTCGTGATCGCCACCCTG
>JBOZRS010000054.1:0-57148 GCA_050789065.1 Microvirga sp.
CAACCAACCCCACACACACCCAAACACCCACACACGCTCCCGAACAACGACAGCATTCCCGGCCGCTGTGGCTCGGCGCAGCTCAGCGTCCGAGGGCAAAGCGCAACACAGCCGGGGCTCCGCCGCAGACCGTACGGCTATCCTCGCAGCCAAACCAGCATGCGCTGCGCCGCAGCCACTCCGCCTACGCAACCGACCGCACCAGCAGATCATCCGGCTGCGCCGAGGAGCGCTCCAGCTGGACCGCATAGGCCGCTTCGAGACCCTGGAAGCGCAACTTCTCTTCCGCACCGAAACGCTCCACCGCGCCGGCCAACCGGCAGCAGAACCGCTCGCGGGCATCGTTCAAGAGGCGCAGTTTTCTCGCGATCGGCTGCGAACCCAGTGCGCTGTCCTTCACGACGGCCCTGGCGGCGGCGTACAGATCGTCGGCGGCCCACTCGATCCCGGGATTGCGCTTGACCATCTCCATCACGTTGATGAGCAGAACCCGCAGGTCGTGCAGGTCGGCGTCCCTGCCCTCCTGCGCGATCAGGTTCACGACCAGCTCTATGGTGGCGCTTCTGTCGTTGATCGTCTCTTCGAAGGTCTTCTGCGTCATGAGCCTCATCCCCTTATGCCGCTTTCGGACATTCCATCGGCCAGCGAAGGCAGGATGCGGCCGCATGGTTAATGAATGCTTATCGAGAGATGGCGGGCGAGGTACTTCATGTGGGCGCGCACCGGAATTTCTGCTTCGAAACTCTTGAGGCTCGCCTTACTTTTCGTCATTCCTCCATTGAGTTCCAGAGCGAAGCTGACTACATAGCTGGCTCGTTTTCATCCGAACGTATCCCATGCACCGGCAGCTCGATTTCATCAGACAGCAATGGTCGGCTTGGCGAAGCATTTGCTTTGCCAGCAGTCGCGGCTGTCCGGCGCATGGACCGGAGCCGCGACTCAGTCTGAGTTCCGCGCTGTCGCCCCAAGCGAATTGTTCCGTGACAACCGGCACCGCTCATAGGGTGCCCTCCCCCTCTAAGCCGGCTTAAAGCGTTCACCGCCGCCGGCAGGACCCGGCGATCTTTTTCATTCCGCATCCTCGATTCGATCGTGATGCAGGATCGCCGGATCCCAGCCTCGCTGAGAAAAGGAGAACCCTGCAGTGAACAGGGTATGGACTGAAGAAGAACTCGACATCCTGCGCCGTGACAGGGCCGAGAAAGTTCCGATTCCCGTCACGGCCGCCAAACTCGGAAGGCCCGTGCCGGCGACCTATGCCCGGGCCCGCCTGATCGGCACGCTCGTCCAGCCGCACCAGTCCTGGGACGAGGCGAGCGTGGCGCGTCTGCGAGAGCTCGTTTCCGCCGATCCGCCCATGACGGACAAGCGCATCGCCGCCGAGCTCGGCAGGACCGTGACCCAGATCCGCTGGAAGATGCAGGATCTTGGGCTCATCGGTGTTCGGGACCTTTCGAAGCTGGCGCGGATCACGGCCGCCGAGACGGCGCGGCCCAAGGTCGCGAAACAGCCATCTCAGAGACCCGCGCTCCAGAAGGCCGGTCCTGCAATGCCCCGACAGTCTGCGCCAGACATGCGCGCCACGGCTGCTTCTGTCCGGCAGGTATCGGCCACGCAGATCGATCCTCGCGCAGCCCTCAAACAGGCTGTCAGGAAGCTCGAAACTGCTCTGGCCGAGCGTCTCAAGAGCATGATTGCGGAATCGGAAGCCGGAATGGTCCGAGCCGCCACCGATGCCATTGCTCAGAAGCGCGGCATCGACCAGCACATTGCGGACTTATGTGCGCCGAGCGTGAAGGAAGAAACCGAGAGGCGGACCGACGCCAAGGTTGAGGCTCGCAAGACCGAAACAAAGCGCATGACGGAAGAGACTGCGCTTGCGCCTCGTGAGAAGCCGCTTGCGTCGGAGAAGAAGACATCCGCTCCCCGCAAGCCCGCGGCCAGGAAAATCGTTGCACCCGCGGCCCAGGGTGTCGCGCAGGCCGCTGCGCCCCGCCCTGCCCTGGCTCCTGTCCCGCCGCCCGTGCCGAAGATCGTCGTCACGGAAGCGCCGGCAGCCGCGCGGCTGCCGACAGCCGAAGCGGAACCAGCTCCGGCCCAGACATCCGGCAGGGGCGGCTGGAAATCGGTCCGCCGGGATCCGGCTCGCATCGCGGCGCAGGCGAAAGCCAAGGCGACAAATCGCGCCGATGCGGTCGACCTCGCCCAGGCGGCACAGGCAGCCATCGAGCGCTTCATCGCGGAGCGCGGCGTGACCCGGACGGAGACGAACGGCGTGCAGGCCGTCGTCGCGCGGCTTCAGGCGAGGGGCTACATCGTCGTGCGCGAAGGTGAAGGCTGGGTCATCGATCAGCGCCATCGCGTGGAGGACGAATCCGCCCTCGTGGCTTTCGCGAAGGCCCGGGGCGTTACTGAGAATATTGCGGCCTGAGAACGTGCCATCCAGCCCAAACGCCCGGTCTGCACGAATCGATCGTCACGAGAGCGCCTGTTCCGAACTCATCGGAACAGGCGTTTCTGTTTCATGGCGCATCGTTCGGGGCGACCCGAAGGGCTGCGCCAGCGAATAACCGGATCCACTTTTCCGCACGATGCGCTAGGCTCTGCACCCGAACAAAAGACCGGGTTCGCGCTTGATCCGTGGATCCAATGAGGCCCGATCCGAGCGGAGGCGCCATGCCCTTCCGCTTCCGAGAGGGCTTCACTCGACAGGAACCGGCACATGACAGGAGATCGGAATGGATAAGCGTCGGCTCGGCCGCTCGAGCCTCATGGTTTCGCCCCTTTGCCTCGGCGGCAACGTCTTCGGCTGGACCGCGGACGAGGCAACATCGTTCAAACTCCTCGACGCGTATGTCGAGGCCGGGCTCAACTTCATCGACACGGCGGACGTGTATTCGACCTGGGTCCCCGGCAATACGGGCGGCGAATCGGAGACCATCATCGGCAAATGGATGAAGGCCCGCTCCAACCGCGACCGGCTCGTCATCGCCACCAAGGTCGGCTCGGAGATGGCGCCCGACAAGAAGGGACTTTCGAGAGCCTATATCCGCTCGGCCGTCGAGGCTTCGCTCCGGCGGCTTCAGACCGATTACATCGACCTCTACCAATCTCACCGGGACGACCTGGATACGCCGCAGCAGGAGACCCTCGAAGCCTATGCGGAACTCATCCGTGAAGGGAAAGTGCGGGCCATCGGGGCCTCGAACTTCACCGCAGCCCGCCTGAGGGAGGCCCTGGAGATCAGCACGAGGCTCGGCCTGCCGCGTTACGAAAGCCTTCAGCCGAAATACAATCTCTATGATCGGGCGGAGTATGAGCAGGAACTGGAGCCGCTCTGTCGCGACCAGGAGGTCGGGGTGATCCCCTATTATGGCCTCGCCAGCGGATTTCTCACCGGCAAATACCGTTCGGAGGCGGATTTCGGGAAGAGCGTGCGCGGCGGCAGGATGGCAACCTACCTGAACGAGCGCGGCAAGCGCATTCTCGCGGCGCTCGACGATGTCGCCGCACGCCATGGTGCGAACCCAGCGCAGGTTGCCCTGGCCTGGCTGATGGCGCGTCCCGGATTGACGGCTCCCATCGCCAGCGCGACGAGCCTGGAGCAGATGAAGGACCTGGTCGCGGCAACGAAACTGCGCCTTGAGGCGAAGGACATCGGGCAGCTCGATCAGGCCAGCGCCTGGGCATAGGCAACCGCCCGCACGGCGGGTTGCCATCCGTTTTTTGCATGGCAGCCCGCCGGTTGTATCCATCGAGGCGCTGATTATCTCGTGACGACCTGTCATTCAGACCATTCCACAGGATGTACGAGATACATGATGAGCGCTGATGCCTATGCCCTGTTCCAGCCGTTCCGGCTGGGCGACCTGACCATGCCCAACCGTGTCGTCATGGCTCCCCTCACGCGCAACAGGGCCTCCGATGGCGACGTGCCTCGCGACGCCACCGCCACCTATTACGCGCAGCGCGCCAGCGCCGGCCTTCTGATCTCGGAAGGCTCGCAGATCTCCCACCAGGGCCAGGGCTACCTGCGTACGCCCGGCATCTATACGCCGGAACAGATCGCAGGTTGGCGCAAGGTGACCGATGCGGTTCACAAGGCAGGCGGACGCATCTTCATCCAGCTCTGGCATGTGGGCCGCGTCTCGCACACCTCGCTCCAGCCGAACGACGGCGCGCCTGTCGGCCCTTCCGCGCTGCGCGCGCGCACCAAGACCTTCCTTCAACAGGGCTTCGCGGATGTCTCCGAGCCGCGGGCGCTCGAACTCTCCGAGATCCCCGGTATCCTGAGGGACTACGAGCAGGCGGCCCGCAACGCCAAGGAGGCCGGGTTCGACGGCGTCGAGATTCATGCCGCGAACGGCTATCTGCTCGATCAGTTCATGAAGGACGGATCGAACAAGCGCACCGACGCCTATGGCGGATCCATCGCGAACCGCGCGCGCCTCACCATCGAGGCGGCCGAGGCCGTGCTGAAGGTCTGGGACAAGGGCCGGGTCGGCATTCGCCTGTCACCGGCACCGGTCAACGATGCTGCCGATTCCGACCCGCAGGCTCTCTTCGGCCACGTGGTCGAAAGGCTGGACGATCTGGGCCTCGGATACATTCACGTCATCGAAGGCGCGACCCAGGGCGACCGGAATGCGGTGGACGTGGATTACGAGGGCCTGCGCCGCTCCTTCCGCGGCGCCTATATCGCCAATAACGGCTACACCCGCGACATGGCGGCGGAGGCGATTTCAAGCGGCCGCGCGGATCTGGTCGCCTTCGGGCGGCTCTTCATCGCCAATCCGGACCTCGTCGAGCGCTTCCGCCTCAACGCCCCTCTCAACGAGGCGGACCGCGCCACGTTCTACGGCGGCGACACCAAAGGCTACACGGATTACCCGAGCCTCGACGAAGCTGCCTGAGCCTTCACTACTGGCAACCCTGGCAGATCCCCTGCTCGATCTTGCGGTCAAGCTCCCGTCCCTGTTGAAACAGCTCCCTCTCGCGGGGAGTTGGTTCAACAGAGGAGGGTTCGCCCGGCTGCCGGTTATTGCCCGATACGCTCCCGGTGGTCGCAGGACCGGTCGAGCCTCGTCCGGCGGTCGCGCCGCCCGAGCTTCCTTCGGTGCCCGTCGGCGGGATGGGGCCGGTGGTTGTGGTGCTTCCCGCCGCACCGCGATTGCCGGTCGAGGCGCCTCCAGCGCTTCCCTGGGTGCCCGGCGGAGGCAGGGGAGCATTCGGTGAACTCGGCGAGGGAGCGGCATTCGGCGATGTCGTGGACGCGCCCGAAGAAACTCCTCCGCCTGTCGAGCCCATGGACGAGGACGACGAGCCTCCTCCGGAACCGCCGGCGGATCCTCCTCCCCCGGAACCTCCGCCGGAAGAGCCCTGCGCCCAGGCGGCGCCTGCGATGAGGCAGCCCGTCACGAGGGCCACTGGAATGGTGAGATGACGCATCGGCTCCTCCTTGCGAGCAGCTGTCGAAGGTCAACTCGAAGCCGCTGCAAGGGTTTCCGCCTCAAGCGCGCCATACCGTCAGGCTGACGGGACCGGACGGATCGAGGATCCGGCGGGGATCGGGTTTCAGCCCCTTTCCGGACAGAACGGCCTCGGCGCTCCGACCCGCGTCGCATTCCGAGAAGAGCGCGACGCCGTCCGGGATAGCCGTTCCCTCCGCACGGGTCAGGTGAAAGGCGTCGTAGCCGAGGGCGAGAAAGAGGTCGAAGACCCTCCGTCCTCCCGGTACGGCGACCCGCCCGCCCTCGGGCAGCACGGTGCGGACAGCCTCGTCCCAGGGCAGGCGGTCCGGGTTCCACCACCAGCCGTCGGAGCGTCTCTCCAGTCCGGTCGAGGACGAGGACAGGATCATCCGCAACCGCCCTCTCGGATTGGGATTGGCCTCATGCCCCAGACGCCCGAGCACCGTCAGGGACGAAAGGTTCAGCTCGGTCTGGAAATAGGCCCAGTCCGCCTCGTTACGCAGCTCATCGGGCGTCCGTCCGGACGCATCGGCAATGCGGTCGTTGTCCGAAACGATGGCGTAACCGTGGATTTCAATTCTTTGCATGAGCCGCACTCTCTCGACAGGAATGAGCAATAGCGGCATTCATCGGGATTCCAAGAACCCCGTGCCCGAAAGACGGGCGTCAGCGCAGACAGCTCACGCTGAGGCAAGCATGGTCTGCTATACAGATGTCAGGACACGCGGACAGGAAGAACCGGAGGAATGATGACTGGCCCCGACGAGCGATCCGAACCCGAAGCCGGGATGTTCACCGACTTCCTGAAAGCTCACAACGAAGGGAAAATCTGGCTGAACAGCGTCCCGGTCGTCATCGAGCTCATTCACGAACTGCACGCCAAGGCTTGGCACGCCACGCTGGCGGCCTGGAAAGGCGAGATCACGGAATCCAAGGCAGAGTACATCGTGTCGGCGGAGATCAGCCGGCTGGTGCAGATCTTCGAGGGCCGCAACGACGATTATGCCGTCCTGCCCTGGAACCTCGACCCTGAACAACAGAAGAAGTACATCATCCGGCACTATTTCGACGAAGACGGCAATGCCGATCCTGACGACCTTCCGACAGCGGAGGATTGCCTTCCGCGCTTCCTCGACTGCGCCGCTCACGCCGCCATCTATGCCGTCGAAAGCCTGCTTCCGGACTGCCTCCCGATGTTCAAGGCCGAATCGAAAGAAGCGGCACTGAAAGAATTGATGGAGAGCCGCGACTATCATGCCGCAATGCTGCTCGGCATGCCTAATGACGACCTCTTCAAGAGTTTGATCCCGGACTGAAGGCCGGAAGTGTGCCCTACTCAAAGCGGCCCGTGGCGTCACGATCGCGCTCGTAACGTCTCGTGATCGGAAACGGCGGCAACCAGGATTCGCGACGGATGGTCCAGAGTTCGTAGGTTGGCCTCAGTTGGTCAGGGGCATCCAGGGATCCCAAGTTCACTTCGATTTCGTCAGCGGTGCGTGAGAAAACGGACGAGCCGCAACGGGGACAGAAGAACCGCCCGGCGTAATCGCGGGTTTCGCCGGCGATCGCCACCGCATCCTGAGGGAACACCGCGGAAGCGTGAAAAAGGGCCCCGTGATGCTTGCGGCAGTCGAGACAGTGGCAAAGGCCGACCCGGTATGGGAGTCCCGACGCCACGATCCGGACACTGCCGCACAGGCAACCACCCGTGAACCGGTCCATGCTGCGTCTCCTTCTGCGATGCGCCTTGCCGTGCTTGCTGCGCGTGGAGCAATAATATCGCGCAAACTCGCGCCAAAATAGATTTCGAAATCATACCTGCATTACCGCTCGGCTTGGCGCCATTGGCCCATCCATCACATCATGCGCGACGAACGAATTCCCGCTGCCCAGAGGAAATTTTTGCTCGGGGTATGGCTGGTGGTATGGTGGCAGGATCGTGAGAGTTCCGCCGGGATTCCGGTCCTGTTTTCAATGGATTAGTAATCGAATGCGAATCGCCACCTGGAACGTGAACTCGATCAAGCAGAGACTGGATCACCTCGTCACCTTCGTGAAGAGCGCCGATCCCGACATCCTCTGCCTGCAGGAGCTGAAATGCATGGACGAGAGCTTCCCTCGCGCAGAGGTCGAGGCTCTCGGCTACAACGTCGTCACGCATGGCCAGAAGACCTATAACGGTGTCGCGATCCTGTCCAAGCAACCCTTGGAGGATGTCAGGCGCGGATTGCCGGGCGACGAGAGTGACGAGCAGGCGCGCTATCTTGAGGGCGTCGTCTCGACAGGCTCCGGGGGCGTGCGGGTGGCCTCGATCTATCTGCCGAACGGCAACCCCATCGGCACGCCGAAATTCGACTACAAGCTCGCCTGGATGGACCGCCTCAACGCGCATGCGCGCCGACTGCTGGCCCTCGAGGAGCCGCTCGTGCTGGGCGGCGACTACAACGTCATTCCCGAGCCCGAGGATGCGGCCGTTCCGGAAGCTTGGGCGAATGATGCGCTTTTCCAGCCGGAGAGCCGGCGCAAGTTCCGCGAGCTGTTGAACCTAGGATTGGGCGATGCCGTCCGCGCCTGCAGCGACCAGCCGGGCCTCTATTCATTCTGGGATTATCAGGCGGGCGCCTTCCAGCGGAACAACGGCATCCGCATCGACCATCTCCTGCTATCGCCGCAGGCGCAGGACAGGCTGAAGACGGCGTCGATCCGCAAGGAAGTGCGGGGCTGGGACAAGCCTTCGGATCACGTTCCGGTGATCGTCGATCTTGATATCGACTGAACGCACCCGGAGGAACGCCGCGGCCTCATTGCCCCGGCGACCTCCGCCTTTTACCGGCGTGACTGGATGTATTGCTCGAGCAGCGTCAGGGCCAGCTTGCGCTCGCCTTCGTCCGCCGACGCGAAGGCCTGATCGTAGAGCTTGGCGATCCACTGTTCATGGCCGGAGTCGATCGTGGCTTCACGAGCCAGGGTCAGCCACATCAGGCCTTTGGCCCGCTGCTGCGGAACGCCCTGTCCGGTCATGAGCAGGTGTCCGAGGAGAGCCTGGGAGGCATGGTGTCCCTTCTCGGCCGCGAGATTGAACCAGCGGGCGGCTTGGCGCGCGTCCTTGCCGACGCCGGTTCCCTCCAGATAGAGGCGCGCGAGATTGTACTGGGCGTTCGAGTCGCTGAAATAGGACGCCGCGTAGCTGAACATCTCGACCGCGCGGTTCGGATTGGCCGACACGTAGGAGCCCTTGATCCCGTCCAGGAAGTAGGTGCCGAGCGCCACGAAGGCGCTGGACACCACCGGGGCGTTCGGGGAATCCGGGCTCTCGTCCGCGTATTGATCGGCGAGCTTGGAGAAATATTCGAAAGCCTTCAGGTCGTCGTGCTCGACGCCGTCGCCGTCGGCATACATGCGCCCGAGCTTCCAGAGGGCGAGCGTGTGCCCCTGTCCGGCCGCGTATTCGAGCGCCTGCGCGGCCCCGAGCTTGTCGCCTGCATTGTAGTCGCGCATTCCGCTCCGCAGCGCCTCGCGCGCCGAGCCGTACTTGGTGGCGGGCGCGAGGGCCGGAGTCAGGGCCGGCGTGATCGGTTGCGGACGTGGCGCGGCATCGAGCGCGTGCGCCGCGCCAGCGCCGAGAAGAGCCACCCCCAACGTGACTGCAATAAAACTAGACGTCCGCATCGGTCGTTTCTTTTTCTGCGGCTTCGCCCGGACGGGGCAAACCCCCATCCCGCGCGAGATCCGCTGTTTGCGCATGATTCCAGAGATAGCCCGAGGTCGTCCCGGTCTCCCGGGAGGCCCATTCGGCGCGGCAACTTGCCGGTCCGTCGAAGCGCGCCGTCTGCCCTTTCGTGAGCCCCCTCACGTCGGTGCGGAAGCGCTGCGGCGCGCGCGCGGCCGCTTCCGTCATGTGACGGCTGGGCAGCTTCGACGTGTCGATCAAGCGCGCATCCATGGCTTCAACTCTTCTCCGTCCGGTCTGTCACATCAGCTCCGGACGGTTGCGGAACTTCTGTGATCTGCCATGTGCTGCGCCACCTACGCAACGATCCTCGCAAGGGGCTGTCCGGTACCGTTAATCCGGACTCTTCCCTGGAGTGCCCCGCTGTAAAGCTTTGGTTTAGAAGCACTTTAGCTAGCTTCATGAGTTGCTCGCGGTTTATGGCGGCATCGCGGCGGAGCTTGGGCCAAGAGCGGTATGATGATGAAGGTTTGAAGGTGTTGCCGGCCGGCAACATTTTTTCGAGGGCCTTGCCCACGCGACTCTTGCCTTTCAGACGGACTGCTCTAGCCGAATGCTCCACAAAGCTAAGTTGTAAGCAGCGATTCCGTTAAGGAATGTGCGAGGGCGCACGGTTTCGGCTTCATCACGGCCGTTCCTTGGCTTCTGCTCCACGGCATGCCTCGATCGTTCTAAGCTCCGATCTCGGCCGAAGAGAACCAGACGTCGTCATAGACGGCGATTGCGCTTCCATCCGGAGGCCGTTCGCTTCTGATCCAGATGGCCCGAACGGCGGCGACGGCCGCTTCGGTCGGAGGCTGGAGACCGGCCGTCTCCTCGGCCACGCCGCTGCAGGAGATGAAGCCCACATTCATGAGCGGCGTCGCCTGAAAGCCTGCGGCGAGACGCTCGACAAGAACGGCCGGCCCCCATCCCTTGAAGGGCTGCCAGGGAAAGATCAGTCTTCCGTCGGGATTGAGGGCCCGGAGCCATTCCACGTCCGGGGCGACGACGCCGGCATTCACGTAGATCACGTCCGCATTGGGCAGAACCCGCCCAAAGGCCGAGCCCACGCGGACCGTCGCATTGGAGCACCCCCGCAGATTCCGGGCGGCCTGGGCGGCCAGATCGGCCTCATACTCGTAAGCCTCCACATGCCCGCCCGGTTCGACGAGGAGCGCCAGGATGGCCGTGTAATAGCCGGTCCCCGCCCCTACCTGGATGACGGTCTCGCCCGGCTCGGGCCCGACGGCATCGAGCCATGCCGCGTGAAGGGCGGGCTCGCCATTGTTGATGCCGCGCTCACGGTCGATGGCCACGAGGACGTTGTCGTAGATGTCGGCGAGTTCCCGCGTTTGCGTCGCGACGCCGAGAGCGATGATTGTCCAGGGTGGCGGCGGAAGGAAATTCTCCCGGGGAACCATGGCGAAAGCCTGCTCGATGCGGGGATCGCGGGTGCCGGCGATCCTTGCGATCCGCGCCGCGTAATCGAGGCGATGCCCTTCAGGCCTTGTTCTGGACATGCTCGGAAATTCGCTGCGGCACCGGCTGGTTCCGGGGCCTATATCCCGGAACCGTCCAGGGCCGAGCCCGCTACATCCTGAAGACGCCGAACTTCGTTTCAGGAATGGGAGCGTTCAAGGCGGCGGAGAAGGCCAGCGCCAGCACGCGCCTCGTCTCGGAGGGCAGGATGATGCCGTCGTCCCACAGGCGGGCCGTGGCATGATAGGGAGACCCCTCCTCCTCGTATTTGCTGCGGATCGGCGCCTTGAAGGCCTCCTCCTCCTCGGCGCTCCAGGCCTTTCCCTCGGCCTCGATGTTGTCGCGCCGCACCGTCGCCAGCACGCTCGCCGCCTGCTCGCCGCCCATCACCGAGATCCGCGAGTTCGGCCAGGTGAAGAGGAAGCGCGGAGAATAGGCGCGGCCGCACATGCCGTAATTGCCCGCCCCGAAGGAGCCGCCGACGAGCAGCGTGATCTTCGGCACCTGAGCGCAGGCGACGGCGGTGACGAGCTTCGCGCCATCCTTGGCGATGCCGCCCGCCTCGTACTGGCGTCCGACCATGAAGCCGGAGATGTTCTGGAGGAAAAGGAGCGGGATGCGCCGCTGGCAGCACAGCTCGATGAAATGAGCCCCCTTCAGGGCGCTCTCCGAGAACAGGATGCCGTTGTTGGCGATGATGCCGACCGGCATGCCCCAGATGCGCGCGAAGCCAGTGACGAGCGTCGTGCCATAGAGGCGCTTGAACTCGTCGAACTCGGAGCCGTCCACCAGCCGCGCGATGACCTCGCGGATGTCGTACTGCTTCTTGAGATCGGTCGGCACGATCGCATCGAGATCCTGGATCGCGTATTTCGGCTCAACGGGTTCGGCGAGATCGATGTCGATGGCCTTGCGGGTGTTCAGCGTGCCGACGATGCGGCGTACGATGGCGAGCGCATGCACGTCGTCGGTCGCGTAATGATCCGCCACGCCGGAGAGGCGGGCATGGACGTCCGCGCCACCGAGATCCTCGGCCGAGACCACCTCGCCGGTCGCCGCCTTCACCAGGGGCGGCCCGCCGAGGAAGATCGTGCCCTGGCGGCGCACGATGATGGTCTCGTCCGACATGGCGGGCACATAGGCGCCGCCCGCCGTGCAGGAGCCCATGACGCAAGCGATCTGCGGAATGCCCATCGAGGACAGGGTCGCCTGGTTGTAGAAGATACGCCCGAAATGGTCGCGGTCGGGGAACACCTCGGTCTGGTGGGGCAGGTTCGCGCCGCCGGAATCGACGAGATAGATGCAGGGCAGACGGTTCTCGCGGGCCACCTCCTGGGCGCGGAGGTGCTTCTTGACCGTCATCGGATAATAGGTGCCGCCCTTGATGGTCGAGTCGTTGCAGACGATCATGACCTCGCGGCCCTCGACCCGACCGATGCCCGTGATGATGCCGGCGCCATGGATCGCGTCGTCGTACATGCCGTGGGCGGCGAGCGCGCCGAGTTCCAGGAACGGAGCGCCGGGATCGAGCAGCCGCGTCACGCGCTCCCGCGGCAGCAGCTTGCCGCGGGCGAGGTGCCGCTCTCGCGCCTTGGCAGGTCCACCTTCGGCCACGGCCTGCCGCTTGGCCTGGAGATCACGGGCAAGGTCGGCCCAGGCGGCACGGTTAGCGCGCGCGGTTTCCGACGTAAGATCGGCTGAACTGGCGATGACGGGCACGGCGTCAGGCTCCCTGTTGTTCCCTTTGGCTCCTTCGACGGCGGCTAACCGGAGGGCTCTCAGTCAGTACTTGGAACTCTGGGCCAAGCGCAACAGGACAGGCGCAACTCCTTTCGCTCCGCGGAGCGTTGCCCGGCAGGGGACCGGCTCGCCGCCAGGGCAAAGGGCAGGGAGCGGCCGGCAAAGTCCGGGCCGCAGGCCGCTCCGGTGCATCAGCCCTTGGCGCGGACGACGACCTGACGGCGGGTGACATTGTGCCCGCAGCGGTAGGCAATGCCGCGCACGAACGTCCAGTCGGGAGATCTCTTCTGAAGGTAGAGGTGGGTGCCGCCCATGGCGACCGTGGTCTCCAGCATGGCCTCCGTCGCGGAGCCGAAGCCGGGCACTGTCGGCACGACCGGGCTCACCTCACCGAGGCGGGTGCAGACGCGAACATCCGCGGGAGAATCGACGATGTGGACGAGTTCCGTCGGCTCGGGCCGGTAGGCGCAGGCCGAGGCAGTCAGGGCCACGAGAGAGGCAAGAAGAACGCGTTGCATAGGAAATTCCGCCAGTAATCAGCCGTAAGAACAAGCTTAGAGCACGAGGCGGCTTTGGGGAGAAGCCTAGCCGTATGGGCTGCAAAAAACCCGCCTTAGTTGCCCGGAAGCAACGGCGCGTCCACCCTTACGGTCGGCCCGAACACGTCCTCGAAGGTCTTGCGCATCACGGCATCGACCTCGGGCATCGTCACCGGGATCCCGAGATCGACCAGGCTCGTGACCCCGTGCTCGGTCACGCCGCAGGGCACGATCCCAGTGAAATGGGACAGATCCGGCTCCACGTTCAGGCTGATGCCGTGGAAGGTGACCCAGCGGCGGACGCGGATCCCGATGGCGGCGATCTTGTCCTCGGCGGTTTCGCCCTTGTCCGGCCGGCGCACCCAGACCCCGACCCGGTCCTCCCGCCGCTCGCCGCGCACGTTGAAGGCATCGAGAGTCGCGATCAGCCACGCCTCGAGAGCCGCCACATAGCGGCGCAGGTCGGGCGCGCGCTGCTTGAGGTCGAGCATCACATAGGCCACCCGCTGCCCGGGGCCGTGATAGGTGTACTGCCCTCCCCGCCCCGTCTTGTGGACGGGAAACCGGTCCGGGTCCACGAGGTCCGCTTCCTGCGCAGAGGTGCCGGCGGTGTAGAGCGGCGGATGCTCCACGAGCCAGACCAGCTCCCGCGCCTTGCCCTCCGCGATGGCCTCGGCGCGGGCCTCCATGAAAGCGACGGCCCCGTCATAATCCGTCAGGCCCTCCGCGATGGCCCACTCGACGGGCGCCGAGCCGCCCCCGGCATAAAACTCATTGGCCAAGCTGTCTCGCAGGTTCGACACCGATTCACCTTACCGGAGATGGGAATGCGGATGTTCTGGCCTCTCGAAAGCCCGAGAGCAACATCCGGGCCCTGAGCGTGGCCTGCCGCCTATATAGTCATGACAAGAGCTTATTGCCCGTGGATTCAACCGGACCCGATCGGTTTGTCGATATCTGTCGGTTGTCCGCCGACGATGGGGTTGCGGTGGCCCAATCGATCTGTTAGAGCGACCTCACCTCAGGAAATTCAGTCCTGATTTCGAGTTCCGCGGCCATGGCGGAATTGGTAGACGCGCTAGCTTGAGGTGCTAGTGGGGAGACCCGTGGAGGTTCGAGTCCTCTTGGCCGCACCAACTCACCGCTCGCCTTCGGGCAGCAAAAAACAAGGCCCCTTTCCGGGGCCTTTTTTGTTGGCAGCGCCTGGACGATGGTCCATGCGACTTGAATCCTTCGCTCAGGAATCCGAATCCTGCCTCGCAGGAACGGCGACTAACCGATTCTCTCGATTTGCCTTTCGGGCGCATTGTACGGGCCCTGCCCTATCCCTAAAAAGCTTGCAGACCATCTTTCGAGGACAGGCTCATGCTGGAAGTCGAAGACAAGACGCCGCTTCCCAAGCCCGAAGGGCCGGAAACCGAGTCCTTGGTCTTCAGAGACGAAGAAGGCGAACTCAATCCGGAGTTCCTGGCCGCTGCGGCCGATGCCATCGAGGCTTCGGACACCGAGCGGCTGCAGCAGCTCGTCGAAGACTTCCACGAATCCGACCTCGGCGACCTGCTCGAAGCCCTGGCGCCGGAGCACCGTCCCCGCCTCATCGAGCTCCTGGGCTCCGCCTTCGACTTCACGGCCCTGACCGAGGTGGACGAAGCGGTCCGCGAGGAGATCCTCGAGGAACTCGAGACATCGACGGTGGCGGAGGGCGTTCGCGAGCTCGATTCCGACGACGCCGTCACCATCCTCGAAAGTCTCGCCGAAGACGAAAAGGCGGAGGTTCTCGACCAGCTTCCGGCCATGGAGCGCGTGGCGCTCCAGCGCTCCCTCGAATACCCGGAAGACAGCGCCGGCCGGCGCATGCAGACCGAGTTCATCGCCGTGCCCCCGTTCTGGACCGTGGGGCAGACCATCGACTTCATGCGCGACACGCCGGACCTGCCGGAAACCTTCTACGAGATCTTCGTCATCGACCCGGCCGGACACCTCCTGGGGGCGGTCGCCCTGGACCGGCTCCTGCGCTCGAAGCGCCCGATCACCATTCAGGAGATCATGGACGACGAGCCGGACCGGGTGGAGGCGACCCAGCACCAGGAAGAGGTTGCGCGCCTGTTCGAGCGCTACAACCTGGTTTCAGCCGCCGTCGTGGACGAGACCAACCGGCTCGTCGGCGTCATCCTGGTCGACGACATCGTCGACGTGCTCGAGGAAGAGGCGGATGCCGACATCAAGCAGCTCGGCGGCGTGAATGCCGAGGAAGAGCTCTCGGATACGATCTTCTTCATTCACAGGAGCCGGTTTCCCTGGCTCTTCGCCAATATGTGCACCGCCTTCCTGGCGGCCGGCGTGATCCGCATCTTCGAGGGCTCCCTGCAGCGGATGGTCGCTTTGGCGATCCTGATGCCCATCGTGGCGTCCATGGGCGGCAACGCGGGAACGCAGACCATGACGGTAGCGGTCCGGGCGCTGGCGACACGGGAGCTCGGACGCGCGAATGCCTGGCGCATCATCATCCGCGAGGCAGCGGTGGGCCTGCTCAACGGCCTGGTCTTCGCCGTCATCATGGGAGGGCTGGCAGCCCTGTGGTTCCAGTCCGTCGAAATCGGCTTCGTGATCGGCCTCGCGCTTATCACCGTTCTGATCTTCGCGGCCTTGGGCGGCATCTTCGTGCCCCTCGGCCTCAACCGCCTGGGCGTCGATCCGGCGGTGTCCTCCGGCCCCTTCGTCACGACCATCACGGATATCGTAGGCTTCTTCTCCTTCTTGGGTATAGCGACGCTGTGGTTTCATCTTTAAGCTCCGCTCCGGTTGCGTCTTCGTAAGACTCCTTTAACCGGCACGGGGGCATTGGTGATGAGATCAAGTCCTGCGTATTCAAGAACAAGCCGATGAAGTCTCGCCGCCGCTCCCCCAGCCGTTCGAAGAATTCCGGCCTGCCGACGTTCCTGCGGGCCGCCCGTTGCGGCCTCCTCACGGCCGTCGCCCTCGGTCTCGCATCCTGCGCCATCGCCCCCACGAGCCGCTACCCGGCCAAGGGCGATGCGCGACCGCATGAAGGCGTCGCATCGGCCCACCAGTTGCCGATCCACGGCGTCGACATTTCCAAGTGGCAGGGCAATGTCGACTGGGCATCCTTGCGCCAAGCGGGCACGAAATTCGCCTTCATCAAGGCCACGGAAGGCGGCGACCACGTGGACAACAAGTTCATGGAGAACTGGTGGGGCGCGAAACGGGCCGGTGTCCCGCGCGGCGCCTATCACTTCGTCTTCTGGTGCCGCCCGGCGCACGAGCAGGCGGCATGGTTCAAGAAGAACGTGCCGCAGGATCCCGACGCCCTTCCGCCCGTTCTCGACGTCGAGTGGAACGGCCAGTCGGTGAACTGCCCGAAGAAGGTTCCGCGCGAGCAGGCCCTCGCCATGATCGGCACGATGCTGCGCGAGATGGAGGCCCATACGGGCAAGCGGCCGATCATCTACACCGACATCACCTTCCACAAGGAAATCCTGGAAGGCGAGTTCACCGATTATCCGTTCTGGATCCGCAGCACGGCGGCGGAACCCCATGAGCGCTACAGCAACCGCCGCTGGACATTCTGGCAGTTCACCACGACAGGCCGGGTGCCGGGCGTGAGCGGCGACGTAGACCGCAACACCTTCTACGGCACGGAAAACCAGTGGCGCATGTTCGTCCAGAGCTCCTGCGACCCGCGTGACCAGAGGCGGCTCCAGCCCCTGGGAGTCTGCCGCAACGCGGACCCGGTGCAGACGGCGAGCGTCGACGAATAAAACGACGTTCCACCGCGAGGATCAGGCTCCCCCGCACCAAGGCGAGGGAGCCTTTTTTCTGGGCCGCCGCACTCTCGCTCGCCCGCGCGTTCGCGAGCGTTCGATGCCTCCCATTTTTCTTCTCCCGCCAGCTTGAAAAGGGCAGCCATGCTGACCAAGATGGCAGGAGAAGAAAACCTATCGGCCGCGTCTGCGGACAGCCGACTGGGAGCGGGAGGGATCCATGCTACGCAATGCCAAAGCCTTCAATTTCGACCTCGGCGAGACCGCCGACGCCATCCGCGAGACCGTGCGCGACTTCGCGCAGGACAAGATCGCGCCGCGCGCGGAGGAGATCGACCGCACCAACACGTTCCCGCGCGACCTCTGGCCCACCATGGGCGAACTCGGCCTGCACGGCATCACGGTCGATGAGGAATATGGCGGCACAGGCCTCGGCTATCTCGAGCATGTGGTCGCCATGGAGGAAATCTCCCGCGCCTCGGCCTCGGTCGGCCTGTCCTACGGGGCCCATTCCAATCTCTGCGTCAACCAGATCCGCCGCAACGGCACCGAGGAGCAGAAGCGCCGCTATCTGCCGAAACTGATCTCTGGCGAGCATGTGGGCGCACTCGCCATGTCGGAGCCGGGCTCGGGCTCGGACGTGGTCTCCATGCGCACCCGCGCGGAGAAGCGCGGCGACCGCTACGTGCTCAACGGCAACAAGATGTGGATCACCAACGGGCCGATTGCAGAGACCCTCGTGGTCTATGCCAAGACCGATCCGGAGGCAGGTCCGCGCGGCATCACCGCCTTCCTCATCGAGAAGGGCTTCAAGGGCTTCTCCACCCATCAGAAACTCGACAAGCTGGGCATGCGCGGTTCGGATACCTGCGAACTGGTCTTCGAGGATTGCGAGGTGCCCGAGGAGAACGTGCTGGGCCAAGTCGGCAAGGGCGTCAACGTGCTCATGTCCGGGCTCGATTACGAGCGCGCAGTTCTGGCCGCCGGACCTCTCGGCATCATGCAGGCCTGCATGGACATCGTGATCCCCTACGTGCACGAGCGCAAGCAGTTCGGAAAGGCCATCGGCGAATTCCAGCTCGTGCAGGGCAAGGTCGCCGACATGTACGTGACGATGAACGCCGCCAAGTCCTACGTGTATGCGGTCGCAAAGGCCTGCGACAGGGGCGAGACCACCCGCGAGGACGCGGCAGGCGCCATCCTCTACGCTGCCGAAAGGGCGACCCAGTGCGCGCTCGACGCCATCCAGCTTCTCGGCGGCAACGGCTATATCAACGATTACCCGACGGGCCGTCTCCTGCGCGATGCGAAGCTTTACGAGATCGGCGCCGGCACGAGCGAGATCCGGCGGATGCTGATCGGACGCGAACTCTTCGAGAAGACGGCCTGACGCCGTCTTCCCTATGACGCCTTCCTGACCCTGTAGAGCTGGAACCCGCGCCCGTTGTGGACAAGCTGCAGCAGATCCGGCGCGGGATTGGCCGACTCGTCCGGGTCCGTGCCGAGGACGATCAGGTAGTCGAAGAAGTCCGGCCACTGATCCCAGTAATGCGGCCCGTCTCCGGTTCCATCCCCCGGGGCGGCCGCCACGATCACCCGGCTGATGCTCGGCGTGTCGCCGTCTTCGGTATCCACATGGCCGCGATAATCCGGACGGGCGTGGAGGATCTGCTTGCCAGGCACGACGAACAGGCGCGAGACGAGAGCCGACCGCTCGATGACGGCCATGTTCGGCGCATGGGCCAAGGCCGCATCGATCGCCCCGCCCGCGGGCTCGTCCGCCTGAGCGACGAGAAGCCGGGAGCCCGGCTTCATGGCGCGCAACGAGGTCCGCAACTCCAGGAGCGGCTGCGAGAGCGCCGACCAATTGACCGACACGTCGACGATCCGGAACGCGATCGCCACGAGGCAGATGGCGAAGAAGGCATTCTGGTTTTCAAGCTTCCTCAGGTCGATCGAGATGAAGCCGAGGGTCAGGAAGAAGATGCCGACAACCAGTCTCTGGTCTGCCATCCAGGAGCCGAACGCCATGCGGGGCATGGCGAAGAACGTAACCGACAGGACAGCCACCACGATGAGCCCGGCCGGGTGGAAGCGCACCAGGCCGCGCCGGACCGCGATCCCGATGGCAATCGCGATCAGGAGAAGGAATGGGATATCCGTCAGGTCGGAATAGACGGACAGGAACAGCGTGATGCCCTCGAGCTTTCCTTGAGACTCCCAGACCATGTCGCGGGATAGGCCCCAGGTCGGACTTTTCAGGAGAAGGTAGAGAAACGGCAGGAACGGCAGGGCGAGCGCAGCGGTACTGCTCGCAAGGGCAGAAAGCTGCCATGCCCGGCGCTCCCACAGCCGCCAGGCTTCGAAGCTCGCGATGGCAAGGCCGTAAAGCCCGAGGGCCGACAGGTGGCACACATAGAGGATGGCGCAAACGGCAAGGCTCGCGAGCGCCTGGAGGGCGGCGGGCCTTTTCGCCAGCATGATCCAGACCGCGAGGCCAAAGACCGCGACTCCGACGCCGAACAGATAGTTCATCAGGCCGACGAACAGAAACCCGTTATAGACGAACAATCCGCCGACCAGGGGCCAGGCGGACCAGCGCCCGTAGAGCGTCCTGTGGACCAGCATGGGCCCCAGAAGCATCAGCGCCAGCGCAAGGCCGATGAAGACGCGTCCCGCCGTGTAGACCCCGAACCAGGGGATCAGCGGCGGCACGACGAGATCCATGATCAGGTTCGGAATCGGCGCCCAGGCCGTCTCGTAGAAGCCGGACAGAAATTCGTTGCCCGGCAGGCTCGCCAGGGCGAACATCCGCGCCAGATGGTTGGGGTAATCCTCCAAGGGCGGAACGAGGGTGTAGAAGAGAGGCAGAACGATCAGCGCCGCGACCAGAAGCGTCTGCTTGAGCACGACCCAGGAACTCTCCCCCCGTGTTCCGATCGAGCCTGAAGCGGCTCCTTCAAGGCTCTGCAGTTCGGCCATGCCCTGCATTTCTCCCAATTCCCCTCGGGGACATTGTCGTGTCACCGAAACTTGGCAGAATTAAATCCTCCGAGCCACCTTGAATGGGTACATCCTCTTTGCCGCATGGTGATCGATGGGCATCAGGGCGCGCCGGCAGTGGCGCTCGATGGCGGTGCCCGCTATGAAGCGCTGTCCCAACGTCAGGAAACATCCATGACTCTCGATAAAGCCATTGCCGACGCCCTGCGGGCCGCCTCCACCGCCACTCTCACGACCGTGCTGCTCAAGAAGGGCATCCGCCGCTGCTGGATGAAGGGGCCGATGCCCGCCTTCAACGCGACGGAGAAGACGGTCGGACGCGCCTTCACCCTCCGGTTCGTCCCCGCCCGTGAGGACCTGGCGACACCCGAGTCGTGGGCTTCCCCGCGCTCGACCAGAGCCGCCATCGAAGACATGCCGGAAGGCTGCATCGCGGTCATCGATGCCATGGGCGTCACCGATGCGGGTGTGTTCGGCGACATTCTCTCCGCCCGCATGCAGAAGCGCGGCGTCGCGGCGCTGGTCACGGACGGCGTGATGCGCGACGCCGTCGGCGTCGAGGGCACGGGCCTGCCGGTCTGGTCCGCGGGCGTTGCCGCTCCGCCGTCCGTCGCCGGCCTCACCTTCGTGGGCTGGCAGGAGCCCATCGGCTGCGGCGGCGTCGCGGTCTTCCCCGATGACGTGATCGTGGCCGACCGGGATGGCGTGGTGGTGATCCCCGCCGCCATGGTGGAAGAGGTCGCCAGGGCCGCCGTCGAGCAGGAGCAGTACGAACTCTGGGTCATGCGGGAAGTCGAGAAGGGCGTCCCCCTCCCCGGCCTCTATCCGCCCAATGCCGAGACGAAGGCCCGCTACGAAGCCGAGAAGAAGAAATCGTAAGCTCTGTCTGACAAGGATGGCGGGTGTTCTACTACGTCTCGAAAATCGCGTGGTTCTTCGCCACGCCATCCAATCTTCTCATCAGCCTCATCCTCGTGGGGCTGGTGCTCGCCCTCTTCAGGCGGTCGCGAAATGTCGGGCTTGGCGTGGCCTTCGTCGCCACGCTCGCCACACTTGCCCTGGGGCTTCTGCCCATTGCCAGCTACATCCTCGTCCCCCTGGAGGAGCGGTTTGCGCCCTTCCGGGACGATGGCAAGCCGGTGGACGGCATCATCCTGCTCGGTGGCTCCGTCGAGGCCGCGGATTCCCTTGCCTGGGGCCGGATCGTCACGAACGAATCGGCGGAGCGCGTGCTCGAAACGATCCAGCTCGCTCACCGCTATCCGAACGCCCGCCTTCTCGTTTCGGGCGGAGGCGGAACGGTCTTTGGCGATGGAACAGCCGAAGCTCCGGTGATCGCGAACTTCCTCGAGAGCATCGGGATCGACCCGGCCCGCATCACCATCGAGGACAGATCGCGGACGACCTATGAAAACGCGGTGTTCTCGCGCGAGCGGGTAGAGCCCCGACAGGGCGAGCGCTGGCTCCTGGTCACCTCCGCCTGGCACATGCCGCGCGCCGTCGGCGTCTTCGAGAAAGCCGGCTTCCGGGTCACGCCCTACCCCGTGGACTTCCGCACCGGAGGCCCCGGCAACAACCTCCGGCCCTTCGGTTTCATCTCCGAGGGATTGCGGCGTCTCGACATCGGCACGAAGGAATGGGCCGGCCTGATCGCCTATTATGCGATAGGCAGGACGGCGGAGCTGCTTCCAGCCCCTCACGTCTCCGCGGACGGCAACGCGATCCGATAGGTGCCCTTGAAATCGTCCGGATCGACCGGCCGACCTTTCCTGACGATAACGACCCGGCCCTCCTTCATCAGGCGCACGGCCGCCCTGCGGACCGGCTGCATCAGCGGTCCCCACCCTTCGGGCTGGTTCCCCCCGATGGCCTGAGCGACGTCGGACGGGCCGATGGTTCTGCCTGCGCCGCGCTCGCCCAGGAGAGCGAGCATCGTGGCTTCCAGGTCTTCCGGTGTCGGTATTCTAGACATGATCCTGCCTCAAGACGGCTTCGTGGGCATCCGACACGAACTGGCGCCGCCACATGACGAACAGCACGCCGGCGGTAGCCAGGATGAACAGATAGGCGCTGACGAACCAGCCGAGATACGCGAGCGAGAAGAAGAAGGCGCGCTGGCCCCGGTTGAAATGCTTGCCCGCGACCGCATTCATGACGGCCGCCTGATGCGCGACGCCAAGCGCCTCGTCGCGGTTTCCCTCCTTCAGGACCGGAACGGAGCCGAGGATGATCGCCATGTAGTTGAACAGCCGGTAGGACCACGCGAACTTGAAGAAGGCATAGACGAAGATCACCGCAAGCCCCATCACCTTGATCTCCCAGGCCAGACGGGTCGGCGGCGGACCGAAGGGCAGATCGGTGAAGATCGGCAGAACCGCTTCCGTGGATCGCAGGAGGGCCAGCACGCCGCCGATGGCGATGAGCGACGTCGAAGCGAAGAACGCAGTGCCGTTCATGAGCGAGGACATGATCGTGGTATCGACGATCCTGTTCTCCCGCACCACCATCTGCTCCATCCATCGGTAGCGGTACTGGTTCATGAGCCTGTTGAGGCTCTTCTGCCCCGCCGGAGTGAGCTCGAGTGCGGCGTGGTAGCCCAGCCATGCCAGGATGAAGAACGCGAAAGCCGCATAGTCGATGGACGTGAACCCGAGCACCCTTCGCCTCCCGTTGACTCCGCCGCCATTCTGCCCAGTCTGTACGAAGCCTCAATGGGGAGCGACTGGCCAATGCCTCAGACCATCACACGCGGCTACAAGATATTGCTCGACGAGGCCAATGCAAAAATTCGGACCCTCCCGGTCGACGATGCGATAGCTCTGCACGGACGCGAGGATATCGTCTTCGTCGATCTGCGCGATCCGCGCGAGCTGGAGCGGGAGGGGCGCATCCCCGGAGCCGTCCATTGCCCGCGAGGCATGCTGGAATTCTGGGTCGACCCTGAAAGCCCCTACCACAAGCCGGTCTTCTCCCAGGACAAGACCTTCGTGTTCTTCTGCGCCGCAGGTTGGCGGTCGGCTCTCTCCACCGCGACGGTACAGGACATGGGCCTGAGGCCCGTGGCCCACATCGAGGGCGGGTTCGCCGCGTGGAAGAAGGCCGGTGGTCCTGTCGACAGCCCCGGTCCGGCAAAAGCCTAAACCGTTTCGAGAACCTGAAAAGCGGAGGAATCGTCGAATTCCGCCCCGCTCCCCTCGAGCGGCTCGATCCGCTCGACCACCGCTCCCCTGGGGCCCTGCCGGCAGGCGTGCAGCATCACCTCTACGAGGTTGTCGGGGCCTGAGAACACCGCCTCGACCGTGCCGTCCCGGCGGTTGCGGACCCAGCCCCTGAGGCCGTGCAGCTGCGCCTGATGATGCGTCCAGGCGCGAAACCCCACGCCCTGGACGCGGCCATGGATGAGCACGTGAAGGGTTCTGTTCGGCGTCATGGTCCCTCCAGGGTGAGCGGGCGGGCCTTCGTCAACGCGTGCCCATGCCGAAGGTTCTTGGGCCCGAGACGGCCTCAGCGCTGTTTGGGGAGCGTGCCCGACGGGGCACTCCAGAGCGGGCGGACCTTGGGCTGCTGAACGGGTGCTGCGGCGCCCTGCATCTTTGGCAGCCACAGGCTCAGGCTGCGGACGTAGTCCTCCGGCAATCCGGCATGGATGGCCGCCTCCACGACGCCTTCCATGTAACCGGGCCGGGGCGTGCCGGGCCTGGTGCTCCGCCCGACATAGACCATGGCCCGGCGCGGCCCCTGTGCGGTCACGATGGGCTGGATGACCTTGGCATAGAGGCCAGTCGAAAGGCTCTCGTAGCGGTCGAGCGCCGGCACGTCGGCCAGGGCCAGATCCCACACCATGCCCCAGACGAAACGCTGCGGATCGCGCATCACCGAGGCATAGCCCTCCTCGAAGATGAAGAAGCGGTGACGCATCAGCCGCCCGAGGCCGACCGGCCTCGAGGCCGGGCAGCGCTGGGCCATCGCGGCCCGGTCCATGTTGGACCCATAGGCGAAGTAGAGGGGCATCGCGTCCGGGAGATCAGCGCCGGTTTCAGGCGAATTCGAGGATGACCGCGTCGACCGCGAGGCTGTCGCCCTCCTTGGCGAGGATCTTGGCGATGGTGGCGTCGCGCTCGGCGCGCAGCACGTTCTCCATCTTCATCGCCTCGACGATGCACAGCGGCTCGCCTGCCTTGACCTCCTGGCCGACCGCCACGCTGATCGCCTTCACCAGCCCCGGCATCGGGCAGAGCAGCTGCTTGCCCGTGTCCGCTTCCAGCCGCTCCGGCATCAGGGCCGCCAGCTCCGCCTCGCGCTTCGTGTAGACTCGCACCTCGGCCGAGGCGCCCGCATGCGACAGCATCACCCCGTTCAGAAGCGGCCGCACCTGCACCGCAACCTCGTCGCCGCCCACCGAGCCGGTCCACACCGGCTGGCCGGGGATCCACGGCGACACGATCGGCCAAGCTTCGCCGCCGATCACCACCGCAAAGCCGCCGTCGATGTCCTCGACCACCACGTCATGGCGGGCCGAGCCCAGCATCACCACCCGCTCGCGCTCGAACTTCACCGCCGCGGCCGGGCGCATCTGGCCCGAGATCCCGCGCTTGCGCTCGTTGAGGATGTGGTCGATGGCGGCGCCCACGGCGGCCATGCGATGGGCGACGATGCCCTCCGGTGCCGGGGCCTTGAACCCTTGCGGGAATTCTTCGGCAATGAAGCCGGTGGAGAGCTTGCCGCTCTGCCAGCGCGGATGCTGCATCAGGGCCGCCAGGAACGGAATGTTGTGGCGAATGCCCTCGATCGCGAAGGCGTCGAGCGCTCGCGCCTGCGCCTCGATGGCCTCGATGCGGGTTGGCGCATGGGTCACCAGCTTGGCGATCATCGGATCGTAGTAGATCGAGATCTCGCCGCCCTCGTACACGCCGGTGTCGTTGCGCACCGTGACGCCGTTCTGCTCGCCTTCCTGCGGCGGCCGGTAGGTCACGAGCCGGCCCGTGGAGGGCAGGAAGTTGCGCACCGGGTCCTCCGCATAGATGCGGCTTTCCACCGACCAGCCGTTGAGCTTCACGTCAGACTGCTTGAGCCTGAGGCGCTCGCCGGCTGCGACCCGGATCATCTCCTCCACCAGGTCGATGCCGGTGATCATCTCGGTCACCGGGTGCTCCACCTGCAGGCGGGTGTTCATCTCGAGGAAGTAGAACGACTTGTCCTGCCCGGCCACGAACTCGACCGTGCCGGCCGAGTCGTAGCCGACCGCCTTGGCGAGCGCCACCGCCTGCTCGCCCATGAGGCGGCGGGTGGCCTCGTCGAGGAGCGGACTCGGGGCTTCCTCGATGACCTTCTGATTACGGCGCTGGATCGAGCACTCGCGCTCGCCGAGATAGATCACGTTGCCGTGCTTGTCGCCGAGGACCTGGATCTCGATATGGCGCGGATCGGTGATGAACTTCTCGATGAAGACGCGGTCGTCGCCAAAGGAGGAAGCCGCCTCGGACTTGGCGCGGGCGAAGCCCTCGGCAACCTCGTCGGCGGAGGTGGCGATGCGCATGCCTTTGCCGCCGCCGCCGGCCGAGGCCTTGATCATGACCGGATAGCCGATCTCGTTGGCGATGCTGACGGCCTGCTCCGGCCCCTCGATGACGCCGAGATAGCCGGGAACAGTCGAAACCTTGGCGGCCGCGGCGGCCTTCTTGGACTCGATCTTGTCGCCCATGGCCGCGATGGCGCCGGGATTAGGGCCGATGAACACGATACCGGCGTCTGCCAGTGCCTTCGGGAAGGCCTCACGCTCGGACAGGAAGCCGTAGCCCGGATGGACCGCCTGAGCGCCGGTGGCCTTGCAGGCTTCGATGATCTTCTCGATCACCAGGTAGGACTGGGCGGCCGCCGCGGGCCCGATATGGACCGCCTCGTCGGCCATTTCGACATGGAGCGCGTCGCGGTCGGCATCGGAATAGACGGCGACGGTCTTGATGCCCATGCGCCGGGCGGTTTTGATGACCCGGCACGCGATCTCGCCCCGGTTGGCAATCAGGATCTTGTCAAACATGAACCTTCGAACGCTCCGCGCAAAAATTTAGCCCCACTCCCGTTACTGCACATCGGTGCGTTCGGGAAGCGGGGCTGCGTTCAGCAATTAGCCCTAGATGGTGAGCCGGCGTATCAGGCCGCGATCTGGCTCAGCCTCGCCTGCTGGCGTCCGCGCATGATGAAATCGAGGAGCGCCACGTCGACATAGCCGGCCTCGTCGAGGATCGCGTAGGCGATATTCATGGCGGTTCCGGTAGGCCCACCGACATCGAGGGCCGTCGCAAGCCAGAAGGCATCGTCGTTGCTCACCGCGCCTGACGGCGGCACGCGCCAGACCACGAAGTCCACGACCAGCTTCGTCAGGGTGGGGGCCCAGCTCTCGGCCGCCGTCAGGCTGCGGTCGAGGGCGAGCAGCGCCTCGGCCTCCAGGCGGCTCTGGATGCCGGCTTCCATGATCTGGCACCGAAGCTTTTTCACGTCATCATCTGAAATATGATCGCTGGCGGTGACGCTCTCGATGAAATCGCGAAGATTATCCTTAATCATCCGTTTGACCTCCCCCGGCTTTTATTGTCTCGGGCGCCGGTTGATCTGTTGTCTGAGGATGACTTTCACACGGCGGGAAGGGCTAAACCGTTAACGGGCAATTCTGAATCGCCGTTGAGGTTAAGCCTTGTTGAGTCTCTTTGGTTGCCGGAATCTTGCCGGGAGCGTTTCATCAGGAATTCCATGGCCTTGCCGTGAACCGCCCGAGAGCTTTGCAATCCCGCAAGGTCGCCCTTTCGGCCCTTCATGGCGTCCCCACAAGTCATATCTCCCGGCCATGCAGCGCAATGTCGCGCTCGCCCGTTAAGAGAGGCTCCCATGCGGCACCACGGCATCCACCACGTCACGGCCATTGCGGGGCCAGCCCGCCGCAACCTCGATTTCTACACCCGCGTGCTCGGCCTGCGCCTCGTGAAGAAGACCGTCAACTTCGACGATCCGAGTACTTACCACTTCTATTTCGGCGACAGCCTCGGCCAGCCCGGCTCGATCCTGACCTTTTTTCCCTGGCAGCATGTCGCGCCCGGACGGGCGGGCATCGGCTCGACCTATGAGACCGCCTTTCGCGTGCCTGAATTGTCTCTCGGCTTCTGGGCGCATCGTTTCATCGAGAAGGGCGTCGAGCACGGCGCCTTGGAGAAGCGTTTCGGCCAGAGCGTCCTGACCTTCAAGGACCCGGACGGCACGAACCTCGCCCTCGTGGGCGTGCCGGATGCGGTCGCCGAGGTCTGGGTCGGCGGGGAGATCCCGGCGGAATCAGCCGTTCAGGGCCTGGAGGGCGTCACGCTCCTGGTCGAGAACGGCGGCCCAACGGGTGCGATCCTGACCGATGTCTTCGGGCTTCGCGAGGCGGCGCAGGAAGGCTCCGTCATCCGCTACAAGGGTGATGCTACCATGGGGAGTGTCGTCGATGTCCGCACGGCCGGAGGCTTCCTGCCGGGCCGGCAGGGCGGCGGCTCGGTCCATCACGTCGCTTTCCGGGCCGAGGACGATGCGCATCAGGCCGAGATGGTGAAGAAGCTCGCCGAGCACCACGGCATCCAGCCGACCGAGCAGCGCGACCGCAACTACTTCCGGTCCGTCTACTTCCGTGAGCCCGGCGGCGTTCTCTTCGAGATCGCCACGGACGGTCCGGGCTTCGCGGCGGACGAGCCCATCGACGAACTGGGCCATGCCCTGAAGCTCCCGCCGTTCTTGGAGCCCCGCCGCAGCCAGATCGAAAGTTACCTGCCGGAGCTGGCCTGAACCCTCTCCCACGGCCGGAGAGAGAAATGTGAGATCCATGACCGAGCTGTCCTTCATCCATCGCTACGAGCCGCCGACCGACCCGGGCCGCCCGCCGCTCCTGCTGCTCCACGGCACTGGGGGCAACGAGGACGACCTCGTCCCCTTGGCGAATATGATCTCTCCCGGCTCCGCCCTGCTCTCCCCGCGCGGTAAGGTGTCGGAGAACGGCATGCCGCGCTTCTTCCGGCGCTTGGCGGAAGGCGTGTTCGACGAGGCGGATGTGAGATTCCGTGCCGGCGAGCTTGCGGATTTCGTCGAAGAGGCGCGACTGGCCTACGGGCTCGAGGCGCCCATCGCGGTGGGCTTCTCCAACGGAGCCAACATCGCGGCCGCCATGCTGATGCTGCGGCCGGAGGCTCTGTCCGGCGCGGCGCTCCTGCGGGCGATGGTGCCGCTGAGCGATCCGCCGCAACCGGATCTCTCAGGCAAGCGGGTGCTGATGGTCTCGGGAGCCATGGATCCGATCATTCCGGCGGACAACGCGGCACGGCTCGCGGCGAGCCTCGTCGCATCCGGCGCGCAGGTCCAGCACCACACCCTACCGGTCGGCCACGGCCTGTCGCAGGCGGACCTCCAGCTGCTGGTCAACTGGCTGACCGCTTGAGGCCTTAGGGCATTTTCGGCGAAGCGGATCCGCTTCGCCGAAAATGCGGCGCAACGAAACCTGAAAGCATCGGAGGTGCGTTCGAGCGCACGTCCGTTGCCTCAAGGGGACGGATTGAAGGCTCCGGTCTCGAAGAAGCGTTCCATGGCGTCCTCGGGCGCCTTGATGCAGATCCCGCGCTCCTTCAGCCACGCATCGTCGAAATGGGTGCTGCGGTAGCGCTCGCCCGAGTCGCACAGGAGCGTGACCACGGACCCTGTTTCTCCGCGCTGCACCATCTCGCAGACGATCTGTGCCACGGCCCAGAGGTTGGTTCCGGTCGAGCCGCCGCAGGAGCGCCCGATGCGACGGGACAGGACCCGTGCCGCTGCGATGCTCGCCGCATCCGGCACCGCATAGGCACGGTCGATGAGTTCGGGAATGAACGAGGGCTCGCATCGTGGGCGCCCGATACCCTCGATCAGCGAGGACGGCCCGGTGACGCTGCACACGGCCCGATCCGCCAGGTGGCGGTGGAACACAGAGGCCTCCGGATCGGCAAGACAAAGCCGCGTCGGCAGGCGCCGATAGCGGATGTAGCGCCCGAGCGTCGCCGAGGTGCCGCCGGTTCCGGCCCCGACCACGATCCAGTTCGGAACCGGATGCTCCTCGTGGCTCATCTGGCTGAAGATGGATTCGGCGATGTTGTTGTTGCCGCGCCAGTCCGTCGCCCGCTCGGCATAGGTGAACTGGTCCATGTAGTGGCCGCCGAGCTCCGCCGCCAATCGGGCGCTCTCCGCATACATCTCGGCGGGCGAGTCCACGAAGTGGCTTTCGCCGCCATAGAAGGCGATCTGCGCGATCTTTTCAGCCGAGGTCGAGCGCGGCATCACGGCGATGAAGCGCAGTCCCAGCATCCTGGCGAAATAGGCCTCCGAGACGGCAGTGGACCCGCTCGACGCCTCGACGATGGTCGTGTTCGGCCCGATCCATCCGTTGCACAGCCCGTAGAGAAACAGCGACCGCGCCAGCCGATGCTTCAGGCTCCCGGACGGATGGGTCGATTCATCCTTGAGATAGAGTTCGACGCCGGGCACGGCCGGCAGCGGCACGCGCAGCAGATGAGTGTCCGACGAGCGGTTGAAATCCGCCTCGATGATCTGGATGGCGGTGGAGACCCAGGAGCGGTCGGCGGACGAGATGGAAGCGGTCATGCCCCCTCCCCCTTACAGCGGAATGTTGTCGTGCTTCTTCCAGGGCTGCTCGGTCTCCTTGTGGCGCAGCATGGCGAGCGCGCGGGCGATCCGGCGGCGGGTCGAATGCGGCATGATCACCTCGTCGATGTAGCCGCGCTCGGCCGCCACGAACGGCGACATGAAGCGGTCCTCGTATTCCTTGGTGCGGGCCGCGATCTTGTCCTGATCGCCCAGGTCCTGCCGGAAGATGATCTCCACCGCGCCCTTGGCGCCCATCACGGCGATCTGGGCCGTGGGCCAGGCGTAGTTCACGTCACCGCCCACATGCTTGGAGGCCATCACGTCATAGGCGCCGCCGAAAGCCTTGCGCGTGATCACCGTCACCAGCGGCACGGTGGCTTCCGAATAGGCAAACAGCAGCTTCGCGCCGTGCTTGATGAGACCGCCGTATTCCTGCGCCGTGCCGGGCAGGAAGCCGGGCACGTCCTCGAAGGTGACGATCGGGATGTTGAAGGCGTCGCAGAAGCGCACGAACCGCGCCGCCTTGCGCGAGGCATCCGAGTCGAGCACGCCGGCCAGCACCATCGGCTGGTTGGCCACGAAGCCGACCGTACGGCCCTCGATGCGCCCGAAGCCCGTGATGATGTTCTTCGCGTAAGCTTCCTGGATCTCGAAGAAGTCGCCCTCGTCCACGACCTTCAGGATCAGCTCCTTCATGTCGTAGGGCTTGTTCGGGTTGTCCGGGATCAGGGTGTCGAGGCTCTCATCCGTCCGGTTCGGATCGTCAAAGCTCGGGAGTTCCGGCACGCCGTCGATGTTGTTGGCGGGCAGGAAGTCGATGAGGCGGCGCACCTGGAGGAGCGCCTCGACGTCGTTGTCATAGGCCCCATCGGCCACAGAGGACTTGGTGGTGTGGACCTTGGCGCCGCCGAGCTCCTCGGAGGTCACGGTCTCGTTGGTGACGGTCTTCACCACGTCGGGGCCGGTGACGAACATGTAGGAGCGGTCGCGCACCATGAAGATGAAGTCGGTCATGGCGGGCGAGTAGACATCGCCGCCGGCGCACGGCCCCATGATGACCGAGATCTGCGGGATTACGCCGGACGCAATGACGTTGCGCTTGAACACCTCGCCATAGCCGCCGAGCGCCGCCACGCCCTCCTGGATGCGGGCGCCGCCGGCATCGAACAGGCCGACGATGGGGGCTCGCATCTTGAGCGCCATGTCCTGGATCTTGGTGATCTTCTGGGCATGAGCCTCGGAGAGCGAGCCGCCGAAGACCGTGAAGTCCTTGGCGAAGACGAACACGGTGCGGCCGTTGACGGTCCCCCAGCCGGTGACCACGCCGTCGCCCGGGATCTTGACCTTCTCCATGCCGAAATCGTTGGAGCGGTGCTCGACGAACATGTCGAACTCCTCGAACGAGCCGTGATCGAGCAGCAGCTCGATGCGCTCCCGCGCCGTGAGCTTGCCGCGGCCGTGCTGCGCCTCAATGCGCTTTGCGCCGCCGCCAAGACGGGCCTGCGCCCGCCGCTCTTCAAGCCGTTCGAGGATGTCTTTCATTGCTGGTCCCTGAGGTGCCGGGGAAAAAGGTTCTCCCGCTTAGCACAGCCGTGCCGGCATCAAAATCCCACTATCGGCGGGAGGTCGGGACCGGCTCACGGATGCCAGCCCTGGCCGTCAAATGAGCCCAGGTGGCGGAGACCTCACCGCCTGGCCAGCCGATAAACCTCGGAGGCGGCCCTGAAATCGGCCTCTCGCCTGCGCCGGCGCTCCATCGCCTCGTAGTCCTCGCCCCAGACGCTTTCCTGGTAAATCTCGTCCACATGCGCGGCCGCCCAGGCTTGTTCGGCATCGAGTTGCTCCGACGCGTGGGCGAGCGCGATCAGGACCGAGCCCGAGAGCGTGGTCATCACATGGAGGGCGGCGAGTGCGAAGGGAGAGTCGATTCGTTCGACGGCGCCCCGAATGGCCGTGAGGGCTTCATCCGGCTGCGTCACGTGCATCACGCCCTCCGCGAGAGTGAAGCGCGCGCCGTGGGCCTCTCTCGCCCAGTCGAGAACGGGGTTCCAGGCATCGTCCTGGGATTGAACCAGCCGCGCCGGCTCGCTCACGCGGTAATAGATCAGGTCGGAGCCCGCATAGCGGACGAGATCGTCCACCACCTCGGCCTGGCGCAGCGCGACCCCGTCGATGGCGGAATTGACGATGCGGGTCATGGGCATGGTCGAGGGATCGATCTCCTCCCCCTGCCCCGCCCACTCGGCGGCCAGCGCCTCGGCCAGGCCGCGAGACGGCACGGCCAAGGCCTGCTTGCCCGGCGTCCGCGCGGTGCGTCCGTCCAGAGTCAGGTGAAAGAGGCCATCCCTCTCCTCGATGCCGGCCTCCTTGTAGAAGCGCTTCGGCAGCGTGGGCTTCATGCCCGCCTGGGCAGCCCGCATGGGGTTCGGCTCGTCTTGGTCGGGAAACCAGTCTCGGGAATCAGTCATGAGATTGAGATAGGGGGTCAGGCGGAAAGATGCGAGAGGCCTCCGAGGAAGCCGTCCAGGACCGGTTCGAGTTCCGCATAGGAATGAACAATGTGGCCGGCTCCCGCCTCCTTCAGCGCCGCCACCGGCTGGAATCCCCAGGACACTCCGACAGGCAGTACTCCTGCGGCGCGAGCCATCGCCATGTCGTAGCTCGAATCCCCGACCATGACCGTCTCATGCGGAGCCACGCCGAGTTCCTCCATGGCCTGCAGGATCATGGCCGGGTGCGGTTTCGAGGGGGCATCGTCCGCCGTCTGGATCGTGGCGAAGATCGCGTTCCAGCCGTGCCGCTCGAGCAGATGCGAGACCCCGCGCCGGGATTTGCCGGTGGCGATCCCGAGCAATACGTCCTCACGGCGGCTGAGCCGGTCAAGGCAATCTCCCGCTCCGGGAAAGAGCGGTTCCGCATGGGCGGGATCCTGGCGCAGGGTGGCGAAGGCATCCTTGTAGGCTGCGGCCAATCCTTCGACAGGCGCTTTCGGCCCGACGAGGACCGTGAAGGCCTCGATCAGGGACAGGCCGACGATCGAAAGCGACATCTCGCGGCTCGGCGGCTCGAGCCCATAGGCCGCGAAGGCCATCCGCTGGGCCGCGACGATGATGTTCTGGCTGTCGACCAGGGTGCCGTCGACGTCGAAAAGGACGAGTTTCAAGGGTTTTCCGATCAGGCGGACTTCAGGCCGAAGCCAGGGCGGTTTCGGCGGCACCTTAAGGCATCGTGCAGAAAAGAGGACTCGGATTTCCGCACGATGCACCGCTGGAGCAAAGGAGCATCGCGCCGGCTTTCAGCCCGGAAGAGGCTCGGCGCCCGAGGGCGCCGAGCCATGGATGAATTCGGCGGGGGCCGGCCCTCAGGCGGCCAGCTTGGCCTGCGGCCTCGAGACGATCCGGCGGACCTCGTCGCCATCGATCGTCTCGTGCTCCAGAAGGGCTTCGACGAGGTCTTCCAGGGCTCCCTGGTTGTCCTCGATGCAGGCCTTCGCGGCATCGTACATCTCGTCGATGATGCGGCGGATTTCCTGCTCCACCTCCCGCGGGAGGCTCTCCCCGGAGCGCGCGACCCGGACCATGCCGATGGCAGGGCTCATGCCCCATTCGGTCACCATGCGGGTCACGATGTTGGTGGCATGCGCGATATCGCTCGCCGCGCCCGTCGTGACCTTCTTCGGGCCGAACACGACCTCCTCGGCCGCCCGGCCGCCCATGGCGACGATGAGATCGGCCTCAAGCTTCTCCACCGGGATGCAGAAGCGGTCGTTCTCCGGGAGCCGCATGACGAGACCGAGGGCCTGTCCGTGGGGCACGATGGTGGCGCTGTGCACCTTGTCGGATCCCGGCGTCAGGCAGGCGCAGATGGCGTGGCCGGCCTCGTGGACGGCGACCAGCCGGCGCTCTTCCTCCGTGATCACCAGGGAACGACGCTCGAGCCCCATGATGATCTTGTTGCGGGCCGCCTCCATGTGCTCGGGCGTGATCGCATCGCCCCCCTCACGGGCGGCGAAGATCGCGGCCTCGTTCAGGAGATTGCCGAGATCGGCGCCCGAGAAGCCGGGCGTTCCCCTCGCGATCACGCTCAGGTCCACGTTGGCGGCAAGCTTCACGTTGCGGGCATGGACGGCGAGGATCTCCTCTCGGCCGACGATGTCGGGCAGGCCGATATGCACCTGGCGGTCGAAGCGCCCCGGGCGCAGGAGAGCGGGATCGAGCACGTCGACGCGGTTGGTGGCGCCGATCACGATCACGCCTTCGGTGGTGTTGAAGCCGTCCATCTCCACGAGAAGCTGGTTGAGAGTCGCCTCGAACTCGCGGTCAGCCGCCGATCCCCCGCCCCCGCGCTTGCGGCCGATGGCGTCGATCTCGTCGATGAAGATCAGACAGGGAGCCCGCTTGCGGGCCTGATCGAACAGCTTGGAGACCCGCCCCTTCGCAATGCCGATCAGGGGCGCGGAGAAGTCGCTTCCCGACACGGCCAGGAAGGACACCCCTGCCTCGCCGGCGAGCGCCTTGGCGATCAGGGTCTTACCCGTTCCGGGCGGCCCGACCATCAGGAGACCGCGGGGAATGCGGGCGCCGACGCGCCTGAAGGCCTCGGCATCCTGCAGGAACGCGATCACTTCCTGCAGCTCCGCCTTGGCCTCGTCCTGGCCCGCCACATGGTCGAAGCGGTCCGGGATGTTCCTGACGACGCGGGGCCAGCGGGATGTCGGCTTGAAATCGGTCTGGACGGCGAGGAGGAACAGCACGGCCCCCACCAGAACCAGCGGCACGAGGATACTGGCGATGTGGGAGGGATCGAAGCCGGGCTTCTGGAAGTCCACCACGGCGCCGGCGGCCGTCACCCTGTCGACGGTCTCGGCGTTCACGAAGCCATTCGGCAGCCGCACAAAGGCTTTTCCGTCATCCCGCCAGACGGAAAAACCGCTGCTCTCGACCACGACTTTCTTGATCTTTCCGTCGGTGAGATAGCGGGAAAAATCCGAATAGGTGATCTCGGGAACGGACTCGGACAGGATTCGCGGCGCCATGAAGGCGGTGAGAGCCACGATCAAGGCCGCCACGATGGTGGCGACGGCCACGCTTCTGCGGCCCATGAGCCGTCTTGCTTTATCGAGAACGTTAGACACGGACTGCGCCCCCAAAGCGCGATAATCGGATTTATTGTCGAAGATCCGTGTCTAGTCCGTTTCGACTCTGGCTACACTATGGCGAAGTGGCACGGCCGTTCCGCCATATTTGCGAAAATCAATTCAGAAGGTCGTGATATTCCTTGTGGCGACGGATCCACGCCGCAGCGTAGCCGCAGAGCGGCGTGATGGTCCGCCCTTCCGATCGGGCGATGTCGGCCACGCCCTGCATCAATTCCCCGGCGGCTCCGGTGCCGCGCAGTGCCACCGGAGCCTCGACGTGACGGATCACGAGAGTGGATCCCCGCCGATCATAGTTTGCGAAGACGACCTGCCCGTTGCGGTCAAGCTCGAACCGATGGCCTTCGGTATTGTCACGGATATGGCTATTCATCCTCGAACCCATTCCTCTCTCAGCAGGACCAACGCCTCCCGGCAGGCCGCGTTCCTGGTGCCGCCCTGCCCCGCCGCAAGGCCACGGGAACAACGCTGCACGGCCCCGTGTTTCGGTCGGACAGATTTGCGAAAAGGGCGAAGCGAGACCATGTCCACGGTCTTTCTGGACTGCGATGGCGTTCTGGCGGACTTCGACAAGGGAGCCGCCGAGGTGTTCGGGATGGCCCCGGCCGAGTACGAGCGCCGGTATGGCCTGAGGCGGTTCTGGGCCGAACTCGCGTCGGCGCCGGACTTCTTCGCTTCCCTCAACCTGCTGCCGGACGCCATGGAGCTGTTCGAGGCGGTCCGCCCGCTCCAGCCGGTCATCCTCACCGGTCTGCCGCGCGGCGACTGGGCCGAACCTCAGAAGCGCCGCTGGGCGGAGCGGCACTTTCCCGGCATCGAGGTGATCACCACGACTGCCGCCCTGAAGTGCGAGCATTGCCGCCCGGGCGACGCCCTCGTGGACGACCGCAGCAAGTACCGTCATCTCTGGGAAGAGGCAGGCGGGGTCTTCATCCATCACAGGAGCGCCACTGTCTCGATCGGGCAGCTGCGGGAACAGGGCTTTCTGTAGGAGGCCGGGTCGCGTCAGGATGCGGCCGCCGCGTCCTCTCCGGCCATCCGCCGCTCCAGCCCGGCCTTCGCGGCAGGCCATTCCTCCCGAATGATGCTGTAAACCACCGTGTCGCGGACATGACCGTCGGGCATGATCATGTGCCGGCGCAGGATGCCGTCGAGCTTCGCGCCCAGCCGCTCGATGGCGGCGCGGGATTGGTCGTTCAGACGATGGGTGCGCAGTTCGACCGCGTTGCAGCCCAAGGTCTCGAAGGCATGCCGCAGCATGAGGAACTTCGCATGCGTGTTGACGAAGGTTCTCTGCCAGGACTTCGCAACCCATGTCGTGCCGATCTCGACCCGGTGATTCAGGGCGTCGATGTTCATGTAGCGGGTCGATCCGACGACCTCCTCGCCCTCCTTCACGACCGTCGCGAACGGAAGGGCAAGTCCGGTCGCCTGAAGCTCCAGGGCCTTTCGCACATAGTCCTCGAAGCCTTCGGGCCGGGGGACCGTGGTCGTCTTCTTCTCCCACAGCGCGCCATCGGCGGCGGCCTTCGCCAGGGCCGGAACGTCAGTGAGGCTGAGGGGTCGCAGGACAAGCCGGTCCGTGGAAAGAGTCACGGGCTCGATGTGGAGCATGGTGAAAGTGCCTCTTCGATCTGCTGCTCCGCTCTTCATCCGGGATCGGACCGCAACAGTCAAACGGCACGGATCAGGAGGCTGTTGAAGCCTCCTGATCGTCGGTCATTCAACGCTGCTGCCTCAACTGAACAGGTAGATGAGGCCCGGAAGGCTCACCGCAAGCGCCGCGAGGGTCCAGGCCCCGACTGCGGACTGCCAGCCGGCATTGCCCGTCGTATTCCGGAGGCGCTGCGCGAAGGAGGCGGAATCCATCGAGCGCCCGCTGAGGCAGGAGCACAGGGCGTAATGGGCCTGGCCTTCCGAAAGCTCGAAATACTTCATCGCATCGCCGAGCCGGTCGCTCGCCAGACCATCGGCCCGAAGGATCGGATCCTCGTAGGCCACCGTCAGCGGTGAGTTGTTCTCCCGCATCAGGGCGCGTTCTGCCGGGGGCTTGTATTCGATTTCGCCAAGGGAGTTCAGACGCCGCGTCGGATTGCTCTCGAGAAGTTCGATCCAACGCTCGAGTCGTTCCTGCCGAGTCATGGGCCTCGGCTGAACGTCGGCTACGCTACGGAGCTGATCAAGATGCTTGTGTTCCATCGATCTCCTCCTTGCCAATGGCCCGGCCGGCCGGATGACCGACCGAGGCACATGACGTTACCCTGCCTGAGCGGCAAAAGTGCGACAGGAGGAAGCCGAAGGAGGCAGGCGCGCCCTACTCCTCCGGCGCTTCGACGATGGGGTCGTACCGGCTCACATCGAACCCGAGCAGGTTGAAGCTCTGCTGCATGTGCGGCGGCAGCGGCGCCGTCACGTCGATGGGCCTGCCCGTCCGCGGGTGAGCGATCACGATCCGGCGTGCCAGGAGATGCAGCTTGTTCTGGATGCCGCCGGGCAATTCCCAGTTCTCGATGTCAAAATATTTCGGATCGCCGACGATGGGATGGCCGATGTGAGCCGTATGCGCGCGCAGCTGGTGCGTGCGGCCGGTCACGGGCTTCAGGGAGAGCCAGGCGAGCTTCTGCGCGGCCGTGTCGATGACCGCATAGTAGGTCAGCGCATGGCTTGCGCCTTCGTCCCCGTGGCGGGCCACGCGCATGCGGGCATCGCCCTCCTCTCCCTCCTTCGCGAGGTAGGTCGAGACGCGTCCCTGCCGGACGCGTGGAACGCCCGCGACGAGCGCCCAGTAGATCTTGCGCGTGGTGCGCGAGCGGAAGGATTTCGCCATGGTGGACGCGGCAAAGCGCGTCTTGGCGATCACGAGGCAGCCCGCCGTATCCTTGTCGAGGCGGTGCACGAGGCGCGGGCGCTGCCCCTCTTCGTCGCGCATGGATTCGAGCAGTTGGTCCACATGACGCGTCGTGCCCGAGCCCCCCTGCACCGCAAGCCCCATCGGCTTGTTGATGATGAGGACGTCCTTGTCCTCATACAGGGTGATCGACTGCAGGAACTCGCGGTCGCTCTGATCCCTGGCGGTGCTGCGGGCCACCAGCTTCGGCTGATCGAGCTTCAGCGGCGGCACGCGCACCTTCTGCCCCGCCTCCAGACGGTCGCTCGGCTGCGCCCGCTTGCCGTCGACGCGCAGCTCGCCCTTTCGGACGATCCGCTGGATGTGGGTGAAGGCGAGTTGCGGGAACCGTGCGACCAGGAAACGGTCGACGCGCATGTCGTTCTCGTCGGGCTCGACGGTCAGCGTCTGCACCCCGGTCGCCAGGGTCTCCTGGGCGGCCGCCTTTGCCTGCGCCCGCGTCGGCTGGCGCGGAGTCTCCGCAACCGCCGGCCTCGCCTGCGCCTTCACGGCTGCGGGCTTGGTCCGAGCCGTCGTGGCCGGACGGGCCTTGCCGGCCGCCTTCGTGGCGCGCTGCTTCGTCGTAGGGCCTTCCCGGGCCGGCCTGTCGTCGCGCGAGCGGAAGCCCTGCCGCGATCCCGAGCGCCCGCCACGGGCCCCATTCTGTCCTGAACTGCTTTTCTTCATAGGGATGTGGGTATCAGAGCGCCGCGCGGGCGGCAATCGAGGTCTAGGCCGCAATCGAGCGGACGACGGCGAGGCCCGAGGCGATTCCTGCAAGGGAGAGAAGGACCGAGGCCAGCACGTAGGCGGCCGCAAGCCCGATCTCGCCCCGCTCCCAGATGAGCACCACGTCGAGGGAAAAGGCCGAGAAGGTCGTGAAGCCGCCGAGGATCCCTGTCGTCAGGAAGAGCCTCAAGGGCTGGCTCCACCCCGCCCCGGCCTTGAAGGCGAGCCATGCGGCGAGGGCTCCCATCACGAAGGAGCCCACGATGTTCACCGTCAGCGTCCCCCATGGGAATGCAGTGCCGCAAAGCCTCGCGCAGCCGACATTGACACTATGGCGGAGCGCGCCGCCGATTCCGGCTCCGAGGAAGACGAGGAGGTAGGATTTCATGATGGGCCAGCGCTCTCGATCCGGCAGGTTATCGTCTATTCGTCGTCAGCACCGCGCCGCTCCCGGCGCAGCCTCTCCCACCAGTCCAGACGCTTGCGCACGTCCCGCTCGAATCCGCGGTCGACCGGTTCGTAGAAGGACTGCCGGCCCAGCTTCTCCGGCCAGTAATCCTGGCCCGAGAAGGCATCCGGCTCGTCGTGATCGTAGCGATAGCTCTCGCCATAGCCGATCTGCTTCATGAGCTTGGTCGGAGCATTGAGGATGGTCTTGGGCGGCATCAGGGAGCCATGCTCCTTCGCGACCCGTGTCGCGGCCTTGTAGGCGGTGTAGAGGGCGTTCGATTTCGGGGCGGTGGCGAGATAGACCGCAGCCTGCGCAAGCGCGAGTTCACCCTCCGGCGACCCAAGAAAGTCGAAGGCGTCCTTGGCGGCGTTGGCGATGACGAGCGCTTGAGGGTCGGCGAGGCCGATATCCTCCACGGCCGCCCGCACCAGCCTTCGGGCGATGAAGAGCCGGTCCTCGCCCGCGTCAAGCATCCGGGCCAGGTAGTAGAGCGCCGCGTCCGGGTCGGACCCGCGGATCGTCTTGTGCAGGGCCGAGATGAGATTGTAGTGCCCCTCCTGCCCCTTGTCGTAGATGGGCGCGCGGCGCTGGATGATTTCCTGCAACTGCTCCGCGTTGAAGACCTCGCCGGGCTTGGCCGAGCGCCAGACCTCCTCGGCCAGCGTCAGGACCGCCCTCCCATCGCCATCGGCCATCCGCACGAGGGAGGCGCGCGCTTCCTCGTCGAGCGGCAGGCTCTTTCCCGTGACCTCCTCGGCCCTCGCCAGAATCTTGCCGATCGCCTCCTCGTCGAGCGACTTGAAGAGCAGCACCCTGGCGCGGGAGAGAAGCGCCGCGTTCAGCTCGAAGGACGGATTTTCGGTCGTCGCCCCCACCAATGTGATGGTGCCATCCTCCATGACCGGCAGGAAGGCGTCGAGCTGGGCGCGGTTGAAGCGATGGATCTCGTCGACGAACAGGAGCGTGCCCCTGCCCATGGCCCGACGCTGACGGGCCGCCTCGAACACCTTCTTCAGATCGGCGACGCCGGAGAAGATCGCGGAGATCTGCTCGAAATGCAGGTCCGTCTCGTGGGCCAGGAGCCGCGCGACCGTGGTCTTGCCGGTGCCGGGAGGCCCCCAGAAGATCAGGGAGCCGAGGGTTTTCGAGGCGATGAGCCGGGTCAGGATTCCATCCGGGCCGACGAGATGATCCTGGCCGACGACCTCGGAGAGCTTCGTCGGCCGCATCCGGTCGGCCAGAGGCCGGGGAGCGCTCTGGTCAAGTCCGGCAGATGAAAACAAATCGCTCATGGGGCTCAAAGACTCGGATACGCACGGATCTTCATACTCGATCCATGGGCCGGCGTCCCATCCGTCATCGTCCGAGCACGGTCGTGACCATCCGGCCCCCGCGGTTGATCGTGATCTCCCAATAACCGTTGGCCTTGTCGATGAGACGCTGGGCATCCTTGGTGGAGGCAAGACGCTCGCCATTGATGGCGACGATCTGATCGCCCTTCTTGAAGCCGACACTCGTGGCGACGCTCTGCTCGTCCAGATCGGCGATGATGACGCCGTCGTCGGCAATGTCGATCTGCATTTCCTCGGCCACCGCGGGCGACATGTTCACCAGGGTCGCGCCGGCAAACGGCGTGCGGGCGCGGCCGCGCACCGGGTTGCGTGGCGGCGTTTCAGGCGGGGGCATGAGCTTGACCTCGACGGTGCTCTGCTTGCCGCCGCGAAGAACCGTCAGGGGCGTCTGGCCGTTGGCTCCCTTCAGGGTGAAGCGGTAGCCGAAGGCATCCGGATTATCGACCGGCTGACCATCGACGGCCAGGATCGCGTCGCCCCGCTTCAGGCCCGCATCGGCCGCAGGGCTCCGGTCGTAGATCGAGGTGACGAGGACGCCTGTCGGGTGATCGAGCCCGAGGCTCCCGGCAATCTCCCCGTCCACAGGCTGCAGCCGTGCCCCGAGCCACGGACGCACCACGCTGCGCGCGCCGCTCCGGGCGGAACTGATCACGAGCTTGACCAGGCTGGACGGAATGGCGAAGCCGATGCCGATGCTGCCGCCGGAGCGCGAATAGATCGCCGTGTTGATGCCGACCAGGCGCCCGTTCATGTCGATGAGCGCGCCGCCCGAGTTGCCGGGATTGATGGCCGCATCGGTCTGAATGAAGGACTGGTAGTCGGAAACCCCGACCTGCGTGCGCGCCAGGGCCGACACGATGCCCTGCGTGACCGTCTGGCCGACGCCGAACGGGTTGCCGATGGCGAGCACGATATCGCCGACCTGAAGGCTCTCGGAATCTCCGATCTCGATGACCTGAAGATTGGAGGCGCCCTTCAGGCGAAGCACGGCCAGATCGATGCGCGGGTCGCGCATGACGATATCCGCCTCGAACTCGCGCCGGTCGGCGAGCGCCACCTTCACCTCGTTCATGTTCTCGATCACGTGGTTGTTCGTGATCACGAGGCCGGAGGCGTCCACGATGACCCCCGAGCCGAGGGAGGTCTGGGAGCGGCCCGGCGGCACTCCCGGCGAGTTGTCTCCGAAGAAGCGGCGGAAGAACTCTTCCATGCCGGCGTTCTGCCGACGATCGGAGCGGGACGCATAGACGTTCACGACAGCCCCCGTCGTCTTGTGAACGATGGGCGCGAAGGAGAGCTGGACCTGCGCCTTGCTCTCGGGAATGGCGCGCTGCGTCTGCGCCTGCGCCCCGGCCACTCCCAGGGCCAGCGCGGCGACAATGATCGTGAGGCGGAACGGGTTGAAAAGCATGGAGGCGAAATCCAGTAGTCGACGATGACCTTCGATAGAACGTGGGAACCGAAATGCCAAATTAAAGCCGATCGTCCGGAGACGTGAGAAACCCAAACAAAAAGGGCGGCCCGAAGACCGCCCTCGATGAAAGCTTTGGAGCCGGAAGGCTTACTCGGCCGCCTCGACGATCTCTTCCTTCTGGGTCGGGCCCGAATCCTGGCCGCGCGCATCGACGTCGCGGTCCACGAACTCGATCACGGCCATCGGGGCGTTGTCGCCATAGCGGAAACCGGCCTTCAGGACGCGGGTGTAGCCACCGTTGCGCTCCTTGTAGCGGGCCCCGAGAACGTCGAAGAGCTTCTTGACCATCGCCTCGTCGCGCAGCTTCGACATGGCGAGGCGGCGGGCATGCAGGTCGCCGCGCTTGCCGAGCGTGATCAGCTTCTCGACGACGGGACGCAGGTCCTTCGCCTTCGGCAGGGTCGTGACGATCTGCTCGTGCTTGATCAGCGCAGCCGCCATATTGGCGAACATGGCCTTACGATGCTCGGTCGTGCGGTTGAAGCGACGACCACGGAATCCGTGACGCATTGGCTTTCTCCTTGATCTTCCGGTCGCCGTGCCAAGGAACGACCGTCTCTCTTATGAATCCGCCGTCAGGCGGGGCTGGAAACGGGGCGGACGCTCGAAGGCGCCGCCCCGGGATGCTCAGTAATGCTCTTCGAAGCGCTTCGCGAGATCTTCGATGTTCTCCGGCGGCCAGCCCGGCACGTCCATGCCGAGGTGCAGGCCCATCGAAGCGAGAACTTCCTTGATCTCGTTGAGCGACTTGCGGCCGAAGTTCGGGGTGCGGAGCATTTCCGCCTCGGACTTCTGGATGAGGTCGCCGATATAGACGATGTTGTCGTTCTTCAGGCAGTTCGCCGAACGGACCGACAGCTCGAGCTCGTCCACCTTCTTGAGGAGCGCCGGGTTGAACGGCAGCTGCGGCGCGGCGGCGGCAGCCTCTTCCTTGCGGGGCTCTTCGAAGTTGACGAAGACCTGGAGTTGGTCCTGGAGAATGCGGGCCGCATAGGCCACGGCGTCCTCGGGCGACACGGCGCCGTTGGTCTCGACGGTCATGATGAGCTTGTCGTAATCGAGAATCTGGCCCTCGCGGGTGTTCTCGATCCGGTACGAGACCTTCTTGACCGGGCTGTAGAGCGAATCGACCGGGATGAGGCCGATCGGGGCGTCCTCGGCGCGGTTGCGTTCGGCCGGAACATAGCCCTTGCCGGTGTTGACCGTGAACTCCATGCGGATCTCGGCGCCCTCGTCGAGGGTGCAGAGCACGAGCTCGGGGTTCAGGATCTGCACGTCGCCGACGGTGTTGATGTCACCCGCCGTCACCATGCCCGGGCCGGTCTTGCGAAGCGTCATGCGCTTCGGACCGTCGCCCTGCATCTTGATGGCGATCATCTTCACGTTCAGGACGATGTCCGTCACGTCCTCGCGGACGCCCGGAATCGACGAGAACTCATGCAGCACGCCATCGATATGGATCGACGTCACGGCGGCGCCCTGCAGCGACGACAGGAGAACGCGGCGCAGGGAGTTGCCGAGCGTCGTGCCGAAGCCGCGCTCGAGCGGCTCGGCCACGACCGTCGCGATGCGCTTCGGATCGTCCCCAGGGGCAACCTCGAGCTTGTTCGGCTTAATCAGCTCTTGCCAGTTCTTTTGGATCACAACCACACCTCTTGCAGGTACGGCTTGAAGGGAGGCCCTTGCCAGCCCTTTAAACCGGAACGCGCGTGGGCTTCGGACCCACGCGCCGGATGATCTGATTAGACGCGGCGACGCTTGCGCGGGCGGCAGCCGTTGTGCGGGATCGGCGTCACGTCACGGATCGAGGTGACGGTGAAGCCGGCCGACTGGAGGGCGCGGAGTGCGGATTCACGGCCGGAGCCGGGACCGGACACCTCGACCTCGAGGGTGCGCATGCCGTGCTCGGCAGCCTTGCGGGCCGCGTCCTCGGCAGCGACCTGAGCCGCATAGGGGGTCGACTTGCGCGAGCCCTTGAAACCCATCGCGCCGGCCGAGGACCACGAGATCGTGTTGCCCTGGGCATCGGTGATGGTGATCATGGTGTTGTTGAACGAGGCGTTCACATGCGCCACGCCGGAAACGATGTTCTTGCGTTCGCGGCGGCGGACGCGGGTAGCTTCTTTAGCCATTCAAATGGTCCTTCAAACGCGCCCGTCATCCCAGGCGCTCGGGAAAAAGGCCACCCTTGAGCGAGTGGCCGCAGGAAAATTACTTCTTCTTGCCGGCGATCGGCTTCGCCTTGCCCTTGCGGGTGCGGGCGTTGGTGTGGGTGCGCTGGCCGCGAACCGGGAGGCTGCGACGGTGACGCAGGCCGCGGTAGGAACCGAGGTCCATGAGGCGCTTGATGTTCATCGACACTTCGCGGCGCAGATCGCCCTCGACGATGTAGTCGCGGTCGATCGCCTCGCGGATCGCCAGAACTTCGGCGTCGGTCAGCTGGTTCACGCGGCGCTCGGCCGGAATGTTGACCTTCTCGACGATTTCCTGGGCCTTCTTGGGGCCAATGCCGTGAATGTACTGGAGCGCGATCACAACGCGCTTGCCGGTCGGGATGTTGACGCCTGCTATACGGGCCATCGTCCGTCTCCATGTGGTCGAAGCTTGGCTTCGGGTGATGTTATCGCGCGTCCGGTGGAGGCCGGCCCTTGCGCGGGTGATGAATGCAAAACAAAACGACCCGAGAGACTCCTTCCGAAGCCCTCCGAGCCGAGCGTCTTCCTTTGCAAGCGCTGGCACATAGCCTCTTTCTGGCGCTGCGTCAACTTTTTTACGCACCCATCAAACACCCTGCTCTGCTTAGCCTTGAGGATTTCAAGGGTAGCAGACCATTGAACATGTTCTCGTTTTGTTCTTGGCAAAATTCTTCTCTCTGTTAAGCTTAAGAACACTGATTGAGGTCGTTTTGAATGAACCAGTCCCTTTACTCCAGTAACAAATTACTGTCGCTAAAATACCATATCGTTTCTCTCAAGCAGAGAACCCTCGCTCTTCGTTTGAGCCGAATTCTTGAGCAGCGATACGATCCCAACCAGCCTCGGCTTGCCGCTGGGTCGTCGGGTGGTGGTCGCTGGACGAGCGGAGGTTCGTCGAACTCGTCTAGTTCGTCTGTGTCCTCTCGCGAGAAGCCCCTGAACTCAAATAACGATAGAGGCAAAGAAATTTATGGGCGTTTTACTATTGCATCGAAAAAAATATTAGCCGAATGCGATGAGCAGTTCGACAGAGACATATTTCATTGCAAAATGGTTGGTCTAACAAGCTGTTACGGTCAGGCGATGGTACGGAGAGTTGCATGTGAAAAAGGGCATCCAATCCCACCGCTAAACTATTGAGGCAAATAATGCTCATTGCTCAAAGAAATCTTGTGTTTGAGACGGGGAATGGAACGGAAATCAAAGTACCAGTTTGCCTTTATGCTCCGGAGGGGTCGGACAAACACTGGGGATGCCGTTACACTATTGAATGGCCCGACGGGATCTACGAAAGCAAAGGCTATGGAATCGATCAGTTCCAAGCCATTGTTCTCACTATTCAAAAGATTGGAACGGATATCTACTTTAGTGACTATCACAAAACGGGACGGCTTTATTTTGAAAAGCCTGGAAGCGGTTATGGCTTCCCTGTTCCGAGGAATGCAAGGGACATCCTCGTTGGCGATGACAAACGCTTCGATGGCAATGACTGAAAAAGAAACGGTGAGGCTGAAGCCTCACCGTCCCAGGATTTCCTTGACCGCTTCCGTGACCTCGTCGATCGGCCTCATGCCGTCGACGGTTTTCAAGGCGCCCTTGCCGGCATAATAGGCCGAGAGCGGCGCCGTCTGGGCCTTGTAGGCTTCGAGGCGGGTCTTGAAGACCTCCGGATTGTCGTCCTTGCGAATCGGCTCGCCCCGGGCCTCGCATTCCTGAGCCCGCTTGACGATCCGGTCGACCAGCGCCTTTTCGTCAACCTTGAACTCGATCACGGCGTCGAGCTTAAGGCCCTTCTCGGCCAGCATCGTGTCGAGGGCCTCGGCCTGGGCGACGGTCCGCGGGAACCCGTCGAGGATGAAGCCCTTTTTGGCGTCCGGTTCCTCGATCCTGTCGGCCACGATGCCGACGACGATCTCGTCGGACACGAGCGCGCCTGCATCCATCACGGCCTTCGCCTTGAGGCCCACCGGCGTACCGGCGGCCACGGCCGCCCGGAGCATGTCGCCGGTCGACAGCTGGGGAATTCCCAGGCGCTCGACCAGACGCACGGCCTGGGTCCCTTTTCCGGCCCCAGGCGGCCCCAGCAGGATGATCCTCATTGACGCTTCCCCCTCGCTTCGCAAGTCTCCCCGCCATCGCGGGCGGGGAACCTTAATCTTACCGCCGCCGGGCACCCTTGAGCTTCGCCTTTTTGACGAGACCCTCGTATTGGTGGGCTAGCAGGTGGCCATGAACCTGAGCCACGGTGTCCATCGTAACAGACACCACGATCAGAAGCGAAGTGCCGCCAAAGTAGAATGGAAGCGCCGCATACGAGACCAGCAGCTCTGGAATCAGGCAGATGATGACAAGGTAAGCTGCACCCAGAACGGTGATCCGTGTCAACACCTGGTCGATGAATTCCGCCGTCCGCTCGCCCGGGCGGATGCCCGGGATGAAGCCGCCGTGCTTCTTCAGGTTGTCGGCCGTCTCCTGCGGGTTGAAGACGATGGCCGTGTAGAAGAAGGCGAAGAACACGATCAGCGCCGCATAGAGGAACATGTAGGCCGGACGTCCATGGCCGAGATAGGCCGTCAGCGTGGCGACGAACCCGGTGCCGGTCTGGCTCGTCTGGAAGCTGGCGATCGTCGCCGGCAGCAGGAGGAGCGAGGAGGCGAAGATCGGCGGAATCACGCCCGAAGTGTTCAGCTTCAGCGGCAGGAACGAGGTCTGCCCCTCATACATGCGGTTGCCGACCTGGCGCTTCGGGTAGTTGATGAGGAGACGACGCTGGGCGCGCTCCATGAACACCACGAAATAGATGATCGCGACGGCCATCACGATGACGCCGATGATCAGTCCGGTCGAGAGCGCGCCCTGACGGCCGAGCTCGAGAGTTCCGGCAATCGCATGCGGCAGGTTGGCCACGATGCCGGCGAAGATGATGAGCGAGGTGCCGTTGCCGATGCCCCGCGACGTGATCTGCTCACCCAGCCACATGAGGAACAGGGTCCCACCGGTCAGGGTGATGACCGTCGATACGAGGAAGAACGGTCCGGGCGCCTGAACGATGCTGCCGGAACTCTGCAATCCGACGGCGATGCCCCAGGACTGGAAGACCGCGAGCAGCACGGTCAGGTAACGGGTGTACTGGTTGAGGATCTTGCGGCCCGCCTCGCCTTCCTTCTTGAGCGCTTCGAGCGACGGCAGCACCGACGTCAGGAGCTGCACGATGATCGAGGCCGAGATGTAGGGCATGATGTTCAGGGCAAAGATCGCCATGCGCTCGACGGCGCCGCCCGAAAACATGTTGAAGAGGCCGAGCACGCCGCCGCTTGCGCTCTGGAAGCTCTGCCTAAGAGCCTCCGGATCGATGCCGGGCAGCGGGATATAGGTGCCGAGACGATAAACGATCAGCGCACCGAGGGTAAACCAGATGCGCTTCTTCAACTCCTCGGCTTTGGCAATGGCGCCGAAATTGATGTTGGCCGCGAGTTGTTCGGCTGCTGAAGCCATGGTCCGTCCCCGAAATACCCAAGCATGACCGCGGCGAGTGGATACCGGTTGCCCAGCCGGATCATGCGAAAACCAAGGAAACTGGAGTATGTGCGCCCTCCCGGGAGGCACGCCCCTACTCTAAATACGTGAAGCACTTCACGCAAACGGCGGCCACGCGATCAGACGCGGGCCGCCGCTTGGATCTCACTCAATGTGGGCGCTGGCTCACGCCTGCGCAACAGCGCCCAGAAGGGTCACCGAGCCGCCCGCCTTCTCGATCGCTTCGACGGCCGACTTCGACGCGCCGGCAACCTGGAACGACAGCTTGGCCTTGAGCTCGCCGACACCGAGGATCTTCACGCCGTCACGCGGCTTGGAGACCACGCCGGCGGCAACCAGTGCCTCGACGGTGACGGGAGTGCCCTGGTCGAGCTTGCCTGCCTCGATGGCCTGCTGGATGCGGCCGACATTGACCTCGTTCAGGTCGATGGCGTTCGGCTTGTTGAAGCCGCGCTTCGGCAGACGACGATGCAGAGGCATCTGACCGCCTTCGAAGCCCTTGATCGCCACGCCGGTACGGGACTTCTGACCCTTGACGCCGCGGCCACCGGTCTTGCCCTTGCCCGAGCCGATACCACGGCCGACGCGCATGCGGTTCTTGGTGGAACCTTCGTTGTCACGAATTTCGTTGAGTTTCATGACGCTCTCCTCACTGCCCGTCGACAACGCGCACGAGGTGCTTGACCTTCTCGATCATGCCGCGAACAGCAGGCGTGTCTTCCAAGGTCGAGGTGCGGTGGAGCTTGTTGAGCTTGAGACCGACCAGCGTCTGGCGCTGCTTGGCCTCGCGACGGATCGGCGAGCCGATCTGCTCAACGGTGATGGTCTTCGCCTCAGCGGCGGAAGGCTTCTTTGCCATTGTAGGAGCCTCCCTTACGCTTCAGCGCCAGCGGCTTCGCTGGCATCCACATCGCGACGGCGGGCCTGCAGCGTCGAGACCTTCAGGCCACGGCGAGCAGCCACGGAGCGCGGGCTATCCTCGTTCTTAAGCGCATCGAAGGTTGCGCGGACGAGGTTGTAGGGGTTCGACGAGCCGAGCGACTTGGACACCACGTCCTGCATGCCGAGCGCTTCGAAGACGGCGCGCATCGGGCCGCCTGCGATGATGCCGGTACCCTGGGGAGCGGCACGGAGCACCACCTTACCGGCGCCGTGACGTCCGGCGACGTCGTGGTGGAGCGTGCGACCCTCGCGGAGGGCAACGCGGATCATGGAGCGCTTCGCGGCGTCCGTAGCCTTGCGGATCGCTTCCGGAACCTCGCGGGCCTTGCCGTGGCCGAAGCCGACGCGGCCCTTCTGGTCGCCGACGACCACAAGGGCAGCGAAGCCGAAGCGACGGCCGCCCTTCACGACTTTCGCGACGCGGTTGATATGGACCAGGCGGTCGACGAATTCGCTGTCGCGCTCGTCGCGATCAGCACGTTCTCTAGGTTCTCTTGCCATGAGACCTCTCACTTGCGCGGGCGGCGGGCCCGCTCGCTAAGGGTTGTTTCAGATAACCCGCCGTAAAGCACAACCAGGGCCAGCCGTAAACCGGCTGCCCCCTGATCATGCGACTTGAAGTTTAGAAGTCCAGACCGCCTTCGCGGGCAGCGTCGGCCAGAGCCTTGACGCGACCGTGGAAGAGATAGCCCGAACGGTCGAAGATGACCTGCTTCACGCCGGCCTGAACCGCGCGCTCGGCCACGAGCTTGCCCACTTCCTTCGCCGCGTCAACGGTGGCGCCGGTTTTGAGCTTGCCCTTGAGGTCCTTCTCCAGGGTCGAAGCCGAAGCGACCGTGTGGCCGCGCTCGTCGTCGATGACCTGGGCATAGATCTGCTTGGAGGAACGGAAGACCGACAAACGCGGACGCCCATTCGCAGCCTTCTTGATCGCACGGCGCACACGAGCCTTGCGGCGATCTTCGGCGCCTTTCTTCTCAGCCATGATACGTCGTCCTTACTTCTTCTTGCCTTCCTTGCGGAAGATGAACTCGTCGGCATACTTGACGCCCTTGCCCTTGTAGGGCTCCGGACCGCGATATTCGCGGATCTCGGCGGCAGTCTGACCGACGACCTGCTTGTCGATGCCGGCGACGACGACTTCCGTCGGCTTCGGCGTCGTAATCGTCACGCCGGCCGGGATCGCGTAGTCGATATCGTGGCTGTAGCCAAGCGAGAGCTTCAGCACCTTGCCGGCAACGGCGGCCTTGTAGCCGACGCCGTTGATTTCGAGGCGCTTCTCGAAGCCCTTCGACACGCCCTCGACCAGGTTCGCCACCTGAGCGCGGGACATGCCCCACTTGGAACGGGCGTCCTTGGAGGTACCGCGCGGGCTGACCGACACGGCGCCGTCCTCGAGAACGACCGACACTTCTTCAGGGACGACGAACGAAAGCTCGCCCTTCGATCCCTTAACCTTCACCATCTGACCGTCCACGGTCGCCGTCACACCTGACGGAACCGGAACGGGCTTCTTGCCAACTCGGGACATTCTGGAATCTCCGTGGTTCTGTGCTGATGCCTAGCCTTAGAAGACCTTGCAGAGCACTTCGCCGCCCACGTTCTTCTCCCGGGCCTCGTGATCGGCCATCACGCCCTGGGGCGTCGAGAGAATGGTGATGCCAAGGCCATCGGCCACGCGCGGCATGGTGTCGACGGAAGCATACACGCGGCGGCCCGGCTTGGAGACGCGCTCGATCGAGCGGATCACCGGCTGACCGTCATAGTACTTCAGCTCGATCGAGAACTCGGTCCGGCCGTTGCCGAACTCGGTCTGCGAATAATCGCGGATGTAGCCCTCGGACTTCAGAACCTCGAGGACGCGAGCGCGGAGCTTCGAGCCAGGGGTGCTGACGGTGCCGCGACGGCGCATCTGCGCGTTGCGGATACGGGTGAGCATATCGCCCAACGGATCGTTGATCATATAGTGCCCTCCCCTTTACCAGCTGGACTTCACGAGGCCTGGGATCAGGCCCTTGTTGCCCAGCTCGCGCAGAGCGATACGCGACATGCCGAGCTTGCGGTAGTAAGCGCGCGGACGGCCCGTGATCTCGCAACGGTTGCGGATGCGGGTCTTGCTCGCGTTGCGCGGGAGCTCAGCCAACTTGAGGCGCGCTTCGAAGCGCTCCTCCATGGACTTCGACTCGTCGTTCGCGACCGCCAGGAGGCGCTCACGACGGCCCGCGTATTTCTTCACGAGCTCGCGACGGTGCTTGTTCTTCTCAATAGCGCTTTTCTTAGCCATTCGATTATCTCCAGTGTCCGCGTTTGAGGACAGTCATCCTCACTGCCGGAACGGGAAGTTGAAGTGACGCAGCAGAGCACGGGCTTCCTCGTCGGTCTTCGCCGTGGTGGCGATGATGACGTCCATACCCCAAACCTGCTCGACCTTGTCGTAGTTGATCTCAGGGAACACCAGGTGCTCCTTGATGCCCATAGCGTAGTTGCCGCGGCCGTCGAACGAGCGGGGGTTCAGACCCCGGAAGTCGCGGACGCGAGGAAGCGCGATGGTAACGAGACGATCCAGGAACTCGTACATGCGAGTCTTGCGGAGCGTGACCTTGGCGCCGATCGGCATGCCCTCGCGGACCTTGAACTGCGAGATCGCCTTACGGGCCTTGGTGATCACCGGCTTCTGACCGGCGATGAGAGCGAGATCGCCGGCAGCGACCGAAGCCTTCTTCGAGTCGGCAGTCGACTCGCCGACGCCCATGTTGAGGACGATCTTCTCGATCGTCGGCACTTCCATGGGATTCTTGTAGCCGAATTCCTCAATGAGCTTCGGACGCACCACTTCCTCGTAGTGCTTCTTCAGCCGCGGCGTGTAGCCGTCCACCTGAGCCTTAGCCATCGATCAGGTCTCCCGAGCGCTTGGCGAAACGGACCTTGCGGCCGTCTTCGAGAACTTTGAAACCAACCCGGGTCGGCTTGCCGTCCTTCGGGTCCGCATAAGCCAGGTTGGACAGCTGGATCGGCGCCTCTTTCGAGATGATGCCGCCCTCTTGCCCTGCCGTCTGGCGCTGGTGGCGCTTCACGAGGTTGACGCCACGGACGACCGCGCGCTCTTCCTTCGGGAGCACCTGCACGACTTCGCCGGTCTTGCCCTTGTCGCGACCGGTCAGGACGACGACCTTATCGCCCTTCTTGATCTTCGCGGCCATTAGAGCACCTCCGGCGCAAGCGAAATGATCTTCATGTGGTTCTTGGCACGCAGTTCACGCGGAACGGGGCCGAAGATACGGGTACCGACCGGCTCTTTCTGATTGTTGATCAGAACGGCGGCGTTCCGGTCGAACCGGATGACCGAGCCGTCAGCGCGGCGGATGTCCTTCGCGGTGCGAACGACGACCGCCTTCATGACGTCGCCCTTCTTCACGCGGCCGCGCGGAATAGCCTCTTTCACGGATACGACGATGATATCGCCGACGGAAGCGTACTTACGCTTCGAACCGCCGAGAACCTTGATGCACATCACGCGACGGGCGCCGGAGTTATCGGCGACGTCAAGATTCGTCTGCATCTGGATCATGGCTTTGATCCTTTCCTTTGTTTCAGACAGGTTTCCGGGTCAAGGCAGGATTGCCCCCCGGACTACGCCTGACGGGGATCTAATGTCCCCTGCCCTTCAAATGTCGAGAGAGGCGGTCGTATACACGAGCCGCCCCCGCTAGACAACCCCAAGAAGAAGGCTTTTTAGGCCTTCTGCTCGGTGACGAGCACCCAGGTCTTGAGTTTGGACAACGGCCTGGTCTCCTCGATGAAGACCGTGTCGCCCACCTTGGCAGTGTTGTTCTCATCGTGAGCGTGGTAGTTCTTCGTCTTACGCACGGTCTTCTTCATGACCGGATGCGTGAAACGACGTTCCACCTTCACGACGACCGTCTTGTCCTGCTTGTCGCTGACAACGACGCCCTGCAAAACGCGCTTTGGCATCTTGATTTCCTCTTAAGCCTTCGCCGACGCCGACTTCTGGCGCTGCAGCGTCTTGACGCGGGCGATGTCCCGACGGACCTCACGGACGCGTCCCGTGTTCTCGAGCTGGCCGGTCGCACGCTGGAAGCGGAGGTTGAACTGCTCCTTCTTCAGGTTGAGCAGCTCGTCCGACAGCTGATCCGTGGACATTGCCTTGAGGTCAGAGGCTCTCTGCTTAGACTTCATGATCCCCTCCTTACTCGGCAATGCGCTGGATGAAGCGCGTCTTGATCGGAAGCTTGGCCGCGCCGAGGCGCAGGGCCTCACGAGCGATATCCTCCGGCACGCCGTCGATCTCGAACATGATACGGCCGGGCTTAACCTTGGCCGCCCAATATTCGGGAGCGCCCTTGCCCTTACCCATACGCACTTCGGTCGGCTTGGTCGACACCGGCACGTCCGGGAAGATCCGGATCCACACCCGGCCCGCGCGCTTCATGGCGCGGGTGATGGCGCGGCGAGCCGCCTCGATCTGGCGAGCGTTGACACGCTCCGGTTCCATCGCCTTCAGGCCGAACTGGCCGAAGTTGAGGTCCGTACCGCCCTTCGCAGTGCCGGAGATGCGGCCCTTGAACTGCTTACGGAACTTGGTTTTCTTCGGTTGCAACATGGCAAACCTCTCCTGACCTCTCTGTTACGCCGCCTGCTCGCGGCGGCCACCAGAGCGGCCTCCCTCGTCGTTCATCCGCTTGTCCTGGGCCATCGGATCGTGCTCAAGGATTTCACCCTTGAAGATCCAGACCTTGATGCCGCAGGTGCCATAGGTCGTGAAGGCCGTGGACGTGCCGTAATCGACGTCCGCGCGCAGCGTGTGCAGCGGAACGCGACCCTCGCGGTACCACTCCAGGCGGGCGATTTCAGCGCCACCCAGACGGCCCGAGCAGTTGATACGGATGCCCTCGGCGCCCAGACGCATCGCCGACTGCACGGCGCGCTTCATGGCGCGCCGGAACGCGACGCGACGCTCGAGCTGCTGAGCGATCGAATCGGCCACCAGCGTCGCATCGACTTCCGGCTTGCGGACTTCGACGATGTTGATCGACACGTCGGCGTTCGTCATCTTCGAGACGAGCTTGCGCAGCTTCTCGATGTCGGCACCCTTCTTGCCGATCACCACGCCCGGACGGCCCGAGTGGATGGTGACGCGGCACTTCTTGTGCGGACGCTCGATGACGATCTTCGAGACGGCGGCCTGCTTCAGCTGCTTCATGAGAGCTTCGCGGATCGCCATGTCCTCGTGCATCAGCTTGGCGTACTCGCCCTTGCCGGCGAACCAGCGCGAGTCCCAGGTCCGGTTGATGCCGAGCCGAAGACCGATCGGGTTAACTTTCTGACCCATCTGGTTCTCCTTTATGCCTGTTCGGCGACTTCCCGAACCACGATCGTGAGGTTCGAGAACGGCTTTTCGATACGAGCGCCCCGGCCGCGGGCCCGGGCATGGAAGCGCTTCATGACGAGCGCCTTGCCCACGAAGGCCTGGCTGACCACGAGATCATCCACATCGAGATTGTGGTTGTTCTCGGCGTTGGCAATGGCGCTCTCGAGGCACTTCTTCACGTCACGAGCGATGCGCTTGCGGGAGAACTCGAGATCGGCGAGAGCCGTAGAAACCTTCTTGCCGCGGATGAGGGCCGCAACAAGATTGAGCTTCTGAGGGCTGACGCGCAGCATACGAGCGACGGCTTGAGCCTCGTTGTCGCTCAATGCGCGAGGAGTCGCGGCCTTACCCATCTTACTTCCTCTTCGCCTTCTTGTCCGCCGCGTGGCCGTGGAAAGTGCGGGTCGGCGAGAACTCGCCGAACTTGTGACCCACCATTTCCTCGCTCACGAGAACGGGAATGTGCTTCTGACCGTTGTAGACCCCGAACGTGAGGCCCACAAACTGCGGGAGGATCGTGGAGCGGCGGCTCCAGATCTTGATGACCTCGTTGCGGCCCGACCCACGGGCAGCCTCGGCCTTCTTGAGGAGGTAGCCGTCGACGAACGGACCCTTCCAAAGCGAACGTGCCATGACGTGCCTCTGTCCTTACTTCTTCCGCGCGTGGCGGCTCGACACGATGAACTTGTCGGTCCGCTTGTTCGAACGGGTTTTCTTGCCCTTGGTCGGAACACCCCACGGGGAGACCGGATGGCGGCCGCCCGAGGTGCGACCCTCACCACCACCGTGTGGGTGGTCGATCGGGTTCATGGAGACGCCGCGGTTATGCGGACGCTTGCCGAGCCAGCGATTGCGACCCGCCTTGCCCACCGAAGTGTTCATGTGGTCGGGGTTCGAGACGGCGCCGACGCTGGCGAAGCACTGGCCATGGACCATGCGCTGCTCGCCGGAGTTCAGGCGGATCGTCACGTAGCCCTGGTCACGACCCACGATCTGAGCGTAGGTGCCGGCAGAGCGGGCGAGAGCGCCGCCGCGGCCGATCTTCAGCTCGACATTGTGGATGATCGTTCCCACCGGCATGTTGCCGATCGGCATCGCGTTGCCCGGCTTAATATCGACCTGCTCGCCGGCCGACACCTGGTCGCCGACAGCCAGACGCTGCGGGGCCAGAATGTACGACAGCTCGCCGTCGGCGTAGCGGATCAGAGCGATGAAGGCGGTGCGGTTGGGATCGTACTCGATCCGATCCACGGTCGCCACATCGCCCATGCGCCCGCGGCGCTTGAAGTCGACATTGCGGAGGGTGCGCTTGTGACCACCGCCACGGAAGCGGACGGTCACGCGACCCAGGTTGTTGCGGCCGCCGGAGGAGCTCTTGCCCTCCGTCAGCGACTTGACCGGCTTGCCCTTGTAGAGCTCGCTGCGGTCGACGATCACCAGCTGGCGCAGGCCGGGGGTGATTGGTTTGAAAGTCTTCAAAGCCATCGGATCACTCTCTCAACCGATCAGAGGCCCGTCGTGACATCGATGGTCTGGCCCTCTTCGAGGGTCACAACCGCCTTCTTCACGTCCGACCGCTGGCCGCGGGTGCCGCGGAACATCTTCACTTTGCCCTTGGTGACGAGCGTGTTGACGCTCTTCACCTTGACATCGAACAGCTTCTCAACCGCTTCCTTGATCTGCGGCTTCGTGGCGTCCGGACGAACCTTGAAGACGACCTTGTTCTGTTCGGACAGGGTCGTGGCCTTCTCGGTGATGACCGGGCTCACGATCACATCGTAGTGGCGCGGGTCCAGGCTCATTTGAAGCGCGCCTCCAGCGCATCGACAGCCGCCTTCGTGAGAACGAGCTTCTCGCGACGGAGAATGTCATAGACGTTGATGCCCTGCACCGGCAGGACGTCGATGTTCGGGATGTTGCGAGCAGCCCGCTGGAAGTTCGTCTCGATCTCCGCGCCCCCGATGATGAGGGCGTTGCCGAGACCGAGCTTGCCGAAGCGCTCGACGAGAGCCTTCGTCTTGGGCTCGGAGAGCTTCACGTCGTCGACGACGATGAGCGAAGCGTCCTTGGCCTTGGACGAAAGCGCATGCTTCAGCGCGAGAGCACGAACCTTCTTGGGCAGGTCGTGAGCATGGCTGCGAACCTGCGGGCCGAAGGCACGACCGCCGCCCCGGAACTGGGGAGCGCTCGCGGCGCCGTGGCGGGCGCTGCCGGTGCCCTTCTGCTTGTAAACCTTCTTGGTCGTCCGGTCGACGTCCGAGCGGTTCTTGACGGCGTGCGTGCCGGCCTGGCGCTTCGCGAGCTGCCAGCGGACGCAACGGGCGAGCAGATCGGCGCGCGGCTCGAGACCGAAGATGGCCTCGTTCAGATCGACCGAACCAGCGTTCGTGCCCTCAAGCGTGGTGATATCAAGCTTCATCACGCATTCTCCTCTTGGGCCTGCTCAGCCTGGGCGGCCGGCGCAGCATCGTTGGCCGAGCGGAACGCGCCGGGCATCGGCACTTCCTTCGGCAGCTTGCGCTTCACCGCGTCGCGGACGAAGATCCAGCCACCGGCGACGCCGGGGACGGCGCCTTCGACCAGGATGAGGCCGCGCTCGACGTCCGTTGACACGACGCGCAGGTTCTGCGTCGTCACGCGCTCGGCACCCAGGTGGCCAGGCATCTTCTTGTTCTTGAACGTCTTGCCCGGATCCTGGCGGCCACCGGTCGAACCGATCGAGCGGTGGGAGACCGACACGCCGTGAGTGGCGCGCAGACCGCCGAAGTTCCAGCGCTTCATGCCGCCGGCGAAGCCCTTACCGGTCGTGATGCCCGTGACGTCCACGAACTGACCAGCAACGAAGTGATCGGCGGTGATCTCGGCGCCGACCGGGATGAAGGCATCCTCGGAGACGCGGAATTCCGCGAGCTTGCGCTTCGGCTCGACCTGAGCGACGGCGAAACGCCCGCGCTCGGCCTTCGAAACGTTCTTCACCTTGGCTTTGCCGACGCCGACCTGCAGCGCGGTGTAGCCGTTCTTTTCCTTGGTCCGGTGGGCGACGACCTGACAGCTGTCGACCTTCAGAACCGTTACCGGGACATGCTCACCCGCATCCGTGAAGATGCGTGTCATCCCGACTTTCTGTGCAATGACGCCTGAGCGCATGTGCGTATCCTCTCGGCGTGTCTACCGAAAGCTCCAAGCCCGAGGGCTCAGAGCTTGATTTCCACGTCCACACCCGCAGCGAGATCGAGCTTCATCAGCGCATCGACCGTCTGAGGGGTGGGGTCCACGATGTCGAGAACACGCTTGTGAGTGCGCATCTCGAACTGCTCACGCGACTTCTTGTCGATGTGCGGCGAGCGAAGAACCGTAAAGCGCTCGATGCGCGTCGGCAGCGGGATGGGCCCGCGAACCTGAGCGCCGGTCCGCTTCGCGGTCGACACGATTTCCCGTGTCGAAGCGTCGAGGATCCTGTGGTCGAACGCCTTAAGGCGAATACGAATGTTTTGACCGTTCATGGTTTGCCCATTCAACAACGGAAGCGGCCGGGCCGGGGCGCGGCCGCTGTCCTTTGATCCTCTCGATTAGTCCATGACGGCGGCGACGACGCCGGCGCCGACGGTACGGCCGCCCTCACGGATGGCGAAGCGCAGCTTCTCCTCCATGGCGATCGGC
>JBOZRS010000055.1:0-20494 GCA_050789065.1 Microvirga sp.
ACTGGCAGGTCGGCCAGACCGGCAAGGTGGTGGCGCCCGACCTCTACATCGCGGTGGGCATCTCCGGGGCGATCCAGCACCTGGCCGGGATGAAGGATTCCAAGGTGATCGTCGCGATCAACAAGGACGAGGAGGCCCCCATCTTCCAGGTCGCCGATTACGGCCTCGTCGGCGACCTGTTCACAATTCTCCCCCAACTACAGGAGGAGTTGACCAAAGCCGGTCAGTAAGGTCAGGAATGAGAGACGACCCGGGCGGGGGCCTCCCGCCCGGATGCATTTTACGGTAGCATGCAGGCGGCGGTTGAAATGGGCATCGAGATCAAGACGGTTGGTGTGATCGGGGCAGGCCAGATGGGCAGCGGCATTGCGCATGTCTGCTCGCTCGCGGGCTTTGACGTCCGGCTCCACGATCTCTCGGAGGACCGGATCAACGCCGGTCTCGCCACGATCAACGGCAACATGGCGCGGCAGGTCTCGAAGGGCGCCATCACGGACGCCGACCGGCAGACCGCACTCGAGCGCATCCGGCCAGCCTTCACCTACGACGACCTCTCCACCTGCGACATCGTGATCGAGGCCGCGACGGAGAACGAGGAGGTGAAGCGCAGGATCTTCACCAATCTCTGCCCGTCGCTGCGCTCCGACGCCATGATCGCGACCAACACGTCCTCGATCTCCATCACGAGGCTCGCTGCCGCGACGGACCGGCCGGAGCGCTTCATCGGCATCCACTTCATGAATCCGGTGCCGGTGATGCAGCTCGTCGAGCTGATCCGCGGCATCGCGACCGAGGATCCGACCTACGAATCCGCCAAGGAGTTCATTGCCAAGCTCGGCAAGATCTCGACCGTCTCGGAGGACTTCCCGGCCTTCATCGTCAACCGCATCCTGCTGCCGATGATCAACGAGGCGATCTATACGCTTTACGAGGGCGTGGGCTCCGTCGAGGCCATCGACACGGCCATGCGGCTCGGCGCCAACCACCCCATGGGTCCGCTGCAGCTCGCGGACTTCATCGGCCTCGACACCTGCCTGTCGATCATGCAGGTCCTCTACGAGGGCCTGGCCGATTCCAAGTATCGCCCCTGCCCGCTTCTCGTGAAATACGTGGAGGCCGGCTGGCTCGGCCGGAAGACCAAGCGCGGCTTCTACGATTACCGCGGCGAGCACCCGGTTCCGACGCGGTAAGGCCGCGCTTCGGAACTGGTCCAGGTCACTCGTCGGCTCCGCAACGTCAGCTGCTATCCACCGGTGCGTCACAAACGCCGCCCGCTGTGAGCTTCACAACGGCGTCATATTTCCTATAGTCTTATCGGACGGGAACGACCCTTCTTTTTCCAAGAGGAGGTGATGTGACGATACACGTCCAGCCTGTTGTGCGACCGGAGGCCTGTCCGGCCCTCGTGCTCAATGCCGATTACCGGCCTTTGAGTTACTATCCCCTGTCCCTGTGGTGCTGGCAGGATGCGATCAAGGCGGTCTTTCTCGACCGGGTGAACATCGTCTCGGAATACGACAAGGTCGTGCGAAGTCCGAGCTTCGAAATCCGCCTCCCCTCGGTGATTTCGCTCAAGACCTACGTCAAACCGTCACGACACCCGGCCTTCACCCGCTTCAACGTCTTCCTTCGCGACCGCTTCACCTGCCAATATTGCGGCGCCCATGAGGACCTGACCTTCGACCACGTCATCCCCCGCTCCAAGGGCGGACAGACCACCTGGGACAACGTCGTCGCCGCCTGCGCCCCCTGCAATCTGAGAAAAGGCGACAAGATGCCCCGCGAGGTGGAGATGTGGCCGCGCCAGCACCCCTTCGCCCCGACCGTCCACGATCTTCATTCGAACGGACGCCTCTTCCCGCCGAACTACCTGCACGACAGCTGGCTCGACTATCTCTACTGGGACAGCGAACTCGAGCCTTGAGGGCCGGGCTTACCGGCCGACGAAGATGCCCTTGTGGGCGGCCGCTCTGGCCGCAAAACCCGCGAGCCCCAGGGAAATCAGGGTGTTCCATCCCGCCAGCGACAGCCCGAGAAAGCGCCAAGCCGCCTCCGTGCAGCTGACGACGCGCGTGTTCTGCAGCTGGTTCAGGAAATCGCCCACATTGCCCGCGGCCGCGCCGCTCCCTCCGCCGCAATCGGCGGGTCCCGGCCAGAAGCCCCATTCGACACCGGAATGATAGGCGCCGAGCCCCGCGCTCACGACGAAGATCAGGGCCAGGAGCCAGAGCCCCGCCCGGGTCCATTGCGGCGGCAGCGCGGCGGCCACGAGGCCGAGCGGAATGGAGACATAATACGGGTTGCGCTGGATCAGGCAGAGCTTGCAGGGCACATAGCCGAAGACATGCTCGAACACGAGCGCGCCCCCGACCGTGGCGGCCGCCCCGAGCGCGACGGCAACCGCCGCCTGCCGCATGGTGAGATTGAACCGCATCGGCATCACCTCAGAAAAGATACCGGAAGGCCACGAAGCCGCCGACGAAGGCGATGACGGCGGCCGTCGCGACCGCCGTGAAATGGCGCTCGATCATGGTCTTGATGAACGGGCCGAACCGGGTCATCAGCAGGGCGATGATGAAGAAGCGGGCTCCCCGGGTCAGGATCGAGAGCACGATAAACCATCCCAGGCTGTAGCCCGCGAAACCCGACGTGATGGTGACGAGCTTGTAGGGAATGGGGGTCAGGCCCTTCAGCAGGATGACCCAGTGCCCGTAGGTCGCATAAGCGTGCCGGAAGGCCTCCGCGCCGTCCGTGAGGCCGTAGAGATGGAAGAGCCAGCTCCCGATCGAATCGTAAAGCGCCAAGCCGATCACATAGCCCAGGATGCCTCCGATCACGGACGCGACGGTGCAGATCAGCGCATAGGTCCAAGTCTTGTCGGGCCGCGCCAGCATCATCGGCACGAGCATCACGTCCGGCGGGACCGGAAAGAACGAGCTTTCCGCGAAGGACACGGCCGCCAGCGCGTAGGGAGCCGAGGGCCGGGCCGCGAGAGACAGGGTCCAGTCGTAGAGGCGTCTAAGCATGAGATCCCGGCAGAAGATAAGTCGACACGAGGGCCATTTCCCCGCCCTTTGAGCACAAGCGGCCCCGAATGGCGAGAGCCATGGCTGCGGCGCCCCATCACATCTCCCTGATTGACCGCGCTTCGTGCCTCATGATACTTCGCAGTTCCTTGCCCCTGTGGCGGAATTGGTAGACGCGCTCGACTCAAAATCGAGTTCCGCAAGGAGTGCTGGTTCGATCCCGGCCAGGGGCACCATCACCTTTTAGGTGGTACGGCGGAAAGCTGAAGGAAGATCAGCAAGTTCAGAGCCTTAAGGCAATAATGGTACCTAGAGAACAGACCACTTGCAAGCCTCTGTTTGTATCTGATTTTGTATCTCTTGCTTGTCGGGGGTTACCCTTACCCCCTCCCCTCCCGTGTCAGCCATTCGCGCTTTCGAACGAAGCCCACAGCCGAACCGTTTGAGTACATCTTGGGAGAATTGCGGAATTTCAGCTTAGAGAGCCAGATTGCTGGCGAGGGATAATTGAAGCCCACCGAAATTATGCCCTCTGTTGCACCCTCAAATTCCTTGTCCTCTGTGCTTCGGTATCTCTCGCCATTCTGGTCTTTCCCGTCAGGTACGAACGTTCGCAAACTTACGCGCGAGGCCAAGCGGCGCTCCGCAACCTCTTGGAAACAATCCGCGATTCTGCCTCTCTCATTCCAGTCTGAAAAATATATATTTTCAGCGGCTCTAATGTATTGGAGCTGGTTAAGCGCCCTTACGTCACTATCGCTCGTTATTCTTATGATGCCGCTACTACTGTCTGGCACAGTGTACACCTTGCTATCATAAGCTATTGCGTACAGTTTCGACGTGATAGGCATAAAAGCTATTGTCCCCGAGTTCATTACCCCATAATTATTGTCCTTGAGCCTTTGGCTGTAGAATCTATTTGTGAATCCTGCGGGGTCATCAGAGGCAATAAAATTAGTTTTAGTCAGGTTTCTACCGATGACCATCTTAAGATCATGAATATATTTCCTCCCATTAGCAAACGTTCTTAGGGAAATTAGAAGAGCTTCTTTTTGGCTCAAGTTCATCCCGTCATACTTAAATTTGCCCCCTTGAGTAACAGCATCTTTAACCAATTCGCTTCCAACTTTAATGCTAGTAGCCGCTACGTCTGTACGCCGCCATTGCAAGAACATAAAGTCCCTGAGCAAGGTTTCATCTTTAGGGCTCAGAGAAACTCCGCTCTCTATCCTAATGACTAAATTCGAGTATTCGCCCTCAAGCTTAGACAGGAGCTTTTCGAGTTCCCCATCCTCCCCGTAGAAATAATCTTTTGAACACTGACTCTTAACAGGAGCGTTAGAGATAAATCTTTCCCGCTTCAGATTGAACAGATTGATTGCCACACCTTTCCTGTCTAGAGAGAATGGCCGCATGTGGCAGCGCGGTACGTAATGTTGATTTTTATGACTCGGCATTAGCTCAACTAAGGCTTTCCATAAGTACGCAGCAACTTTAGACCTACGTGGAGCCTTACGCGAGGCCGTTCAGATTTTAGAGCTAAGTATTCCGCCTATTCTCCTGTGAATCGCCTCAACGTGGCGGTCGCAGGGAAAGCTTTTGAAATTTGGCGAAAAAATCCGTGAGCCCATTCCTCAAGCTCATTGTGCAGAGAGTCCCCCGTCCCGACCCCCTGCTTGCCCACCATTCCAGCCGAGGAAACAGTCATTCAAGCTATCAATAGCCCTTGCCCTAGGGATAGCCGCCCCGAACCTCGGCCGAGTGCCTTAGCAGGAGCATCCAGGATGCACTCCTGGGCAGGATGGCTGCTGCGGTTGATCCTGCGCCACGTAGGGCGTGCAGATAGTATTTCTGTGCACAAAAGACCATTCGAACGAGCGTCTCACCGGCATGGACGATACCTCCGATGAACATTTGACCGCAGCGCAACCGAAGCGTTATGTTTTTATCATCAAGTAGTTTAACTCTATAACCTCTCAATAATATAAATTCTAACAGCACATCGAATTGGAACACTATTTTTGTAAATACTGATCTGTTTCTATACGCCCCATACATCCCACTAGTCGAACGTTTCCACTCACCTGCGAATGGAGAGGCGAGCCATGTCTTTCATCATTGGAACACCGGGCACCGACTGGATCGACGGAACGCCTTTGGCCGACATCCTGAGTGGCGGGGCCAGCTCCGATACCCTGAACGGCGGCGCCGGAGATGACTGGCTGCAAGGCAACACCGGCAACGACTTTTTGTATGGCGGGGATGGAAATGACTGGGTGCTGGGCGGAGACGGAGACGACTGGCTCGACGGCGAGGCTGGCAACGACTGGCTGTTTGGCGGAGGCGGCAACGACATCCTGTCCGGCTCTGACGGCAATGACGTGCTGCGGGGGCAGGCCGGCAATGACCAGCTCCTCGGGGGCGCCGGCGACGATACCCTTTCCGGCGGCTCCGGCAGCGACACCGCCTACTTCTCGACCTCCGACACGGCCGTGACGGTCGACCTCGCCCGCGGGATCGCGATCGGCCAGGGCACCGACAGGCTCATCGGCATCGAGGGGGTGTCCGGCTCATCCCTCGACGACACGCTGATGGGCGATAGCGGAACCAACTATCTTTCCGGCGGCTATGGCAACGACACGCTCAACGGAGCGGGAGGTGACGACTTTCTGGGCGGCAATCCTGGCAATGACGTCGTCATCGGGGGAGCCGGCAACGACACTGTCTCGGGATCGAGCGGCAACGATCATCTGTACGGCTCGGAAGGCAATGACAGGCTCGATGGCGGGCTTGATTACAACACCTTGGAAGGAGGGGCAGGCAACGACACCCTGGGCAGCGCGCTTGGAACGGATTGGATGATCGGCGGGAGCGGAGCGGATACGTTCAGCTTCGGACTGCATTCGTCCGGAACCACAACGGCAACGGTCAGCACGATCGCCGACTGGAGCGCTGCCGATCGGATTGACCTGAGCCCCGCCGGAACGGCGTCGAACTACGGCGAGGCCGCCACCAGTGCAACGAGTGTCGAAGCGGCCCTCATAGCGGCCGAGAACCTTTTCGACAGCACGGCCATCAGACACGCATTCCTCTACAACACCGCTGCCGATACGGGCTTCCTCTTCTCGGACCAGGATGAGGACGGCACCTTCGAGATTGGTATTGTGATCGCACATGCGGGGACGGCCGCCGCGATGGATTACTCGCACATCATTTAGCGTTCTTTCGGCGATGCGACCCGATTCCCGGCAAAGATGCGGGCCGCAGGAGAAACGTCCGGCGTCGGACATGATGGGCAGGCAACGCGAGGGCAGCCCTGCCCTCGCGCGGCGCGGCTGAAGCTCGCAGGACGATACCGAGCCCTCGCGAAGGGATCTACGGCTCGTCCTCCACGACGGGCTCTCCGGTCCCCTCGTCGGTCAGCTCATCCGTCTCCGGCTTGTGCTGTTTCGGGTGGCTATGATGACCGGCCTCCGGCTTGGCCTGCGCGAGATCCGCTGCGGCCTGGCGCTTCTCGGATGCCGCATCGACCTCCTGCTTCGTGCGCACGTCATCGACGGCGGTGGCGTGTCCCGCTGCCGATTGCTCGTCCGCATGTTGGTTGCGAGGCTTGTTCGTCATGAGACGATCTCCAGATCTGCAACGGAGCCCCTCGTGTCTCTCGGATCAAGCGCGGAGGCCTGCGATGTGTTCCGTGCGCTCATGATCCCGGACAGCCAAGCTACGGCTTTTGAACTACCTCTTTCGATACATTGCGAATCTCACGAGTATGGTCGTAAGAAAGCTTGCCGCTGGAAAAAATAAGTAAAGTAAAAGTAAATTTTATGAGTAAGTAATACCGGCGCAACAGAGAATAAACGTCAATAGATAGAGAGAACCGACTCTCTTCGTGAAGGGGCCAAAATGAATCAAGAAATCGAATTCATCGCTCGCGCATTCTACAGCGCGGATGACGACGCGCAGGTATGGGATCACGAGCCTGAAGTGATCAAGGACGAGTTCCGCCGGTTCGCCCGCGAGGCCATTGCGCTTCTGGCCCAGGCGGATGCGGAAGAGCCGCAGGAAGCAATCGCGTTCTCCTACGCGGCGTAGCACGGCCTTTCGGGCAATGGCTCGGAACAAGATGGTGCCAGCCCTCTCAACAGACCTCGTCACACGGCTTTCGCGACCTCCTGAAAGCCCGCTCATGACAGGCGGGAGCACCTCACGGCGTTTCATAAATCGAGAGGCGATTCCACTCTTGTGGAATCGCCTCTCACCTTTATTACGGTTGTTTCCTCAGAAACGAGGCGGTTTTACTTAAAGCGTCGGACATGAATTCGAACGCACGTCCGATGCTTCAAGGTTTTGCTTCAGCGCATCTTTTACCCAAAACCGGCTTCCACTTTTGCGTTCGATGCGCTAGCCGCGCCTCTCGATCACCGTCACGATCTTGCGGGTGCTAGGCTCGACGATCACGATCTGGTTGTGCACAACGACATAACGGCATTCGGGCAATCCATGCAGGATGCGCACGACTTCGCTCGGACAGGCGTGAAGATGAGTCACCACCGTTTCCGGGACCACCGTGCCGACGCTTACACTGAAGTTCACGTCGTTCAGCGGCTGCACGTCCACATTGCGGAACGACTGCGTGATCTGGCTGCGCTGCTCGCTCGTCACATTGATGTTGGATCCGCCGCCGGACGTCGTGCTGCCTGTCGTATGGGCCGCGCCGCCCGACGTGCTACCCGACCCGCTGGTCGTCGCAGCCGCACCACTGGATGCGCCGCCGCTCGTGCCCCCTGAAGTCCCGGACGTGCTGCCCGAGGTCCCGCCAGACGAGCCGCTTGCCCCGCTCGCCCCACCGCTCGTGCCGCTGGCGCCACCCGACGTTCCGGATGTGGTCCCGCTCGAGGTCCCCGAGGTCGCGCCGCCCGAAGCGCCCGACGTTCCGGAACCACCCCCGGACGAGACGCCGCCACCCGTAGCTCCGGAGCTGCCACCCGTGCTGCCTCCGGACCCGCCTGTCTGAGCGACAGCCGCCACGCTCAAAGATAGAGCCGCCGCCGCCACGGTCGCCAATAAAGTCACACGCATCACGAGACCTCCTGTCACTCGATACCCAAAGGGTCGCTCGATGTGTACCAACGGGATCTTTTCCTTTGAGTTCCGATTTCATAAGCTTAACCAGAACTTTGGAAGTACAAGCGCGTTTCGATGGTCAACATATGTTAATTATCAGGTCGCTGCATATCAGCTCGACTTTAAGTAATGGCATAGTTCGAATTCTTATTCTTCAGAAGACAAAGTCAGGACGGGGAGCTTGGCAGGGAAGTCGCGGATAGACTTGCGGCTCAGCATGGGAATGAAGCACAGGCACGCTGTAGCTCGGCTCGCTTGTTCTTTGTTCTCAAGCTTCAGTCTTGGCGGGGCCTCGCATTGCTCCGCATTGGCAGTCCCGTGCATTTCGATGAATGATTGATGAATAGATCCGGCATCTTTCCTGTATAGACATGGCCCCTTACATGCTGTCTGCTGTGGCGTGACCATGTCTCGCGATGAAAATGGAACCTCATTGTCCCGCATGACGTTCGTGTCTCAAGTTCTCTCTGTTGGAGATTGAGTCATGACAAAGATAGCCTTGCTGTTTACGGCTGCCGCCCTGAGTTTTGGCGGCATTGCAGCGACCTCTGCTACACCCGCGCAGGCGCAGGTCGGCGTAGAAATCGGCCCGAGAGGGGCTCGCGTTTACGAAGATCGCCCCGACTATCGTCCCGTTATCGAGCGTCGCCGCGTCGAGCGGCGTGTCGTGGTCGACGACGACGGCGAGGATTGCCGCATTGAAATTCGCCGCCGCATCAACCGCTTCGGCGAACGGGAAGTCCGTCGCACGCGTATCTGCGAATAAGACCTAAGGATCATCTGCCTCGACAAGGCTGCCCGCGTTCCGTGGGCAGCCTTTTCATTGCTGCGTAAAGCGCGCTGCAACCACAGGAACCTGCCCCTTTTCGAGAGAACCGGATCAGGGTTCGGTTGAGGTCTGTGATTTCTGCGGCGCCAGAAATTCGAAAGCGGCCACGACATTCTCATAGACGGGACGCTTGAACGGAATGATCAGTTCGGGCAGCCGGTGCATCTCCTCCCAGCGCCATTCATCGAATTCGGGCTTGTGGTGCCCTCCGCCCGGCCGGTGGATGTTGATCTCGCTCTCGTCGCCCTCGAACCTGAACGCGAACCACTTCTGATTCTGCCCGCGGTAGCGCCCGCGCCACGCGCGGCCGGCCACCATGGAGGGCAGATCGTAGGAATACCATTCGGGCGCTTCGGCGAGGAGCGAAACGGAGCGGACGCTGGTTTCCTCGTAGAGTTCACGCAGGGCTGCCTGGTAGGGGTTCTCGCCCGGATCGATGCCCCCTTGCGGCATCTGCCAGGCATAGCCGTCCGCCACATGCTCGCCGGATTCGGAGCGGCGCCGGCCGATGAAAACCTGGCTGTCGCGGTTGAGGAGCATCACGCCGACGCAGGAGCGATAGGGCAGATCCTTCCTGGACTGTGATCCTCTGGCGCTCCTCATCCGACACTCTCTCCATCAAACATCAAAAGCCCTGCCATCAATCATTCTGTCATCGCCGACATTTGTCGATGGTTCCAAAGCAGGGGGAGAGAGTGCCGCTTCGTCAGGGCGGGCACAAGCTCCCTGCGCAGGTTGTCAAAGCCTCAATGAAAAAAGGCCTGACGGCGGGAGTGCCGTCAGGCCGATCCTGTGAATACCGGCACTCAGGCCGGCACCGGCGCGAAGCTCAGTTCGGAGCGGTCGTGGCGTTCGCCGCTCCCTTGCGCACGCCATGGAGCAGGTCGTAGGCCGCGATGAGCTGCTTGTCCTTGGCCGGATCCGGCGGAACGTAGGCGGAGGATCCGCCGCGCTCTTCCTTGTCGCCGCCATTCTGAAGGTGACCGCGCAGACCGGCTTCGCCCTTGGTCTCGTCCTTGCCCTTCAGATCGTCCGGCACATCCTGCAGCACCTCGACGTCAGGCTCGATGCCCTTGGCCTGGATCGAGCGGCCGGACGGCGTGTAGTAGCGCGCCGTCGTCAGGCGCACGGCGCCATTGCCGCCGAGCGGAATGATGGTCTGCACGGACCCCTTGCCGAAAGAGCGGGTTCCCAGAACCGTCGCGCGCTTGTGGTCCTGCAGGGCGCCAGCCACGATCTCGGAGGCCGAGGCGGAGCCGCCATTGACGAGCACGACCAGCGGCTTGCCCTTGGTCAGATCGCCGCCCTTGGCGTTGAAGCGCTGGGTGTCCTCGGCATTCCGGCTGCGGGTGGAGACGATCTCACCCCGTTCGAGGAACGCATCGGAGACCATGATCGCCTGATCGAGCAGACCGCCCGGATTGTTGCGCAGGTCGATGACGAAGCCCGCCACCTTGTCGGCCCCGATATCGGTGGTGAGCTTGTCGATGCCGCTGCGCAGGCCCTCATAGGTCTGCTCGTTGAACTGCGTGATGCGCAGGACCCCGATATCCCCTTCGGCGCGGGCCCGCACCGGGCGAACCTTGATGGTCTCGCGGGTCAGCTTCACCTCGATCGGATCCTTGGCATCCTTGCGCTGGATCTTGAGGGTCACCGAGGAATTGACCGGACCGCGCATCTTGTCGACGGCCTGGTTCAGGTTGAGGCCCTGAACGGGCTCGTTGTTGATATGCGTGATGATGTCGTTGGCCATGACGCCGGCGCGCGAGGCGGGGGTGTCGTCGATGGGGGCGACCACCTTGACGAGGCCATCCTCCATGGTGACCTCGATGCCGAGGCCGCCGAACTCGCCGCGGGTCTGCACCTGCATGTCACGGAAGCTCTTGGCGTCCATGTAGCTCGAGTGCGGATCGAGCGAGGTCAGCATGCCGTTGATGGCCGATTCGACGAGCTTCCCCTCGTCGGGCTTCTCGACGTAGTCCGTACGAACCTTCTCGAACACATCTCCGAAAAGGCTCAGCTGCCGGTACGTGTCGGCCGAGGCGGCAACCGCGCTCGTCGAGGACAGCAGGCTGGTCTGCGACACCAATGTCGCACTGCCCGCGCCGATCGCCGCACCGAGAATCAAAAGGGATAGTTTGCGCATTATCCGCGAACCTTTTCGCTTTGCGATTTCGCCCACCATGGACCTGGATCGATAGAACCGCCGTCTTTCCTGAACTCAACATAGAGGACGGGATTGTTCTTTTCTATGGCGTTGCCCGTCAAACTCATGAGAGGTGCCTCCCCCATGGTGGCGACAGGCTCGCCAGCGAGCACGAATTGCCCAACATCGACGCTGATTTGGTCCATACCGGCCAGGAGGACATAATATCCCCCACCGGCATTGATGATCAAGAGTCGACCATAGGACCGGAAGGGTCCCGCGAACGCCACCCATCCGTCCGCAGGTGATACGACAGCCGCCTTCGGCCTGGTCCTGATCGAAATGCCGCGCGTCGTTCCGCCGTAGCCGTCCGCGGCCCCGAAATCGAGCGCCGTATCGCCGCTGACGGGTCGCGGGAGCATGCCGCGCGCCTCGGAGAACGGCACTTTGGGGGCCAGCCGCGCCGGATCCCGGAAGGCTGCCTGGGCGAAGCGCTCCTTGGCCTCCCGCTCCTGCGCGTCGGCGGCCTTGCGGGCCTCCTCGGCCGCCCGCTGCGCTCCGGCGATCTCCTTCTCCATCCGGTCGATCAATTCTTTGAGAGTCCCGGCCTGGCGGGCAAGCTGGGCGGCCTTTTCGCTTTCGGCCCCCATGTTGCGCTCGACCTCGGCCATGCGGCTCTGGCGGGCATCGATCAGGGCGGAGAGCCGCTGCTGTTCGCCGTTGAGGGCGTTCAACTCCGTGTTGAGCGTGGCGCGATCGGTGGTGATCGCCTGCTTGAGCCGGACCAGTTCGGCCAAGTCCGTCGCCAGGGTTTCGGCCTCGGTCCTGAGTTCGGGCAAGACGGCCCCCAGCATGATGGAGGCGCGGACGGCCTCCAGCATATCTTCCGGCGTCACCAGAACGGCCGGAGGCGGTCGGCGCCCCATGCGCTGGAGCGCGGCGAACACCTCGACGATGACGTCCCGCCTGCTGCTCAGGGAGCGTCGGATGGCGGCTTCGCTGGCGGTCAGGGTCTGGAGTCTCTCCTCCAGGGCGCGGATTCTGTCCTCGGTCCCCCGCACCCGTGCGGCAGTGTCGATCAGGGCTGCGTTGAGCTTCGCCCGGTCCGTCTTGAGCCCCTCGATCTCGGCCTCGAGCCGCCGGCGGGCTTCGGCGCTGGCCGCCATGGCCTCTTCCAGAACCTTGAGGTCGTTCTCGCGCCGGGCTTTTTCCTCGGCCGTTTCGGCTCCCGGTTGAGGCGGGGCCGCCACGGGAGCGGGCGCAGGCGCCTGCTGGGCCTGCGCGGGGCCCAGGGCGATAACGGCCAGCCATGTGGCAAGGCCGAGAGCCTTGCGGGTGGGGAGGAAGTTGCAGCAGATCATCCGTCAGGAATCATCGTGACCGGCGCGATGATAAGGGTGTCCGGCAATAATTGTCAGGGCTCTATAGAGCTGCTCGGCCACGAGCGCCCGCACGATCTGGTGCGGCATGGTGAGTGCCCCGAAGGAGACGACGAGTTCCGCGCGCTGGCGAACTTTCGGATCGAGGCCGTCCGGCCCGCCGATGATGCAGGCGATTCCGGGGCGGCCCTCGTCGCGCCATTGCCGGATCCGCTCCGCGAAGGCCTCGCTGGACGGGCTCTTGCCACGCTCGTCGAACACGATCAGCACGGCGGAGCCTGCTTTCTCCAGGAGGGCCGCAGCCTCTTCGGCCCGCCGGTCGTCATCCCGGCGCGCGCGGCTCTCAGGCAATTCGACGATGTCGAGACCGCCCAAGCCGAGGGCCCGGCTCATGCCTTCGACCCGTTGCCTGTATCGTTCGACCAGCTCCCGCTCGGGGCCGCTCTTGAGACGGCCCACGGCCAGCAAGCTCAGTCGCAACGGTCCAGGCTCCTAATTCAGCTGGCCCGGTCCTGCGGACGGTCGGCGCCCCACATCTTCTCGAGGTTGTAGAAGCCACGGACCTCGGGACGGAAAATGTGAACGAGAACGTCGCCGGCATCGATCAGCACCCAGTCGCAGGCCGGCAGGCCTTCGACGCGCGCGTTTCCGAACCCCTTGTCCTTGAGGTCCTGGACCACGCGGTCGGCGATCGCGCCCACGTGACGGTGGGAGCGGCCCGAGGTGACGATCATGGTGTCTGCAAGCGAGGTCTTTCCAGCCAAGTCGATTTCGACCGTGTTTTCGGCCTTCATGTCCTCGAGGGAAGCCAGGGCGGCGGCCCGGATGTCCTCACTGTGCGGAGCATCCGCTCCGGAGAGAGGGGGAAGCGGATTCCGTTCCGCTTCGAGCGAAGATAGTCGATTCAGGTTCAGACCCTTTCTAAGCAGCGCTATCTTGTGCGCCGAACCTTAAGATAAGGTTGGACGGCACAGTATTTCAACGTCCTCCGAAAGGAGAAGTTCGTCGCAGGCGGCGGAGCATTGTGGACGACAGATGCGAGCGCGGCCCGTGCAGGAAGACCCAGGCCGGCGGCTCCATCCCGGCCAAGGCCACAGCCTCGCTCTCGGGGACGCGCCCTGACGACAGAGCGGCGGCGCTGCGGGAGCGCATGGCCTTCAAGGTCCAGCCCGGGCGGTCGATGACGGCGATCGGCATCATCCGGGCGATGCTGCGCCAGCCGCGCCAGCGGTGGAACCCCGCCAGATTGTCCGCCCCCATAATCCACACGAACCGGACTCCGGGGTACCGGCGCTTGAGATAGGCCAGGGTGTCGACCGTATAGCGCGCCCGGATGGCCTCCTCGAAGGTGGTGATGTCGATCCTGGGATCGCCGGCGACCCGCCTCGCTTCTTCGACCCGCTGGGCGGTCGAAGCCAACTCGCCCGGATCCTTCAGAGGATTCCCGGGCGTCACGATCCACCAGATCCGGTCGAGCTCCAGACGCCGGAGGGCCATGAGGCTCACATGCCGGTGCCCGGCATGGGCTGGATTGAAGGAGCCGCCGTAGAGGCCGATCCGCATGCCGGGCGCGGCCCGCGGCAGACGGGTCAGGCCCGAGGGCCTGAGACGGAACCGGGAGGGCGGAGAACTCACGGACGTGTCTGGCCCGAGCCGCGAATGCGGTATTTGAACGAGGTCAGTTGCTCCACCCCGACCGGCCCGCGCGCGTGCATCCGGCCGGTCGCGATGCCGATCTCGGCCCCGAAGCCGAACTCGCCGCCATCGGCGAACTGGGTCGAGGCATTGTGGAGCACGATGGCGGAATCGACCTCGGCCATGAACCGCTCGGCCGCTGCCGCATCCTCCGTGACGATGGAATCGGTGTGATGGGAGCCGTAGGTCTCGATATGATCGATGGCTGCGTCGAGCCCATCGACCAGCCGGGCCGAGATGATGGCGTCGAGGTATTCCGTGCGCCAGTCCTCCTCCGTCGCCGCGGCCACACGGGGGTCGGCGGCCTGAACGGCCGCGTCGCCGCGCACGGCGCAGCCCGCATCGAGCAGCATGGCGACGAGCGGCTTGAGATGCGTATCCGCGCAGGCGCGGTCCACGAGGAGGGTTTCGGCCGAACCGCAGATGCCCGTGCGCCGCATCTTGGCGTTCAGCACGATCCTCTTCGCCATCTCCAGGTCGGCCCGGCCATGCACGAAGACATGGCAGATCCCTTCCAGGTGGGCGAAGACCGGAACCCGCGCCTCCTGCTGCACCCGGGCCACGAGGCTCTTTCCGCCCCGGGGCACGATGACGTCGATCGTGCCGTCGAGCCCCGACAGCATAGCCCCGACCGCCGCCCGGTCGCGGGTCGGCACGAGACGGATCGCATCGGCGGGAAGGCCCGACGTCTCGAGCCCCTCCCCCATCGCTTCCGCAATCGCGGACGACGTTCGGAAGCTCTCGGAGCCCGCGCGCAGGATGGCCGCATTGCCCGCCTTGAGGCAGAGCGCCCCGGCATCCGCCGTCACATTGGGGCGGCTCTCGAAGATGACCCCGATCACGCCAAGGGGCGTCGCCACGCGCTCGATCAGGAGACCGTTGGGGCGTTCGAATCTCGCCAGCACCCGCCCGACCGGATCAGGCAGATCGGCAATGCTCTCCACCGCGGCCGCGATGGCCTCGAGCCGCGCCGGATCGAGCGCCAGGCGGTCGATGAAGGCGGGCGCCTGCCCCTTGGCCCTCGCGTCGGCCAGATCCTCGCCATTCGCCGCGAGGATGGAACCCGCGCGGGCGCGGATCGAAGCGGCCATGGCGCGCAGGGCGGCATTCTTCTCGTCCGCGGATGCCAGGGCCATCCGCCGTGCCGCCTTTCTGGCCCGGCGGCCCAGATCGGCCATCAGGGACGGCACGTCCGGGCTCCCAACCAAAGCCGCGCCTGCGGCGTTGAGGTTGTCAGCGAGCGGCGTTCCGCCCAGGGCCCGAGTGTCATCCATGTCCAAGTTCCAAATCGCGCAATCGTCGAGGGAGGCGTCCTGTTCGGGATCCATAGCACGTCCGGCGGCCCCGGAGCCAAGCCGTTCCTCGTCCTGGCACGCGGGAAAGCACCCGGCGGCCCCCGACATCCGGATCGGAACCTCGGGCTGGCACTACAGATCCTGGCATGGGCCCTTCTACCCAAGAGACCTGGAAATCAAGGACTTCCTGTCCTATTACGTTCAGCACTTCGATACGGCCGAGATCAACAATTCCTTCTACCGCCTGCCGACCGAGAAGGCGGTCGCAGCCTGGCACGATGCGGTGCCTGACGGTTTTCTGTTCGCCTGGAAGGCGTCGCGCTTCATCACCCATATGAAGCGGCTGAAGGACATCGAGGAGAGCATCGGCCTCGTCTTCGGCCGGATGTCCGGGCTCGGCGGCCGATTCGGCCCCGTCCTGTTCCAGATGCCGCCCACCTTCAAGGCTGATGCCGAGACGCGGGAGCGGGTTGCGCGCTGCCTCGCGCTGATCCCCGAGGGCCGCCGCTGCGCCTTCGAATTCCGGCACCCCAGCTGGTACGACGAAACGGCCTTTGCCCTTCTGCGCGACCACAATGCGGCACTCTGCATCTCCGATCACGCCGACGCGCCCGCGCCCTGGCTGGCGACGGCGGATTTCGTCTATGTCCGCGCCCATGGCACCAACGGGCGCTATGCGGGCAGCTACAGCGAGGAGGCGCTGCGGAACTGGGCGGATCAGATCGCCGGCTGGCAGAGAAAAGGGCGCGGCGTCTATGTCTATTTCGACAACGACATCAAGAGCGCCGCTCCCGGCAACGCCCAGGCCCTGCTGGGGATCTTGGGAATCGATCAGTCGCTCAGGGCCATGTCGTCCCGGTGAACCATCTCGGTCCGGCCCGGATAGCCGAGGATCGCCTCGATCTCGCGGCTGGGACGGCCGATGATGCGTCCGGCTTGCTCCGCATCGAAGGCGACGAGGCCCCGACCCAGGACGCGATCCTCGTCACGAATGATCACCGCATCGCCACGCGCGAAGGTGCCCTCGATGCGGCGCACCCCGACCGGCAGCAGGCTCGCCCCGCCCCGCAGGGCCCTGGCGGCTCCCTCGTCCACATACAGGGTGCCGCGCGGCTCGAGCGCCCCGGCAATCCAGGTCTTGCGTGCGGTCGCGGGGTTCGAGGGCGTCAGGAACCAGGTGCAGCGCCCGCCCTCGGCCACGCGTTTCAAAGGATTCTTGGTGCGGCCATCGGCGATGATCATATGGGTTCCGCCGGATGTCGCGATCTTGCCGGCCTCGATCTTGGTGCGCATGCCGCCGCGCGAAAGCTCCGACGCCGCCCCTCCGGCCATGGCCTCGATGGCAGGGGTGATGCGCTCCACGACAGGGATGTGCCGGGCCGACGGATCGGAGGCGGGCGGCGCCGTGTAGAGCCCGTCGATGTCGGAGAACAGGACCAGCAGGTCCGCGCCGATCATGGTGGCGACACGGGCCGCCAGTCGGTCGTTGTCGCCGTAGCGGATCTCGGAGGTGGCGACCGTGTCGTTCTCGTTGATGACCGGCACGGCCCGCATCTCGAGCAGCTTCAGGGTCGTGGCACGGGCATTGAGATAGCGCCGCCGCTGTTCCGTATCGGAGAGGGTCACCAGGATCTGGCCCGCCGTGATGCCGTGATGCGCCAGCACTTCAGACCAGGTGCGCGCGAGCGCGATCTGGCCAACCGCCGCCGCAGCCTGGCTCTCCTCCAGCTTCAGGGGGCCGGAGGGAAGGCCCAGGACCGTGCGGCCCATGGCGATGGCGCCGGACGAGACCACGAGGACGTCCGCCCCCTGCGAATGGAGGTCCGCAATGTCCTCGGCGAGGGCCGCGAGCCAGGCATGATTCAACCGGCCGCGCGCCCGATCCACCAGGAGCGCGGAGCCCACTTTCAGAACGACACGACGGAACTGGCTGATATTGGGGCTCACGGATGCCACTCTTCCTCGGAGCTGACGGGCTCTTCCTCGGACTTGGCCTCGTCGATGACGGACAGCAGGGATTGCAGAACCTCCTGCACGCCCTGCCCCGAGGCCGAGGAAATCACGTGGGGCGTCTGCCTGCAGGCTTTCTTCAGCTTCTTGATCTGCTCCTTGAGCGTGTCCTCGTCCAGCGCATCCGCCTTGGAGAGGGCGACGATCTCGGGTTTCTCGTCCAGGCCATGGCCATAGGCCTCGATTTCATGACGGACGGTCCTGTAGGCTTCGCCGGCATCCTCGCTCGTGCCCTCGACCAGGTGCAGCAGCACCCGGCAGCGCTCCACATGGCTCAGGAACCGGTCGCCCAGGCCGACGCCTTCCGACGCGCCTTCGATCAGGCCCGGAATGTCGGCCAGCACGAACTCGCGGCCGTGCACGCGCACGACGCCGAGCCCCGGATGGAGCGTGGTGAAGGGATAATCGGCGATCTTCGGCTTGGCCGACGTGACCGTCGCCAGAAAGGTGGACTTGCCCGCATTGGGGAGCCCGACGAGTCCCGCATCGGCGATGAGCTTGAGGCGCAGGATGATCGTGCGCTCCTGCCCCTCCTGGCCCGGATTGGCGCGGCGGGGAGCCCGGTTGGTCGAGGTGGTGAAATAGGCGTTGCCGAAACCGCCATTGCCGCCCTTGGCGAGCAGGACCCGCTGGCCCACATGGGTCATGTCGGCGATGACGGTCTCACCATCCTCCTCCAGGATCTCGGTACCGGCCGGCACTTTCAGGACCACGTCGGCCCCTTTGGCGCCGGCCCGGTTCTTGCCCATGCCGTGCCCGCCGGTCTTGGCCTTGAAGTGCTGCTGGTAGCGGTAGTCGATGAGGGTGTTGAGCCCCTCCACGCATTCCGCCCACACGTCGCCGCCGCGGCCGCCGTCGCCGCCGTCCGGCCCGCCGAACTCGATGAACTTTTCACGGCGGAACGACACGGCGCCGCCGCCGCCATTGCCGGAGCGAATATAGATCTTGGCTTGATCGAGAAATTTCATAACCCGCATCCTTTACGGGACTGGAGCATTTTCCGCAAAGTGGTTTCGGTTCGCGAGCCGCGATGCGGCAAACCGGGGCACCTCGGAGCATGTCCGATCCTGTCGGACCGGAAACCACCCCTCAGATGCGGGAGCAACGCAAACACAAGGAAAAGCGCTCCCGAATCGATTCGGGAGCGCTTCGTTCTCAACTGGCGAGGCACATGGCCCGGTCGATCTCCACCTCGACGGAGGCAGGCTCGCGCACGAAGCCCGTGTGTCCCCAGGCCTTCAGGCTCTCCCAGGCCCGCCGGTCGAGGCGGAAGTGGTCGGCCGGATAGAGCCCGCCGCGCGCCGGCAGTTCCACGAGGCCGGAGCCCTGATAGGCGAAGCCGCACTTCTCCAGCACGCGCCGGGATGCCGGGTTGATGACCCGGGCGGAGGCGGTGAGCTCGTCCTTCTCCCCATAGGCGAAGAAGGCGTCGATCAGCGCGCGCGCCGCCTCGGTGGCGTAGCCCTGCCCCCAATGGGGAGCGCCCAGCCAGTAGCCGAGATGCGGCCTGCCGGTCTCCGGCTCGGGGCCGATGCCGACGAGGCCGATCAGGCTGTTCGGCTTGCCCTTGGGCGTCACGGCCAGCTGGAGCCCGTCGCCATCCGCGTTGGAGCGCCGGGCCTGGAAGATGAACCGCTCGGCATCGTCCGGGTGGTACGGATGCGGAATTCGGGCCGTCATCTCCGCGACAGCTTTCTCACCGGCAAGGCGTACGATGGCTTGAGCATCCGCAAGACGGGGCCAGCGCAGCCACAGGCGGCGGGTCTCGAGACGGAAAACATCGTCACGGGTGAGGTCGGGAAACATGGTCCTGCTCCGATCCGGTTAGGGCCTCCTTCGGGCCCTGAAATGACGAAGGGGAGGTGGACATCCCACCTCCCCTGTCTTTCGGATCTGAGCTTGGCCTTTTGGGGCCTGTCTGGAGCTTCGATCCGCCGGTTCGGTGTGATGCCGGCGGGAGCTCCTTCGTTTTGCTCTCGCCGTTTACTCTGCGGCCTCTTGGGCCGGTACGACCGATACAAAGGCTCGGCCTTGACGCGTAAGGAATCGGACTCGGCCATTGGCCGTGGCAAAGAGCGTATGATCCTTGCCCATGCCGACATTGGTGCCCGCATGCCATTTCGTGCCGCGCTGGCGAATGATGATGTTGCCAGCCACGACCTGTTGATCGCCGAATTTCTTGACGCCGAGACGACGGCCTTCGGAGTCACGTCCGTTGCGAGACGAACCGCCTGCTTTTTTGTGAGCCATGGGTTACTCCCGTGTTCCTGTCAGTTGCCTTGCGCTTATTCAGCGGTGGCCGGCGCAGCGTCTTCTGCCGCAGCCTTGGTGGTCTTCTTAGCCGCAGCCTTCTTGGGCTTCGCGCCACCGGCGAGGATCTCGGTGATCCGCACGACGGTGTAATCCTGGCGATGCCCGCGCTTGCGGCGCGAATTCTGGCGGCGGCGCTTCTTGAAGGCGATGACCTTCTCGCCGCGGGTGTGCTCCACCACCTCGCCTGCAACGCTGACGCCCTCGACGAGAGGTGCGCCGACCTGGGTGCCGCCGTCGTTCGTGACCATGAGAACCTGGTCGAACGTGACGGTGGAGCCCGGCTCGCCCGCGAGCGTGGCGACGGTGATGACGTCGTTGGCGGCAACGCGATACTGCTTGCCGCCGGTCTTGATCACTGCGAACATCTTGATCCTCGTGTTCAAACCCAACTCTCCGCGGGGGACCCCGCAGGGTTGGCTTTTTGGCAGTTTCCGGCTTCGTTTCACGGCAGGGCAGCCCGCCGCACGGATATGGGCAGACACTCGTGCCCGCTCATAGAGGAGGCTTACCTACGGGCTACCCTGTCGCTTGTCAATCAAAAACCTGATTTTTGACGCTTGAAGAGCCGCCAAGCCCGTGATATCCACCCGGCCTCAACCAGCGGGCCTGACGGCTTCCGCCCTCCGGAGAGGTGGCAGAGTGGTTGAATGCACCGCACTCGAAATGCGGCATACGGG
>JBOZRS010000056.1:0-3859 GCA_050789065.1 Microvirga sp.
GATCCTTGACCGCGGCCCGGCTCGGACCAACGGCTTGGCATCGCTTCGACGCCCACCCGACGTCGAGGAAAACCAAGTCTCAACCGTCCACGAAAGCAGCGGGGCAACCTCATCTGCTCATCCGGCGTATTGAATCGCTCCCTCTTGACCCGCCTCATGGCTGGCGAACCAGTCCGAGCAGCTGGGAAGAAGCAGTGTTGCGGCAGTGGATCCAACTCTTCTCGGATGGCAAGCGTCGAGTGTTATGAGCATGCGCTTGACGCACAATGCCCTCGGTCCAGCACACCGGCCAATACGCAGCTCATTCTGTCAGAGAAGACGCTTGCCTTCACGGATGTCGCCAAGACGGTTGCGACCGGTGGATCAGCTCATAGGATCATCGGCGGTTATCGAAGGCGTGCCCCAATGAATGCAAGCCGCCTGCGACGGGCGTGAATCCGCCTATGGGAAGGGGTCATTTGTGGCTATTGCTGGTGCTCTTGCGCCTGTAGACCAGGGCCAGTATGCGAGGTATCGCTGAACCAAGATGAGCTGATGACCACGTTCCAGGACGCGCGACGATTTCTGCTTGAGCACCGCACTGACTATGCTGCCGCCGTTGCGGGCTTTGATTGGCCTGACCCGATGCCATTCAACTGGGCGCTTGATTGGTTCGATTCCGAACTCGCCTCCAATTCCGAAAGTCGCGGTCGGCCGGCGCTCTGGATTGTCGAGACCGCAACCGGTGTCGAGACGAAGCTCAGTTTCAAAGAGTTGTCAGGCCGCTCTAACCAGGTCGCGAACTTCCTCCGGGCACTGGGGCTTCGTCGCGGCGATCATCTGCTGCTGCTTCTCGGGGCCGTCGTGCCGCTGTGGGAGACGATGCTCGCAGCCATGAAGCTCGGGGTTGTGGTCATCCCGGCGACGACGCTCCTGACGCGAGAGGAACTCAATGATCGTCTCGAGCGCGGCCGCGTGAAGGCCGTGGTGGGGAGCTCGGATCAGATCGCAAAGCTCGATGACCTTTGTGACCGTGACGTCATCCGCGTTACTGTAGACCCGAATCCACCGCCAGGGTGGTCCCCCTACCAGCAAGCCTTTTGTGAATCCGAGACCTTTGCGCCGGATGGGCCAACGCAGCCGGACGATCCGATGCTGCTGTATTTCACCTCCGGCACCACCGCCAAGCCGAAGCTCGTGCGGCACACTCAGCGTAGCTATCCGGTTGGGGCACTCTCCACGATGTACTGGCTTGGCCTGCAGCCCGGGGACATTCACCTGAATGTTTCATCACCAGGGTGGGCCAAGCACGCCTGGAGTTCCGTGTTTGCTCCTTGGAACGCCGGGGCGACTGTGCTTGCTGTCCATCAGCCGCGTTTCGAGCCCAAGAGTCTTCTTGAGGCCATAGCACGCTGTGGCGTGACAACATTTTGTGCTCCGCCCACAGTTTGGCGACGGCTGATCCAGGAGGACCTCGCCGGATGCAAAGGAGCGCTTCGGGAGCTCTGCGGGTCGGGTGAGCCGTTGAACCCGGAAGTTATCGAGCAGGTGCAAGAAGCCTGGGGCCTCACCATTCGCGACGGTTATGGCCAGACCGAAACCACGGCGCAGATCGGAAACTCACCAGGGCAGGCGATCAAGGTGGGAACAATGGGCCGCCCTCTGCCGGGCTATCACGTGCGGCTGCTCGACCCGGACGGGAAGCTGGCGCAGGAGGGTGAGGTCTGTCTCCTTCTGGGGGATCTCCGGCCCGCTGGGCTCATGCAGGGCTACCAGGATGCCGACGGCACGCTGCGTGGGACAGAAGGCGCAGCATATCGCACCGGCGATATCGCCTTTATCGACGAGAATGGATATCTTACTTTCGTGGGACGTTCGGACGATATTTTCAAATCCTCGGACTACCGCATCAGCCCGTTTGAGCTCGAAAGTGTGTTGATCGAACATGAGGCCGTGGCGGAGGCGGCTGTCGTTCCGGCGCCGGATGCGATCCGCTTGGCGGTTCCGAAAGCGTATATCTCACTGCTGCCCGGAGTCGAGCCGTCTCCTGAGATTGTGTTGTCAATCTTCCGCTACACACATGCGCGGCTGGCCCCATTCAAGCGCATTCGGCAGATCGAGATTGTTTCGGAGCTGCCGCGGACCATCTCCGGCAAGATCAAGCGCGGGCACTTGAAGCGCCTCGAGCAGGCGAACGATAGGCTTGGTCCGTTGCGTGGGATCGCATACGTGGAGAGCGAGTTCCCGGAGCTTCAGGTTCGACCCGTCTCCCCGAATTCTGGAGCAGTTACATAATACCGGCTGATGGGAAGGCTGACTCATTCAGGGTTTTCAAGCGGGCGCAGGTCTGACCATGTCCATCGGTTTGTGCGACTCGGCCAATGCGTGAGCATCAGCGCCGTTTAGTATAAGGAGACCTGTGCGCGGGTGGGGAAATCGGGTGCGAAATCGCGGCCTCAGTAGACCGTGAGCGATGCTCTCCCCCTCGCTTCTCCCGGGTCGGGGGTGTTAACGTGCGGTGCTCACCTTAAGGGATGTTGGAGCGCGCCCTTCGCCTTCGATCAGACCGTCTCTTGCGTCAGAATCACCGCCGTGCGTTTCAGGTTGCAGGCAATGGCCGTCAATCTGACTTGCAGGGTGGCTTTCTCCAGTCCCAGCCAGCGCATGCGTCGTAGCCCGTAGCTGCGCTTCCAGGTTCCGAAGATCTTCTCGATCCGGCAGCGCACATGGTGGACACGATGGTTCCACGCCCGCAGCTTGCGTAGGGCATTGCCACCAAGCCGGCCCCACACGCCTGTTTGGACCACGCGCGGGGACCCGCCTTTGCTCTGCACAGCGGAGGCAAACGCTGTTCCGCGGTAGGCGCTGTCGGCATAAACGTCGCCAGGGTTATCTGGCAGGACCTCGCCGCCAGCGCGCCCATCGTTGACGTTGCCGGGTGTCACAGTCAATTCCTCCACGACGGCCGTATCGGGATCCGCCGCCACATGGGCTTTGAAGCCGTGAATGGCCTTGCGCCGCTTGTGCCCCGCCCAGGCAGCCTCCTCATCCCGGTGGGTTGCTGACGCAATCACGGTTGCGTCCACCAGCGTGCCGTTCTTGACGGTGATGGCTCGGGCTTTCAGCTGGTGTGTGATCTCATCGAACAGCACCTTGTCGAGCGAGTGCTCCACCAGTTCCCGCCGGAAGCGCACAAAGGCCGTCCGCTCCGGCGTAGGCTCATGGGCGGCAAACCCGCAGAAGCGCCGGAACGAGGCGCGGTCCTCCAATGCCTCGGCCAGCCTGACATCGGAGAGATCATACCAGGTGGCTAGCAGGAGGGCGCGGAACAGGGCCAGCGGTGGCCAGGCGGGTTCGCCTTTGGCAGCGGTGTAGATGTCGACGAGGTGGCGATCAACAGAGGGCCAGTCGATCAGCCCCGACAGCCGGTCCAGAGATGAGCGGTAATGGGGGATCGGATCGGCGACAAACGCGAAGACTTCCTGCCCAATCTGACGGCGTGCCATGGGACTGCTCCCGACATACGCATCGGTCCTATTGGAGCACCCAAAGGGCTCCCAGTCGAGGCCACCCGCGCACAGGTCTCATAAGCCGATCATAGAATCCGCTTCAGGCTTGCTCATCCCAACCACTCTCAGTCATCAGGATACGGCGAGAGATACGCGTTCGGTTCTGCGGCGATCCCGGATGATTCTACCCGGGATCGCGCGCTCGCTCAGGTCATGTACTGGCCGCCGTTCACCGTCAGGGTCGAGCCGGTGATGAAGCCCGCGTCGTCGCTGACCAGGAACAGGACGCTGCGGGCGATCTCCTCCGCCTCGCCGAGGCGGCCCACCGGAATGAGCGGCAGGATCTTCGACTTCAGAACCTCTTCGGGCAC
>JBOZRS010000057.1:0-2651 GCA_050789065.1 Microvirga sp.
AACTCTGGGTCATGATCCACCTCCTGCTCTCAGAAGGGAATCACACTTCAGCCCAGGCCGAAACCTCTTGAATCTGCCTTTCAGTCCGATGCTCTAAGGCTACGCAGTCCATTACATGGAGTTGGAGATGGAGTCTCAAGAGCCTTCGAGGTTTCACAGAGGCGTGTGGCCTCAGGAACGAGGCGCGGCAATTGTGCGGCGGGCCAGCGGAGGGCGCAAAGCTCTACGGTTCCGGTCATGCAGAACAGGAAACCCAACTTGATGGCCTCATGACCAGAAACCTGTCCGTCAATCCTTATAGCAGCGGTGGACACGAACGCGCCGGTTCGGACCAACGACATAGCTTTGGACCTCGCAGCTGGGACGACTGGTCGCTCCGCTGACGTCCTGCTGCGGGATCGGGAGGGCCGGCAGAACGGTGCCGGTCACATCGGCCTCGCGCGGCGCGATGTTCACAGTGAACCCATGCAGCGGGAGCGGGGCGGTTGCTGGGACGGGGGTCCCATCCGGGTAGCGAAGCACCGGGTCAGCGACGGTTCCGTCCGGATTGCGCAGGATTTGGTCGGTCTGAGCCGGAGCCGGTTCGGGTAGCATGGCCCCAAGAGCAAGGAGGCCAAGAAGAAGCATGCGGTTGACCATGGTTCCCCTCCGCGCAGAGAGCCTCCGAGGAAAACGGATGAGTGGGCTTGCAAGTTCATCCGTGCTCGGCCGAGCCCATGCAGCACCCGCCGGGGATGCTCAAGGACCAGACAAAAATCCCCCGTGCCGGAACCGAAGGTAAATGATGTGCGAGCCTGAAGGAGCGGTTCCCAACCGCCCAAGGCGCTCAGTACTTCCGAACAAGAACAGGCTGGGAGTAAACGAATTCGGGTGGGCAGTATTCCGGCAGCCCACCCCAGGGTAAATCCGCCTCATAGGTGCTTCGTAGGCCACCGTAGGGCAGGCGAGCGCTCAGGCACGTCACACAGTAGGTGCGCTTGATCCGAACAACATGACGCGGTGGTGGAGTTGCGTATCCCTCGTCCATGTAAACCACGCCGGGTTCGTAGTATCCATACTCGAGATCCGCCGCTGAGGCTCTAGAGATAAGCGTGATGGCCAGCGCCAAGCCGAGAATGGTTCGCATGAGCACCTCCCGCCCTTGAGAACCCATAAAGTTAAGCTCGGTTCCGTAACTAAGCTGGGCGGACGAGAGCCCTGGGTCCGCGCTGCAAGAAGGCTCCTGTTTTTAGCGCAGGGCTGACGGCCCATCAGCATTCGGCCTATGCAAGCAGCCGCTTGCCGTCAGGCTCTCGCCGGTCCAAGCTTCCGGCATGAACTCTCCGAGCTGGCAAACTCTTCATCAGGCCTTTGTGGACGGAGATCTCCATGCCGCTCGCGCTCTCCTTGGCAATCCGGCGGACTTCCCGAATGTGGTTCTGCCGGATGAAGGAACCGGGCTTCAGGAATACTGCCTTGACTATGCCTCCTATTGGTCCCCACTGTTACTGGTGAGGACACTCCTGGAGTTGGGAGTTGATCCTAATTACCCACCGGTCGACGGCTTTCCAGCGCTGTTCGCAGCCATATCCTCCAATCGCGCGGACCGGCATGAGCGGCTAAAGCTGCTTCTGGAACATGGAGCGGACATACATCAGCGAGGCGTGAACGACTACACGCCACTGCATTTCGCAGTCCGCCAGGATGACCCCGGGGCAGTCGAGATCCTGCTTGAATTCGGAGCCGACCCCGCGATCCGGACCCGCATTGATCACTACGGCACACCGCTGGAAGAGGCCGAGAGGTTCGGCCATGCCGGGGGGCTGCTGCCTTGCAGAGGGTACTGAGTATGCGATCCCATCCCTGACGGGTGCGCACTGAGCGTCATTGGGTGCACTTGGACGGCACGGGCCCCTGCGGCGCCGTCCATTGGTTGAATCGAAAATCAAACGCAACCCGAAAATCTCTGTGTGATCCACGGCTGGTTGCTGAAGGGCAGGGAGACCAATGTTTTCAGCCGCTCCTGGAGTCGACACCATTTTCAGAGCATCATGAAAATTCGATCCCTGGCTCGGTCCTAATCTCAAGACTGCCAGCGGTTTTGCCTACCCTGTCGGACAGAGAGAGCAAGATGAGACCTACGCGTGGAGTGCGCCCTTTGCTAGTTCAATGGCGCCGATAGACATGACGGGAGCGGTTCCATGGCACGCCGTCAGATTGGACAGGAAGTCCTCGCGTCTGTCGGAGATCCAACATCTCGTCGCGTTTCCCTAGGCCGGCTGTTCGAGCTGATCGCTTGGTCCTCGTTGGATCGGCACCTGGTCGGCATCGACGTCGCCCTAAGGGCAAGCTTGCTTGGCCCCCGGCCCTGTTTCGCGCTCTGTTTCTAGCCGTCTGTACGATTTATCCGATGTGAGGCGGGCCGAGGCACTGGAGCAGCGCGCCTCATTCTGTCGCTTCTGCGGATCCCCGTTCACGGGGCCGCGCCGGAGCGCACGGCCTCCGTACGCTTCCGGCGCGAGGTGGTCCTGCGGGTCTCGACGAGGTCTTCTTCGATGAGGTGACGCGCCAACTCAGAGGCTGTTGAGCAATTTTATTGCTCGATGTAAGTCATTGATTCAGAATAGATTTGATGCTGACTGCTGCGGCGGGTGTGGGCTGTTTGACGGTCT
>JBOZRS010000058.1:0-25562 GCA_050789065.1 Microvirga sp.
CGCGAGTTCGACCGGCTGAAGCGCCACCCTGAGATGATCGTCCGCTTCTTCCGCCATGCAGGCCTCTCCGTTACCGGCATCCCGTGAAGGTCATTAGGCCATCGGGTAGACCGCCTCCACCTTGAGCGTCTTCATGAAGCTCTCCGCCTTGGCGTTGTCGTACGGATTGCCGCTCCGGCCCATCGAGCCGACCAGGCCGGCGCCATCCAGGATCCTACGATAGATCTCGGCCGCATATTGCGAGTCCCTGTCGGAGTGATGGATGCCTCCCGGCGGAGGGTGTCGCGCGGCGATGGCGGCTTTGAGTGCCGCCACGGTCAAGCGCGCGTCAACCGACCGGCTGAGCGCATAACCTACCACTCGGCGTGTCCAGGCATCGAGAATGACCGCCACATAAACGAAGCCTGCCGTGATGGTGACATAGGTGATGTCCGCCACCCAGAGCCGATTGGGGCCATCTACCACCCGATCAGCAGCCCGGTTCGGGAAGATCGGGCCGTCATGATTGCTGTCCGTCGTGGAAACGAAGCGCCGCCGTATCCGCGGCTGGAGATCGTGCTCGCGCATCAAGCGGCGGATCTTCTTATGGTTCACCACCATGCCGGCCTGCCGCAGGGCCGCGCCCACACGCCGGTAGCCATAAGCCTCGAACTCATCGCAGATGGCGGCGATCGCCTCGACAATGGCGGTGTCGTCGGCAGAAGCCTTAGGCTCATCGTAGTAGGTGGAGCGGGGCAGGCCCATCAGTCGGCATCCTTCTGCAACGGAGAGCCACGGGGCCGGTGATGGCGGATGTAGGCGCGCTTCTCGGCCGGGGTGCATGCTTCAGCGCCCCCTTTAGAAACTCAAGTTCGAGGGCCTGCTTGCCGACGAGCCGCTCAAGGGCGGCAATCCGTGCTTCATACTGCTGGAGCAGTTCGGCCGCGGCCGTGTCCTCATCGAGGCGCCGGCCTCGTATTTCCGGGCCCAGATCCGGATCAAATTGCGCGATAGGTCGTGACGCTTGGCCAGACCGTGCAGGGTCTCGCCGGCAAGGTAGTCCTGAGCAACCTGCCGTTTGACGTCGATGCTGTGCGTGCGGTTCTTCGCCATGGACCTCAGTCTCCGAAAGCCCGGCAGCCCCGGTCAACTCTTCAGTGCTGATCTGTCCACCTCAAGGGGCGCACACCAGGTCGGGTCCAACATGGAAGGCTGCGGGGCACTCCTTCTTGATCCTCGGGGAAGCGCCTCGGCTCCACGCTGGGGCGTTTCTCTTTTCAGGGGGTGGATTGTGGCTGGTAAGACTGTTACGCGCGTGGAGTTGGGTGAAGCCGTTCGTCAGAGGCTCGGCTTCTCACGAGCCGAGTCAGCGGAACTGGTTGAACGGGTGCTCGGCGAGATTTGCGATTGTCTTGCTTCGGGGAAGAGGTGAAGCTGTCCGGGTTTGGGCCCTTCGCGGTCCGGAACAAGGGTGAGCGCGTAGGCCGCAATCCGACGTGAACAGCGGGGGCATGACGCGCTCAATCAGCACAGATTGAGTTTCCGATCAGAGAGGAAGCCTCTCCGGGTGTTGGGGTATCTCTATGAAGCTTGGTGCCGGTGATCAGGTCCGCGTCCACTTTCATCCTCCTTGCCCAGTCATGAGCTTCGTGGAGGGAGTAGTGAGCCGGGTCGGTGCGACGATCCATGAGGACCACGTGGTTGTGGTCGATGTCACGCGCGAGGTCCTCCTCGATCGCGAGCGCCCGGTCAGGCGCGGGCACCAAGAGTACATCTTGGTGGACCTCTGGAACGACTTCCCAGACCAGATCGAACTGCTATCCGAAGGTGAGCAGGAGGTGGGGACGGAGCATTCGCCTGACGTGCCATCTCAGGACGCTCCGAGGGAGATGGCGATCCCAGCAGCCGAGGATGCCCGAGAAGAGGCTCAGGAAAAACCCGCGCCCGAACCATAGGAAACGCCTTCACAGCCCAAGCGCAAGTTGAGCAGCAGGAAGAGGCCTACCAAACCAGCGGGTTGATCGCTGCACTCTCTGGACGGCAGAGATCGTCTGCTTGACCAAGGATATACGATACAAAGCTGGCCGGTGTCTGCTGACTCAGAAGGACCGGTTCCTGCTCAGTCCTCATCGTCTTCCGGCAGGGGCTCCACATCTCCAATGTTCCATGCGCGGCGACCGGAGCGCCTTTCTAATGCTTCCACCTGCCGAAGAAGTTGGTTGGCGAGAGCCGCTTCATGCCGGAAGCCCTCATCACCGGACTCGCTCCCCAGGCGTAGGTGCGTATCGCGAACTCTGGCCTCAAGGGCACGCCTGAGAACGCTCAACTGATCCTTGTTCGAGCAACATTGTGACTCGCCGTCGTTGCTATCCAGGTTCCCGGCTCAGATGCTCCCGGCACTCTGGCCGTCGCTGGGATTGATGCTGTCGCTCAGATCGTCCTTGAGAGCCTTCTCGCAACGGTCCACGTGCCTCATGGCTCGTTGCCGCATCTCCTTAACATCGTGACAGGGGTTCTTCACATCCTGGTGGCAGAATTGGCAGGTCATCGGCTTGGCCTCTCCATTGGCGGGACGCGTCAGGCCAACAAAGACGCAGGATCGAGGTTCCTTCTGCTTCGTCACCGTTTTCCGCCGAGGATTACCCGCAGCTTTCGCATCGTCGGCGGAACATCAGGGGGCGGGTGACCGAGTGCCTCCAGATCAATGAACACAGCCTTGCACCTGAGAGCGTATTGATTCGGGGATCGCTCCTTTCCCTTCCGGTGAGGGCAGAGGGCCAATCGACACGGATGATCAACCTTGGAAGTGTTGGTTCGCTTCTGCAACGGCTATGAAATCAAGGCCCATTCCTGCTAGAACAACTCAATCACGCTCTGTGTCTTCCAAAATGATACGAGGATATGCGAAAAATCAATTTCGCAAGAAAATTTATGGAATTCTGGAACGCGTTGGATGCTGCCGGATTGTCAACACATGCGGACCCGGCATATCCCCGCGTTCCCCTTGTGCGACGGGTCTAAGACTTACGAGATGCACATTCCTCGACCCGGCGCTTGGAAAAGCAGCCGGGCTCTTTTTGACCTGATCTTGCAAAATCGATCCGGCTCAGAGGCGATCCTGGCCAGCCTTTCCAGATCGATGTGACCGTACTGTCAGGCCGCAGCCTTTTTTCTTCCTCGCTTGGCTGGTGCCTTCTCAGGAGCAGTCATGGCCGCGTCATTGGCGGCTTTCGCGTGGGCCGTCTTTGTGCGTATTTGGCCAAGGCCAATGCTCTTGGCCAACTCGGACCGCTTGGCAGCATAATTCGGGGCCACCATCGGGTAGTCGCGCGGCAGGCCCCATTTCTCTCTGTACGCCTCAGGCGTGAGCCGAAGCCGTCCGAGGTGCCGCTTGAGCGACTTGTACTGTTGGCCGTCTTCCAGGCTGATCAGATAATCGGCAGTGATCGACTTTTTGATGGAAACGGCAGGCGTGGGCCTTGCCCCTTCCGGGTTGGCCGCAGGCTGGCCAGTCTTCTGGAGGGCGGCGTGAATATTCGCGATTAGGCCGGGTAGTTCCGCAACCGGCACAGAATTATTGCTGACGAAAGCGGATACGATGTCTGCCGCAAGCTCGATATAATTGGATGCGGGCGTTTCAGGGGACATTCGGAAAACCTCAACTGGAAGCACGGGCGAGGAGTGTCGCCTCCTGTACCCGTCTTGTATGAATGGAAATAGAATTCATCCTATTTCTAGTTAATGCTCTTCTAGTTAATGCTCACAAATTCAAGTGATGACCCTCGACGAAGATCGAAGTTTAACATTGGTTAAATTAGAGATAGGCATTCAAAGACTGGATCGACTGTTCCTATGCCAGAGATAGTGCTCGGACTCCAAGTCGCCGCAGAGAGGTGCAGTCAGGCCAGTTGGGGCTCTGCAACAGGCGAGAAGGCAAAGCCTCTACTCTTTCGTTGCACTCCCTTTTCCCACGATACACCCAGAGGATCAGGGACTAAATTGCCAGAGAGCCAAGGTATTCCTCTCCCATAGGAGGTACGGGATGGCAGTTCCTCCAACCATCAGCTTCCACAGCCGTCCGCAAGCAGTGGCTTGGACCGGCGCGGCGATCTTTGTTACGTCTGTCGTGATCGCAACGGCTCTCTTGGCAGCGGTCTAAACGCGCAAGAGCTTCAGATCGCAAGCCGCTGGCTGTGACAGCCAGTCCGGTGCTGCTCACGTTCAATGTGCGACAGCGTGATCTCGATATTTCGGGGCAGCGGTTGCCTGATCACCTCAGCATAGAGAGCGCGCAGATCATGGCCGATGCGCCGCAGCAGTTCGGCATCGGAGACTCTTGCGGGCCGTTTGCCAGTGCCTATGCCGCTCTCCATCGCCGCCCCCGAACCTACCGCATCACCGGATTAGAAGCGGCGATTCGGCTGAGAACGAGGCGATTAAGCTGTCATTAACCATGATCTTTTGAGTCTGTGGATTATGGGTACAATTCGTCGGCTGCACGTTTTCGGCGCTTGCTGATCGGGGTGCACCCAAAGGGAATTCTCCCGCCGTGAGTGACCAGATGATGGTTCTTTTCAATCCTCGTCATCCTCCGGTAGAGACTCCAATTCACCTATGTTCCAGGCGCGGTCACCTGCACGTCGTTCCAGGGCTTCAACCTGCCGAAGAAGCTGTGTAGCGAGCATCACGTCACGCCGGAAACCCTCATCACCGGGTTCGCTCGCCAGGCGCAGGTGCATGTCCCGTACTCTCGCCTCAAGGGCACGTCTGAGGACACCCACCTGCTCATCACTGAGTTCGAGCAACATCGTGATATCCTCTCAAGGCTTTGGCCTGTCATGCTTCCAGCATCCGACTGTGATTGCGAGGGATCCCGTCGTTGAGAGTGCAACGCGGAGCCCTCCTCCACAAGCCACCGCTCCCCGCTGGAATCCCTCAGCGATAGGGCCCGTCCAGAGCCGAGCAAGAGAGTATGGGGATCAGGTTCGACATCGTCCCAGAGGCTCTCGCTGGTATCGCAATCGGTTCGGGGTGACCTCTGCACTGCCTGAACCTGTGCGTCCGGCGCGCTCACCCCTGCGATCTCGCGGATGATTTTGGTCCTGATTTCGGCCAGGAACTGCTGGCGCTCACGGACCGGGATCATGAAGGCTCCTAGTCCTCCAATGACACAGTCGCGGTAATATGCGTCTACAGCGGCGTTCTCCCGCCGATCCGGCATCTTGAGCATGAGAGGGAGGCCATTGATGATGACGCCTCGGGCAATCGCCTCGTCGCGAGCATCTGTTATCAAACGTCCTTGATTGTTCGAACCATCACCTGAGATGTCGATCACCCGCCGCGTTGCCAGAAAGTCGCCAGACCAGAGCAGGGCCATGCTGAAGTCGATGGCTTCTGCGATGGAAGTCCCGCCCCAACTGTGAATGGGCGCGCGGGCCAGTTGGCCCGCGAAGGCGGCAGCATCCTGGGGCGTTTCCAGAACAGACCAGGGCACAACAACATGCTGGTGGTGCGGGTGAGCCCCAGCCCATTCCACATAGGTGACGGCAATCCGCGCCCGCATGCCACTGCGAATGGCTTGGTGAACCAAAGCCGAGCGGAACGCTTCGACATAGCCCTGCCGTTGAAGTGCCTGCTCGTCGGCATCCATGGAGGTGGAGACATCCACCGCCAGAACAAGAGCCAGATCGACTTCGGTCGGAGCGGGATGCCACGCAGGCGCAAGGCTCAGGAGTCCGGACACGAGAGGGAGGAGGAGCCACGAGGTCTTGGGGCGGCACATCGCGATCCCTCCGAGGGAGAGGTCCCTGTTCTCGTCAGCCCCCGCGTCTTGTCAGGTTTCCTTCTTGCGATAGGTCTCGTGACACCCGCCGCAGTTCTGGCCGACCCGCTGAACCGCAGCTTGCAGGCTGGCCTGATCCGTGATCCCGATCTGGGCGGCTCTGGCATCCTGTTCGAGCTTGGCCGCTCGCGCCTCAAAGTCGGCTTTGCGCTCCCAGATGATCGGAAGCGCGCCAGTCTTGCCCGTCTGCGAGCCTACCGGAAACAGCACAGGAATGTGCTGGGCATTCCGCTCGATAGCCTGGAGGGCTGCCTGGGCGCGGGTTGCATCGAACGGAACCTGCCCGCGCACCATCCCGGTGAGAAGCCGTACCTGCTCCTGATTGTTCTTCATCAGGTCCTGGCGCTGGCGGATCGGGTCTTCCTGCTGGGCCAGCGCTCCGATCCCACCGGCGGCTAACACCCCGGCTACGGCAACAAGTGCTTTGCGCATGAGGACGATCCTCGTGTGTGATCAAGAGGATGCCGCTCTTGGGCTGATAAGGCGAGAGGAGAGTTCGGGGTAAGGCAGGCTCTTCGGCATAGCAGCCTCTCGGCGGGCCGCCGATGAACTGCCTCAACAATACGGGCGGTCCTCTAGCTGGGGACCGCCCGTGGTGACTCGCAGTCACACGTCACTGACGTTGTTCCGGATCAACCGGTGGGTTCGTCCAAAGTGTCGAGCGGAAGGAGTCCCTCCCACCTCAATCCATCAAGGGGAGGTATGCTTCGGCCCAGGCGGTGTCGCGATCTCAACCTCCGTCAAACGGGACCGGGGCGGGTGCTCGGTCGATGGGCCAACAGGAACCAGCCGCTGTGAGGAACCCGCGTGAACGGTCATGCTGGCCTGCTCTTGATGACGAGCCATCGTCATAGGCTGCGAGGAGGTGCTCGTCATGACAGGACAACAGCGCTCGCCAGCACCTTGTTTCAGCGGGGCGGCAAAGAAAAGACCCGACCGGTGCCGAGCCTTGGCACCCCAGACTGTCGAAGAGGGACAGAAACGGGGCGCACCTACTCTCAAATCTCTCAAGCTCGGCGGAAGAACGCAGCCCCGGATGCCGTTCCGGTTCAAGCTCAAAGTTCGAACACTTAATGCTTGGAACTGGCGCTGGACTCGACGACTTCGCTGACGGCCCACCTGCTGGGCTGGGTCCTTGTGCTGGTTTTATCCTTCTTCGGCTTTTTAGCCTCGCGGTTACCATGCTGTTCGCGGTGTGCCATGGCGTGCCCTCCACTGGTTCAGACGACGTCACGCGGTCAGCCTGCTGTTTCCAAATCATACCACAGACAGTCGGCGCTGCGCAGACCTGTTGGTTCTGTTCCAGGCCCCGCTGCCGGGCGGCACGAGCTTCCGCGATCGGCGCTATAATTGTTGTTGTGAGTCGCGCGGTATCGTCCACGCTGTCTGGATTATCGTACGACTGGCTAGATCGAACTGCTGTCCGAGGGCGAGCAGGAGGCCGGGATGGAGCACACACCCGACCTTACTTCGCAAGATATACCAGGAGAGGCTGCTGTTTCGCCACCCCTGGACGTTCCGGAGGAACCACGGGAAGAGCCCGCTTCAGAATCAGAGGAACCTTTCTCTCAGCCCAAAGCTCAGGATGAGAAACGGGTTGATCGCTGCACTTTTGGACGGCAGCGATCGTCGACTTTAAATCAGAGCTCACAAAGCAACGCTGAGCCATTGTCTTCAAAGCCGATGACGGCTGAGTGTCACGCGCACCCGCCTGTTCAACCGCTGGTCCGATGCGCTGCCGCCCTGATCTCGTGCAGGAGCATATCCCTTGGGAACGGGCGAGGGAGAAAGCAGCCGTCGCCGGGAATGTCGTCTGGGCGAAGGCAGCGGACGTGACCCGATGTGATTACCAACCCAAGGAAGGGCTACTTGTCGTGGACCTTGCGGGCAAACTCCAAGCCATCTGCGCCATCGGATGCATCAAGATCGGCCAACAGAACTTGCACATCAGGCCGAGACTCAAGAACGCCCCACGCCTCGCCCGCACTCTGGGCCTCAATGATGTCGAACCCGGCCTCGCTCAGGACCGTGGCCGCACCTGTGCGGACCGTAGGCTCGTTTTCGACCAGTAGCACGGTCGCCCTTGTGCCAACGCCATTTGCGATCAAACGTCAGTCCCTGATGTTCAATGGAGAAGGCCGCCGCGCCGACGCAGAGGTCTATGCCAGCCGCCCCGTCGAAACGGGAACGGCTGGCCCACGCGCCTGCTGGTCTTTCTGGGGAAGGTAAGAAAGCTATCTTCACGGCGCTCGCGTACACCGATCACGTGATCAGAGCCTGCATCCGCTTCTGCAAGCGTTCGAGGTGTTCAATGTAGGGAGCCCGTCGCTGCTGGTGCTGCTCGTCCAGCGTTTTAATCACGGTCTGCTTCAGCCAATCATCGGCTGAGCTATTCCTGACCGTCTCCACATCGCTCTCGTGCTCAAAATCAAGGTCGGCGAGAGTTGCCAGCAGAGATTGCAGGGAGGGCAGAAGCTCCGAGGGGTACAGGCGGGGAGCAGCCATTGTGGCGTGAGCAGGACGATGTTCCATGTTGGTGGACATGATCTCCTCCGATTGTTGTGGCGCTTGGCAATGCCTATTGTGGGCGCAGGGTGAGCGGCGGTTAGACCCGCCGCCACTTACCCCTGCGGCGCAATACTTAATGGGGGCTCCGTCTGGTTTGGACGAGCGCCGAGGGCCGACTGCTTCAAGAAGCCCGTTGCAACTCTTGCGCGAGCTATCTCCAAGTCACGGGGCGAACGACTAACCTATTGGTGCCGTCGAAGCTCCTCAAGCTGCTGCACGTAAAGCCGCCGCCGTTCGCGATGGGACGCTCTCAGTTTCTGCATGAGGGGTCCCTTGAGGTCTTCATCGGTAGCGCTGCCCTCGATCTCGCTCACCTGAAGGTAATACTCGGCGTCGATCTGGCTGAGGGTACGCACGATCTGCCAGATCATGGCCTGGGTTTTTGCTGCGTCCGGACGATACGCGGTGCTCTTGCCGCTGAATGCGGTGTTGGCGTTGGGCATGCTTTCCTCGGTTGTTCTTGCTTCTTGGCCCAGAGATGGCGGCTTTAACATGGATTAACAAGCACAGATCGGTGGGTAGGATTCCGGCGTATCTCTACCTACTCCCTTCGGACAGTTGAGAGCCGCCGGTCAGCTTGGGCATGACCATCCCGCATCGGCGGCGACAGATGTGGCACCAACGCCAAGTCTTCGGTCAGCCCAGCGATATCGCTAAGGTTACTGCATTTCGCTCGGCAACATTGAAAAAAGTCTATCACCTGACTGGCTTGTGTCGGGTTGCCGACAGACGCCCGCCCTCTCACTGATTAACGTTTGTTAACTTTTTCATAGTCGATGGGGGCAGTCATGACCGCACAGACAATTGATCTCGCCGTCGCGACTGGGCAAATGGCCGACCGACGCTCTCCTTCAGTCCCGCCGATTGCCACGGCTCTGCTCTGTGACAATGCCGTGGTGCGCGCCGGGCTCGAGCATCTCTTGGCGGGGTCGCCATTTGCCGTGACCAGACCCATTTCCACCTCAAGCCTTGGGCTTGTAGGCAGTGAGGCCACGCTGCCTGCGCTCATCATCGTCGCCGCCACCCCATCCTCCAGTCGCATGGCTGCGATGGTTCGGCAGGTCAAAGAAGAGTTCCCGCAGGCACGACTTGTCGTGCTGGCCGATCACTTCGAGCCCGGATGCGTGTGGCAGGCGCATGAGGCGGGCGCGGATGGCTTTTGCCTGACCACCACGGGCCGGGACGCGCTCATCACCTCGCTTGAACTGGTCATCCATGGTGAAGGCGTTCTGCCGGGGAACTTGCTTCGGGCCATGCTCAAGGAGCGATCCGTCAACCCGCCCCCTGAGCCTCAGCCACTCAGGATTGCCCACCCGCTCCCGTCCGGTGCGAGGGCAGGGAAACTCTCGACCCGAGAGGCCGAAATCCTGCGCTGTCTCATGGCAGGTGAGCCCAACAAGGTGATCGCTCGCAAGCTCGACGTGACGGAAGCCACCGTCAAGGTTCATGTCAAAGCCATTCTGCGCAAAGTCGGTGCCACCAACCGCACCCAAGCGGCAATATGGGCAACCGCGCACCTGCCAGGAGACTGCTCGATATAGCCCAGTATCGGCATGGGCAGAGGTGGAAGCGAGCACGCTCATGCAAGGGATCTTACGCTGCGGGAGCAGTGGTGGGAGAACCTGGCCAGCTTGCGATGAGGTTGACGCGGGACCAGTGGCCCTGGATTGATGGCTAGCGAGCCCGCGTTGATCCACTCTTCATCAAATCCCACCCAGCTCTTAGGCGAGCACCCAGCCATCGTTGTGGAAGGTGTTCAACACCCAGTCACCCACCTTGTTGCCCAGGGCCAGACCATCCTGTGCCGAGAACTGGTAGTGAACGCCACCGTAGATCCGGCTCTGGGCATCCTCTGCTGCTGCTTTGTCAAAGCTTGCGAAATGGCGGGTGACGCCCGATATCTCGGCGCTGGTTGCATCAAAGGAGATCGGGCCGAAGAAGTCGGTCATGACCGCAGCCCAGGCCCCGGCGAAGGTGGCGTGGCCGGACGGGTACTCGGGGTGGCTCGGGGTCGGCAACAGCGGCACCCAGTCTGTATCCGCTCTCGTTGCACCATTGCCATCCGTATCGGCGTGACGGATCGCCTCAATCGGCCGCCAGAAGTTATAAACGGACTTCGCCTCCCAGGTCGCGATGGCCGCATCCGCCAACGCAACACTGGTCTCGGCAAGGAGCTGCGCGCTGCCCGTCACGCCGACACCCTTCTGCTGCGCGAGATCCACCGCAATGTGCTCCAGATGCCCAGGCGCGGTATAGGAGCCCGAATCATGTGCCCAGAACCGAGCAATCTCGGTCTGGTCGGCTGTCCGCACCGTTGAGGTCGCAGAGCCGAGCGCCTTGACCTCGTTGAGGGCCGCCGCGTATTCGGCACTTGCAAGGTCAGGCGGCCCTGCGGGCCGGAACTGATCGGCGCTGGTGAGGGTGAACGGCGTCACCGCACCCCATTGTGGCGTGACCGCGGGAGCATAGTTCGGCAACGTCGGGCTCCATACGCCCGCCCCTGTTCCGTCGGGGATTGTCGCAGTGGCATTCCAGCCGTCGTTTGCTCGGGCCGAGATGATGGCCTCCGCAACCGATTTCCCGAATGAAACACCAGCTTTCTCTGCGGATCCGTCTGGAACACCTGCGAGGCTTTGGATTAGTTCGGCTTTCAATGTCCATTTCTGGTCCGGGAAGGCATATTGCAGAATGTGCTCTGCTGCGGCAGCAATCGCGGCTGTTTGTGAAATCCCCTCCGGAGCATCAAGATGTGCGAGAAGGCCCTGCTTTCCGTAGATCGCACTTAGAACATCGAACACGGCGATGCTTTCCATCGCCATTGTGCGTGTGGCAATCGTCGGCGGCGCAGTGGCTAGTCTTTCCAGCGCATCAATGGTGTGCTCGCCCCAAGTCAGGACCGGATTGGCGTCAACATGGGTGGGCTCTCCGCCGCCTTTGTTGTTGCCTAAACTGCGGATGGTCATTGGCGTCTCCTGGTCCGTAAGGATAGAAGAGTACGCAACCCCGTCAGCCTTGCCCTGCCCGACGTCGCAAGAGTGATCGTCAGTTAGGCTTTTAGACGGTCTTAAACGGTAGTTTCGATGTTTCTCGCAGGGCGAAAGGATGACAGGATGACCTCCCGACAACTCGGCACTCACACTTCAGCTTCAATGCACGCGCCATTGTGTCCAGCGCCTGCAGGATCACCACACAGCCAAAGGGGGGATGATTTATGCCCCGCTACTACTTTAACCTTTATCAGGGCTCGCGGCTTATCACCCAAGCTGACGTTGGCTATGAATGCCCTGATAATGAAGCGGCACGGCAGTTTGCCAGCCTCAGCAATGGGTTGGTTGCGCTCGATCCGTTCCTGTCTGGAGAGCCAGGGGCGTATTGCTTCGCGGTTCTCAACGAAGCCAGACAAACTATCCTCACGTTGCCCGTATCAAAGTAGGCACTTGGCGAAAATCGCGTCATCAGCCGCGCCGCTATGTTCGAGCTGCTTAATCGCCCTCTGATGCTGGGGGAGGATTTGAATCTCCTGCGGCTGGTTGCTCCAACACCGCAGGTTGGTTCCAGGGATCAGGCCCAGTTCGGTCCTAGCTATCAGCCTCACATTTCCATGTTCATCCTGAGCCAGGATCTCGACCACCTTGCTCTTCAGGCGGGACAGTTCGGCTGTCCGGAAGGTGACACGCTCGGCCTCCGGCCTTTGTGCGAACGACCCAAGCGGCTGGCCGTTCAGCAGGAGCACCCAGCCAGTTTTAGTCTGCCTGACGACATACGTGTCGTGTTCCGACATGAGACTTCACTAGTCCGCCGGTCAGACGCTCGCAATAACACAGATAAAGCGTGGCCTTGGCCCTGCCTTGCATAGCAGAGCGCATTCCCAGCGTCCGCTCGCGCCGCTTCATCAACCGCGCTCATGCTAGGCTCTCAGGAGGATGGCCTGGCTCTTCTTGTCAGCAGACTCCATCGTCGTCAGCCGCCGCAGCCGTGCTGTCAGCCAATGCAGAACGGCCCGGACTTCATCCGCCGCCTTTCCCGAGGGGGCAAACTCGGTTACTCCCAAACCTGATGCCAGAGCGTCCATGTGGTCGGACCGCAGCGCCAGGGACGGCTCACATATGCCCCCGAGTAGTTGCAGAGCCATTCGGGCATGGGAGGTCCGGCTCGTCCGTCCACCCGCGGGACACTGATTGAGCACGAAGGCAAAGGGCTTGTCGCGCTCGTGCAGGTAACGCACGGTCGATTTGCTGGCCTCAATGTCAGCGACACTGGGCCGGACCGGCAGCAGACAGAAGTGCGCCTCTCGCATCGCTGCCGATGCGGCATGGCTGTCCGCTCCCGGTGTATCGACGATGGCCAAGTCCCAGCCCTGCCGGTCAAAGTCATAGAGGCGGGAGGACAGATAGGTCCAGTACAGTGAGTGCACCTCTGGTGCTTCAGCAGTGCGCCGCTTGTACCATTCGCCCGCCGTGCCCTGGGGGTCAATATCGAGAACGGCCACCTTGAGGCCGCTCTCGGCCGCCGCCACGGCCAGGGAGACCGCCAGACTGCTTTTTCCCGTCCCACCCTTCTGGGTCACCAAAGAAACCACCTGCATCAGCGTATCTCCACCCGAAACCCCAATTGCGGTCCGTCTGAACGTCAGACCACCGGAGGCGATCCTAATCCCCCTCGAAGGAGCCTATCCTTGGCGATGCCGCTCGCCTTGCTCTCACGTTGCTGGCGCTTGGCCCGTCGAAGCTGGCTTTCAACCTTGTCCAGCGCGTTCTTGAACGCGAGATAGCAGTCCTCGTGCTGACTCTCGGCACTCATCATTTTGAGTGCGACCAGCTGCACATTGACGGTGCAGCGGAATAAGGGACCTTCCCGGCTCACATGGACTGACGCCGTGTTCAGCCGCCTGAAGTACTTGATAGCCGTGCGCAGGATGCTGTGCCGGGCCAATTCGCGGAATGTGTCACCAAGGTCGATGTTCGAGCTTTGGATGGCGATTGCCTTGCTGGCGCTCTGCAGGTCCATTCCATTCTCCGATAGAGGTGGTTGGGCAGGGAAGGCAGACTGACACACGCTTTTTGACTGTGTGGACCGTACGCTGAACGGCACTCGGTCCGCCTCCAAAAGAAGAGCGCCCGTTCGGCTGGCGCTCAAGGTCGGTCGCTTGTGCGACCCCTTCCAGGGAAACGACGACTGTGCCGACTGGGCACGAGGAAAGGCTGCGCCTGTAAGGTTAATGAACTCTTACCGGAGCAACAGCAGGGGGCGATTATTCGTGCGGTTGGCCTTTCCCGTGAGCCTCGGCGCGCAGTTCCGCCACGCTGAGCATCATCCGAATGGACCGAGGATCTGCGAACTCCCGGGCATTGCCGCAGCTTTCAACCCTGTGAGGGCTTCTTCTTTGCTCAGAAGGCGCTATGTCGTAGACTGATGGAGAAAAGCCCTCATGTTCAGTCACGAGCAGATTTGGGCCGCATTCGAAGTCATTGCGGAGAGATGTGGCATGTCCTTGTCGGCTCTCAGCAAGAGTGCTGGCCTGGACCCAACCTCGTTCAATCCTTCAAAGCGGTATGGCCGTGGCGGGCGCGAGCGCTGGCCATCGACCGAAACGCTCTCACGGGTTTTGAAGGCGGCCAACATGGACCTGAGAGAGTTCGCCGCTATTCTCGACTCTCAAGTGAAGAGCGGTTCAGAGCAGCGGCAGTCCACACGTCGTCAGAGCAAGCGCTTCGCAACCATCCTGGAGGGACGCATCAGGCTCGACGGGCAGGACCTCGCAATTGCATGCCGGATTCGCGACCTTTCAGCGGGCGGGGCGCGGATTGGGCTCTCCGAAACTATCGACCTCCCGAGCGAATTCGAATTGGCAATCCCCCGGCTCGGCCAGGTTCTAAAGGTTCGCCTGATCTGGTCGAGAGGGCAGAGCTGTGGCTTGATGTTTCTCGGAGAGCTTCGTCCACCGCCGAGTGATGATGGGGCCAGCCTGCTCGATGTGCTCCAGGTTCCTGATGACGAGACTTATCAAGAGATTGCCTCAGAGAGACTGGCCTCACCACCCGAGGCTGCACCGAAGAAGCGCACTCGCCGTTGGCAGGAGCGGCTGAAGCAAAGACCTCGAAAATCGCATTGACGGTACATCATCGATGGACCTGCTGCGGGCTTAAGAGCGGTGCGTCGGACAAATCCGAGTGCCGAGACCGAAGAGAGTTGGGTTGCCTCTCTTGATTTCTGAATCGAAATCTCTTGGCTCACCCCACATTTTCAGTGGTGAGGAACGCAACGGCTATCCGTCAGATTAACGGTGCCGGGGGGCTCCGGTTGTGTGTCCAGCGCCAGGAGCAGTCGCGCCTGTTTCACGCCTGCACTGGAACTCTCATCGATGCTTATTGGTTTGAGACATGAAGGTGTTTCACCTGCCACCTTCAGATCTCCAAGAGGCCATCGATGACTAGCCATGTCATCGATGGCTTCTTCTTGCCATGATCTAGCCAGAGTTATCAACTCCTGCGCCCATCGACGCGCTCATACTACGGCTAAGCTCTCGTTGCGAACAGGCATCACTACCTCCAAAGAACTATAATTATATCAGCCCGGAACCATATTCCTATTTCAGCGTATCCAAATCACGTCGGCGGAGCTACCTCCGTCAATTTCCATACACACAGCTCTACGTAGGTGAACCTATGAAGCGTTCGCATGCTATCGCCTTGCCTGCTCTTGCATTGTTCTTTGGTTCTACTTTGTCCGCGTCGGCTCAATACTTTATCGAGGGTCGGCAGTGCGTTCCGGCCGTCGCCAATCCGTCCATGTATCAGAACTGCCGCCTTCACATCGTCAACGGCACTGAAGTGTGCCGGTGCGGCATTCGTCCGCAGGCACTGCGCAGAATCGACGCTTTGAGAGACCAGGACGTCTTAGCGTCAGGATCGAGCAGAACGGCCAATTCGGCCGGTCAGACCCTGGGCAATTACACGGGGACCGCGTCAGGCACTCGCGGCTCGGGTGTCGTCGGGGGTGCAGGAATTGGTGGTGGCAGCACGCGCGGCAGTGGCGCTATCGGCACCGGTTCCGTAACGAGCACCGGCTCAATCGGTAGCAGCGGCACTGTCGGCATTGGCACCGGCGGGAGCGCCGCAGTTGGGAGCGGAAGCACCATTGGTGGCGGGACGGCTGCTGGCGGGAACACCGGCGGCAACACCAGTGGCGGCACTGTCGTGGGTGGGAACACGGGCGGAAGTACCGGCGGCGGGAACTACACTGGTGGCGGCAGCATCGGTAATCCTGGCAACGATAAGGATGTTGGTCACGCAGGTGAAAACCCCAATGGTCAAGGCGGATGGGGTGGCGAGACCCGAGGTCGCTCTGACGGGGACAAGGGCGGCAATGCCAGCGGTGGAGGAAACCACGCTGGTGGCAATGCCGGCGGAGCCAACCCCGGCAATGACCGCAGCGTGGGCGGGGCTGGCGAGAGCCCGAATGGCGGGGATTTCGGCGGTGGTACGCAGGGCCGCAGTGATGCTGGCGATAAGGGCGGCAATGCCGGTGGGCATGGGAATGGCGGCAATGGAGGCAATCGAGGCGGCAACGACCGGTAACCGGTTGGATGCACCTGAGGTAGCCTCAGCGTTGGTCTGAACTACAACCCGGCCCTATTCCGCACGACGAAACCAAACAGCCCTTAGCTAACAACTCAGCTAAGGGCTGTTCTGTTGCCCGTTCTAGATCGCCGTCCAAATCCGGAGGCTTTCGGGCCGATGACGCCGCAGTGTTTTTCACATGACCTGCTGCCGCAACTTTGAAGCCCCATGCTTAGCGGACGTCTGATGGCTATCTGAGATGTAGCTCGAGGACGCCGTTATCAACCCGCTGTTCTGCTCTACTTAACATGCTGTGCAGGCTCGCTTAGTTGCTGCAAGATTAGGTTAACCTCGTACCGTCAGGTCTAGTCAGAGAGGTCGCTACCCAGTGATGTCACGTAAACTTGGGTTCTGTTGCAGCTTTGAACCTTGCTTGGCCCGAGCTACGACAGGAGCGGGCTGAGAGGGGCTGGCGGTGAAGCAAAATAACAAGAACCCGTTTAAGGGTAGGCAATTTACGGCGGAGGTCATCCTGTGGGCGGTGCGTTGGTACTTACAATTCCCGATAAGTTATCGCGACCTTGAGTGCATGCTTGCGAATCGCGGGGTCCGAGTTGATCACACGACCTTGTTTCGCTGGATCCAGGCCTACGCTCCAGAGCTCGAGAAGCGCATCCGATCGCATCTGCGTCCGACGAAGGGCTCATGGCGCGTGGATGAAACATATATCCGGGTCAAAGGCGAGTGGGTGTACCTGTACCGTGCCGTCGATGCGACCGGGCAGACAATCGACTTTCTGCTTTCGCCCAGGCGGGATGCGGCGGCAGCCCAACGGTGCTTCCGCAAGGCTGAGGGGCAGCCGCACACAGTTAATCCGCGGACCATCACGGTCGAAAAGAACGCCGCTTACCCAATCGCGACAAAAGCCATGAAGCGGGAGGGAACGCTTTGGCGCCTTGCCAAAGTCCGGCAGGTGAAGTTCCTGAATAATGTCGTCGAGCAGGACCACCGGCGCATTAAGCGCTTGGTCCGGCCAGGGCTAGGCTTCAAGAGCTTTGCGACGGCCGCCCGGACAGTTGCAGGCTATGAGGTAATGGCGATGATCCGCAAGGGACAGGTCGTCAGTGCACCAGCGAATGACATAGGCGCGCAGCGCGACTTCATTGCTACCCTGTTCGGCGCAGCTGCGTAACCTGCATCCTTGCCCGGCCTCCGCTTGACCTATGTCAGGAATTGCAACGGATCCCGCTGATCCACCGCTCTCCACAGCCAATGCTTCTGCCCCGCTATGCTGATGACAACTTCATCGAGATACCACTTGTCTCCGGCTGCCGGAAGCTGCCTGCGGATCTGGTTGGCCAAGCTCGACCCGAACTTCACAGCCCACTGCCGGACGGTCTCGTAGCTTACAAGGAAGCCTCTGGCCGCGAGCATCTCCTTGACCATCCGAAGGCTCAGCGGGAACCGGAAGTACAACCAGACAGCATAGCTGATCACTTCCGCCGGGTAGCGATGGCGAGCATAGCGAGGATGACGGATCGGTTTCATACCCTCACGGATAGCTCGAGCCGAGTCACTCGTCGGTTAAGTTGACGGTGCCGTTTAGTGCGCCATCAGGACCGGAATTGTGGCATTGGACAGAATGTGGCTGGTGGCTCCGCCAAAGATGAACTGCCGCAACCGGCTCTGGGTGTAGGCGCCCTTGACCAGCAGATCGCATCCGAGCGATGCCGCTACCGCCAGAATGGCTTCGCCAGCATGCCCGTGCGGGTTAGGCAAGGAACTCGTCTCCACCGGCAGGCCGTTGCACTTGAGAGTGCGGCTGAGATCCTGCGTGGACGGGCCTGCCACACCCCAGTCCTCGAAGTCGACCACCACGATCCGCTGGGCTTGTGCCAGCAGCGGCATCGCCAGGGCAACCGCCCGTGCGGTTTCTGTGCTCCGGTTCCAGGCAATCACCACGGTCGTGCCAAGGGTGCCAGGCGCTGTCTCAGGCACGAGCAGAACGGGCCGGCCACTTTCGAACAGCGCGGCTTCCGCCGTGGGAAGGCGAGGCTGATCGGCTTCATCGCTCGGCCGCCCGAGCACGGTGATGTCGAAGGCTCGTGCATAGTGGCCGACAAAGTCATCGTCGGCCAGATCGCCGCCGCGCCAGCCGAAGCAAAGACCGGAAGGGCCTGTGTCGGAGCGCGGAACTCCTTGGGTGATGAAGAAGGTCTCAAACCGATGGCGGGCGGCGTCAGCCTGCTCGCGACGAATTGCGGGATCCAGGAACGAGATATCGCCGATAGCCACGTCGGCGGTGATGTAGGCCGGCATGTTGGGGGTGATCGCTAGGCCTTCCAGGTAGCCGTCCAGGGCACGCCCGAGCAGCAGGGCCGTTTCCAGGACAGGCTGAATGAGCCGATGCTCTTCCACCGGCACCAGGATCGACTTCATGGCTCATTCCACACTGAACGATGGCTGCCCGGAAGCTCGGGAGGATGATACTCTTTTGGCCGGGCGTTGTCGCGGGCAGGCGAGGGTGCGTGGGCCTTCTCTTACCCAGCGCAAGTGCCGGTGCCCGTGCCGGCCAGGATGGGCAGAACCACCTCCGGGCGTGTGCCGCCCATCAGGACGTCGACCCCGGGTTCGGCGGCTGCCCGGGCCGAGACCTCTTCGCTCTGTGCGTCCAAGCTCACAACCTCCAGATAAAGTGTCGCACCAGCGGCCCGGATCGTGTCGGCGAGGCGGCGTAACCGGGCGAACGGGAGGCCGACGTCCTTGAAGCCGATATGGCGCACGCCGGTTCTGACTGCGTCCGGCACTCGGTCGTGGGCGTCCGGAATGGTGCGGTCGGGTCAGCATGAAGATGAAGTCAGATGCCATCAGCTTGGACCCAGGTCATTGCATTCGGAAGCACCCGGCACCAGCCCCGGCAATTAGGCCATCGCCAAGCGTCTCGCCTAGTGCGCAGCGGCTTCGATTGTGCACAAGGCCGGACTAGGGAAAAGTGGCGCCATGTTCCTTAAGGAAAGGGCTTTTTCTGATGGCACACGGCAGAAGCAAGCCGAAGGGCGGATGAGGAAGGGAACATCAGACGGTCCTGATGGCTAGGCGATCTTAAGCCGCCGTTGGTGGGCCTCTTCGCGGCGCCGGCTGCAGGCGGGTGTGCACCCCGGGAGCCGCGCCCTCTTCCCTGGCCCCCAGCACCATCTCGCTGGCCCAGTTAAGCAGAAGCGACGTGTAGGCTTGCTGCCAAGCCTCCTCAGAGAGAGCATGATCAGCGCCCTCGATGACCCGGTAAGTCAGCGAGTGGGCGCCCTTGAGAGCCGCAAGGTAGTTCTCGATCACCGGGTGCGGGATGATGTCGTCATGCTCCGACTCTACAACCAGCACATCGCCCCGAAACCCCGCGCAGGCTGCGAGAGCTCGGTTCTCGTCGGGCCGCACGCGGCCCCGGCGGTAGTCGGCAAGGCCGTACTTCTTCAACTGCTGCTTCGGCAGAGGCCAGTCCTCATTCCGGTACAGCGCCGGCACCCGCAAGGCGAGCCAGCGCACCGGGCGTAAAGAGCTCAGGATCGCTGCTAGATAGCCGCCATAGCTGCTGCCCACCACCGCAATCGCATCCCGGTCAACGACTCGATGGCTGACCAGCGTGTCATAGGCCGCGAGCGCATCGTGCAGGTTGTCCTCCCGGGTCACGCTGTCCCTCTGCGCGGCGGTTCCCCCGTGACCACGGAGATCGACCGTCAGGCACACGCAGCCGAGGGCTGCGATCTCCCGCGCCCGGGCCAGGTACTGCTCCTGGCTGCCGCCCCAGCCGTGCAGAAACAGCAGGCCAGGCACTACGGTCGCCGGGGTGACTAGGGTGCCTGAGATCTGCTGGTCATCGACGGCGATATCGATGCGGTCATCGTGTGTCGTCATGGGCTTCAACCACCGTGTACTTGGTCAACCATCCCATCCGCTCGTCGACCCCGCAGAAATACACTGTCGCATGCGGCGGGGGCGGGTCGCACTCGCCGTAGATCTCGACTGTGGATGCGCGCACCATCTGCAGCCTGGGATCGGCCCGGAATGCCTCGAGGGCGGCAATTTCGGCACCGGTTGCGCCGCCAATGCGCCAGGACTGTTCCAGAACACCCGAGCGCCATTGCCCCCTGGCGTCCAGTCCCTGGGCGACGTCATAGTTGCGCCGGGAGGCGAACATCCCAGGGAAGACGCTTGTCGCCGTATCGTACACTTGGGCTTGCTCCACGGCGACGCGAATGCCGTCAGGAAGGGGAAGCCGGGACAGTGCGCTGAAGTCACCCCGTACGACCACGAGATCGGACCCGCCATAGACCTCACTGCCGGTGCGGTCGGTCGTCAGGCGCTGGCTGCCATAGTAGGCCGCCGTGAGGTCCCCCACGCGGACCTGGCCGATACTGCAGGTGATAACCTCGGTGAGGTTCTCCTCCAGAACCAAGCCCACCGCGGCCAACTCAGTGGGGTCCAGGGCAGCGACAATCTCGTTCAACCCTGTCGTGTCCATCACCACGATCTGTCCGCGTCCGGCGGTGGCGCGCACCGGCTTGAGACGCACAGGCCCCTGCTCCAGGAGTCGCTGGCCGGCAGCGAGGGCCTGCTCTGGCGTAAAGACGGAATAGCCCCGCAGAACGCAACTCCTCACCTGCTCGGGGAATGTATCGGTCCAGCCTTCGGGTGCCGGGGCCTGCATCTCGATGCGCGGATGGGTGATGAGCTTGGTGGCCACGAACGGGTACGGCACGACACCGCCGAAGAGATGGTGTTCGGCCCTGATGCCGAGGCGGGCGGCCGTCTCGAGGCCCACCAAGGTGTCGCTTGGGACAAAGTAGACCCTTCCGGGGTAGATGGCCGAGGGGTCGTAGTCGCCCGCGTAGGCAAAGCCGAGGAGAGCCGCTAACCTCTGCGCGATCTCGGCTCGGGTCACCCGTTCATGTGTGTCGGTAAAGCCGCCCCGCTGAGGCGAGTACTCGACCACCACGTCCTGTGCCAAACCAGGCTCCTGGGCCGCACTGTCCTGAAAACCAAGCCCTTGGATGTTTGCAGGTTCCGGGTCGCGAACAGCATCGCCCTACGAATATCTGGTTAGGGCGGGAACACCGGGCGTCCCTGACGGGCAGGGGGAACCTGCCCCTTTAAACCCATGCCAACAATTTCAAGGCTGTGCACTGCTCTCGCACTGTCACGCTGCCTTATGCGGGCTCTTCCTCCGGGCCACTCCTTAGGACGAAATCCTAGGGACATGACCGGAGTTTCTTATAGCGCCCCGCCGCTGTACCCCGCTCCTCGTAAGACATCAATCATGAGTACGAGGATGTTATGCCTGCCGTGATCGTCGCGAACGGCTCTGGGTCGTATGAACCAGAACCAAAGCCCTCATTTACCCTTCCGCGCGCCGCATCGGGCCTGATCGCCCTGGTGGCCAGCGCGGCCTGGACGCTGCCCGCCGAGGCCCACGTGAAGTGGTTCGCTCCATACATCGTTAATGCCACTCCCCAGCCGATCAGCGCCACGCTCACAAACCGTTGGTTCTGGACCGGCATCGGTCTGGTGCTTGCCTTTTTTCTGGCCACGCTCGCAATCGAGCGCACGTTTATCGGGAAGGCGGTGCTGGCCGGGCTCGACCGCATCAGTGCTCCGCTCTGGAGCCGCTCGGACGATTTCATGCGCTCGTCCACCGCAGCCTTCTTTGTTGCTATCTTTGCAGTAGGCGGCATCTATCTGACCCCTGACCTCAAGACCGACTCCGAGCTCATCTCGTGGGCGCAGCTGCTGATTGCCGCCTGCGTGTTCTCGCGCCGGACGATGCCGGTTGCGGCGGCCGGCATCATCACGCTCTGGATCGTGGCCTTGCGCGAGTACGACCTGTTTCATCTCCTCGACTATCTCGCACTTGGCGTCGGCATCGCGGCCTATCTGATCATGGCCTGCTCGAATGACGAGAAATGGCGCGCGCGCCGCTTCCTCGCCCTGCGCTGGGGTATTGCGATTGCGCTGATGTGGTCGAGCCTGGAGAAGTTCGCCTACCCGAACTGGTTCTACCCGCTCGTCGAGGAGAAACCCTTCCTGGCCTTCGGCATGCCCCGTGACGTGTTCATCCCGATGGCCGGCGTTGCGGAATTCACGCTGGGTTTCGGCCTGCTCTGGACACCGCTGGTGCGTCGTCTCTCGGCCGTGTCGCTGCTGCTGATCTTCTTCACCGCAGTCTACCCGTTTGGCCGCATTGACCTCGTTGGTCATGCCCTGATCATGGCGGCTCTCTTCCTCGTCGCTGCCGATCCGAGCCGTGAGGCCAAGGTTGTCGCCATGAAGGTGCCGAGCTCTTTGCCGCGGCTCGGTAGCCTCGCCTCGGTGCCAGCCGGCCTCGCGGTCGCCTTGGTGGTCTTCGTCAGCGGCTACTGGGGGCTGCACGGGGTCTTCTACGGTCCCGATGGAATGGCTCAGCCGACCGAGCTGACCACCCGCTCCCTCAGCCGAGAATATCCACATGGGCCGCAGGGGGTGCAAAGCGCATCTCACAGCCACCACTAGCAGATCCCATCAGTGGGAGGGGCCGAAGGGCTCCTCTCATCCGTTCTCCAGGTACCGCCTTGCCGCCTGCCCTGGTGAAAGGTATGAAGGCTCCTTCGATGCTCAGAATATTTCTTCAACATTGTCGTGAACGGGCACGCCACCATTGACCGCGATGGGCAGCTTTTGATGAATAATCGCGCGGCCTGTGAGAGGGCCCACCAAATGGCCGCAAGCTCAGCGGGGCGCGTGCGGGATCACGCCAACAGCTTCATTGCCGTGATTGGCCCCGATCGTCTCCTGGCCTTCAAAGTGCTGTTTCCAAAGCCGTCGTGCGCGCGAGAGTGAACGGCCTGACCAGAGCCTCCAAGGTCCGAAAATGACATGTCTGAGACCTACGCTCGAAGGCAGCAATCCTCATCGAACCGGACGTTCCAAAAGCGCAGGGGATCTCGGTTCGTGACTCCTTGCAGACATTGAGTACGTGAGACTCCCCAAAGCGATTTTGGTTTCAGTTTAAGTCATAACTGGCACGCCTGGATCAGCCTCTGACACCCTAAGTGGTGATGGTGTCGAGAGCTGGTTTGTGCTCCACCTCAAGGGCTCCGAGGCCGCCACTTCCCGAAATTCCACACTCGCACGCAACAGCCTACTCATAACCTGTCGCCTCCTGCTGCGACCGGCAAACTCGCCCGACAGGGCATTGGGCCTCATCAACCGTTCTTATCCAAGCAAGTGGCGCGGCCTCGTCTCGTAGGCAGAAACTGTCATCCCGAACATCGCAGTCGTAAGTTGCCGGCCCCATACGCAGAACGACAGCGCCTCGAGAGGAAACCATCTCCCTGGCGCGGGCACAGCCGATGCTGAGGGTTGAGGAATCCAACTGTGCCATGGCTCCAGTCGAGAGGCTCACTATAGTAGCGAATGCAGGAGCGGCTTTCATGCAGATGCTCCATTGGAGCGGTCACCCAGATCCAGACCGTGTGTGGTCCACGTTTATTCCCGATGCTTCCCGCTGGAAGTTCCAGTGGGCATCATTTCGGGCCTTGCACTGAGACGCCTTAGCGGCGGTTGACCGAGCTTGGTTAATTAGAACCGTCCGTACGGCGTACCGCTGTCAAAAGGCTATTTGTTCCGCTCCATCATGGCGGGAATAAAACCGCGGTAGTCGTGGTCCTGTCGGCAGGGAGAAGCGATGACCTCAGGGTCAGTGTTGCTCCTCAATCCAACCATTGACGGAGAACTGTGATGTTGACCATGTCACGCCGGGGTATCCTGGCAAGCGCGGCCCTGGCGGCGGCCTTCGGGTTGCCGAGACCCCTGGCTCTGATCACTGATGCACACGCACAAGCTCCTGTGGAGCCGACGACAGGCTTTTACAAATACAAGGTCGGGTCGATTGAAGCGACCGCCGTTTACGACGGCATTTGGCGCAAACCCCATGATCCGGCCTTCATCAAGGATGTGACCATTGATGAGACAAAGGCGGCGCTCGCCAAAGCGGGGCTGACGGCCGACTTCATGCCGATCCCGCTCACAGTGCTGGTCCTGAAGATTGGCGACAGGCACATCATGATTGACGCGGGGTCGGGAGTTGGCCAGTGGCAGGCCAATGCCACGCATCTGCCAGCCAATATGATGGCCGCAGGCATCGACCGCAGCCAGATCAGCACGATCCTGATCTCCCATTTCCACCCGGACCATGTGTGGGGCCTGATGGAGAAGGGTACGAATGCCCCTGTGTTTCCTGAGGCCGAGCTCGTGGTCAACAGCGTAGAGTACGCGTTCTGGACGGAGCCGGGCCGTGTCGAGAAGCTGCCGGAAGGCCGTCGCCAAGCCGGCAAGCGCATCGCCGATGTCTTTCCCACATGGAAGAACTGGAGGCTTGTCGAAACCGGATCCGAGGTTGCACCCGGTGTTCAGATCCTTGAAGCCTACGGCCATACGCCCGGGCATTCTGCCTTCCTGGTGACATCAGGCCGCGACCAGCTGATGGTGTCGAATGACACCATGTACGTTCCGGCCCTCCTAGCGCCCCATCCGGAGTGGCAGGGCGCCTATGACCAGGATGGGCCGATGGCGGTGATTGCCCGCCACAAGATCGTCGACCGTGTCATTGCGGACAGGATGATGATCTGCGGTGCCCATTTCCCGTTTCCGGGCCTCGGCACCTTCGTGAAGGACGGCGGTGCCTATGCGTTCACGCCCGCCGAAATCTGATCTAGCAACGGAGAACACACCATGTTGAAGAAAACCGCCCTCTTGTCCTTAGCTCTCATGGGCGTGCTGGCGCTCACGCCAGCCCTGGTGAGCAGCGTAGCCTTCGCAGTCGATGATGACACGGCAACCAGCTCGGTCGATCTGAGCTCGGTGCGGGCCAAGATCAAGGCAGCCAACTATGCTGCGGCGCTGGAGGAATTACGGGGTCTGGCTGAAGACACCCAGCAGGCGGATGTCTACAATCTGCTGGGATACACGCTTCGCAAGACAGGCGATTACGAGACTTCGCTCACTTACTACAACAAGGCGCTGCAGCTCCAGCCCGATTTCAAGGCAGCTCGCGAGTACTTGGGCGAGCTGTATGCCGAAACCGGAAATATCGAGAAAGCCAGGGAACAACTCACTGCGTTGGCCAAACTTTGTCCAGGCGGCTGCGAGGAGCGCGAAGACTTGGAGAAAGCACTCGAGGGAAAGTAGCCAATCGATTTTTGCAGGTGGGCGAAGTCATCGCCCACCTGTTTCAGCCATGTTGAACGTCGGGAAACAGCGATGCCTCAGATGCTGAAGACGATTCTCTTGAAAGCCGCCAATCCTCTCCTGCTCCTCGGACGACTCTTGCTGGCTCTGATTTTTCTCCACGAGGCCATGACGCTTTCATTGGGCTTCGGGGCTGCCGCCTCGGTGATGAGCAAGATCGGTGTTTCGCCGTATGTGCTGGTTCTGACGATCCTGCTTCAGTTCGGAGCGGGCTTGATGGTGGCATCAGGCTGGCATACGCGCCTAGAGCATCGGACGATTACACGGACGCATATCCGGCTGCCTTGAGGTAGTTCCAACACTCTTGTGGCTCGAAGAGGCCGCAGATGTCGCCGAGC
>JBOZRS010000059.1:0-5131 GCA_050789065.1 Microvirga sp.
ACAAGGCGTTTGTGGAAGCCTTCAAGAAGGCCAACAACGGCATGCGGCCGAACTTCATGGCGGTGGGCGGCTATGACGGCATGCACCTGATCTACGAAGGGCTCAAGAAGACCAACGGAGCCGGCGGTCAGGCGCTCGTGGATGCCATGAAGGGGATGAGCTGGACCAGCCCGCGCGGGCCGGTCTCGATTGACCCGCAGACCCGCGACATCATCCAGAACATCTATGTGCGCAAGGTCGAGCGCAAGGATGGGGAGCTCTACAACGTGGAGTTCGCCACGATCCCGAACGTCAAGGATCCGGTCAAGGCCGCCAAGTCCAACTGACCATCGCAAAACCGGGAAGCGCCGCACCGAAGCGGCGCTTCCCGCAGCTTTCCTGGAGAGAACGGTGCTGACCATTCTTTTTGACGGTATCGCCTACGGCATGCTGTTGTTCGTGCTGGCCTGCGGGCTCGCCGTGACGCTCGGGCTGATGAACTTCGTCAACCTGGCCCATGGGGCTTTCGCAATGGCCGGCGGCTATGTGACGGCCGTTCTGATGAACCGCTTCGGGGTGCCCTTCCTCGCCACGCTCCCGCTCGCCTTCATCGTCCCGGCGCTCGTCGGGCTCGTGCTCGAGCGCACCCTCTACAAGCAGCTCTACGCGCGCAGCCACCTCGACCAGGTCCTTTTCTCGATTGGCCTGGTCTTCATGGCGGTGGCCGCTGTCGATTACAGCATGGGCTCCCAGCAGCAGATGATCCAGATTCCGAGCTGGCTTCAGGGCCGTGTCGAGGTGTTCGGCATCCAGGTCGGACTTTACCGGAGCTTCATCATCGCCGTGTGCGGCGTCCTCGTCGTCGCCCTGCAGTTCATCCTCACGAAAACCCGCTTCGGCAGCCGCCTGCGAGCCGCCGTGGACGATCCTCGCGTCGCGCGCGGGCTCGGCATCAACGTGAGCGTGATCTTCGCCGCCACCTTCGCGGTCGGATCGGGCCTCGCCGGATTGGGCGGAGCTCTCGGGGCGGAGATCCTGGGCCTCGATCCCACATTCCCGCTCAAGTTCATGATCTACTTCCTGATCGTCGTCACCGTCGGCGGGACGACGAGCATCACCGGTCCGTTCCTGGCCTCCCTGCTTCTCGGGATCGCGGATGTCGCGGGCAAGTATTACGTGCCGAGCTTCGGCGCCTTCGTCATCTACACGCTCATGATCGTCGTTCTCGTGCTTCGCCCGCAGGGCCTCTTCGCCCGTGCCCGCTGACCAGATAGGAAACCATCCGATGCAGTCGAACACTGCCGACTATGTCAGGACGACCCTGAGCCGGAAGGGCCGGTGGGGCATCGCCGAAATCGCCTTCTGGCTCGTGGCGGCCGCCACCCTGTATCTCCTGCCCGAGCGCCATCTCATCCTGAACGAGATCGCGATCATCGGTCTCTTCGCTCTCTCCCTCGACCTGATCCTGGGCTATGCGGGGATCGTGTCGCTGGGACATGCCGCCTTCTTCGGCCTGGGCGCCTACACGGCCGGCGTGCTTGCGAAATATGGCTTCGGCGAGCCGCTGCTGGGGCTGCTGGCCGCAGCCGTCACGGCCGCGATCCTCGGGTTCGTCACGAGCTTCCTGGTGCTCCGGGGCTCCGACCTGACGAAGCTGATGGTGACTCTCGGCGTGGCGCTTGTGCTCGGCGAGATCGCCAATCAGGCGTCCTGGCTCACGGGCGGCGCCGACGGTCTTCAGGGCGTCGTCGTCAATCCGGTCCTCGGCCTGTTCGAGTTCGATATCTTCGGAACGACGGCCTATGCGTACAGCCTCACGGTGACGTTCGTGCTGTTCGTCATCGCCCGCCGGATCGTCGCGTCGCCTTTCGGCCTTTCGCTCCGGTCGATCCGCGACAACCCGCTCCGGGCCCGCGCCGTCGGCATCCCGGTCAACAAGCGCCTCGTGGCGGTCTATACGCTCGCGGCGGCCTATGCGGGAATCGCCGGGGCCCTCCTGGCGCAGACCACCCAGTTCGTCTCCCTCGACGTCCTCGCCTTCCATCGCTCGGCGGACGTGATGCTGGTCCTGGTGATCGGCGGTGTCGGCTATCTCTATGGCGGGCTCATCGGAGCCATCGTCTTCAAGGTCCTTCAGGACGTTCTGTCGGGCTGGACGCCGCAATACTGGCAGTTCTGGATCGGGTTGATCCTGGTCGTGATCGTGCTGGCCGGCCGTGAGCGCATGACGGACCGGATCAAAGCCCTGTGGCCGCGTTCGGCTGGCCATGCGAAAGGCAGCCCCCAGTCGCTGCCGACCACCACAGCCCGGGAGGTCTGACATGGCGCCTGCTCTCGAAACAAGGGGCCTTGTGAAGCGGTTCGGCGGTCTCACGGCCACCGACAACGTATCGTTCCGGCTTGAGCAGGGCGCCCGCCATGCCCTGATCGGACCGAACGGCGCCGGCAAGACCACATTCATCAATCTCCTGACCGGCGTCCTCACGCCGACATCGGGACAGATCCTGCTGGAGGGATCGGACATCACGCGCATGCGGCCCGAACTGCGGGTGCAGCGCGGCCTCGCGCGCACCTTCCAGATCAACCAGCTCTTCCCGGCCATGACGCCGCTCGAGACCATCGGCCTCGCGGTGTCGGAGCGACTGGGAGGCGGTCGCGACTGGTGGCGCGTGACCGGCAGCAAGCGCGAGATCGTGGACGAGATCGTCGAGATCGCCCAGCGCTTCCGTCTCACGGACGTGCTGGACGAGCGCACCTCGAACCTGGCCTACGGCAAGCAGCGCCTGCTCGAGATCGCTGTCGCCTTCGCGTGCCGGCCGCGGGTGCTTCTCCTCGACGAACCGGCCGCGGGCGTGCCGGAAGCGGAGCGGCAGGAGCTGCTTGCGACCGTGGCGGCCCTGCCGCGCGATGTTTCGGTGCTCCTGATCGAGCACGACATGGATCTGGTCTTCAGCTTCGCCGACCGGATCTCCGTTCTTGTCAACGGTGCCCTCTTCACCGAGGGCACCGTCGAGGAGGTCTCCTCCGATCCCAAGGTTCGGGCCGTCTATCTCGGGGAAAGCATCGATGAGTGACCTCCTCAATCTTCAGCAGGTATCCGCAGGCTACGGCGACGCCGTCGTCATCTCGAAAATCGACTTGCGCCTGAAGCCGGGCGAGTCCCTGGCGGTGCTCGGCCGGAACGGAACGGGCAAGACCACCCTGCTCAACACCATCATCGGCGTAACCCGCCAGCGCGGCGGGACCATCGCGCTTGCCGGACGCGATGTCACGGGCTCGCGCCCCGACGTGCGGGCGCTCGCCGGAATCGGATGGGTGCCGCAGGAGCGCAATATCTTCAAGTCGCTCACGGTCGAGGAGAACCTGACCGCGGTGGCTGTGCCCGGTCCGTGGACGCTCGCAAGGGTCTACGAGATGTTCCCCCGCCTCAAGGAGCGCCGCTCCAACCTGGGCAACCAGCTCTCGGGCGGCGAGCAGCAGATGCTGGCGATTGCCCGCGCGCTCGTGCTCAACCCGAAGCTCATGCTGCTGGACGAGCCGACGGAGGGCCTTGCGCCGATCATCATCGAGGAACTGCTGGCCGCCCTGAAGCGCATCATCCGCGACGAGGGCATGTCGGCCCTCGTGGTGGAACAGCACGCGCAGAAGATTCTGGGCGTGACCGATAGCGCCATCATCCTGGATCGCGGTATGATCGTCCACGCAAGCTCGAGCCGCGCGCTCATCGACGATCCAGCCCCCCTTGAGCAGCATCTCGGCGTCACCGGCAAGAAGAAGTCGGGCCGCGCCGCCGTGCATTGAATCGAAACCTGGAGGACCACATGCAACGCACCAAGCCGCCTTTCCGCGCCGATCAGGTCGGAAGCCTTCTGCGCACACGCCCGCTGAAGGAAGCCCGTGAGAAGCATCATCGGGGCGAGATCTCGGATGAAGCCCTGAAGGCTGTCGAGGATCAGGAGATCAGGGCTCTGATCAAGCGTCAGGAGGAGATCGGCCTGCAGGCCGTGACCGACGGCGAGTTCCGCCGCGCCTTCTGGCACTTCGACTTCCTGGAGCACCTCGACGGCGTGACCTCCATCGAGGCCGATTCCGGTATGAACTTCAAGGGCGGCGTCGGCATCGCCAAGGCTCTGCGGGTCACGGGCAAGGTCGGATTCTCGGGACATCCGATGATCGACCATTTCCGTTTCGTGAAGGAAAACACGAACCGGGTCGCGAAGATGACGATCCCGGGCCCGAGCATGCTCCACTATCGCGGCGGCCGGAAGATGATGAACATGGGCGTCTATCCGGAGATGGACGCGTTCTATGCCGATGTGGGCGCGGCCTACAACAAGGCGGTTCACGCATTCTACGATGCGGGATGCCGCTATCTCCAGCTCGACGACATCTCGTTCGCGTATCTGTGCGATCCCGACCAGCGTGAGATGCTGCGCCAGCGCGGCGACGATCCGGAGAAGCAGCCCGACATCTACGCGGGCATGGTGCGGGAAGCCCTGAAGGACAAGCCCGAAGATCTCACGATCACGATGCACCTGTGCCGGGGCAACTTCCGGTCCACCTTCATCGCCTCGGGAGGCTACGAGCCCGTGGCCGACACGCTGTTCAATGCCATGCCGGTCGACGGCTACTTCATGGAGTGGGACACCGACCGGGCCGGAGGCTTCGAGCCGCTGCGGTTCCTGCCCAAGGGCAAGACCGTCGTCCTCGGCCTTGTCACCTCCAAGACCGGCACCCTCGAGAGCAAGGACGCCATCAAGCGCAGGATCGAGGAGGCGACGAAATACGCCGATCTCGACCAGCTCTGTCTCTCTCCGCAGTGCGGCTTCGCCTCGACCGAGGAGGGCAACACCCTCGCGGAGGACGAGCAGTGGGCCAAGCTGCGCATGATCGTCGAGATCGCCGAGGAGGTATGGGGCAAGGGCACGGCCGCGGCAGCCTAGCGCCAGCGCGGAAACCTGAAGGATCGCCGTGGCGGCCGGTGCTGCGGCGATCCGACGAGCTATGAATCATAGGTGAGGCGAAAGGCCGGCCATGTCGGATCAAGGATCATTCTATCAGCGGGACCGTGGGTGGCATCCTGCGGCGTTGACGCCGGGGTACAAGACCTCGGTGCTGCGCTCGCCGCGCCAGCCGCTGCTCTCGCTCGAGA
>JBOZRS010000060.1:0-31016 GCA_050789065.1 Microvirga sp.
AGCCCGACGGCCCGCAGATCACGATCCGCTCGCCCCGCCGCACGTTCAGGTTGATGTCCCGCAAAACGTGAAACTCCCCATACCACTTGTGAACGCCGACCATCTGGACGGCAGCCTCGGCCTTGTTGGGGTCGGTCGCGGCGGAGCGGATCTGTTGAGAGGTCATTGTCGTTGCCATGGTTCGTTACCGTTTCTGACCTGCCGCGAGGCGCCGCTCGACTCCGAGCGAATAGCGCGACATGCCCCAGCAGAAGATGAAGTAGAACAGGGCCGCAAAGACGTACCCGGTGTAACTGATCGTCGGAGCCGCCCAGTTCGGGTCGATGCGGGAAGCCTCGATGGTCTTGATGAGGTCGAAGATGCCGACGATCGCCACGAGCGACGTGTCCTTGAACAGGCCGATGAAGGTGTTGACGATCCCCGGAATAACGATCCGCAGGGCCTGCGGCAGAATGATGAGGACCATCATCTGGGGATAGTTCAGACCCAGCGACATCGCGCCTTCGTACTGGCCCTTCGGCATCGCCTGGAGGCCGCCGCGCACCACCTCGGCCATGTAGGCGGAGGCGAAAAGCGCGGTGCCGATGAGCGGCCTCAGCAGGCGATCCACCGTCATGTCGCCGGGCAGGAAGAGCGGCAGCATGGTGTTCGCCATGATCAGCACCGTGATCAGCGGCACGCCGCGGACGAACTCGATGAAGATCACGGAGGCCATCCGCACGATCGGGAGCTTCGAGCGCCGCCCCAGCGCCAGCAGGATGCCGAAGGGAAGCGAGAACACGATGCCCACGGTCGCCACAAGCAGGGTGACGAGGATGCCGCCCCAGAGCGACGTCGGCACCGGCGTCAAGCCGAAGTCGAAATCGACGAGAGCCAGCGTGATGCCGATCACCGCCACGATGCCGCCCGAGATCAGGAGCGCCGGGCGGATGGACGTCTTGAGCAGGGCGGCCACGAACGCGAAGGCGCCCATGAGCAATGCCGCGAAGATGACGAATCCGATCCAGAACCGAGCGCTCAAGTTCACATCGCCTCCGGTCAGGAGGACGTAGGAGGCCACCGGGAAGAGCCAGAAGAAATAGATCGCCCCGAGATCGCGCCGCGGCGCCCGGAGCCAGAGGAGCCAGCCGACTCCGATGGCGAGGAGCAAGAAGAAGATGTTCACCCTCCACCGCTCCGACCCCGGATAGGAGCCATAGGTGAAGTACTGGAGCTTGCTTCCGATAAAGGCCCAGCAGGCCCCTGCCTCGCTGCCTCCCATATCGGCGCGGCAGGCGGCGCGGTCCGTCCCGCTCCAGACCGCATCGATGAAGAGGAACTTCACGATCGGCGGAATGGCAACGTAGAGCAGGTAGAGGACTACCAGTGTCAGGATGGTGTTGAATGGACCCGAGAACAGGTTTTCCCGGATCCAGGCGACGGGGCCTCGTGCGAGCTTCGGCGGGGGCAGGGCCTCCACCTTTTCGGCGCGGATGAAGCGAGGGGTATCGACGGCGGTGCTCATGGGTTCTCCTACCGCTCAACGATCGCCATACGGCTGTTGTAGATGTTCATGAAGAACGACGTCAGGAGGCTGATGGTGAGATAGACTCCCATCGTGATGACGACCACTTCGATGGCCTGTCCGGTCTGATTGAGGACGGTCCCCATGAAGACCTGCACGAGATCCGGATAGCCGATGGCCACCGCGAGCGACGAGTTCTTCGTCAGGTTCAAGTACTGGCTCGTCAGCGGCGGGATGATGACGCGCATGGCCTGCGGGATCACCACGAGACGAAGCGTCTGCCCCGGCTTGAGGCCGAGCGAGCTCGAGGCTTCCGTCTGCCCCTTCGAGACCGCCAGGATGCCCGCGCGGACGACCTCGGCGATGAAGGCCGCCGTATAGGTGGTCAGGCCGAGGAGCAGCGCCACGAATTCCGGCAGGATCTGCATGCCGCCGGTCAGGTTGAAGGTTCCCTTCTTGGGGAATTCGAAGCTGATCGGGTTCGAGCCGGCCAGGGCCAGGACGATCCAAGCCGCCACCGGCAGGCCGAGGACGAGCCCCAGGGTCACGAGCCCGACCGGCGACTGCTCACCGGTCTGCTCCTGCCGCTTCCGGGCCCAGCGCCGGTAGACATAGCTGCCGACGAGGCCGATGACGAACGCGGCCGGGATGGCCCACACGTCCGCGGCATAGATCGGGCGGGGCATGAAGAAGCCGCGCGAATTGAGGAAGAACGTTCCCCAGAGCTCGCTCGAATTGCGCGGCTGCGGGAGGGAGCCCAGCACGGCGATGTACCAGAACAGCAGCTGCACCAGCAGCGGAATGTTACGCAGGACCTCGACATAGACCATGGCGACCTTCGCCACCATCCAGTTGGGGGAAAGTCGCGCGATGCCGATCGTGAAACCGAGGATCGTCGTGAAGACGATGCCGATGGCGGATACGATCAAGGTGTTGAGGAGGCCGACCACGAATGCGTCGCCATAGGTCGAGGCGGCCGCGCTGAAGGGGATCAGGGTCTGGCTGATGTCGAACCCGGCGGTGACGTTCAGGAACCCGAATCCGGACGCGATCTTGGCCCGCTGCAGGTTCTCGATGGCGTTCATCGCCGCCATGTAGAAGAGATAAACGACCGCAATGACGAGAACGGCCTGGTAGAAAATCCCACGGACCTTCGGGTCGTAGAGAAACGACTTCTTGGGGGGCGCTGTCTGAGTGACAACTGTCTGCACGGAACTCATCCTCTGACGGCCCGGTCTAGCGGCCGTCCTCCCCTGCTCAAATGAGCATCGGGCTGCCAGGAAATGGCGGTAATCTTATACTTATGGTGGACGCCCGAAAATCCACGGGCGTCCACCGTTTTCGTATCGGCTTAGCGGATCGGCAGGCCGTACTGCAGGCCGCCCTTCGTCCACAGGGCGTTCTGGCCACGCTTGATCTTCAGCTTGGAGCCTTCGCCGACGTTACGGTCGAAGCTCTCGCCGTAGTTGCCGACGTGCTTGATGACGCGGACGGCCCAGTCGTTCGTCAGGCCGATGGCCTCGCCGAACTTGCCCTCGGTGCCGAGAAGGCGCTTGATCTCCGGATTCTCGGAGCTCTTCATCTGGTCGACATTGGCCTTGGTCACGCCGAGTTCCTCGGCATCGAGCATGGCGTTGAAGACCCAGCGGACGATATCGGCCCACTGGTTGTCGCCGTGGCGGACTGCCGGGCCAAGCGGCTCCTTGGAGATGATCTCAGGCAGAACGATGTGATCGTCCGGGTTCGAGGCGCGAAGGCGCTCGGCGTAGAGGCCCGAGGCATCCGTCGTGAAGGCGTCGCAGCGGCCGGCGTCATAGGCCTTGAAGGTCTCGTCCGAGGTCGCGAAGGCGACCACTTCATACTTCATGTTGTTGGCTCGGAAGTAGTCGGCGAGGTTCAGCTCGGTCGTGGTGCCCTGCTGGGTGCAGATCGAGGCGCCGTTCAGCTCCTTGGCCGAGGACACGCCGAGTTTCTTGCGGACCATGAAGCCCTGGCCGTCGTAGTAGTTGATCGCCGGGAAGTCGAGGCCGAGCTGCGTGTCGCGCGACATGGTCACGGTCGAGTTGCGGGACAGGACGTCCACCTCGCCCGACTGGAGCGCCGTGAAGCGGTCCTTGGCGGCCAGCGGGATGAAGCGGACCTTGGTCGGGTCGTCGAAGATCGCCGCCGCGATGGCGCGGCAGAACTCGACGTCGAGGCCGGTCCAGTTGCCCTGGGCGTCCGGCAGGCCGAAGCCGGCGAGGCCGGTGTTCGAGCCGCAGGTCAGGAAACCCTTCTGCTTCACGCTGTTGAGCGTCGCCTGGGCGGATGCGCCCGTCGCGAACAGGCCTGCCGTCAGGCCGAAGGCAATCGCTACGATAGCCTTTTTCATGTTGGTTGTTCTCCCACTTATCAACTTGGCTCGGCAGTTCGTTGTGTCAGCCCCACCAGCCACGTTCCCTGTTAGTCCGTTCTGCACCGCTTCGGTAGAGGCGGCATCGGATCCATCAAATTGAATGATTGATAACTGGTCAAGTCTTGATGGGAGGCAATTTCAGCCGGGCTTGACGTGGAAAGCGGCACGGCCTCTGATCGGGGCCCTCGCCAACAACCCTTTGAAGCAATGTCAAAACTCCCTCCCAAGCCCACCAATGTCGGAGAGCGCACCCGCCTCGTGCATGCAGGTCGTGAGCCCTTCGAGCAGCATGGTTTCGTAAACACGCCGATCTATCGCGGCTCGACGGTGCTCTACCCGACCACCGACGATCTGCTGCACCGACGCGGCCGCTATTCCTATGGAACGAAAGGGACTCCGACGACGGAAGCCCTCGAAAAGGCCTGGACGGAACTGGCCGGCGCGGCCGGAACCGTCCTCGCACCCTCGGGCCTCGCGGCCGTGACCGTCGCCCTGATGTCGTGCCTCAAGGCGGGCGACCACCTTCTGGTGACGGATTCGGTCTACCTTCCGACTCGGCAGTTCTGCGAGGGAATGCTCAAGAAATTTGGTGTGGAAACCACCTATTACGACCCACTGATCGGGGCCGGAATCGCGGCCCTCATGCGGCCGAACACGACCGCCGTCCTCACCGAGGCGCCCGGCTCCCAGTCGTTCGAGATGCAGGACATCCCGGCCATCGCCGAGGTGGCGCACCGGCATGGGGCCGTGGTCCTCATGGACAACACCTGGGCGACTCCCCTCCTCTTCCCGCCTCACGAGCGCGGCGTCGACATCGCCATCGAGGCCGGCACCAAGTATCTCAGCGGGGGGTCGGATCTGCTGCTCGGCATGGTCTCGGCCAACGAGCGCTGCTTCAAGGCCCTGCGCCAGACCTACGACGCTTTCGCCATGTGCCCAGGCCCTGAGGACGTTTTCCTCGGCCTCCGGGGCCTTCGCACCATGGCGCTTCGCCTGAGGGAGCATGAGAAGCAGGCGCTGGACATGGCACGGTGGCTCGCCGCCCGCCCCGAGGTGGCGCAGGTCCTTCACCCGGCGCTCGAGACCTATCCTGGCCACGATATCTGGAAGAGGGACTTCAAAGGCTCGTCCGGCCTGTTCTCCATCATCCTGAAGCCCTGCTCCGACCGGGCGCTGGCCGCCATGCTCGACGGTCTCGCCCTGTTCGGCATGGGTTATTCCTGGGGCGGCTTCGAGAGCCTCGTCATTCCCTTCGACTGCTCGACCTATCGCACGGCGACGAAATGGGCGCCCGGCGGGCATGCGCTGCGCTTCCACATCGGACTGGAGGATCTCGACGACCTCAAGCGCGACCTCGATGCGGGCTTTGCCCGCCTGCGCGAGACGGACTGACGAACCGGGAACGTTCCGGCGGGATGGACCTCAGGCCTGTCCCGCCGAGGCCTCGGCCTCGAGCCGCGCCTGCTTCTTCGCATGTTTTGCGATCAGCATCAGGTTGCGGACATAGATGAAGGTCGACAGGCCCTGGCCAACAATGATGACGATGTCGCGTCGGACGAAGCCGTAGATCAGGGTCATCAGCCCGCCCGCGATCGACAGGAACCAGAATCCCATCGGGATCACGCTCTTCTCCGCCTTCTCGCTGGCGATCCACTGGACGATGAAGCGGGCCCCGAAGACCAACTGGGCCACCACGCCAAAGGCCGCCCACATGTCGAAGCGGGCAACGACGATATCGTAGAAATACAGTCCCAGATCGTGGGACAGACGCATCAGCATCAGGCGATCTCCTGCGCGACCGGGATCCGGCGCCGGCGCCGAATCAGCCACCAAACGCCGGCCAGGTCGAGAATGCCGACCCAGAGCCGGTCGAACAGGCCGTAATTGGATTGTCCCGCATGGCGGGGGCGGTCGACCACATCCACATGGGCGACGCTGAAGCCCTCGCGCTTCACGAGCGCCGGCATGAAGCGGTGCAGGGCGTCGAAATACGGAAGGCGCAGGTAGACGTCCCGGCGGAAGGCCTTCAGCCCGCAGCCCGTGTCCCGCGTGCCGTCCTTCAGAACGCGCGCCCGCACGCCGTTGGCGATACGGGACTGCCACCGCTTCGCGGCGCCCTTGCGGCCGAGGCGCTGCCCCGCGGCCAGACCGACGGCGGCATCGTCAAGCGCCGCCACCAGTTGCGGAATGAAGGCAGGATCGTTCTGCCCATCCCCGTCCAGAGTGACGATGATGGGCGCGCGCGCTGTCAGCACGCCGGTGCGGACGGCTGCGCTCTGCCCGCAGCTTGCTTCATGCCGCATGAGCCGGAGCCAGGGCCTCGTCGAACGCGCGTTCAGAACCTGCCCGGCGGTGTCATCCGTCGAGCCGTCGTCCACATAGATCACTTCGAAGGCCCCCAGCGGCGCACAGGCGCGCTCGATCTCCTCCACCAGGGGAAGGATGTTCAGGGCCTCGTTCTTGACAGGCACCACGACGCTGATGCGCGGGCCCAGGGAAAAGTCGCTCATTCCAGTCCAGGGCCCTTGCGGGCCGCCTTTCTACGCGTGGGGAGGTCAGAACCCGGTCGCATAAGCCCCGATGTCGACCCGACGCCCGCTGTTGATATTGAAACCATAGACCCGGGTCACGAGCGCGGGCGAGAGGCGCTGGCGCTCATTCTGCACCCGGAAATCGCCCTCGAACCGCTTCTCCACGAAAACGACCCGGCAGCCGCCCTGCTTCAGGAAGCTCGCGGCCTCCTCTCCGGTCTCCACCATCTCCAGGTCAGTTCCGGTCAGGAAGACGAGGCTCGGCTCCCGGTAGCCCAGGGTCGCCACGCGGGGGCTGGCGCAGGGAAGGTCGCGCGCCACCTCCGCAAGCCGGGGCGAGATCTTCAGGGAGCGCAGATCGAGTTGCGCGAAGCCGAAGACGCCCAGGGACAGGAAGACCGACGCGATGAAGCCGGCCCACAGGCACTTGAGCATCTGGTTCCGGATGAAGAACCACCACGCCAGGACGGCTAGGGCCGACGAGACCGCCATGGCCGGGAGCGCGCGATAGGGCAGCGTACCGTCGAAGGTCCAGTTCACGGCCGAGAGGCCGACCATCAGGCCCACGGGGATGAAGGGAATGAGAACGGTGGCGAGCTTCGCCGCAGGCCGGCGCGGCCCGACGAAGTGCCGGGTGATGGCCATGACCGTGAGAATGGCGACAGCCGGGAGCAGCGGCATCGTGTAGTGCGGCAGCTTCGTCGGCACGGCCTCGAAGATCAGCCAGGACGGGACGATCCAGGCGAGCGCGAAGGCGACCTGATCCTCGCGGCGGTGGATCCAGGCGAAGGGCACGGCGATGGCGGCCAGGATTGCCCCGGGCCAGAAAGTTGCGAAGAAGGCCAGCAGGTAGAAGCCGGGCGGAGCCCAGTGGTATCGCTGCGCCGTACCGACCTTGCCCAGCATGTCGTGGCCGACGGCCTCGGAATAGAAGGCGCCTCCGGTCTTGAGCGCGATGGCGATGAACCAGGGCAGAACGACCATCAGAGTGAACGCGCCGCCGAGCCATGGCCTCAGGGTGAGAAGCCACCGAGCCGACCGCTCGCGATAGGACAGCACGGCGGCGGTCAGGCCCGCGAACATCAGGACGAGAGGCCCCTTGACGAGGATCCCCAGGGCGAAGCCGGTCCAGAAGAGCAGCAATGCGCGCCGGGGCAGAACCCCTGCCCCGCGGCTCAGGTAAGCTCGTGCCAAGCCGCCCATGACGGCCACCGAACAGGCGGTCAGCATGGCATCGGTCTTGGCGAGCCGCGCCTCCACCATGAGGATGACCGAGGTCGCCATGAGGGCCGCCACCAGGAAGGCCCCTCGCCGGCCGAAAAAGGCCAGGGCAGCCCAGTAGGTCAGGAGCACTGTCGCGATGGCGCCGAACAGCGATGGCAGCCGGTACAGGGCGATCGTGGTCCGGGCCTCCGGGACGCCCAATGCCTGGCCGAGGCTGACGCTGGCGCTCTGCAGCCAATAGATGCCGACCGGCTTCTTGTGCCGCGCCTCGTCCTGGAAGCGGATGTCGACGAGGTCGCCTGTCTCCAGCATCTGCTTGGAAGCCTGGGCATAGCGCGGCTCGTCCCGGTCCATGGGCTGGAGCGTCGTAAAGCCCGGCAGGAAGCAGGCGAGCGACAACAGCACGAGGACGAGGCAGAGCCTGACATGGCTCCGCTCGATGGCATTCGCCAGCCGCGCCACGGAAAACTGGCGCAGGGACATACGCTGCTGGGCGACGGAACCGTCCATCAATCACTCCGAGGCAAGAAAGCCTTCGCGCCGAAAGGATCCCGCGGGCGGAAGCCCACGAACGGCGCTCATGTCCTCCAAACCTAGCGGGAAGTCAAATTGACGGAAGGTAGCGGCATCCTGCAAGCCCGTCCGGAGGCGGCCGACTGGGACGGCGGGGCCGAATGCGTACGGCCGGGGCGGCGTCCGCCCCAGCGTGTCCGGTCGGACGTCTAGATCACGGCGAAGTCGTGGTAGGTGATCTTCAGACCCTTCGTGAGCTGGGCGATCTCGACCTGGGATTGGTGTCCCGTCCCGTCCTGATCGTAATAGAGCGCTCCGGATTTCTTGTCGTACATGATCCGGTCGGACGCATCGTGCGCCTTGGCGCCCGTCCAATAGGCCCCCTTGGACAGGACGCCGCTCTTGCCGACTTTCGTGAACTCCGCGTTCTCGAGGAGGAAGCGATCGTCCGTCACGTTGAAATCGGTCACCCGGTCCAGGTTTGCGGTCTTGCTCGGCTTGAAGTTGAACACGAAGTCGTCCCGGCCCGTCCCTCCGGTGAGAACGTCGTTGCCCGTGCCCCCGATCAGCGTATCGGCTCCGTCGAGACCAAGGAGGCGGTCCGCGCCTCCTTGTCCCCTGAGAACGTTCGCGGCCGAATTGCCGATGATCTGGTCGTTGCCGGACCCGCCGATCGCATTCTCGATCAGCGAGCGCGTGTCGCCCTGGTACAATAGCGCGTTCGCGACCGTGCCCCGGGCCATGTGGTTGGGGCCGAGCTGGACAACCTGCTCGGGTGAGGTCGTAGACCACTCGCCCGGGCGGAGGTCGACCTTCAGGTTGGTTGTGTAGTTCGAAAGGTCGTAGGAATCATTGCCGCCGCCATCCCAGGTCGTCACGAAGACCCGGTTGGCGGTCGGAATGTCCTTGCCCTGGCCGTTGACGAACATCTGGCCCGTGGTCGGACTCCAGGAATAGACCGTGTTGCCGCTGTTGGCCGAGAAATTCGCCCCGTACATGTGCTGCAGGGCGGCGATGTCGTACATCATCAGCGTCTGCGCGTATCCCGGAGGCTCATTCTCCACGAATTGCCCGCTTGCGCCGACATAGGACCGGTAGGTCGTGACTGAATATTCCATGGAATCGTGCCCGGGGGACATGGCCCCGAAGCCGTCGGCGTCGCTCCCGTGCGTCAGGCCGACCCCATGCAGGATTTCGTGGATGAAGGCGAAGAACCCGTAGGTTCCGACAACAGGATTATCGACCCAGCCATTGGAGATGTTGAACCAGCTGTCGCCCCCTTCCTCCTGTGGGTCCGGCAGATAGGTCCATCCGGCAGAGGGAGCATCCGAGCGGGCAAGGCGCAGAACGGCATGGTTCGTCGATGTTTCCTGCACCTCCGTGAAGCTCAGGTTCGCGACGGAGGAAATCATGCCGAAAACCTTGCGCGCAGCCACACGCTGAACATCGTTGAGGGCTTGGAAATTGTTCTGCGTCTCGCCCTGTCCGTAGGAATTTCCATAGAAGGCTGCATTGCTTGGAAAGCTGTAGGTGAGATCCGTCATGCCCCAGCGCGAGCCATACATGACGCCGTCGATATCCTGGTTGCCTGTAGCAGTGACCGGTAAAAGAGTGGCCATTTCATCTCCCTGTGCGATTGACCCTCATTATTCCCGATCAAGCTCCGAAGACTTACCTCCCTTTGGTATTAGAAGTCCCAAACTTGGGCGACATTTGATCACATGATATTAATGACTATTCATAATATGCTTCTTATCCTAAAGGTTTATACTTAACTAGATTATATTATATACTATTACAAATGTGAATATAATCAATCCAAGGGCATTTCGAAGATCCGCCGAGGCTCTCCATGCGGAATGCCCGAAGCCCCGTTGACAGCGTCGACGGAACACGGGCTGCCATGCCGGAGTACTTTTCGAGGCTTGGGCCGGAAGACGGGAGGCGTCACCATGAACGCGTCGATCCTTCGCGCGGGAGCAGCTTCTCTGACCCTGCTGACCTCGCCGGCCATGGCTCTCGACCAGCCTGTCGTCTGGCGGGATGAAGAGACAGGATGCGCCTATCTCCTGACCCCGCAGGGCGGCATTGCGCCGAGGCACCGGCGCGACGGCACCCTGGATTGCCCGGACGTTCCGGCGCGTTCCAGGATCGTGGACAATACGGCGCGTGAAATCGCCAAGGGCCTGGATATCCTCCAACGAGAACTCGACCGCCTGCGCGACCGCTACGACAACCGCCCGTAGAGCATTTTGGCAAAGTGGATCCGGCTCATCGTCAACAAGTACGGCAGAGCCGAGAAAAGAGACGGTTCCCCGCCAGTGGGAATACCTCTAGATGCCGTTCAGCAAGAGGAGCGGCTCTCGCAGGAACGGCTGCCCGTCATGCGGTTTGTCCCTGCGGGCAAGGAGACGAGAGCGTTTGATGAACACCCGCATCTACGGCGAGCATGACGAGAAGACGATCGAACAGCTGAACCGCTGCATGCGGGTCGGCAGCGCCGTGAAGGGTGTCCTCTGCGCGGACGGCCACCTCGGCTACGCCCACCCCATCGGCGGCGTCGTGGCCTACGAGGAGCATATCTCCATCAGCGGCGTCGGGTTCGACATCGCCTGCGGGAACATGGCCGTGCGGCTCGACACCCGCTACGACGATATCTCCAGCCAGGCAGGCCGCATTCTGTCCGACGTCGGCAAGGCCATCAGCTTCGGGATCGGGCAGAAGAATGCCGTCGCGGTCGACCATGAGCTGTACGAGTCCCCGCTCTGGGACGAGGCCGGCGTGCGCGACCTGAAGAAGATGGCGTCCCAGCAGTTGGGAACGGTCGGGTCCGGCAATCACTATGTCGACCTCTTCGAGGACCAGGAGGGCTTCGTGTGGATCGGGGTCCATTTCGGCTCGCGGGGGCTTGGCCACAAGATCACGACGAAGCATCTGGCCCTGGCCGGTGCCAAGGACGGCATGGAGGTCGATCCCGCCGTGGTCCGCCAGGACAGCGAGATCGGGCGAAGCTACATCGCCGGCGTCGAACTCGGGGGCCTTTACGCCTATGCCGGACGCGAATGGGTGGTCGAGCGCGTGAGGCAGATCATCGGCGGGCGCGTTACCGACATGGTCCACAACCACCACAATTTCGTCTGGCGGGAAAATCATGGCGGGCAGGACTATTGGGTGGTCCGCAAGGGCGCGACGCCCGCCTTCCCAGGGCAGCGCGGCTTCGTCGGCGGCTCCATGGGCGACAATGCCGTGATCCTCCGAGGCATCGAAAGTCCCGAGAGCGCGGACAGCCTCTACTCCACCGTCCACGGCTCGGGCCGCCTCTACGGACGCATGGACGCGAAGGGCAAGAAGAACAAGGCGGGCGAGTGGATCCGCCCTCCCCGCTTCACCCGCGAGCAGATGGATGCGTGGCTGCGCGAAAAAGGCGTGCTCCTGCGAGGCGGCGACGTGGACGAAAGCCCGATGGTCTATCGGCGCCTAACGGATGTGCTCGATTATCACCGCAACACGATCCGTATCGAGCACACGCTGCGCCCCTTTGCGGTCGCGATGGCAGGTCCCGGCGAGTTCGACCCTTACAAGGATTGAACCCGCGCAGGACCCGATCTCACCAGAACCAGCCGAAGTAGAGGGACCACAGGCTCGGCGACCTGATCCCGCGGACGCGCCGCGCGGCTTCCTCGGCCCGCATGATCGCGCCGCCATGGCACGAGCACAGCACGATATGAGCATCGTGCTCCGAGATCTCGAAGAATGCGACGGCGTCCCCGAACCGGTCGCTTGTGAGACCCGCGGTCCTCAGCACCGGATCGGAAAACGCGACCGAGAGGGCGGAATCGTCGGCCCGCATGGCGAGGCGCACCGCCTTCGGCTTCCACTCGATCTCGTCGAGGGTTCGAAGCAGGCGGTCGGGCTCGCGTTCCAGGAGCTCGGCCCAGCGATCCAGGCGTTCCCGCTTCGACAGGACAGGAACCTGCGACGGCTTGAGGTCGGCGACGTGACTGAGTTCGGACAGGGGCTTGTGTTCCATGCTTCCCTCCTTCGAAGGAGCGGCTTTCGGACACCCACCAGCTTGCCAGCTCAACCATGAGCCGAATGAAAAGTTCGGTCCTGAGACAGCCCGACCGCGGTGATATTTTGGGCAGCTTCCGGATCGGCCCTCCCGACGGCCATGGCTTTCCGGATCTCGCCGGGTGGGATACACCGCATCGTGAACACGAGGACCCATCCGCATCCCGCGGCGTTGATCCCCGGAATGGAGGTCCGATGGTGCGGAATTGGTTTGATCTTTCGATGCAGACGGCGATGCTGGGCTTCGAGGCGCAACGGGTCATAGGCCTGCGGCTGATGAAGCTCGCGGCGGGCGATGCGGCGGCGGCCGTCGAGGCGCAGCGCATGGTGACCGAGAAGGTCGCTGCCTTCATCGAGGCCTCGGCGACGCTTGCGACCGGCGGCTCGCACCGCAAGGTGATCCGCCGCTACCGCACTCACGTCCGGGCTAATGAGCGGCGGCTGAGACGCCACAGGAAGTGAACCTGCAGGTCCGATCCTTGCAGGTCCGATCCTGGGGCGGAGATGCGCTGCACCCACCCGACCACGCTTGGTACAGGCAACCGAGCGCTCTGCCTCAGGCGAGATCGGCTATTGTCTGCTGGAACGACGGGTGTCCTCTTCGCGGGAGCGCCGGGCCTCCCGCCTGAGACGCTTCATCAGGGCGATGGAGGCCACCATCGTCCGTTCGAGATCGCTGAGATTGAGGTCTGCATTCGCGGCTGATGAAAAGTTCTTGCGTTCCAGCTTCATCAACTATCTGGCTCCGTTTGTTTCACTAGCGCGCAAACTAAGCTACGCAGTGAGGCCTCATTGTGGCAGCGAATGGCGCCCCCGGTTACTGCGCTTCCTGGGTAGAACGGATTACCCATTCGGATGAGGCACATAGCCATCTGCACACTCACGCAGCACGGAAATTTCGGCAGGGGCAGAAAGTTCCAGGTTTGTGGTGGATAGAACGGAGTCGCTTAGTCGTCGACCTCTGGTACTGGCACATTATCCGAGATATAAAGATTCAAAGTAACGATATAAAATATAACTACTTCACTCTGAGCAATCTTGAAGCGAGAGATCTTTAGGCCGTTCAAGCACCAGGATGCACTGCATTGTCGAGATGCAACCTAGGCCATTAAAGGAAGATCGCCGGAGATGATGCTTGGGGCCACTGAACAGGATACGTTGATTCATCAAGAACCTGCCGGAGAAGAGCTAGGACATGGGACTTCTGCCTGAATACTCCGATTACTTATACGCAGGGTACAATCTGCCCATAATCAAAGAATCTCAGCTTCAATACTATCCTCTTCCCACGGACAGCTTCATGGTTGTCCCCTCCGAGCAGTCTTTCTATATGCAGCGCCCAATTCCGCTCAATCGCCGGACGTCAACATTCCGGGTGATTCATCAAAGGAACTGCACACTTGTCGGATACAGATCTTACCTGACTCAAGATGGCGATTTCTTCACCGACGAAAGCCTCAACAAGGAGTATTCCTTAGCGAGTTACGCGAAGGGATTCCAAGGCGGGCGTAAGATTGAAGAATACTACACAGATTTTCATGAAAATGCCGTCCGGATAAAGAACGAGCCTCCGAAATTCATCATCGACGAGCCAGTCATATGTCTGGGATCCGCAGAGTGCTCAAACTACGGTTCATGGCTCTACAGACTCATCCGGAAGATGATCCAGTGCATGGAGCATCGTGACCGCCTGATCCTCACATATGAAAATTCGCAATGGATGAAGGACGTCCTTCGGTTTTTCCTCGGCTCGGATATTCGCACCCGTCCTCACTGGCCTCACGAACGATACCTGCTCAGGGACGTCCTGATCCCAACGGCCCGAAACATCGATGTGTTCTTTGATGCGGAGAGCTTGGATTTCTACCGGACAGCAGCCGCGGCTGTCCCAGGTCGCTCGACCGACGAGAAGATCTATCTCTCACGGCGAGGACAAAAGCTACGCTCGCTTGAGAATGAGCAGGAACTGATCCAGAGGCTCCAGGAGTTAGGCTTCGCGATCATTAGCCCCGAGAAGTTGAGCTTCGAGGAGCAGATTCGTACGATCCGAGATGCGAAGGTGATCGTCTGTCCAGGCGGATCCGGGTTGTTCAATTCGGTCTTCGCAGCAAACGCGCGTTATGTCGTGGACATCGAGCCCGGCTGGGACTGGATCTACGCACACCATAACCTTTTGCGCTCGTGCAGGTTGCCTCATACCGTTCTCCTTGGAGAAAGGCTTGAAGCTTCCAATCCTCATTCAGCTTGGACAGTCGATGTGGAGGCCGTCACGGCTGCACTTCGGGCTTAACAGGCCTCAGATGGCCTAATTTTTTCCGGCAGCACATGTTTCCGCTTCACCTATCATGTCTGCGGCCGTTCGATAGACAGCTTGGATCACGGACTTCTCAAAATTCAACCCTTCAGTGGTCCCATACGATTTCGCAAGGTGCCAGACATAGGGAGGTGGAGGCATCGAAACAGCAGCAACATGCAGTGTCGCACCGTCACACGAGATCCGTTGAAATGCCGCCCCCATCAGGGGCAGCGAAATTGTGCCGGTTGCAAGGCACAAAACAGTAATTTTGTTTGCGAAGCGTTGGCTTAGGGCAGTTGCCGCTTCAGCAAGAGCCTTAAGTTCCTGTGAACTGAATCGGCCGGGCACATGGATGACCAGAAGGGACAGCTTTCCATCATTCAACGCGCCCCTGAAGGTCTGAATCCGTCTGTCGTAAAGCTCCTTGAACTTGCCGAATCCGGAATCAGCCCACTCAGAACCAGTCTCATGATTCCAGTCGATGTTGTATTTCACATGGATCGGAAAGTTTCTCTGCGGACAGAATTTGAGATTATCATCGGCCAAGTAATCTGAAAAATCGTTATTCAATATCTCTATTGTAGATTCGAAAGGATGCACGGCCAGATCGAACGGCATGCTGTTCTCTCCGAACAGCCTGGGCAGTTTCATTCCCCATTTGGCCAAGACATTCCGGGGAAGGCAGTCGCCGCCAAGCGAGATCACGTTGACGGCATCATGAAAGGTATCGTTCTGGAGGTTCCTCATCTTCTCGGAAGTCGTTTCCAGCGTATATCGCAGCAATTCCCTCTCCGGAGATGAACCTGACGAGCTCACACTCATCGTCTTCCGCTGCATGTCTTCAATGTCATCCTCCGTCAAAATAACCGCAGGGCTAACGAAGTAGGCGACATAATCGGGGCAGAATGCACTTGGACGGACCCGGCGAATGTCTGCCTCAAGTTGCCTCTTTTGTTTCTCCGCGGCATGATGACGGTAAGCTTCGAAGCCCTGTCGAATGTCACTGAGAATGCTTTGCAGATTGTCCATACCCGCCTCTCGACACACTATCGCATCCTTTAAACACAACGATATATCAATTACAAACCCCTTGAAGGGTAAGAGATTTGTTATTCCAGGGTCAGCTGCGGGTTGGGCTCCGTGAGGATGGGATTTGGCATCTACCGATCAGAAGACGGTGAGGTGATCCGAGCCAGAGCCTCGTGCTTAACCCCCGATCCCCCAGGGACTTCCCTTGGCCGGTCCGGATCGTCTATTTCTGCGGGCGCCCCGCCCTCCCTCACCCTGTCAGGAGTCCCCGGATATGAGCCTTGAATCCGTTCGCGCCTTTTTCGCCGAGAACGCACCGGAGATCGAGATCCTCGAGATGGACACCAGCACGGCCACTGTCACCCAAGCGGCCGAGGCGCATGGCGTGGAGCCGGGGCGGATCGCCAAGACGCTCTCCCTGCGCGTGGGTGAGCGCAGCTTTCTGGTCGTCACCCGGGGCGACGCGCGGCTGGACAACCGGAAAATCAAGGCGGCCTTCGGCGGGAAGGCGTCGATGCTGGATGCCGAGCAGGTTCAGGCCCTCACCGGGCATCCTGTCGGCGGAGTCTGCCCCTTCGGGCTGGCGATGCCGTTGCCGGTCTATTGCGACATCTCGCTGAAGGCCTTCGACGAAGTCGTGCCGGCGGCGGGCGCGATCCATACGGCGGTGCGCATCGACCCGCTCCGCATGGCCGAACTCGTCAAGGCCGATTGGGTCGACGTCTGCCAAAACCCCTCCACCGAGGGATGAGACTCAGCATGGAACGGACCGGAAGGACCTCGAACCCGTTGATCGAGACCAGTCCGGTCGTGCCGTACAAACAGCGGCGTCGCCGCTGACCTGGAGAATGGGATCATGAGCCATCTGTTCGAGCCGCTGGCGATTGGGGATCTTTGCCTCGAGAACCGCATCATCATCGCGCCGATGTGCCAGTATTCGGCGCAGGACGGCAATGCCACCGACTGGCACATGATCCATATCGGCCACCTCGCCCTTTCCGGAGCCGGGTTGATGATCCTGGAGGCGACGGCGGTCTCGCCCGAAGGACGGATCTCCCCGCAGGATCTCGGCCTCTACTCGGACGAGAACGAGGCCGCCCTCGCCCGCGTTCTCAAGGCCGCCCGGACCTATTCACCGATACCGATTGCGGTGCAGCTCAGCCATGCAGGCCGCAAGGCCTCGAGCCAACCGCCGTGGGAGGGCGGAGCCCAGATCCGTCCGGATGAGCCAAGCGGCTGGAAGACCGAGGCTCCGTCGGCAGTGCCTCATTCGGAACACGAGGATGCCCCTATCGCCCTCGACCGCAAGGGTCTCGAGCGCGTGCGCAACGACTTCGTGGAGGCGGCCCGCCGCGCCGCGAGAATCGGCCTCGACGGGATCGAGATCCACGGAGCGCATGGCTACCTGCTGCACCAGTTCCTTTCGCCCCTGGCGAACAAGCGCGACGACGAATATGGCGGCAGCCTCGAGAATCGCATGCGCTTCCCGCTCGAGGTCTTCGACGCCGTGCGCGCGGTCTTTCCCGCCGACAGGCCCGTCTGGATGCGCATTTCCGCTACCGATTGGGTTCCGGGCGGATGGGACATCGAAGGAACCGTTGCGCTCTCGAAGGCCCTCAAGGGTCGCGGCTGCGCGGCCATTCATGTCACGACGGGCGGCCTGTCCCCGGCGCAGGCGATCAAGCTCGGCCCCGGCTATCAGGTTCCGTATGCCCAGCGAGTGAAGGCCGAGGTCGGCCTGCCGACGATCGCCGTCGGGCTGATCACCGAGCCGGAGCAGGCGGAGGCCATCATCGCGAAGGACGAGGCGGACGCGGTCTCCCTCGCGCGCGCCATGCTGTACGATCCGCGCTGGCCCTGGCATGCGGCAGCGAAACTCGGGGCGCAGGTCCAGGCCCCCAAGCAGTACTGGCGCTCCCAGCCCCGCGAGTACAAGGACCTGTTCAAGAACCCGCATTTCGGCCAGCGCTGAGGCCGCCGTTCGGGCAGATCTACGCCCCGTCAAGCAGGGCCTTGACCTTGCCATCGTTGGAAGCCGCACAGTCGCATCATCAATCTTGTGAAGGAGCGACAACAGATGTGCGGATGCTCATGCTCAACCCAGCGATCTGAACAGGCCGAAAAGGCCAAGCCGGCGAATAGCGCCGGCCTGACCTTGCGGGTCGAGGACATGACCTGCGGCCACTGCGCCGGCACCATCCGGACGGCTATCGAGACGGGAATGCCCGGAACACGCGTGGAAGCGGATCCGGTCTCCAAGCTCGTCTCCGTCCAGGGCAGCACCGACTTGACCTCCATCAAGGCCATCGTGACCGAAGCCGGCTACACGCCTTCCGATGCGGCATAGCGTCCCCGGTCATCCGATGAACATTCGCATTCTGCCCCTCCCCGGCATCGCGGCGCTGGCGCTCCTTATGGGACAAGCCATCGCGGCGCCCGGCCATGGCCATGATGGTCACGGCGCCCACGAACACAGGATGTTCACCGCCGGAGAGCCGGGGGACCTGAAGGAACCCGTTGCCCGCACCGTCGATATCACGATGCAGGAGACCGACGATGCCCGGATGCTCTTCCGTCCCGACGTAATCGAGGTGAAGCGTGGCGAGCAGGTGAAATTCGTGCTCAGGAACGATGGCGCCGCCGATCACGAGTTCATGCTCGACTCCGCCGAGAACAACGCCCGGCACAAGATGGCCATGGAGACGGACGCGTTCATGGGGCACGGCGACCCGAACGGGAGGCGCCTCGCGCCGAAGGATTCGTCCGAGATCGTCTGGCGCTTCACCAAGCCCGGCACATTCGAGTTCGCCTGCCTGATCCCCGGCCATTACGAGGCCGGCATGCACGGCATGGTCGTCGTGAAATGACGGCTTCTCCGAAGAGCCAGTGGATAAGGGGCGAAGGACTGAGGCAGCCTCAGGCGCTATGGGGCGACACGCCGTTGCCGATAGTCCCGGCCTGAACCAATTGGCGTGATCGTCCTTATCCGCCAGAGGGCTAAGCCTCCTTTGTGTCGACGCGTACCCGTTCGAGGTGTGTCATGACCGCTGATCCTAAGACCGACGCGCATGCTGCCCATCACGCACATGGGCAGCATGCGCTCCCCCATGAGCATACCCATGAACATGCCCATCAGAATGAACGCGCGAGCGAGGCCGGCAAGGTGAAGGACCCCGTCTGCGGCATGATGGTCGATCCGCATGAAACCCCTCACCGGGCGCAGTATCAAGGCAAGTCGTATTACTTCTGCTCGTCCGGGTGCCAGTCGAAGTTCATGAGCGAACCGGCCCGATACGCGGAGCATTCGAACACCCGGAAAGCAGAGCCCGTTCCCGAGGGCACGATCTATACCTGCCCGATGCACCCCCAGATCCGTCAGGTCGGCCCGGGCTCCTGCCCCATCTGCGGCATGGCGCTCGAGCCCGTCCTGGCCACCGCCGAGACCGGCTCCAGCCACGAACTCGTCGACATGAAGCGCCGGTTCTGGATCGGCCTTATGCTCACGGCGCCAGTGTTCGCGCTGGAGATGGGCGGGCACCTCACCGGGCTCGATCACGTCATTCCTCGCAACCTGTCGAATTGGATCCAACTCGCCCTGGCAACCCCGGTCGTGCTCTGGGCCGGATGGCCGTTCTTCGAGCGGGGCTGGGCCTCGATCAGGAACCGCAGCCTCAACATGTTCACGCTGATCGCCATGGGTACCGGCGTGGCTTGGCTCTACAGCGTCATCGCGACCCTTGCTCCCGGCATCTTCCCGGCGGCCTTCCGCGGCCATGACGGTTCCGTTGCGGTGTACTTCGAAGCCGCGGCAGTGATCACGGTGCTGGTCCTGCTCGGACAGGTGCTCGAACTGCGGGCCCGGGAGAGCACGAGCGGCGCCATCCGGGCCCTCCTCGACCTCGCGCCCAAGACGGCCCGCAAGGTCATGCCGGACGGCACGGAGCAGGAAGTGCAACTCGATACGGTCCAGGTGGGTGACCGCATGCGGGTCCGGCCCGGCGAGAAGGTGCCGGTCGACGGGACTGTGCTCGAAGGACGCAGCGCGGTCGACGAGTCGATGGTGACCGGCGAGTCGATGCCGGTCACGAAGCAGGTCGGCGCGAAGGTGATCGGCGGCACTATGAACCAGTCCGGCGGCCTTGTGATCGAGGCGCAGAAAGTCGGACGCGACACCATGCTGTCACAGATCGTCCAGCTCGTGGCGGAGGCCCAGCGCAGCCGCGCCCCGATCCAGCGCCTTGCCGATCAGGTTTCGGGCTGGTTCGTGCCAGCCGTCATCGGGGTGGCGCTCCTGGCTTTTGCGGCCTGGGCGATATGGGGGCCGGAGCCCCGCCTCGCCTTCGGCCTCGTGGCGGCGGTGTCGGTTCTGATCATCGCATGCCCCTGTGCTCTGGGCTTGGCCACACCGATGTCGATCATGGTTGGCGTCGGCCGCGGCGCTCAAGGAGGCGTGCTGATCAAGAACGCCGAAGCGCTGGAACACATGGAGAAGATCGATACGCTGGTCGTCGACAAGACCGGCACGCTGACCGAGGGCAAGCCTGCCGTGACGGCCGTCATCCCGGTGCAGGGCTTCACTGAAGCCGACGTCCTGCGTCTGTCTGCGAGCGTCGAGCGAGCGAGCGAGCATCCGCTGGCCGTGGCCATCGTGGCCGCCGCGGAGAAGAAGGGCATCGCCACAGCGCCGGTTTCGGAGTTCGACTCACCGACCGGCAAGGGCGCGCTGGGGACTGTTGAGGGCTGCCGGATCGTCCTTGGCAACAAGGCATTCCTGGCCGAGCACGGCATCGATGTCGCTCCGCTGACCGAACAGGCCGACAGGCTGAGGGAGGACGGCGCGACTGCGATATTCGCCGGTGTTGACGGAAAGGCGGCGGGCGCCATCGCCATTGCTGATCCAGTGAAGGCGTCCACGCCCGAGGCTCTTACCGGGCTTAAGGCGGAGGGCGTCCGGGTGGTAATGCTGACCGGCGACAACTGGACCACTGCCAAGGCAGTTGCGCGGCGCCTCGGCATTGACGAGGTGGAGGCCGAGGTCCTGCCGGACCAGAAGAGCGCTGTCGTGGACAAGTTCAAGCGCGCGGGCCGGGTCGTCGCCATGGCGGGCGACGGCGTCAACGATGCCCCGGCGCTGGCGGCGGCCGACGTCGGCATTGCCATGGGCACGGGCACGGATGTGGCGATGGAGAGCGCAGGCGTGACCCTGCTCAAGGGCGACCTGACGGGCATCGTGCGGGCGCGGCGGCTGTCTCAGGCCACGATGAGCAACATCCGCCAGAACCTGTTCTTCGCCTTCATCTACAATGCGCTCGGCGTGCCAGTCGCTGCGGGCGTGCTCTACCCGTTCTTCGGCATCCTGCTGTCGCCGATCATCGCGGCGGCTGCGATGGCGCTGTCCTCGGTCAGCGTGATCGGCAATGCCATCCGTCTGCGAACGGTGCGGCTTTGAAACCGCGCGTACGTCGCGAGATGGCATGAAGGTCATCACGGCGCGAACTCCAATGAAATCTCGCACTCCAATGAAATGAGGTGGACATCATGCAAATGAACCTGACGATCAGCCGGCGGGCACTCCTCATCGGCCTCGCCGCCGCGCCCGTTGCCGTTTCCTCCCACCTCGCGATTGCAGCAGAGCCCCTGCCCCGGATGATGGTCACCAAGGACCCGAGCTGCGGCTGCTGCGGGGCGTGGGTTGACCATGTGCGAACCGCGGGCTTCACGGTCGAGGTGATCGAGTCCCCTGAGGTCAACCGCCTCAAGGCCCGTCTGGGCGTCCCCCAGGCCCTCGCCTCCTGCCACACGGCCGAGATTGGCGGCTTCGTGATCGAGGGTCACGTTCCGGCGGATGCGATCAAGCGCCTCCTTGCCGAGAAGCCTCGTGCCAGGGGGCTGGCCGTTCCCGGCATGCCGGTCGGATCCCCGGGAATGGAAGTCGCAGGGGTCGAGAGCGACACCTATGACGTCGTCCAGTTCGGCCCGGAGGGCAAGAAAACCTTTGCGCGTTATCGCGGGGTTCAGCCGATCTAACCCGCGGAACTCGCCTGGAATGGTTGACGCATCGTAGTGCCCCGGATCGACTGAAGACCCGTTGACGGTCACCCCCGTTCGGCTTTCCGTTGAGCGTTCCTAGCCGGAACGGGACACACAGGAGCAAACGATGAAGCATCCTTCAGGCCTGCTCATCCTGTTGCTGCTCGCGGGATCAGGGCATCTGCGCGCCCAGGAGTTGGGCGACCCGCGGGCCGGTCTGCGGCTTGCCCGGGAGGTCTGCGGATCGTGCCATGCGGTCCTCAAAGGAGAGACACGCTCCCCCCGCCGGCAGGCGCCGAGCTTCGAGCGGATCGCGCATGTCCCGGGCATGTCCCCTGTGGCCTTGCGGGTCGCCCTGCAGACCTCGCACAGGACGATGCCCAACCTCATGCTGGAGCCGAAGGAAACGCGGGACGTGATCGCCTATATCACGAGCCTGCAGGAGCATCGATGAGATACCGCCTCGGCGGGAGTTACCTCTGAGGCATTAAATAGAAAGACCGCCTGTACGCGGCGGCTGTTCCTTGGTTATCAATAGTTCAGAAAAGTTTTCGCAACCGGCTGGAGGTGACGCGCAACATTGTATGAACGTCCCGGCTCGCTCGACCATCGCGTAGTTCAGAGATGATCCGCGGACCGGCAGCGTCCTCAGCTGTCCGAGAATTCAAAGACAAGGGCAGATCCATGTGAAAAGCCGGGGCATACGTTCACCAGGAGCCGCCGATACCTCGGAAGACATCTTTGGTTTGCGCCATTCTCCCGAGCGTCCGTGCGGCCGCAGTCCAGAGGTGGGGTTCCCATGCGGACCAAGTACGCGCCGGTCTTCGCCATCGCGCTCGTGTTCGGGTGGTCGGTGGCTGATCCCGGAGAGCCCGGCTTCGGAGGGACTGCGCTCGCCCGACCAAAATCCCACCCGCACCGGAAAGCCGAGAAGAACCACCACCGCATCGTGCGCAAAAAGCACCCGGACAAGTCGGTTGTAAAACACCATGCTCCCCCGGTTCCGCCGCTGAAGCAAACGCTGATCGCTCAAGCCGCATCGCCCTCCTCTCTGCCATCCTTAGATCTGTACATCCCGCCGGCTCCCGCTGCCCCGTTTTTCCCTCCCGAACTGCTGCCCCTGACGCGGGACCAGCAGATGGAGAGGCTCAGGGTCGGCCTTGAGCGGCTGGCGAAAACCATTGCGGCGTCGGAGGACTACAGAGAGAAGCTGAAGCTTGGCCTTGAGTCGCGAGCGAGGGCGATGAACGCGGGCGGCATCTGATCCCGTTTCATGCCGATTGTTGGCCGCGACATATTCGATCCGCTCCTCCGGACGCACCTTCAGGCCGTCGGAGCCCGCCCCATTATTGCCTTTGATTTTTGTTTCCCAGCCCGGCGCAGACACGAGGCTGCTGTCAGGCTCAAGAGGACTTGAACGGGGAGTGGTGCTTTTGAGTATCCGCCGGAGCCGCCCCAGAGTAATTTTGTGAGTCGATTTCCTTGAGTGGACAGGGCGTATGGAAGCATTCTTGAAGAGGTATTGGCTCAATGGCGCGATCCCTCTGGCTATCGGTATCATCGTCCTGTGCCTCGGCGCCTTTACCTATTGGTTCTTCAGCACTCCGACGCGCTTCACCATCGCGGTGGCCGCTCAGGACGAGGCCGAGGCGTCCGTGGTCACGGCCCTGTCGCAGGCTCTCAAGGAGCTGAAGAAGGATGTCCAGCTCAAGGTCGTGACCTTCAACACGGTCCATGACAGCGCCCAGGCGCTCCAGGAGAAGAAAGTCGATCTAGCCCTGGTGCGGCCAGACGTCCTTCTGCCGAGCAACGGCCTGACGGTCGCCATTCTCCGGGAGGACCCGGTCATCATCGTCGCTCCCTCGGAGGACGTATCGGAGCTCGAGGGTAAGCGCATCGGCGTGGTGGCCCCTCAGGAGGCGGATACGGCCGTCATCAGGAACGTTCTCGCCTTCCACAACATCAAGCCGCCGAACGTCACATTGGTGCCGATCCCCGCGTCCTCGATTGCGTCTTCATTCAGCTCCAAAGCCATCGATGCCCTGGCGCTCATCGCGCCCGTTGGGCAGACGACCGCCAGCATGGTGGCGACGGCCTTCAAGGCAGCCGGCCATGACATGTCTCTCGTGCCCCTGGCCGAAGGGGCGACCATGGCGCTCGAAACCCCGACCCTGCAGGAAGTGACTATTCCGGAAGGAAGCTTCGGAAGCCAACCTCGCCTTCCGGACGAGGAACTCAAGACGGTCGGCGTCTCATACCGGCTGATGGCCAAGGCGAACGCCGACCGAAGCTCCATCTCGAGCCTCACCGAATATCTCTTCCAGCTCCGGGCCCGCATCGCCAAGCACGCGCCGGCGATCAACCTCATGAAGCCCCCGGACGAGACGTCGGCCATGAGCGCGGCCCTGCCCAACCATCCCGGCGCCGTCGATTACCTGACCCGTGAGCAGGAAACGTTCATGGATCGCTACGGCGACTGGATATGGCTCGGCCTGTTCCTCGGGGGCGGCGCCAGTTCGGCCGCCGCATGGGTGTTCCAGCTCTTCGCGCGCAGACGACGCGAGCGCATCGACGAGGTCCTTGATCGGCTGCTGTCGATCCTGAACGAAGCCCGCTCGGCACAGGACACGGCCCTGCTCGACGAGCTGTCGTGCGAGATCGACGCTCTCGTGATCAAAGCCGTCAGGCAAACCCATACCGGCGCTACCGATACCCGCACCATGAGCGCCCTCATCCTGGCCATCGACGCGGCTCGGGCCGCGGTCGCGGATCAGCGCCGCAGGGCGCTTGCCGATCACGACCAAGGGAGCGCCCGCGCGGCGCACATCATGCAAACCCTCAGGGATGCGGGTTGACCCCGAGCACGCCTGAGAGAGTCCGCTCCACGAGGCGGCCGCTCACGTCCTGACCCGCGACAGCCGCGATCAGACGGTCACGGCTGACGTCGCGAACCATGACCGGCCGGCCCCAACGGCCGACGATCTCGTGGCCTGACAGGGTCCAGCATCCGTCAGCCTGCAGCGGGACGGAAAAGCTCTCGAGCGGAACGCCGAGCCCCTTCCCCATTGCTTTCAGGATCGCTTCCTTCCGGGTCCAGGCTCTGAGGAACCGGAGCAGGCGCTCATGCCCTTCCGCGGCCAGAACCACGCGGATCTCTTCCGCCGAGAGCACATCCCGGGCGACCTGTTCGAGGTCTGGGAGCGGCTGCGCATCCTCGACGTCGATCCCGATCTCCTGATCCACACTTACCGCCAAAAGCGCCGCGGTCGCGGAGTGGGACAGATTGAATGTCAGGCCTTCGCTGTCCGGAAGATGCGGCTTTCCGTTCGTGGACTGGGCGATCCGGACGCTTTTCGGAGGGACGCCGAGGTAACCGGACAGGACCCGCCGCAGGAACGCGCGCGTGCGGCAAAAGGTGCGCGCATCCTCCTCCTGACGAAACGCACCCGCGCGGGCGCGCTCGGCCTCGCTTAGGAGGTCCCAGGGAAGATCCTCCACCGACGACAGGTCCATGCGCCAGAGATGGACCTCGCGCGGCTCGGGAAAACCGGTCAGGACTTGCCTCCCGCCTTCCCGATTACGGCGCACCCGCAGGTGCGCCCTGCGCGGCCGGCGATGCCTCGCGCCTTCTGCGGACGGGAATCGACGGAGCACCCTCCCATTCGGTGTTCGGAGGAAGCGAGTCGCCCTTCATGACGACCGTGAGCGGCCGGATCCTGACATGATCGCCGATCTGGGTATCGTACAGCACCGTCGTGCCCGCCCCGACCGTGACGCCGCGGCCGACCTTGATGCGGCCGACCTTCATGACGCGGTCCTCGTAGAGATGCGTCTGCAGCACGGCGAACTGGTTCAGGATCGAGTAATCCCCGATGGTGACGCAATCGAACTCCGTGAGATCGGTGCAGTCCATCCACACGCCCTTGCCGATCTTCGTGCCGTAGAGCCGCAGCGCCCATGGCAGGAACGGCGTGCCCCTGAGGAATTCGAGCGAGGCCTTGCCGACGAGGCCGCCATAGAGAACGGCGACCGCCTCGGTACGCATGGCCCACCAGGACCACATCGGCTTCATCACGGGCTTGTAGACGCCCATCAGCAGCCATTTCAAGGCAGCCGACACCAGCAGGAGCAGGAAGCCGATCACGACGCCGGAGGCCAGGAAGATCCCCATGGCGCTGAGCCAGTCGCTCGCATCGAGCGGATCCGCCATCAGGTCGGCCGTGATGTAGCCGCAGACGATGAAGAACGTCGTCGGCAGCGCCGTGTGGACGCCCTCGAAGATCGCCCTGCGGATCAGGTACGACCGTGGGGGATTGTAGGTCTGCGAAGCCTCGGCATTCACCTTCTGGCGGGTCGGGAAGTGCATGGACGGGCTGCCGAACCAGGTTTCGCCGCGGCCGGTCCTGAGGCTGTCCGGCAGCTTGGACTTCACGCCGATGAGCGTGTCGTCCTCCAGGTTCGCGCCCTGCGCGACCACCGCATCGTTGCCGATGAAGACCCGGTTGCCGGTGCGGACCGGCTTGAGCGTCATCCACCCGCCGCTGATCTCCTCGTCGCCGAAGATGGTCTCGTCGCCGATGAAGTTGTTCTCTCCGATCTCCACGAGATCGTAGCGCCCAGCCAGATTGGTCGAGATCTCCGATCCCTTGCCGATCCGCGCGCCCATCATGCGGTACCAGCTGCGCATGTAGATCGTCGCATAAAGCGAGTTCAGGGTTTCGAGAATGACCTCCGTCGCGAGACCGAGCAGCCACTTCCGAACGTAGAACCAGCTGTGGATGCTGTAGGAGCCCGCCTTCACCCGGGGCAGCACCAGCCATCGCAGGGCCACGATGATCACCATCGACACGACGATCAGGGCCAGCGCCGTCGGATAGGCCAGGAACGGCAGGTTGGACCAGGAGACGTCATAGCTCAGGCGGCCCGTAACGATGCTGTCCAGGTTGTAGAGCAGATAGAAGGCCGGGAAGATCGGCAGCAGACCGAGCATCAGCATGGCGATATAGCCGAGAACGTAGGCGCCCATCTGCAGGGCCCGCCGGCCGGGCGTGGTCTCGGGGAACGGCGGAAGCTCGTTCGGGTCGACGGTGCCGACCTTGCGGGATGGCGAACCGTCCCACTGCTCGTAGGCAGGGATCGTCACGCCCTCCTGGATCGCGGTGAGATCCTTGAGTTCGGCGCCTGTCTCGACCTTCGTGTTCGGGCCGAAGACGCAGGAATTGCCGACCGTGACGCCGGCGCCGATCTCGATCGGGCCGACGATCACCTCGTTCCCGACTACGGATATGTTCGCGAACTTGACCTTGAGGCCCGTGCTGGCGTGGTCGCCCACGGTGAGCAGGTCGACGGCTCCGATCTCGAACTCGGAAATGATCGCGTCCTTGCCGATCCTGGCGCCCAGGAGACGCAGATAGATCCGCATCAGGGGCGAGCCCTGGAGGAACTTCACGGTCGTGACCTGAAGCAGGCGCTCCACGAACCAGAGACGATAGTAATAAACACCCCAGAGCGGATAGCGGCCCGGCTTGGTGCGGCCGATGATGAGCCACTTAAGCCCGATGATCAGCGCCTTCGTGCCGATGTTGATGGCGACGAAGAGCCCGAGAAGCGCAGCCATCTCCGTCCAGAGCGAGGCATCCTCCTGGAGCAGGAAGACGGACGCGATGAACAGCCCGAGCCATTGCAGCGTGACAAGCCCGAGGATGAACGGGAGCGCCGCTGCCTGCGCGAGGCCGCAAAGGAAGCGTCGCAGGAGCGGCGGCGGCTCGAACGCGAGGTCGTTGTCGGAAGCATGGTCCTGATCGTCCATGCTCTCCATAAGATGATCGGCCAGCGCCCTCAGGGTGCGCTTGGCGTAGAGATCCGGCAGGGTCACGGAGGCCAGCGCCGGCGTCTCGCGGACGAGCGCAATGAAGCGCGCCGCCAGAAGGGAATGCCCCCCCAGCTCGGTGAAGAAGTCAGCGTCCAGGAGACCTGTCTGGCCGTGGAAGATTTGCTTGGCGGCATCGAGCAGGACTTCCTCGACCTCGTTCTGCGGCACGTCCTCCTCGCCCCTTGCGAGGCGGGCCGTAAGCTCCACCCTCTGCAGGGCCTTGCGGTCGATCTTGCCGGAGGCGAGCTGCGGCAGGGTCGCGACCATCTCGAAATGACCTGGGACCATGTAGGGCGGCAGCGTCTTGCGCAGCTCCGACCGGAGCATGGCGACGTCAAGGTCGGCTCCCAGCTGAGGCACGATGAAGGCGGCCAGCAGATCGAGGCCTTCTTCCCGGCGCAGCACGACGGCCGCCCGCACGATCCCCGGCAGGCCGGCAATGCGCGCCTCGATCTCGCCGAGTTCGACCCGGAAGCCGCGGATCTTGACCTGGTCGTCGATCCGCCCGTGGAACCGCAGGTTTCCGTCCGGGCCGAGGCTGACGGCATCTCCGGAGCGGTAGAGCAGCGGATCGCGGATTCCGGCCGACAGGTGGTTCGAAATGAACTTCTCGGCCGTCAAGTCCGGGCGGTTGAGATAGCCCTGGGCCACACCGGGGCCGCCGATCAGCAGTTCGCCCTGGTGCCCCGGCGGCAAAAGGTTCAACTCCTCGTCGACCACGTAGCAGGTGTAGTTCGGGATCGGACGACCGATCGTGACCCGATCACCCGCCTGAATCTCGGCTACCGTCGCGACGACGGTGGCCTCCGTCGGCCCGTAGGTGTTGAACAGGCGGCGGCCATTGGTCGCCCAGCGCCGCGCGAGCTCTTCCGGCAGGGCCTCGCCCCCGAGCAGCACCAGCCTGAGATGCGGCAGATCGCTCGGCAGGAAGGCGAGCAGGGTCGGCACCGTGTCGAGCACGGTGACCTTCGCGTCGGTGAGGACCTGCGGCAATTGCTCGATATCGCTCAGGATCTGGGAGGTCGCGACGACCAGGGTCGCGCCTACCAGATAGGGAATCCAGATCTCTTCCATGGAGAGATCGAAGGCGGCCGAGGCCCCCTGGAACACGACGTCCTCGTGCGTGAAGCCGTAGACCTCGTTGGCCGAGCGCAGGAAATGGCAGATGTTCCGATGGGAAATGACGATGCCCTTGGGCATCCCGGTCGAGCCGGAAGTATAGATCACGTAGGCGGGATGATCCGGGGTCAGGCCTTCGGCCCGGGCCGGCAACGCCTCGCCCTCGTGGAGCGCCAGAGCATGGGGGACCAGAACGGGACAGGGAGCCTCCGTCATCTGCCTGGCCTGGGTCTCGCCCGCGATCAGGATCTTCGCATCGGCGTCCTGCAGGCAGATACCGACGCGCTCGGCCGGAGCATCGGCATCGAAGGGCAGCCAGGCGGCGCCCACCTTCGTGACGGCGATCTGGGCGGTCAGGAGATCCGCGCCCCGGCACATCCAGAGGCCGACGACATCGCCAACCCCGACGCCGCGCTCCAGAAGGCCCCGCGCCATCGCGTCGGCACGCGCCGAGACCTCGCGATAGGTCAGGGTCTGACCTGGGACGATAAGAGCCGGATGATCCGCCCGGGCATCCGCCGTCGCGGCGAAGATCTCGGAGAGGACCTCGTCTCGGAGCAGGTCGCTGCGCCGGGTGCCGGAAAGGATCGCGCTCTCCTCGGCGAGTGTGCCGTGCACAGGTGTTTTAAACATCTCGTTCATGGATTTCGCCCAGCCGCACCACAGGCTACCGGGGTAGCCTTATCTGTGATGCTCGTACCAAAGACTTCACGACCCTTGAGGGCTCGCAGCACTCCCCTGTCTTCGACACGACTTTGGTGTCCGTCGTTCCAGGCGTTGCGAGCCGGCCCTGAATTCCAGCTCCATTACTGGAAGAGAATCGAGGACCTTCGGCTATACATTGGTTGGAAAGTAAGATGTCTGAGATTGACGGGACATGAACGAACCTGTCAGCTCGCCCCCACGTCGGTCCGTCCGACTATCTCCCCCATGAGCCGAATCGCTGTGCTTTTTCGCACGGAGCGGATAGGGAGCGCAAAGCCATTCAGGCCACCTTGCCGGGGAATTTTGTCGCGACCATGAGGCTTGCTTCTCCGTGCAAATGGCCGAACAGCCAAGCCTGCCCCGTCTTCAACCTGAGAGATTTCATCGCATGACGAACAGCCGCCTGCCGCGCCGCCCGCTCCCCCCGGCCCCGGCCATGGATATGCGGCCTTTTGTCTTTCATGTTCATGGCCGCGAGGTTCAGGACCCCTATGCCTGGCTCAAGGCGCCGAACTGGCGCGAGGTATTGAGGGAACCGGAGGCTCTTCCCACGGAGATCCGTGAGCACCTGGATCGGGAGAACGCCTATGTGTCGGCCGTCATGAAGGGGACCGGCGCCCTGGGCAAGCGCCTCGTGAAGGAGATGCGGGGACGGATCAAGGAGGACGATTCCTCGGTTCCGGAACCGGACGGTCCTTTCGCCTATTTCACGCGCTACCGCGACGGCGGGCAGCACCCCCTCGTCTGTCGGTGCCCCAGGGAGGGCGGCCATGAGACCATCCTCGTCGATGGCGACAAGGAAGGGAAAGGGCATCCGTTCTTCGATCTCGGCGAGGCGAAGCATTCACCGGACCACCGCCTGATGGCCTGGAGCCTCGATCTCAAAGGCTCGGAATATTTCACCATCCGGGTGCGCGACCTCGCGACCGGGCGCGAGCTTGGCGACGAGGTGCCCGAGACCACCGGAGAGGTCGTCTGGATGGGCAACTCCTCCGGCTTCTACTACATCGAGCTCGATGCCGATCATCGGCCCGTCAGGGTCAAGCGGCACCGGCTCGGCACCCCCTGCTCCACGGACGAGACCGTGTACGAGGAGCCCGATGCCGGCTTCTTCCTGGATATCAGGCTTACGCAATCCGGCGCGTTCGTGGTCATCTCCGCGAGCGACCACGAGACCTCCGAGGTTTGGCTCCTCGACCGCATGGATCCGGCGACCCACCCTCGCCTCGTCGAGCCCCGCTCGCCCAGGCTTCGATACGAGGTCGAACACCACGGCGACAGCCTCGTCATCCTGACGAACGCGGACGGGACCGAGGATTTCAAGATCGTGACGGCGCCCGTAAACACGCCCGGCCGCGCCCATTGGCGCGACCTCGTGCCCTGCCGGCCGGGAACCATGATCCTCTCGCATGTCGCGTTCTCGCGCTGCCTCGTGCGCCTGGAGCGCGAGGACGCTAACCCGCGCATCGTCCTGCGCGAATTCGCCAGCGGCGCTGAGCAAACTGTCTCGTTCCCGGAAGAGACCTATTCCCTGGAGATCGAGCCCGGCCTCGAATTCGACACCGACACTGTCCGCTACTGCTATTCCTCCCTCACCACCCCGAGCGAGGTCATCGACTACAACCTGCGGACGGGCGAGCGGACCCTGCGCAAGCGCCAGGAGGTGCCGAGCGGCCACGATCCGGCCGACTACGTCACCCGCCGCCTCTTCGCCACCGCCCCGGACG
>JBOZRS010000061.1:0-2685 GCA_050789065.1 Microvirga sp.
GCGCCGAGGTGATCGGCGGCCTCGCCTGGGCAGGCCTCACGCTCAACGAGGCGGCCAACCACACCGGCGGACCGCGGATCTCCGCCGGAGCCGGCCCCACGGCGTGGGTCATCCCCACCAATGAGGAACTCGTGATCGCGCGGCAGACGCGCAGCGCGCTCGGCGCCGTGCCGGCCAAACTCGCATCCTGAACACGGAGATTGATATCATGGAAACCCTGAAGACGAAGCCGGACGAGTCCAAGGCCCAGCAGGAGCTTGCGGACGAGACGTTCATGTCGGCGGCCGACCTGCGCAACTACATGACCGAGATGCAGATGGCGAAGGCCACCAAGTCGGTCGACGGAATGGATCGGGCCGAGAAGGCGCGCCAGGACCTGATCAAGCGCCTGTCCGAGCCTCTCGACCTTACGCCGGAACGCCTGAAGGAGATCCTGCAGCCGCTGAGGTCGAAGCTGAAGGCGGCGGCGGAGCGCGGCCAGACGGAGCTGATGGTGATGCGCTTTCCCAATGCGCTCTGCACCGACCACGGCCGCGCCATCAACAACTCCGATCCGGATTGGCCCGAGACCCTCACCGGGCGCCCGCGCCAAGCCTATGAGCTGTGGCGCGACCAGCTCAGGTCCGCGGGGTTCAGGCTGAGCGCGCTGATCATCGAGTGGCCGGGCGGGCTGCCGGGCGACGTCGGCCTCTTCCTCAAATGGGGCGAAGCCAAGCGGTAATCCCGACCCCCGTGGGTGGATGACTCCGATGACAGCACATGAACCGACAGCTGCGACTGACCAGCATGGGTTTGAAACGAAGCTTACCGAGGCGGACCGTGTGCAGACCCAGGTCACGGAGGTTCGTCAGGAGCGGTGCCCCAGGGCCGTGCAGCGCTACCTCGACACTGTGAAGGCTGCGGGTGCGTCAATGCGGTATGGATCCTTCCGTGTGGCTGGCGCCAAGCGCGTCATCGTCGCCATGCAGCACACCGCCAAGGGCCGACCGAAGATCGTCCGCGAGTGCTCGTTGCCGCTCACGTCGAGCCGGCCGGTGGATCTCGTCGTCACGGAACTTGCGGTGATCGGCTTTCCGGGTGGCCGCGCCACCCTTCTGGAGACGCAGGATGGCGTCAGCGTCGAGGAGGTCGTCGCCGCGACCGAGGCCGAGCTCGCCATTTCGCCTGAACTGTCACACTCGACAATCCCGAAGGCCGCATCGGCATCCGCCGGGAAATCCGTGGGAGAGGCCCTATGACCGCATCGCTCAATCCCGCCGCCCCCCAGCATCTGCCGATCTTCATCACCGCGCCCGGCAGCACCGACGTTCTCATGGTGGTCACGGCGGTGTTCCTGCTGCTCGCCGTGCTGGCGGTCGGGCTCCTGTTCCTGCGCCTGCACACGCTGCCGGAGCGGATCGCCCACAAGGGGCACAAGCTGCAGTTCGAGATCGTCGCGGTTCTGGGCTTGCTGGCGCTGTTCACCCACATGCACATCTTCTGGGTGATCGGGCTGCTGCTCGCCCTGATCGACATTCCCGATTTTGGCGACCCGCTGCGTCGGATGGCCGGATCCCTCGAGAAGATCGCCGGCATCCCGCCGGGCAAGGGCGCAGGCGAGGCCCCGGACGAGACCGGCGCCGAAATCGCGCCAGCCGAAGCGCCCCGTGCGGACGCAGTCGAAGTGCCGACGACCGTCACGCCTTATCGCCTGCCGAAGGAGCAGTCCCATGCTTGAGCTTTTGCTCTGCTCCCTGCTGACGATCCTGCCCGACTATCTCTACCGCCGCTACGGCCAGGGCAAGCGGATCGGCAAGGAGATCACGCTCTACTCGGTCTGGTTCGAGCTGCGCTGGGGCATCACGCTCTGCCTGATGCTCACCATCGGGCTGATCACGACCGTGTTCTACAACCACCCGGCGACCACGAACGCGACGGCGTTCTTCCGCACCATCCCGATCCTGCCCGAGACCAACGGACGCGTGGCCGAGGTCAATCTCGGGGTCAGCGGCGATGTCAAGCAGGGACAGCCGATCTTCCGGCTCGACAGCGCGAAACAGGAGGCAGCGGTGGAGACCGCCCGTCGTAAGATCGCTCAGGTCGACGCGGAACTGGTGGCGGCACGAGCCGACGTCGCGGCGGCCGCAGGCAGGATCCAGGAGGCCCGGAGCGCCTATCAGCAGGCGGTGGACGAGCTGGAAACGAAGCAGGAGATCTACCGCCGCAATCCGGGCGCCGTCGCCACGCGGGACATCGAGAAGCTGCAGGTCGCCGTCGAGGGACGGCAGGGCGGCATCGATGCCGCCGTCGCCGCCAAGGAGCAGGCGGAGACGCGGATCTCTACTCTGCTGCCGGCCGAGAAGGCCAGCGCGGAGGCCGAGCTGGCCCAGGCGCAGGTGGAGTTGGACAAGACCGTCGTTCGAGCCGGCGTGGGCGGGCGGGTCGAGCAGTTCACGCTGCGGGTCGGCGACGTGGTCAACCCGCTCATGCGTCCGGCTGGCGTCTTGATCCCGGAAGGCGCCGGGCGCGGCCGCCTGCAGGCCGGGTTCGGGCAGGTCGAGGCGCAGGTGATGAAGGTTGGCATGGTGGCCGAGGCCACCTGCGCGTCGAAGCCCTGGACGGTCATCCCAATGGTGGTGACCGGGGTGCAGGACTATATCGCCGCCGGCCAAGTCCGGAGCGGCGAGCAGTTGATCGAGGCTCAGC